>NZ_FOFD01000003.1:0-600000 GCF_900110865.1 Natrinema salaciae
GAGACGCCCCGATTATATAAGGGCGTCGTCCTGGACCGCCGAGGGTTCGGCGGGGGTACGACGGGTCCGAGCGCCCTCGAGCGAGGCGGCAGCGGCGTGAGCCGCGGCGGCCCCGGGGAGGGTGGATACAGCGTGGGTCCTCCGTGCCGGGTTGCGGCCGGAGGGAGCGTGGCGGCGAGCGCCACGTCGTTCGCATTCCAATCGAACGCCGGGTTCACATATAAGGCCGTCGGACGAGACCGATATCGGAAACCGATACCATGGCACGATTTTCCACGAGAAGATAGGGTCGATGACACTAATAAATGGACGTGCTGCTCGAGCGCGCCAGCTCGGCGGTTCGAGAATGTCACGCGGGCGGAGGTCGGCCGGTCATCCCACCCTCGAAGGTACGGTCGGGCCGGATGATACCCGCGTGAATTGCACTCGAGCGCGTACGCGCAAGAAGGCTTCGTGTCTCGGGCAGACGACGGGAACGCTGGGAGACGCATCGATGCCGATAAACCACGTGCGTTGTAACAGTGAGACGAATGGTCCGGGACCCGTTCGCTTCGGAGTCGACGCCGTCCGCGGAAGAGATCTGCTCTGCGCTGGACGATCCCGACTGCCGTGAAATTATTCGGCATCTCGAGGAACCGATGACCGCGTCCGAGCTCACGAAGCAGTGTGAGATCCCGCAGTCGACGCTGTACCGGAAACTCGAGTTGTTGACCGAGGCGACGCTACTCGAGGAGTCGACGGAGATTCGACAGGACGGCCATCACGCGAGCAAGTACTCGGTCGCGTTCGACGAAATCACGCTCGGATTAGACGAAGAGCGATCGTTGACGGTCCAGATCGAACGCCCCGCCCGGACCGCGGACGAACGGCTCGCGGAGCTGTGGTCGGAGGTGCGAAAGGAAACATGAATCCATTTCCAGCTGGCTCGGCCGAGATGATGTTCGCGTTGGCTGTCGTCAAAACGCTCGTCCTCGTCGTCGGGGGCGTCATCACGTATTTCGCGTTCAAAGCGTACCGTCGGACGCGACAGCGAGCGTTGGGTTATCTCACGGCCGGATTCGGTCTCGTCACGCTCGGGCTGGTGCTCGCCGGTATGTTGTACGAGCTACTCGGTGTCGAACTCGCGACGGGAATCCTGCTCGAGAGCCTGCTCGTGTTGGCCGGCTTTCTCGTGATCGCGTACTCGCTGTACGTCCAGTGAAACGGCGAAAACCGGCTATCGACCATCGGCGTGACGCGGTCGGCCGAAACGCGTTTCGGGCGTACGAGTACGCACCGGAGGAGAGTTCTGCGGACGCGATTCCGTGCGATCGTCACCGGTTCAGCGTGTGAATCGCGTGACCGAGCGCGTTTTCGGCGGCTTCCATGACTGCTTCCGAGAGCGTCGGATGGGTGTGGACCGTCGCGGCGACGTCCTCGAGCGTCGCGCCGAGTTCGATAGCGAGGCCGAGTTCGGCGATCAGTTCCGAGGCCTCGGGGCCGACGATCGAGGCACCGAGGACGTAGCCGTCCGCGTCGTCGGCGACGATTTTGACGAAGCCGTCGGAGTCACCGGTCGTCAGCGCGCGGCCGCTGGCGCGGAACGGGAACTGACCGGTCACAGTCTCGAAGCCGGCCTCTTCGGCCTCGGATTCCGTCATGCCGACGGTCCCGATTTCGGGATCGGTGAAGACTGCCGCGGGCATCGCCTGATAGTCGATCGCCGCGGGTTCGCCGGCGATCACTTCGGCGGCGACTTGTCCCTCCGCGCTGCCCTTGTGCGCGAGCATCGGTTCGCCGGCGACGTCGCCGACGGCGAAGATGTGATCGACGTTCGTGCGTGCGCGCGAGTCGGTTTCGATGAACCCGTGGTCGTCCGTCTCGATACCGGCGTCCGACAGGTCGAGCGTGTCCGAGACGGGGTGGCGGCCGACGGCCACGAGCACCTTCTCGGTGTCGAGCACGAGCCGTTCGTCCGCGGCCGTTTCTGCACCGCTCTCGGTTTCACCGCTCGCTTGTTCCGAGGCGCGTGGCGCCTCGTGCCCGCCGTCTGCGGCGGCCTGGTCCGCCGGCTCGGCGACGACGCGAATGCCCTCGCCGTCGCGGTCGTGCCACTCCGAGGCGGTGTACCCGAACTCGAAGTCGACGCCCAGGTCGTTCGCGCGTTTCTTTACCGGGCGTTTGAGGTCGTCGTCGTACCCCGGGAGGATCGAGTCGAGCATCTCGACGACGGTCACGTCGGTCCCCAGTTTGGCGAAGACGCCGGCGAGCTCCATCCCGATGTAGCCGGCACCGACGACGACGAGCGAGTCGGGGACCGACTCGAGCGCGAGCGCCTGCTTCGAGTCGAGGACGGGCTCGTCGGCGAACTCGAAGTTCGGAATCTCGATGGGGCGCGAACCGGTCGCGACGATCGCGTGTTCGAATTCGAGGCTCTCGGAGCCCTGGCCGTCGCCGCTGTGTGAGACGCGGACGGTATTCTCGTCGGCGAAGCGGGCGGTGCCCTCGAGCAGGTTGACCTGATTGGCCTTGCAGAGTTTCTCGACGCCGCTGGTGAGCTGGTCGACGACGCCGTCTTTCCAGTCCATCATCCCTGCGAGGTCGATCGCGGGGTCGGCGTGAATGCCCATCTCCTCGGCGGTGGCGGCCTCGTGGGCGACGTCGGTCGCGGTGATCAGCGCCTTCGATGGGATACAGCCGTAGTTGAGACAGGTGCCGCCGTAGGCGTCCTTCTCGACCAGCGTGACGTCCAGATCGAGCTGTCCCGCGCGAATCGCGGCGACGTAGCCGGCTGGGCCGGCGCCGATAACCAGTACGTCCGTTCCGGTGGTGACGTCTCCGACGACCATCAGTTATCCGCCCCCGTCGTACGCATCGTCCGTGAACTGTGTGTGTTCATGTTCGGTAGAGTTTGGTTCGATCACTCGAGCAATAGTAGGCTGGGGTTCTCGAGGTACTCCATGACGGTGTTCGTAAACTGCGCACCTACCGCGCCGTCGATCAGCCGGTGGTCGAACGACAGCGAGAGCGTCATCACCGAGCGCGGTTCGATCGACTCGGTGCCGTTCTCGTCGGTCACCACGCGCGGTTTGCGTTTGATCTCGCCGATCGCGAGGATCCCCGCCTCGGGGTAGTTGATGATCGGCGTCGCGTACTCGCCGCCGATGCCGCCGACGTTGGTGATCGTAAACGTCGAGCCGCGGAGTTCCCCGGGACTGATCGTTCGGTCGCGGGCCTTCTGGACGACCTCGTTCATCTCCGAGGAGAGCTGGAGCAGCCCTTTCCGATCGGCGTCCTCGACGACCGGGACCATCAGTCCGACGTCGGTCGCGGTCGCGACCCCGATGTTGTAGTAGTCGCGGTAGACGATCTCGTCGTTTTCGTCGTCGATGACCGCGTTCATCTCGGGGTGTTCGTTCAGCGCCGCCACGACGGCCTTCATGATAAACGGCATGTAGGTCAGCCGGATTCCGCGCTCCTCGGCGCGGGGTTTGAGGTCCTCGCGCGCCGCGACGAGGGCCGTGACGTCGACCTCGTCGTGGTGGGTGACGTGGGGGGCGCTGTATTTCGACTCGACCATCGCCTCGGCGATCCGCTTGCGGACGCCCCGGAACGGCTCGCGGCGTTCGCGCTCCCCTTCGGCGAACTCGGCTCCCGTCGCTCCGACGGGCTCGCCCGCCTCGAGCGCTTCCCGGTCCGCCTCCTGGGCTCGCCGCTGGGCCTCGGCGTACTCCCGAACCGCGTCGGGCGTGACGAACGCCTCGCCGTCGCGCTCTTCGGTGGCGGGAACGGCGTCGATGTCGACGCCTTCCTCCTCGGCCACCCGCCGGGTCGCCGGCGCGGCGAGCGTCCTGTCGCGGTCGGCCGACTCGACCTGTGTCGGCGTCTCGGATCGCTGGGTGCTCGAGCCAGGAGTCGTGCTCTCGACGACCGTTTCCTCGGTGGGACCGCCACCCGCGCCTGCCGCTTCGCTCTCGGCGCTCGAGCCGCCCGAATCGGCCGCCGCGCCGCCGGCCGTCGTCCCGTCCGGCTGTGACTCGGCCTGGTCCGTTGCCGCTGCGGTGCCGATTCCTGCCGCTGCCTGCACGTCGGCCGCAGTGATGCGACCGCCGGGGCCGCTGCCCTGAATCGTCGAGAGATCGATTCCTCGCTCGCGGGCCATGCGGCGCACGCGCGGCGGTGCGAAGATTCGATCTTCGGGCGGCGCGACGTCCTCGGTATCGGCCCCGGTCGCGCCGGGACTGCCGGCGGGTTCACCGCCCTCGGCCGGCTGTTCGGCCGCCTCGCTCGCCGCGTCGCCGGTCGCGCTTTCCGAAGTGCGTGACACCTCGCTCTCCTCCCCCGCCACGTCGAACGAGATAATCACCGTCCCGACGGGGACGATTTCGCCCTCCTCGACGTGTAACTCGCGAACGGTACCGTCGACCGGCGCGGGGACCTCCACGAGCGCCTTGTCCGTCTCGACCTCCGCGACCGGCTGGTCCTCGGAGACCGTGTCGCCCGCGGCGACCAGCCACGAGACCAGTTCGCCCTCCGCGACGCCCTCGCCGACGTCCGGTAATTCGAACTCTCGGACCATGTTAGAACTCCACGGCGTCTCGAATGCCGTCCTCGATGCGCGCCGGTTCGGGCAGGTAGTAGTCCTCGAGCGCGTACAGCGGGAACGGCGTGTCGAACCCCGTGATGCGCTGTACCGGCGCTTCCTGATACAGCAGCGCTTCCTCCTGTAAGGTCGCGGTGATCTCGGCCCCGAGGCCGCCCGTTTTGGGTGCCTCGTGGACGACTGCGGCGCGGCCCGTCTTCTCGAAGGAGTCGACGATCGTCTCCTCGTCCAGCGGCGACACGGTTCGCAGATCGACGACCTCCGCGTCGATGCCCTCCTCGGCGAGGTTCTCGGCCGCCTCGAGGGTCGGCCGGGTCATCGCACCCCACGTGAAGACCGAGATGTCGGTTCCCTCGCGACGAACGGCGGCCTCGCCGATCGGCACCTCGTACGATTCCCGAGGCACGTCCTCGCGGAACGCCCGGTAGATGAGCTTCGGCTCGAGGAAGACCACCGGATCGGGGCTCCGGATCGCGCTGGTTAGCAGTCCCTTGGTGTCGTAGGGGGTCGACGGGATGACGACCTTGAGCCCGGGCTGGTGGACGAACATCGCCTCCGTCGACTCGGAGTGGTGTTCCGGCGCGCGGATACCGCCGCCGTAGGGGGCCCGAATGACCATGGGACACGTGAATCGCCCTCGCGAGCGCGTCCGCAAGCGCGCCGCGTGCGAAACAATCTGATCGAATGCAGGATAGATGAACCCCAGGAACTGGATCTCGGGCACTGGCCGCATCCCATAGGCAGCCATCCCGATCGCCGTCCCGACGATCCCCGACTCCGCGAGCGGGGTGTCGACGACGCGGTCCTCGCCGAACTCGTCGTAGAGTCCCTCGGTCGCGCGGAAGACGCCGCCGTTCTTGCCGACGTCTTCGCCCATGACGATCACGTCGTCGTCTCGCTCCATCTCGGTGTGTAATCCGTCCTGTACCGCCTGTACCAGCGTGAGATTGTCTGATTCTGATTCCGTAGCCATGATATCACTCCAGCAGCGCGTCGTCGCCGTGTTTGTCGCGAACCGATTCGAAATATTCGAGCTGCCGTTGTAACCGACGGGGCATCCCCTCGTAAACGTGTGCGAAAATTTCCTCGGGATCGGGCCGTTCGAACGACTCGGCGGACTCGATCGCGTCGGCGACGTCGTCCTCGATCCGCGCTTCGATGGCGTCGACCCGTTCGTCGTCGAGGATTCCGTTCGACCGGAGGTACGTCTCGAGGCGCGGAATCGGATCCTTCTGCTTCCAGCGTTCGACCTCGTCGTCGGTCCGGTAGACCGAGGGGTCGTCCGCGGTCGTGTGAGCACCGAACCGGTACTGGACGGCCTCGATGAGCGTCGGCCGCAGTTCGTCCTCGTCGGGGTCTTTGGCCTTCGCGATCGCATCGCGGGTGACCTTGTACACCGCGAGCGGATCCATGCCGTCGACCTGTACGCCCTCGAAACCGTAGGCGGTAGCCTTCTGGGCGAGGGTCGCGCTGGCCGTCTGGCGTTCGCGCGGGACGGAGATGGCCCACTGGTTGTTGTTACAGAAGAAGACGTTCGGCGTGTCGAACACGCCCGCGAAGTTCAGGCCTTCGTGGAAGTCGCCTTCGGAGGTCGCGCCGTCGCCGAAGTAACAGACGAACGCCCGTTCTTCGTCGCGAAGCTTCGAGGCCCAGGCCGCGCCGGTCGCGTGCGGGATCTGGGTCGCGATGGGGACGGCGACCGAGAAGATGTTGACGTCCTCGGGGACGTAATTGCCCCGTTCGTGCCCCATCCAGTAGAGCAGCGTCCGCTCGAGCGAGAGCCCTCGAACGAGCCCGACGCCGTGTTCGCGGTAACTGGGGAAGACCCAGTCATCCTCGGCCAGCGCGTGGGCGCTGCCGACCTGTGCGCCCTCCTGTCCCGACAGCGGCGGATAGGTTCCCATCCGTCCCTGCCGCTGGAGGCTGACGGCTCGCTCGTCGAACCGGCGAACGAGCCGCATCTGCTCGTACATCTCGACGAGGCGGTCCTCGGAGAGGTCGGGGACCTCGGCACCCTCTCGGACCCGACCGGCTTCGTCAAGTATCTGTACTCGCTCCTGCGGATCGCGCTGTAACGTACTCACGGGAAGACCCACCTGTACATACTCGGGGTAACTATCGCTCAGGGTAAAGGAGTTTCCCAAATAGTTTACTATCAGTGAGATTCTTGCCAGACGCCCGAAAAACCACTGTACGACGGGGGACAGAGATGGACAGGGATGAGACAAAATGGTCATTTCTTTTGTTTCGTTCGATTCTGCCCTCGAGTGACGGGGTGGAGTGGACGAACTCACAGTTCGATCGGACCGGCGGCTCAGCGACCGAGAATGGGGCCGAGGAATCGGCTGTGCGTGTCGACTGCTCAGGATTCGGTCTGTCGGGGCTGGGATCGGCGCGCGTCGGCCCTCGCCGCCGCGACGCTCTTGCCCTCGCGGAGGACGGCGTCGACGAACAGTTCGCCCGCCTTGTACGACGAGCGTACCATCGGCCCGCTCGCACAGTACAGGAACCCGAGTTCCTCCTCGGCGACCCGTCGCCACGTCTCGTACTTGTCCGGCGGATCGTACCGCTGTACCTCGAGGTGGTCCCGCGAGGGCCGCAGGTACTGGCCCAGCGTGACGATGTCGACGCCGCGCTCGCGCAGGTCGGCCAGCGTCTGGTAGACCTCGTGGTCGTACTCGCCGTGGCCGAGCATGATCGACGTCTTCGTGTAGATATCCGATTCGCGCTCGACCTGCTCGAGGACCGAGAGGCTCTGCTCGTAGCCGGCCCGTCGGTCCCGGACGGGATACTGCAGGCGATCGACGGTCTCGACGTTGTGAGCGATCACGTCCGGTTCGGCGTCGATGATCTGCCGGACGAGCCGTTCCTCGCCCCGGAAGTCGGGGATCAGTACTTCGACGAGGATGCCCGGATGGCGGGCCTTGATCTCGCGGATCGTCTCGGCGAAGTGGCCCGCCCCCTGATCGGGGAGGTCGTCGCGGTCGACGCTGGTGAGGACGACGTAGTCGAGGCCGATTTCGGCGATGGCGCTCGCGACGTTTTCGGGTTCGTCGGGATCGAGGGGTTCCATCCCGCCGGTTTGCACGTCGCAGAAGTTACAGGCTCGAGAGCAGCGGTCGCCCATCAGCATGAAGGTGGCCGTTCCCCCGCCGTCCCCCGACCCTGCGTTTCCGTCGGGGCCGGCTCGTCCCGACCAACACTCGCCCAGATTGGGACAGTTGGCCTCCTCACAGACGGTGTGCAGGTCGTGCTCCCGCAGCGTCTCTCGGATGCCGGCGAACTCCTGTCCCGACGGCGGGCGGCTCTTCAGCCAATCGGGCTTTCGCGCGCGGCTCATACCCCATCATGGGGCCGGACGGTGAAAAACCGTGGTGATCACTCGGTTCCAGGCCGCGGCGTTGGTATCGGGCATCGAATCGCTCGAATAGACGGCTCGTCGGCGTTAACCGGTCCATTCCCCCGATAGCTTTACGGGCAGGTGTGGAATAGGCGCGGCCGATGGCCTTCGGCTCGACCCCCGACTGGTTTCACATCAGCGACGACGAGAGCATCGTCTGGGAGAGCCGCCCCCATCCGATCACGATGGGGTCCGGACTGCCAGTCGGGATCGGACTGGCGATCGTGGGCTTTCTCGTCGCCGGGTGGAGCGGAACCGACGGCGTCGGCATCCTGACGATACTGGGCGTCCTGCTGACGGTCGTCGGTGCGGCCGTTGCGCTCGTCCGCTACCTCGTCTGGACGAACACTCGCTACGTCATCACCTCCTCGGAGCTCTACAAGAAACGGGGGATCGTCTCGAGGGACGTCACCCAGTTTCGCCTCGACCGCGTCCAGAACATCAGCTTGCGCCAGTCCGGGGTCGGCCGCCTGCTCGGCTACGGCAATCTGACCGTCTACACCGCCGGCTCCGGCGATCCGGAGCTGGTCTTCGAGCGCGTCCCCCAGCCCGACCGGGCCAGCAGCCGGCTCAGCGACCAGCTCGAGGACGTGGCGACCGACGAGGCGGCCGTCTGAGCGACCAGTGGCGGACTCGAGTTCTCAGCCCGTCGAACGAGCCACTCGACAGTGAATCGATTCTCGAACAGTCGGCGGAGACTCAAACCACAAGATCCATTATATCAACGCACATCTAGGTTCTCCACAATGTCTTCACAGTTGGCAAGGTCCGAAGAGAGTGCAGTACCGGGTGGCTCGAGAGTCGCGGCGGGTGCGGGGCTCGGCGTCTTCGCCGCCGTGATCGGTTATCTACTTACGTACCTCCTGATCAGCGGCGAGGTTCGCGAGACCATCAGTGAGAGCGTTGCCGAATGGAAGGCTGTAGCCTGGTACTTTTACAACGCCCACATGGTCGACATCCAGAGCAGCGGTAGTTTCGGACCGTTCGGCGGGACGGGCACCGTGAACTTCATCACCGAGTCGAGTAGTTCGACCGCGGGGGTACTGTACATCCTGCCGCCGCTTGCGTTGCTCGCAGTCGGCGCGTTCTTGGCCCTCCGGTGGAACGCGACCGACCTCGGCGAGGCCATCATCGCCGGGACACCGGTGACGATCGGGTACGGGCTAGTCATGGGCGTCGGTGCCATCGTCACCGAATCCAGCGCGGAATGGTCCACCTTCGGAATCGAAGGCAGCAGTTCGACCGCACCGGTACTCGTGCCCGCGGTTTTGCTCGGTGGGATCATCTACCCGCTGGTGTTCAGCAACGCCGGGGCTGTGATCGCCACCGCCATCAACGGACGGTAGCTACTGCGACTCGAAGGAAACGCCTTTGACCCGCCACCCCCCGTTTCCGTGTGATGGAGGTCGCCGAGGTTCTCCCCGAATTCGCCGACGCCTTCGCCTTCGAGGAGTTCAACCGGATGCAACGCGAGGCACTGCCCGCATTACTCGAGTCCGAGGACAACGTGGTCGCGAGCGCGCCGACCGCCTCGGGGAAGACGGCGCTCGCGGAGCTGGCGATCTGTAAGTCGCTCGCCGACGGGGGAACGGCGCTGTTTATCGCCCCGATGCGAGCGCTCACGAACGAGAAGGAAGACGACTGGGATCGGTTCGAGGAGCTGGAGTACTCGATCTACGTCGTCACCGGCGAGCGCGACCTGAACCCGCGGCGCGCGCGCCGGGCGGACATCCTCGTGATGACCCCCGAAAAGCTCGACTCGGCGACCCGCAAACACGATTCGCGACGGTACGACTTCGTCACCGACGTCGACGTCTGCGTCATCGACGAGGTTCACCTGCTGGATGCCGACCGGCGAGGATCGGTGCTCGAGGTAACGATCTCCCGCCTGCGTCGGCTCTGTGACCCACGCATCGTCGCGCTCTCGGCGACGATGCCGAACGTCGACGACGTGGCGGCGTGGCTGGACGCCCCGGCGGAAACGACCTTCGAGTTCGGCGAGGAGTACCGACCCGTCGAACTCAACGCCGGCGTCAAGACCTACACCCACGGCGACAACTCCTTCGCCGACAAGTACCGCCGCCTCTACCGGGCGCTGGACCTCGCAGAGCCGCATCTCCGGGAGGACGGCCAGTCGCTGGTGTTCGTCTCCTCTCGACAGGACACCGTCCAGGCCGCCAAGAAGGCCCGCGACGAGATCGCCGAGCGCGACATTCCGATGGGCGCTCGCGGCGACTACGATTTCCACACCGACTCGACGGAACTCGAGGACTCGACGCTCCGCAAGTCGGTGCTCGACGGCGTCGCCTTCCACCACGCCGGGCTCTCGAAGAACGACCGCGACCTCGTCGAGAAGTGGTTCAAGGCCGGCCACATCGAGCTCCTCTTCTCGACCTCGACGCTGGCCTGGGGTGTCAACCTGCCCGCCCGCTGCGTCGTGATCCGGGACACGAAGCACCACGATCCGCTCGAGGGCGAAGTCGACATGAGCCCCCTCGACGTGCTCCAGATGCTCGGCCGCGCCGGCCGCCCGGGGTACGACGACGTCGGCTACGGCTGGGTCGTCTGCGATTCGTCGGAGGCGGACAAGTACCGCGGGCTGCTCCGCGACGGGAAGGAGATCGAGTCTCGGCTGGCCGAGAGCCTCGAGACCCACCTCAACGCCGAGATCGCGATGGGGACGATCACCGATCTCGACGACGTGATGGACTGGCTCGAGACGACCTTCTACTACGTCCGCGGGCAGTCCAAGCCCGACGAGTACGACTTCCCGAACCTCACACAGCGGGTTCGGGACTGCCTCGAGGGACTGGTCGACCGCGGGTTCGTCGAGACCGGCGACGATCTCTCGATCGAGGCGACGCCGCGGGGCGTGTTGACCTCGAAGTACTACCTTCGACTCGACACGGCGGCCCGCTTCGCAGCGCTTTGCGACCGCGTCGCCGGCGACGACGGAACCGGCGGGGGCGACGAGCCGACGACCGGCGATATCCTCAGGGCCGTCGCGACCGCCGAGGAGTTCGACTCCGTGTCGGCCCGGCAGGACGAACGCGACGCGATCGACGCGGTTCTGGTCGGCGAGGACACCGAGGCGCTCGAGGCGGGCCAGCGGAAGGTGCTCGCGATCCTTCGCAGTGCGGCCAGCGGGACGACCCCGTCTGAACTCCGCAGCGACGCGTGGGTCATTCGCCGGAACGCGACGCGGCTCGTCTCGGCGCTCGGGGCCTTCCTCGATCGGTTCGTCGGCCCCCACGCCGCGAACCTCGCGCGTCGGGTCGAGGCCCGTATCGAGAACGGCGTCGCCGAGGACGCGGTCGGGCTGACCGCCATCGACGGCGTCGCGTCGGGTCGAGCGAGCAAACTCGCGAAGGAGGGGCTGTCGACCCCCGGCGACGTCGTCGACGCGGGCGTCGACGGACTCGTCGACGCCGGCCTCTCCGAGGGCGTCGCCGAGCGCATCCGTGAGGGAGCCGGGTCGCTCCCCGCGGTCGAAATCGAGTGGGGCCGGTTTCCCGAGACCGTCGCGACGGGCGAGAACGAGGTCTGCGAGGTCACGGTCCGAAACGTCGGCGAACCCGCCCGCGCCGGCGTTCGGGTGACGGTCAACGGCGTGGAGATGACGAGCACGAGCAGCTACCTCCGCGACGCGGAGACCGTCCCGGTCGGCGTCTTCGGCGCGGACGCCGAGGAACTCGAGTTCACCGTCAGCGTGGCCTTTCCCGAGGAGCCGCTGCTGCCGATCGAGGCGAGCCGGACGGTCGACGTGCGATAGCGTCGACCCGCTCGAGCAGTTACGCGACGCCGTCGGCCGTTCGTCGAAGTGCGTTTCGCCGAGAGCCCGGGAGACGGGGCCGTCGGTCACGGCGTCCCCGCGGGCGGTCTTCTTCGGCAGCGCGATGCCGCTACGCTCGGTCCGTCAGTGCGAGCACCCGCTCCCGAAGCTCGGCCGGCGAATCGACCACCTCGTCCGCGGACGAGCGATCGATGTCGCCGTGGGCTGCGATCCGATACGCGACGACGATCGTCCCCGCTCGAGCGGCCGCCTCGATCCCGTTTGCCGAGTCTTCGACGACCACACACTCCGCCGCCGGGACCCCGACTTCGTCGGCCGCGTACTCGAAGACGTCCGGCTCCGGCTTGCTCGCCGCGTCGATATCGTCGGCGCTGACGACGCGCTCGAACTCGCCCTCGAGGTCGAAGCGCTCGAGTACCATGCCGATCCAGTCGTGGGGCGACGAGGAGACCAGCGCCGCGGGGACGCCGCGCTCGTCCAGTTCGGAGAGGAGGTCGCGGAGGCCGTCCAGTAGCTCGACGCGTTCGGTGTAGATCTCCTCGGCGGCCTCGTTGAACCGCTGCACGAATTCGTCGCGAGAGATGGCAGTTCCGTACGCCGCGTCGAGGTAGTCGTAGATCTCGCGGAAGTTCATTCCGCTCGTCTCGGCGAGATCGACGTCCGCGTCGGGGACCGTGGCGGGAAAGATCTCCTCGCGTTCGACGTCGACCCAGTAGTCTTCGCTGTCGACCAGCACGCCGTCCATATCGAACAACACAGCAGGCATGTACGACGGGGTATTCGATCGCTCCCTATAGCCGTTTGGCACGCGCGGGAGATCAGTCGACGACCGCGCCGCGCCGTTCGTGTTCCATCTCCGTCTCGACCGCCGCGGCGACCGCCGCGCCGAACTCGCGCTCGAGGAACCACAGCGCCAGGTCGAGCCCCGCGGTGACGCCGCCGGCGGTGAGAACGTCGCCGTCGTCGACCACGCGCGCGTCGATTACGTCCGCCGCGTGGGCCTCGAGATCGTCGACGGCGACCTGGTGGGTGATCGCCGGTCGCCCCTCGAGCAGGCCGCCCGCCGCCAGCACCATCGCACCGGTACAGACGGAGGCGACGGTCGCGCCGGCCGCGGATCGCTCGCCGACGGCGTCGGGCAGCGTCCCCTCGTCGACGACCGCCCGGACGCCGCCCGCGGTCGTCCAGCCCCCGCCGGGAACGAGCAACAGGTCCGGCTCCCCGAGGGTCCCGTCCGGTTCGACGCGGAGTCCGTGACTCGCCGTCACGAGCGCCGTCTCCTCGAGCGTGACCAGCCGGGTTTCGAGGGACGCGCCGGCCTGCGCCCCGTTCTGAAAGACCTCGTAGGGGCCGATGGCGTCGAGTTCGTCGAAGCCGTCGAACAGCACGATTTCCGCGAGCAGATCGGCCATAGCCGAGAGTCACCGGCGCTACGGAAATCCGTTGCGTCTCCGGCGACGCGAGACTCGAGTCGTCGCGTCGTCGACGCGCACCCTGCCGTTCGGTCGGCGTCGTCGTCGTGTCGCGGTCCGCCGGCAGACGGAGATCCGAGCCCGTTCGATCCGCGTTGAACGGGTCACAAACCGACGAAAACGCGGTTCAAACGGCCTCAAACACTCGAAAACCGCGTTCACGAGAGTGCCCCTTCAAATGGCTCGACCGACCGAGAGTGGGATGCGAGCTATGAAACGAACAACGCTCATCGCAGTCGCACTCGCAGTACTGATCGCGGCGACCGGTTTCGCCGCCGCAGCACCCGGAAACGCACCCGTGTCCGTGGACACTGGCGCGGATAGTACCGACGAACAGCACACGAACGAACGCGGTGACGACGAGCGAAGCGAGAACGGAGCCGCTGTTGGCAGCGCCGCCGACGAACGCGACGGGCAGGGTCCGACCGTCGACCTCCCGGATCAGGCCCCAGATCACGTCTCGGCGATCCACGAGCGGATTTCGTCGTTCCTGAGCGGGGACCTCGAGGGATCGCTCGGCAACGCGATCGGCGAGGTGACGCCGGGTGACGACGAGGAACCCGACGAGGCTGACGACACCGAGGACGAGTCCCAGGAGACCGACGACGAGGGGGCCGACGACGATCACGACGAGTCGGACGACGGCGACGAATAAGCCGCTGCACGACTGCACCATCCCATGCCGCCGCTCGCACCACCAGCGCCGCTCGGTCTCGAGGACCGACTGCTGGCGTTCGCCGTGAGCCTGCTGGTCGGCGGTGCCGCTCTCCACGCCGGCACCCACGTCGTCGCGGACGCCCGCGACTACGGCCACGCGGTGCTGACCGCGCTGCTCGGCGCACTGGTCTGGGCCGTCCTCGAGCCGATCCCGTTGTTCGGCGGGCTGCTGGCGATCGCGGCGTGGGTCGCGGTCGTCAAGCGGCGCTACCGGCTCGGCTGGCGACGGTCCGCCGGCGTCGGCGTCGCCGCCTGGGCCGCCACAGTGGTCGTCCTCGCGGCGCTCGAGCTAGTCGGTATCGGTTCGGTCTCGGCGCTCGGCGTGCCGGGTACCTGAGTTGTCCCCGTTGACACCCCCTGTCGGCCCTCCCTCCCGGTTCCTCCCTTGCCGACCCGAGCGACAGTGAGACGACTCCGTCGGCGGTCGCTCCTGCTGTTCGGTCGTCCCGTTCTACGGACCGGCTTTCTGCGTGAGGCTGGGTCGCGAAACCACCACGATACCGACGGATCGGACGGTGGCACGCGACCGACGCGTCCCGCTCGAGTCGTCCGCGGTGTTCTCCGGTCGCCGGGGACTGGGGACGGACGTTCGGGCGCACTTTTCCGAGGGTGGCGCGGGCCAAACAGTATCTAGTAGTGATTTCGTATTGATGCGATTTTCCCGACACCGGTCTCGTCGGTGCAGTAACGGCCGGTAGCACCGGAGATCCGACTTCCGCATGCTTTAACAGAGGTGAGAAGTACCGACTGGTATGAACGGTCGCGTCGGCGTGACGATCCTCCTGGTCGCGCTCCTGCTCACCGGAACGGGACCGGTCGTCGCCGCTACAGCCGTGGACGGCGGGCAGCCGCAGTCGGAGCCGTTCGCGGTCCAGCAAGACCGGATCGACGCGGACGAGGTCCGAATGGACGTCGCTGTCCGACCGAACGGGACCGCAGCGTGGACCCTCGAGTTCTGGGTTCGGCTCGACGACAACGAGAGCGAGACGGCTTTCGAGTCGCTGCGGGACGACATCCGAGCGGACCCGGCGAATCACACACAGTCCTTCGCCGATCGAATGACCGACACGGTCACCGCGGCGAGCGACGCGACGGGTCGGGAGATGGCCGCCGACGAGTTCAGCGTGACGACCGAGCGCCAGTCGTTCGGCCGCGAGTACGGCGTGGTCAGATACGCGTTCCGCTGGCACGGATTTGCCGCCGTCGACGGCGACGAACTCCGCGCAGGCGATGCGATCGAAGGGATCTACCTCGACGACGGGACGCGATTACTGATCGAGTGGCCGGACGGATACGAACCGACCTCGATCGCACCCGACCCGGACGACGAACGCGATCACGCGGTGATCTGGCGGGGTGACGAGACCGACTTCGTCTCCGGCGAGCCTCGGGTCGTCGTCACTGCCGCCGGAAGCGGGTTCAGTACGGCGATGATCGCGGGGATCGCGGTCGGCGTGGTCGGACTCGGCGTCGCCGGCGCGTGGTGGTACCGCAACCGAGAGCCGGCGAGTCGAGCGACCGGAGATAACGGGGCGGCCACGTCCGATTCCGGACCCGAGCCGGACCCTCGTTCGGACGCCGGGGCGGCGGGAACGTCCGACGAATCGGCGAACTCGAGCGCGACGGAGGGGCCGGACCCCGAACTCCTCACCAACGAAGAGCAGGTCCTTCGCCTCGTCAGAGACCGCGGCGGCCGGATGAAACAGCAGGCGGTCGTCGAGGAACTCGGCTGGACCGACGCGAAGACCAGCAAGGTCGTCACCGGGCTCCGCGAGGAGGGCGCGCTCGAGTCGTTCCGGCTCGGTCGCGAGAACGTGCTCTCGCTTCCCGATGCGGAGGAGGAGGAAGGGAACGAGACCGAACGAGAGACCTGACTCGGAGAAACCAGCCGAAACCGACGGACGGCGACGGATCGAAAACCGCGTTGAATCGCGTTAACCGTCGGTGAACCCAAGTCATCGTCTCGAGCACCTATCACCGACCGACGCAATCTATCACCAATGAATCGAACTACGTCGATGACGCTGGCAGCGGTACTGGTCGTCGCGACGGTCGCGATGCCCCTCGCTGCGGCGAGCGTCGTCTCGAGCGGGAGCGGACAGGACGGCTCCGACGCCGAGACGGGACCCGAATCGATCGCACCCGGCGAACGGTTCGTCGCCGCCGTCGGCGTCCAGAACGCCGAGATCGAGGGCGACGTCGCCGAGCGAGCCTTCGACGTCAGGCTCTCGAACGCCGACTCGAACGAGACGAAAGCGGCCGTCATCGCAACGCAACACGAGGAGAGCGAGGCGCGCCTCGCCGACCTCGAGGAGCGACTCGAGGCGGTGAACGAGTCCCGCGAGGCCGACGAGATCAGCGACGGTCGCTATCGCGCGGAGGTCGCGAAAACGGTCGCCGAGATGCGAAGCGTCGAACGACGGGCCGCGGCGGCCGAGACCGCCGCAGTCGGAATCCCCGCGGACGTGCTCGCCGACCGCGGCGTCGACCTCGAGTCGATTCGAACGCTTCGAGAGCGCGCTGGCGAACTCGGCGGTCCCGACACGGCGGCGGTCGCTCGCTCGATCGCCGGCGACGATGTCGGCCGATCGATGAGCGACGACCGCGCACCCGGCGGGTCTGACGGGAGTGCGAACGCGTCCCGATCCACCGAGCGAACGGCCGACGGAAACGAGAGTCGAGAAGCGACGAACGAGAACTGAGGAGCGACCGCGGTCCACTCCCGTTTTTTGCCCGTCGATACCGTAGACGGGCAGGATGGTCTACGCGTTTGCGATGCTCGACACCGCGGCCGGAACCGCCGAGGAAGTCTGTCAGACCCTGCGCGATGCGACGGGTGTCGTCGACGCACACGTCATCGCGGGCGACTTCGACGTCATGGTCGAACTGACCGGCGACGATCCCCGGGATATACTCGAGACGATTACCGAAACCGTTCGGCCGCTCGAAGGAGTCGGAACGACGCGAACCTACGTCTGTCTCGACTGAACGGATCGAAGAGGCGGACCGGTCGCACACGCCGCCGAGCGGGAGCGACCCCCGAACGGCCGGTGGTGCCCGGTGTCACGAAAGCCGGCTCGACGGGTCGATCGCCGGCCTCCCGACCGAGGTCGCCGCGGCGGTCACGTCCGGTCCGCGGGTTTAAGTACGAAACCGCGGCCAGACGGCCCGTGATCGACGACGCGATTCGCGTCCTCGCGGGTGACTGCACCGTCATCGCCGAGGACGCCGACCGAGCGGAGTACCGCGGCCGAGTGACCACCATCGTCAAACCGGACAACACCGTCCTCGTCCACGACGTCGACGGCTACCAGCCCGTCGCGTGGCTCACCCGCGCCGACAGCGTCTCGAGCGACCGCAGGGACGGCTTCACGCTCGTCGCGAAGAAAGGCACCCAGACGCTGCGGATCGCCGCCCACGAGCGGGAGGGGTTCGCACACTATCCGTCCTCCGCGGCCGGGACGCCGGTCGGCACCTGTCCCGACTGCGGGGGCGCGCTCGTGCGCTCGAGCGGGGTCCACTGCGTCGGCTGCGGCGACCGCTACGGCGTGCCGGCCGACGCGACGATCCGAGACGAGCAGTGCGATTGCGACTGCGGCCTCCCGAAGATGCGCGTCGAGCGCGGCCTCGCGTTCAACCTCTGTCTCGACCGCGGCTGCGAGTCCCTCGACGCCGCGGTCAAACAGGCGTTCGACCGCGAGTGGGCGTGTCCGACCGCCGACTGCGACGGCGACCTCCGGATCCGCCGACGCGGCGGGCTCATCGCCGGCTGCGAACACTACCCGGACTGCGACACCGGCTTCGCCGTCCCCGCCGGTGTGGTCGACGGCGCGTGCGGCTGCGGGCTCCCGACCTTCGAAACGAGAAGCGGAATCCGGTGTCTCGACGCGACCTGCGACCGCGCACTCGAGGGGCCGCTCGAGGCGGACTCCGCCGCCGACGACTGACCGACCCGTCGATCGAACCGCAGCGACCGCCACCCCGGGACAGCATCCCGACCAGCCGCAGCTGCGGCGGGTGGGATCGCCAGCGTGTTCGAAGGCGTGCCGTTGTCGACGTCGATCGTGCGTCCCGAACCGGCCACCGTCGAACCGGGTGTTCCACGACGGCGGTCGCCCGGGAATCGATCCGCAGCCACTTAATGTCGCCCGGCGAAGCCACGGGTATGGCACTCGAGGGACGGTTCGAGACGGACGACGGCGTCGTCTACGTCGGCGGCGACGCGCGCCAGCGCTATCACGACTCGCGAGGCTACGGCTATCCGCTCGAAGGCAACGAGATCGCGCTCGCGCCCGTCGAGGCGGCCCACCTGCTCTACCGGGGAGACCTCGAGGCGATCGTCGACGCCGCGAGCGGCGAGCGGCTGCGTTTCCGGGAGTTCGTCGCCAGGGAGCCCGGCGAGGGGTTCGGCGTGCGGTTTCTCGTCTACGCGGATCTGCGATCGCGCGGATTCTACCTCTCGCCGGCCGCGGAGCCGTGGGTTCCGGACCCGCCCGGCGGCGAGGTCGACTTCGCGGTCTTCCCGCGCGGGAAGGGGCCCGGCGACGGGAAGATCGCCTACGCCCTGCGGATCGTCGGCGAGCGAACCGACATCCCCGCCGCCGAGCTCCGGGAAGGCGTCTTGGCGGTCGTCGACGAGGAAAGCGAGATTACCTATTTCGAGATCGGCCGCCGAAATCCGTCGGGGACCTCGGGGTCGGACGCCGCGCTGCCCGACGGCTGTGAGGCCGACCTGCTCGCCGATCGGGTCGTTGTCTGGGAGCCGCCGCTCGACCTCTACGAGCGGACGTTCTACGGCCAACCGCTCGAGGGCCGGGAGTACGACGAGCCGACGCTGCAGTGTTCCCTGCTCGAGGCGGCCTACCTCGCCGAACGGGGCGCGATCGACCTCGAGCCCGAGATGGTCCGCGAGCGGGGGCGGGAGGTCGAGGGCGAACGCTTCGATCGGCGGCTGACCGTCTATACGGAGCTGCGAGAGCGGGGCGTCGTCCCCAAGACGGGGTACAAGTTCGGGGCGGACTTCCGGACGTACGCGGACGTGGAGTCGGTCGAGAATCTCGGACACTCCGAACTGCTCGTTCGCGTGCATCCGGCCGACTACGTCTTCGAACCGCGCGATCTGGCGCTGGACGTGCGGCTGGCCCACGGCGTCCGGAAGACGATGGTGTTCGCGCTGGTGGGCGACGGAACGGATCGAAGCGACGCGATCGAATGGTGGTCGCTCGAGCGGCTCACGCCGTAGTACCCGGCCGCGTCCTCACGCGATCTGATCGAGCAAGACCCTCCCGAGGACGACCTCCGTCCCCGCCAATCCGACCGAACAGAACAGCGTGACGTCGTCCTCGCGTTGCCGTCCGCGTTCGGGGGCTCCGAGCACGTCGGCGAGTTCGACCAGCCGCTCGCGGTCGTCGCCCGACGCGATGTACGGCCGGTCGTAGGCGTCGACCTGCGGCAGCGAGTCGGTCGCGACGACGTCGGCGCGATCGACCACCGCGAGCGGGAGTTCGTGGGCGTCCCGAAATCGCGGGCCGATCGTGGTGACGTGGGTTCCGGGCTCGAGCCAGTCGGGATCGAAGACCGGCTCCTCGCTGTCGGTCGCACAGACGAGCGCGGCGGCGGCGCGGACGACCGGTTCGGGATCGTCGACCGCGCGGACGGCCGGCCCGACCTCGCCGTCGACCGTTTCGGCGAACGACTCGCGGCTCTCGGCGGTCGGACTGAAGACCAGTACCTCGTCGAAGTCGCGGGCCGCACACGCCGCACCGACCTGCGCCCGGGCCTGAAACCCCGCCCCCAGAATCCCCAGCGTCTCGCTGTCCTCGCGGGCGAGACAATCGATCGCGACGCCGCCGATGCCGCCCGTTCGGAGCCCGCCGACCGCGTACCCGACGAACAGCCCCTCGAACGCGCCGGTCGTCGCGTCGAAGACGGCCACCAGTTCCGCGTGGTCGTCGCCGGACTCGGGATGCGTCTCGTAGACCCGGAACCCGGCCGCGTTCGTGGGGCCGGTCGCGGCACCCGCGGTGAACACCAGGTCGCCCGCGCCGGCCGGGACCCGCCAGCGCGGCGGCGCTTCGAGCGTGCCAGCCGCCCGTTCCGCGAAGGCGTCGCGCACGGCGTCGACGACCGTCTCGTAGTCGAACCGGGAGTAGACGTCGCCGTCGGTGAGGACGGGAAACTCGGTCATGGCTGCCCGGTCGGGCGGACGGCGTATAACAGTTCAGTCGCGCGGCGAGTCGACGGCCTCCCGCTCGCCCGGAATCGCCGCGCCCTCGTGCTCGAGCAACTGCCGTTTCAGATCCAGTCCGCCGCCGTATCCGACCAGCGAGTCGACGCCGACGATACGGTGGCAGGGAACGATGACGGGAATCGGGTTCCGACCGCAGGCCTGCCCGACCGCGACCGGTGCGCTCTCGAGCGTCGCCGCGACGTCACCGTACGTTCTCGTTTCGCCGGCCGGAATAGCCGTCATCGCCTGCATAACGCGCCCGGTAAAGCTGTCGGGGTACGCGATCTCGAGGTCGAACGCCGTCCGTTCGCCCGCCTCGTACTCCCGTATCTGTTCGCGGATCGTCGCCGGCCGTGCGTCGATCCGCGACTCGTCGATCTCCCGCTCGCGTCCGAATAGCTGAACGTCCATGGTCGGTCGACGTTCGTCGCGCACCGACTTCACTCTCCGGCCGCGAAGATTCCACCGACGGCGAAGCCGAAGGTTTTTGCGCGCTGCCGCGCCAAAACCGACACGATGACCGGAGACGACCCACTCGAGGAGCCCGAGTCAGGGGAACCGTTACCAGACGGCGGAGCTGCAGGTGCGGACGACGTCGCGCTGGACCCCTGGGGTTCCTCGAGCGTCTCCGACTACCGGAAGCTGTTCGAGGAGTTCGGCATCGAGGAGTTCGACGAGTTGCTCGACCAGGTACCGAACCCGCACTACCTGATGCGTCGGGGCGTCATCTTCGGCCACCGCGACTACCGGCCGGTCGCCGAGGCGCTGCAGAACGACGAGCCGGCGGCCGTCCTCTCGGGGTTCATGCCCACCGGCGACCCCCACATCGGCCACAAGCTGGTCTTCGACGAGATCATCTGGCACCAACAGCAGGGAGCCGACGCCTACGGCCTCATCGCCGACCTCGAGGCCAACTCGGCCCGCGGGATGAGCTGGGCGGAGATCGACGAGCACGCCCGGGACTACCTCCTCTCGTTGCTCGCACTCGGCTTCGACCCGGACGAGGGGACCCTCTACCGCCAGTCGACGAACCGCGAACTGCAGGACCTGTCCTTCGAACTCGGTGCCGAGGCGAACTTCTCCGAGTTCCAGGCGATCTACGGCTTCGACGGCGAGACCGACGTCTCGCACATGCAGTCGGTCGTCACCCAGATGGCCGACATCCTCTACCCGCAACTCGAGGAGCCGAAACCGACCGTGATCCCCGTCGGGCCGGACCAAGACCCCCACGTCCGGCTCGCGCGGGACCTCGCCGAGCGGATGCGCTTCTTCAAGGTGAGCGAGGCCTACGCCAGCTTCGAACTCGAGCCCGACGAGCGCGCCCTCGTCGCCGCGTTCTACGAGCGGCTCGACCCCGCCGACGTCGACGACGACGCGCTCCGCTGCGTGCACGTCGCCGAGGCGCTCGAGGAGACGCCACTGTCCGAACTCGACGCGGACGCCGACACGCTGAGCTCGGTCCTGACGAAACTCAACGAGGCCGGCATGGAACCGGTCCGGCCGCGAACCCGGTTCTTCGATCGGCGAGCCACCGACGAGGCCTTCGACGCGCTGATCGACGCGATAGCGGGCGAGAAACGGGTCTACGAGAGCCACGTCGACGCCTTCGAGATCGACCGCGCCGAGGCCGAGGAGCTGGCCCGGGAGATCGAGGTCGAGAACGGCGGCCACGGATTTCAGCCGCCGTCCTCGATCTACCACCGGTTCATGACCGGGCTCACGGGCGGGAAGATGTCCTCTTCGGTTCCGGCGAGTCACATCTCGCTGCTCGACGACCCCGAGGACGGCTACGACAAGGTGAAGGCCGCGACGACCGGCGGCCGAGAGACGGCCGAGGAACAGCGCGAGAAGGGAGGCCGCGCCGACGAATGCCCGGTCTACGAACTCTACGCCTACCTGTTGGCCGGCGACGACGACGAGTTCGCCAAGCGCGTCTACGACGAGTGCGTCGGTGGCGAGCGCCTCTGTGGCGACTGCAAGGAACAGGCCGCCCAGCTCATGCGGGAGTTCCTCGCGGAACACCAGGAGAAACGCGCGGAAGTCGAGGAGCTGCTCGAGGCCGCCGACATCGAACTCGAGTCGCCGCGGCGTCGCTGAGCCCGGAAGAGGGGGAGCGGCCGCACGGACGGCTCCCGACCGATCGGTGAGCGAGCGGCGACGTTTGTACGGGCGACGGGAGGGATACGTTTTGGCGTCTGACGAAGATATATAGGTGCGTCCGTGGAATCCGGAGGTATCGATGGTCCTGGCCACTCGTGACTCGAACGACGACCTGTTGGTCTCCGCCGACGTCCTCGGCTCGTTCGGCGTCACGCCGACGGACATCGGACGGGCGGCGTCCGGTGACGACACCCTCGAGGCGGCGCTGGCCGACGCCTTCGCGACGTCGGTCGACCGGACCGCGGTGCTCCGCCGAACGATCACGCGGAGCGACCGCGGACTCGCCTGCGCGGCCCGGTACTCGCGGGCGGCGCTCGAGCGCGAACTCGCGGCCGTCTTCGAGGCGATCGGCTGGTCGCTCGCCGGTTCGGTCACGCGGACGGGGATCGAACTGACGGCGACGGATCCCCGCGGTCGCCGCCGCGAGGCGACGGTCGCGTACCCGGACACGCCGCTCGCGACCGACAACCTCCCCGCCGTCCTGTGGGCGATCAACGACGAGATTCTCGCCAGGACCGACGCCCGGTTCGTCCTCCTCTCCAGCGGCGTCGACCGCTGGCGGGCCGCGCTGGTCGACGCGGGCGAACTCGAGCGACTCCGGGACCGCTACGGGCCGCGAATCGAAGCGTTCGACCGGCCGCTGCTACCGACACACGGACTCGAGGCGTACGTGCCCGCGGCGGGCGACGACCCGACCGCCAGCGGCGATGACGACCCGTGGCCGCCGTGGGCGCTGGAGGGCAACGCCCGTCGGGCGGCGAACTCGCCCGCGACCGTCGACTCGCTCATCGACGAAGCCGAGCCGTCGACGGAACGGGAGCCGGAACCGAATTCGGAACCGGCGACCACGTCGACCCCCTCGAGGGAGGTCGACGGATTCGAACTCCGCGGTCGCCCGTCGGTCGCACGACGCCGTGACGAAGACGATAGTGACGACGATGATGGGTGCCGGTCTCCGGAGCGCGACTGCGCGACGCCCGATGCCGACGATGCAGGCGGGGCCGCGGGCTCGAGTCGGCCCGAGCGAGCGACGAGCGACAACGGAGACGGAGACGGAGATGGAGACGCGACGAAGGCGGACGAGTTCGGGACGCTCTCGGGAGGCTGCGAGACCGCGCGCGTCACGAACGACGCCTTCGGGGCGGACCTCGAGTGCCGGTCCGACGACGATCGCTATCGCGCGCTCGGCGCGGCGCTCGACGCGGGCGGGGCCGTCTCCGTCCGGGGATTGCTCGAGGACGACGACTTCCTCCCCGAACTGCCGGCCGTCGGCTCCGAGGAGACCCGCATCGAGTTCGCCGACGGGTGTGCGCCCGTGGACATCCCCGACGCGACGGCGGCAGCAGAACGGTCCGGATTCGAGTGGGTCGACGCCGGCTCGCTCGAGACGACGCGCGTGTCCGAGGGGTAGCGTGCAGTGGTGTGGTGACTCGTATCACAACGTTTTTAGGCCGGTCGCGAGTGAGACCGCGTATGGCATCCGAATCCCACGGAATCGGTGTCGGCAGCCAGCCACAGCGCCAGCGGTCGGGGTTCGGCTTCTTCTTCGCCCGGTGAAACCGGGCCGGTGGATCCGCGGGGGCTCACATCGAGTGCGCGCGGCGAAACCGACCGTTCGACACCGTCCGGGGAGTCGTTCTCGGACGGGTATCGGAACCGCTAACTGACCGACACGCAGGCATACGAACAAGCGAATGCAACTTCCATCACAACAGGTCGCGGTCCTGAAGACCGCGAACGCGGACGAGGCAACGTCCGTCGACGCCCTCGCCACGGCGACCGACCTCCCTCCCGAAACCGTCACCGGGGCGGTCTTCGAACTCGAGGACGAGGGGCTGGTCGCCGTCAGCGAACGCGTCGACGAAACGGTCGCCCTGACCGACGAGGGGCGCGAGTACGTGGCCGAGGGGCTTCCCGAGGTCCGACTGTACGAGGCAGCGCTCGAGGCCGGTGCCGACGCCGACCCCGTCTCGATGGGGCAGGTCATCGGCGCGTCGGGTCTCGAGGGGAACGCGGTCGACATCGCGCTCTCGAACTACGCGCGCAAGGGCTACGGCGCGATCGACGGCGGCGAGATCACGGCCGATCCGGACGCAGCGCCGGACGCCGACACGGAGGCGAACGCGCTCGCGGCGCTCGCCGACGCCGACGACGCGCCGACCGACGGCGTCGACGTGGATTCGGAGGCGCTCGAATCGCTCGACCGACGCGGCCTGCTCGAGCGCCGCGAGTCGACGGTCCGCGAAGTGACCCTGACCGAGCGCGCCGTCACGGAGCTGATGGCGGGGCTCGAGACCGCCGAAACGGTCGGCCAGGTCACGCCGGAACTCCTGACGAGCGGCGAGTGGGCGGACGTCGAGTTCGCCGAGTACAACGTCGAGGCCGACGCCGAGCAGTTCCAGGGCGGCAACGTCCACATCCTGCGCCAGACCGCCGAGCGCGTGAAAGACGTCCTCGTCGGCATGGGCTTTCAGGAGATGGAGGGCCCGCACGTCGACGCGGACTTCTGGATCAACGACTGCCTGTTCATGCCCCAGGACCACCCCGCGCGGACGCACTGGGACCGGTTCGCCTTGGAACAGCCAACCCACATCGGCGAGCTTCCGGACGACCTCGTCGACCGCGTCGAGCGGGCGCACAAGGAGGGCGTCGGCCCGGACGGCGAGGGCTATCACTCGCCGTGGGACGAGGACTTCGCGCGGGCGCTCGCGCTGCGCGGACACACCACCTCGCTGTCGACCCGCTACCTCTCGGGCGAGGAGATCGGCGAACTCGAGCCGCCACAGCGGTACTTCAGCGTCGAGAAGGTGTACCGCAACGACACGCTCGACCCGACCCACCTGCTCGAGTTCTTCCAGATCGAGGGCTGGGTGATGGCCGACGACCTCTCGGTGCGCGACCTGATGGGCACCTTCGAGGAGTTCTACGCCCAGTTCGGTATCGAGGACATCCAGTTCAAGCCCCACTACAACCCCTACACCGAGCCGAGCTTCGAGCTGTTCGGCACTCACCCGACGACCGGCGAACTGGTCGAGATCGGCAACTCGGGCATCTTCCGCGAAGAGATGCTCGATCCCCTCGGCGTCGACTGCGACGTGATGGCGTGGGGACTGGCCCTCGAGCGACTGCTCATGCTGATGTACGGCTTCGAGGACATCCGGGACATCCACGGGACGCTGTGTGACCTGGAACTGCTGCGCGAAACGGAGGTGACCTACTGATGCCCACGGTCGACATCGACCCCGACGAACTGCGTACCCTGACCGGCCACGACGAGAAGAGCGACGACGACCTGATCGACGACCTGTTCGGGCTCGGCCTCGAGTTCGAGGGCCGAACCGAGGACGGCGAGTTCGAACTCGAGTTCGCGCCCGACCGTCTCGATCGGCTCTCCGTCGAGGGCGTCGCCCGCTCGATGCGCTACCAGTACGGCGACGCGCGAGGTGTACACGTCCCCTCGCCGAACTCGCCGGACTGGACGATCGAAGTCGACGAGTCGGTCCCCGACGACCGCCCGTACGTCACGGGTGCGGTCGTCCGCGACGTCGACTTAGACGAGGAGTCCCTCGAGTCTCTGATTCAGCTCCAGGAGAAGCTCCACGCGACGATGGGGCGCAAACGCGCGAAGGGCGCGATCGGAATCCACGATCTGACGATGCTGAAGGGGAGCGCCGCCACGGAAGGCAATCCGACGATCCAGTACGTTGGCGTCGAACCCGACGAAGATCGGTTCGTTCCCCTCGATTCCGATCGAGAGATGACGCCCGCCGACGTGCTCGAGGACCACCAGACGGGACAGACCTACGCCGACCTGGTCAGCGAGTACGAGCGCTACCCCGCGATCTACGACAGCATCGGGCTGTTCTCGTTCCCGCCGGTCATCAACGGCCGGCGGACCGAGGTGTCGACGGACTCACGGGACCTGTTCGTCGAGATGACCGGCACCGACCAGTGGACGATCGACAAGATGCTGACCATCGTCTGCTACGCGCTCTCGGCCCGGGGAGCCACGCTCGAGGAAGTGCGGGTGGAGTATCCGGATAGCGAGTCCGGCGGACGCGAACTCGTCCGCCCGGATCTCTCGATGAAGACGAAGACGGTCGCGCACGACCGCATCGAGACCATCCTCGGGATCGGGCTCGATCCCGACGACGTGATCGATCTCGCCGAGCGATCCGGGCTCGAGGCCGAAAAGGCGGAGAACGACGCTGGCGACCTCGTCTACGAGGTGACGATCCCACCCTACCGCGTCGACGTGCTCCACCCGCTGGACATCATCGACGACCTCGGGCGGGCCTACGGCTTCAACGACCTCGAGCCCCGCTACCCCGACATCGGGACCGTCGGCGGTCGTCACGAGCGCTCCCGGCTCGAGAACGCCGCCCGCACGCAGCTCGTCGGGCTCGGCTTCGAGGACATGCTGAACTTCCACATGATCAGCGAGGCCGAGAACTACGACCGGCTCGATGTGTCGCCCGGTGACGACGTCTACGGCACCGGCGAGCCGGCGACCATCAAAGAACCCTACAGCGAGGACTTCACCATGCTTCGAACCTGGGTCACGCCCTCACTCCTGATGGTCCTCGAGCGGAACACCCACCGGTCGTACCCGCAGAACCTCGCCGAGATCGGCTTCGCCGCCGAAGTCGACGAGCGCGAGAACACCGGCGTCAGCGAGGGTCGCCGCGTCGGGGCCGTCCTCGCACACCACGACGCCGGCTACGAGGACGCCAAGGCGCGGCTACAGGCGCTGGCCCGCAACTTCGACGTCGAACTGGAGACGCCGCCGACCGACCACCCGACCTTCATTTCGGGTCGAACCGCGGCGGTCGTCATCGACGGTGAGGAAGTCGGCGTGCTCGGCGAGGTCCACCCGAAGGTGCTCGTCGAACACGACCTCGAGGTACCGGTCTCGGCGTTCGAATTCGACCTCGAGGCGCTCCGATAGCCCCGAGTTCCGACTACCGACGCTCGCCGACGGTCCGCACGAGGTCGCCGTCGACGTACCGTCGCTGCTCGAAGTCGAGTGCGTTACAGAGCAGCGTGTGGCCCATCTCCGAGAGCGCGTAGTCCGCGAGCCCGAAGGGGTGGAGTTCGGTCTGTCGAGCGGGCGGGAGCACCGATCCGAGGACGGTGATCTCGGCGTCGCCCGCCGGGAGGATTCCGGCACCGACGCCGTAGCCGGCCGGAACGGGCTCGCCGTCGTCGATCAGCCACCGCGGGAGGGTCCCCGCGACGGAGCCGCCGGCCGCCTCGAACGCGTCGCGCTCGACGGTCGTCGACGGCTGGTCGATCCCCGTCGTGTAGCCAAGCTGTGAGCCCTTCCAGATCTCCTGCTGTCGCGGCCTGATTCCCGCGAGCAGCGGGTGCTCGAGGTCCCTGTCCTCGAGGGTCGCAAACACCATGTCGGCGTCGGTGATGTCGTCTGGTGCGATCGAAGCGGCCGCCCCGACGTCGAGTTCGCCGAGCAGGTTCACGCCCGCGTCCGTGAGGACGAGATCGCCGCCGAGTTCGACGAAGCGCTCGATCGCGCGGAGGTACAACGGATGGTCGAGCCCGACGTCGTGCGAGACGACGAGTTTGTCGTACCGACAGGCCGTCGCGTCGTCCCAGAGCAGTCGACCGATGGCGACGTCGAGGATACTCATCCCCTCGATCTCGCCGTCCTCGAGGAACGGCTCGAGGTCGTCGAAGAACTGCAACGGCGTGACGCTGTACGCACGCTGTTCGTACCCGAGTACTTCTTCGGGGTCGGGAACGTCGCCGTCGGCGTCGATCACCGTCGTCCCGACGCGGATGTCGGCGTCGGCGTCGACGTCGATCTCCCACCGTCCCGCACGCGGCCGGCGGACGAACACCTCCTCGACGTCACGTCTTCGCGCCGTCAAATCGGTCGGGTCGGCCTTCGCAGCGAGATCGATCTCTCGAACCACGGTCCCGGTCGGGTCTTTCACCCGGATCGTTCCCGTCGTGGCGTTGCGGACGCCGTCGAAGTGGACGAAAAGGGAGTGAGACGAGTCGACCGCGTCCGCTGCGACGGTCGACTGAGCCGCGGAACCGGCTTCCACGCGACGGTGATTCCGTCGCACTTCGGTTGCGTGGTCGGTTCCGCGACCGCCGTCGGGGCCGGAGTCGGTATCGGCGGCGGTGTCGGGGTCGAAGTGGTCGTCGGTGTGTGGGAGGGCTGCTGACGTGCGCGTGAGTTCGTCGGTCGTGACGTACGCCACGTTCTGACCGCCGGTCGCGACGGTCGCGCTCGTCTCGCGCGCGATCAGTTCCGCACACGTCCGCATCGAGATCCGGTACGCCGTGACGTAGTGGCGCGACGAGTACGGTTTCCACTCCTTCTGGGCTGCGACCTGGTGATTCGAGAGCACGACCTCCGGCGTCACCGCGACGGCCCCGAGTCCACCGAACGCTTCGGGCTGTCCCGCCCAGTCCGCGAAGCCGCCGGTCACCTGGTAGGAGATCGAATCGTACGTCGTCCCCCAGTCGAACAGGCCGTCGTAGCTGTCGCCGTCCGGAACGGCCTCGTCCCCGTCGTCCACCCAGTCGTACATCTCCTCGATTGCCGTCGCGATGTCGTCTTCGATCGCCTCGATACCGCCCCAGTGAGACTGCATCGCCTCGCCAATGCGGACGTTGAGCTCGTCGAGTTCGTTCGTCTCCCCATGATCGAGCGACGCGTTCGTCTCGAGGTTGAAGACCGCGTGATCCGCGGTGTACATTCCGTGGTAGTCACAGAAGAGCGCCACGTCGTCGTAGTCCCGCAGGTGGTCGACGATCGCGAGCGCGTCCGGGACGAGGGCCTCGAATTCCTCGGGTGCACCGTCGGGTTCGGCCGGCCGGAACGCCGGATTCGTCCAGCCGATCGTCGGATACTGACGGTTCGTATCGATCGGCTGCCCGTCGAAGACGCTCGCGTTGCCGCGCTGGAAGTTGGTGTCGTGGGCCTCGACCCAGGGAATCGCGGTCTGCGGGGTGCGCGAAACCCAGCCGTCGGGGTTGGGAAACAGGAACACGAGAACGATGTCGTCGAGCAAGTGTTCGAAATCGTCCGCCCGGCCCGTCGCGAGATCCTCGAGCAGGCGGCATCCGCTCTCCGCGCCGGCCCGTTCGTCGCCGTGGATCGAGAGGGAGTAGACGATCCGCTCTTTCTCGGCGACGGACTCCTCGTCCCGGACGTTCGCCGTCACTTCGGCGACGTAGACGGGGCGCGGATCCGACTCCTCGCCGGTGAATCGATTCGTCCAGCCCGGCGACTCGCCGATCCGCTGGACGCGGACGCGGTCGGGACGGGCGGATTCGAGGTGGTCGAGCCCCGCGGCGAGTTCCTCGTACGCGACGTAGTTACGCGCCGACTCCACCGGTGGGAAGACGCCGTCCTCGTAGGGTGAGTCGAGTTTCCACCACGGGTTCGCTCCGGGCGAGAAGTCCAGCCGCTCGACGCCGTCTCGCTCGCAGACGTCGGCGACCTCGTCGGCCGTGAGGCGTGCGTGTGCGGCGGGCGCGGGCGAATTACGGGTTACCGCCTTCGGTGCCCGGGACAGCTCCGGGTCGGGTTCCGTCACGTAGTCGTCCGCGAACGCCTCGAGCGCCCGTCGGTTGGCGAACTCGACGACGGTCGCCGCCTCGTACTCGTCGGGGGTGTGGTTGACGACGAACGCGAGTTCGTCGGTTATCGGTTCACCGCGGACGTCCGCGGTTGCGGACCCGGGAAGCGCGAGCGCGGCTCCCGTCGCTGCCGAGAGGGAGAGGTAGGTCCGTCGGTCGATGACGCTGTCAGCGAATTCGTCGCCCGAATCCTGCCCATCGGCGGTCCCGGTGGCAGCGACACGGTCGTCGGCGCGTGGCGATTTCGAACGGCCATTCCTGTTGGTCATTGAGCTTCGGCAGAAAGTATCCCCCGCTGACCAATAATTGTTTCCGACGAACGGTCGGGAATGAAATGCCCGTCGCTAGGCCAGTGGTGGAGCGGCGGAGACGAACCGACCGCCGAAAGAACCGTCGTCGAGCGCTAGAATTCGTGTTCCACGTCCTCTTCGTCGGCTTTCTGGATGATGATTTTGCCGTCCCGGACCCGGACGAAGACCTCGTCGCCGATATCCATGCCCGCGACCTCGAGTTCGTCCTCGTGGAGATTGAGGTGGACGTTGTGGTAGTTACCGTCTTCGTCTTTCGCACCGCTTGGACTCAGCTTCTTTTTCCGTACCATCGCGGGATTCTATTCCGAACTTCGCCGTAGGATATACTTAAGTGTTTTCGACGCCTCAACGAATGACCTTTGTACACACGCGTCGCCGCGACAATTACGGCACGGCGACGAGAGGCGACTGGAGATATTGCGGGAAAGTGGCGTACGCGTCTCACTTAAAGATACCGGCGCTGTCGGTCGATTTACGGGGATATCTTTATGTCGGATCGTGTGCTGAATTGACACGGAGGCGAAAATCATGGTACGCGAAGACGGGAAACGAAACTTTGCACTGCGTGAATCGGGCGGTGACGAGTCGAGCGTCTTCTCGGGCAACACGCCCCGACAGGCGGCGCTCAAGGCGGCCCGGCGACTCGAGCCGGGCTCGAGCGAGGAGGACGCGGAACGAGTCGAACTCAAACTCCGAGAGAAAGGAACGGACAAGGTTCACATCTACGACGGCTGGGCGTGGGAGGAGACGGCCCCCGACGACAAGCCGGACTGGATGCCGAGCGAGATTACGGAGGCCAACGTTTCGAAGAAGGGCATCGAACACCTCGAGGAGTGAATCGGCCGATCCGAAGATTTCTCAGGCGCAGGGCAGCCCGCGAGCGGGAGGTCTGTGCGCCGACGACGCCGCGTCGATCGATCAGCGACGCGTCCGCTGTCGGGGTACGCGGCTCGAGACGTCGCTGGCGGCTCGTGTACCGGTAGCGCGAGCGGTTCGTCGCCGGCGCAATGGAGGGATTCCGAGAGTTTAGATTATTGTAATAATTCTCGGATAGGGAACGTATGTAAGAAGAATATACGGCATAATACGATCCATCTGTATTCCAATAGTGCCGTACAGGTGGAAGGAAGCTAAGAAGTAGGTTTATACGGTAGTCGTCGGATCGTTCGGACGAGATATGCGCGAGATCGTCGAAGAGAGCGGGCAACAGAAGGCCCATTTCGACCACATATCGGGACGTATCGAAACGTTCGTTTCGAATACCCCGGTAAAACGGTTCGAACAGAAAGGTAGATCTATCGTCGCCGTCGGGAGGGAACAGCAATGATCAGGATGACCAAGTGGCGGACGCTGGCGCTGGCGACGATCGGGTTCAACTTCTCGTTCCTGATCTGGTTCTCCTTCGCCCCGTTTACGGGGCCGATGGCCGAGGAGTTCGGCCTCTCGTTGGCGGAGATCGGCATTCTGGCGAGCGCTGCGATCTGGCTCGCACCCTTTGGGCGGATTCTGACCGGCTGGCTCTCCGATCGCTGGGGCGCACCGACCGTGTTCGCCATCGTCCTGACGTACGTGGGCGTGTTCTCGATCGCGAGCGCGTTCGCCCAGTCGTACGCCGTCTTCTTCGTCGAGCGCCTGATCGTCGCGACGGCGGGGATCACGTTCGTCATCGGCATTCAACACGTCTCGGAGTGGTTCGACGAGGAACAGCTGGGGACGGCCGAAGGCATCTACGCCGGCGTCGGCAACGCCGGTGCCGCCGGCGGCGCGCTCGTCCTCCCGCGTGTGTTCACCAGCGACTGGAGCGGTCCGATCTTCGACACGAGTTGGCGAGCCGCCTTCTTCTACACCGGGATCGTCTCGATCCTGCTGGCGATCGTCTACTACACGATCGGCGAGGCCGCCAAATCGGCGGAACGACGGCAGGCGACCGCCGAGAGCGCCACCCTCGAGCAGTGGCTCCACACCGCCACGCGCTACGGCACGGTCGTGCTCGCGCTGGCGTACGTGATGAGCTTCGGCCTCGAACTCTCGATGAACGGCTGGCTGGCGACGTACTACCGCGAGGGATTCAACACCGACAACCTCGTCCTCGCGAGCACGTTCGCGGCGACGTTCTCGGTCGCGGCCGGGCTGTTGCGACCGATCGGCGGCTACGTCAGCGACCTGTTGGCTCGCAAAGAGGCGGACATCTTACCGGTCTTCACGGGCCGATACCGGGAGCAGTGGACGTTCGTGACGCTGTGTTTCATCGTGCTCGCGATGCTCGGGATGACGCTGGCGGGACTGACCGGCGAGGTGCTGCTGGCCGTCGCGGCCGGCTTCGTCGTCGGGATGGGGTGTGCGTTCGCCGAAGGGGCGATCTTCGCGCAGGTACCGGCGATGTTCCCCGACAACTCGGGGAGCGTCGCCGGCGTCGTCGGTGGCGTGGGCACGGTCGGTGGGATCGTCTATCCGCTGGTCTACGCCGCCCCGGTGATGCCGTCCCTCCACACCGGCTACACCGTGGTCGCGGTCGCGATGATCCCCATCGTGTTGCTGTGCGCGTGGGTCTTCCAGCCCCACGTCGCCGCTCGCGCGACCGACGACGGATTCGTCGTCTCGAGCGAAGACGTCGCCGGAACGCCGGCCGACGACTGATCCCCACCGACGACGACTCGAGCCGGGCGTCGGGAAACCCGACGGTCTTTTGACCCGTTCTCTCCTATCGGTGGGTAATGGCTGCAGTTACGCTCGGACCCGAAGGGACCTACTCTCACAGAGCGGCAAGTGCGGTCGCCGACGACGACGCGATCGACTTCCGGCAGTCGGTCACGTCGATCGTCGACGCCGTCGCCGGCGGCGAGTACGATCGGGGCGTTATCCCGATCGAGAACAGTATCGAGGGCTCCGTGACGGAGAGCCTCGACGCCATCGCCGAGTACGATGTCGCCGTCGTCCGCGAGATCGTGACCCCGATCAGACACGCCTTGCTCGCTCAGGGTCCGGAGTTCGACACTATCGCCAGTCACTCGCAGGCACTGGCACAGTGTCGCTCGTATCTCGAGCGCGAGTATCCCGACGCGACCCTCGAGGCCGTCGCGAGCACGGCCCAGGGCGTCGAGTTCGCCCGTGACGACCCCTCGGTCGCGGGAATCGGCCATCCGGCGAACGCGGGCGACGGTATCGAGGTCCTGGCCGAAGACATTCAGGACCAGGACTCCAACGCGACGCGCTTCTTCGCGCTCGCACCCGCCGAGGAGCGCTCGAAGGGCGGCGGCAAGACCTCGCTGGTGGTCTACCCGAACGCGAACTACCCCGGGCTGTTGCTCGAACTACTCGAACCGTTCGCGGATCGCGACATCAACCTGACCCGCGTCGAATCGCGCCCGAGCGGCCAGCGACTGGGCGATTACGTCTTCCACGTCGACTTCGAGGCGGGGCTCTACGAGTCGCGGACGACGGAGGCGATCGACGATCTCGAGGAACTCGCCGAGAACGGCTGGGTTCGGCGGCTGGGGTCGTACGATACCGAGCACGTCGTCGAGTAGTGCGATCGACGACGCGCGAGGCGGAGAAGGGGTCCGAACGGAATCGGTCGCGGGTTCGGCGACCGAACTGATCGGATGATCGGGATCGCGAGCAAATGCGTGACGCGAGCGAAGAGCGGATTACTCCGTCGTCGGCTCGCTCTCGGCGCGGAACCACCCCCGAATGCGATCCGCGTAGGCGACGACGCCGAGGCCCGCGATAAACGAGAGGACGGCCGGAACGACGATCCACAGGAGGTTGGGATGCGATGCACCAGTGTGAAGCACGACGTCTTGCATACGGAAGTATATCCGAATGCACCGGCATAATATGTCCGACGTTGGCAGAAATGACCGTAACTGGTGCCGGATCGGCACGCCGTGTCGACGAAACCGCCGTATTCGTTCAGTCCAGTGTGAGCGGAATGTAGGTGTGGCGGACGAAAGTCGAGCGTGACCCGCTGTGAGCGGCGTCGAAATCCGCGGGTGTCGTCGAAAGTCCGGGTGCGAGAATCGAACTCCGCGTCTCAGCCCGCACAGGCTGAAGGATAGCCACTACCCCAACCCGGACACGAGGGCGCTGCGCTCACAGCTACGACGGCCGATCAATAAGGCGCTGGGAAACTCTTCGCGGACTGTGAATCACGAGAAGGTACTTGACGCGGCAGCGACCGACAGGCTGCCGTCGCCACTCAGGTCCCGGCTGGCCGTACCACAAACGGTTTCTCCGCGTCCCGCGGTACCACGGATATGGCACTCGCTGCAGGCGACGACGCGCCGACCGTGACCGCACCGAACCAGAACGGCGAGGACGTCAGCCTCGCGTTCGAGGAGCCGACGGTCCTCTACTTCTATCCCAGGGACGAGACGCCCGGCTGTACGATCGAGGCCACCCAGTTCCAGCGCGAGCGCGAGACCTACCGCGACGCTGGCGTCGACGTCTACGGCGTCTCGACCGACGACGTCGACTCCCACCGTTCGTTCTGCGAATCGGAGGGCCTCGAGTTCGACCTGCTCGCCGACCCCGACGGGGAGATCGCCGAGGTGTTCGACGTCGAACTGCGGGACGGCGCGACCGCGCGGACGACGTTCCTGCTGGCCGACGGGGAGGTCCAGAGCGTCTACGGGAGCGTCGATCCCGACGGCCACGCTCGTGAGGTCCTGCTCGACGCACTCGACGACGGACTCGTGAGCCTCCCCGAGTAGTCGACGCTTCTGTCGTCGCATCGCGGGCAGAATTTATCCCCGTCGGGACCCTATCGGACCCTATGCGACGCAATCCGTTCGACAATATCGAAGAAATGCTCGACCGCGTCAGTCGGCAGGTCGAGGAAGGGATGACCGCCGGCGGCCTGCAGGTTCCCGGCTCGGTGCCGGTCGACGTCGCCGACACCGACGGGGAGTACGTCGTCACGGCCGACCTGCCCGGCTACGAGACCGACGATATCGAGCTGACGCTCTCGAATGGGACGCTGCGCCTCGAGGCCGCTCAGACCGACGAGGAGGAGTACGCCGAGGGTCGATACCTCCGGCGCGAACGAACGAAGACGTCGGCGAGTCGGCGGATTCGGCTTCCGGAGCCGGTCGACGAGGACGGGGTCGCCGCGGGCTTCGAGAACGGCGTGCTGACGGTGCGACTCCCGAAGGAGTCGAGCGACGAGGACTCGAAGCGGATCGACATCGAGTAACCGGCACCGCCACTCCTCGAGCGCGTCCCGTGTTCGTTTCCGCCGATAGCCGTCGAACCGGACGGGACCGGGACCGCCGAGCGAAGCGGTGTCGCGAAAGCGCCGGCAGCGTCCACTCGGTTACCTGCCGGACCGTCACCGTGACAGGACGTTTCCGGGCAATTATTGTGTTCCAGTGACAACTACTCGGCCATGGTCCAAGTGGTCGCACTCGTCTTCGCCGGGGCCTTTCTCCTGTTCGGCGGTATCGTTCTGTCTCGAGCAAGCGAACTCGGCGATCGGCGTGAGACGATCGGTGAACTCGCGTCGGCGGGCGACGAGCGGGTCGAACCGGGCGGCGAAGCGACGATCAGTGGACCGGCACACGTCCTCGAGCCGGCATCGCCGACGCGGACCGGTCCCGATCGGAACGGGGATGATTCGGCCGCCCTCTGGGCGTGGCGAGTCCGCCGGAAGGAGAACACAGGAAACGGCAGCCGGTGGCGGACGGCCGAGGCCGAACTCGCGGTCGGTGATTTCGCCGTCGATCACAGTTGGGACCGCGTCCGCGTGGACGCGACGACGCTGGCGACCGACGCGGACGACGATCCCTTCGACTCGCCGGATCTGTTTCTCGGCGACCCGGAAACCGAGTCCTATCTCGGCGACCTCGGCCCGGTCAATCGCTTCCTCGAGCGGACGGGACTGGCGAGCGAGGACGGGGTCGTCAGCGATCTGGAGTTCACGGTCAGCGTCGGCGGAGAGACCACCATGCCCGACAAGTATCAGGCCACCGTCGTTCGGGACGGCGACGAACTGGTCGTTCGGGGCGAACTGACCGAGACGGCCGACGGATACGTTCTGCGAGGGACCGAGGAGACGCCGCTCGTGATCGCGAACGGCTCCCTCGAGGACCAGCGGGAACGGGTCAGCTCGGAGGTCCGGCTCCGACGGGCGGCCGGCGGTGTACTCGTCGGTCTCGGCCTGTTGGTCGCGATACTCGGAGTCATCTGAACTCGGGTTGTGTTGCAGCCGCCGGGGTTAGTACCAGGCTCCGCCGGACGAGACGTTGATATCCTGTCCGGTGACGTGACGCGAGTCGGCGCTCGCGAGGTGGACGGCCAACTCGGCGACCTCTTCGGGCGGGACCAGCTCGTCGATCATGAGGCTCTCGAGGACCTCGCCTTCGACCGCCTCCACGGGGACGCCCGCCTCCTCGGCCTGTCGCTCGAAGACGCCCCGGATTCGATCGCCCTCGACCGGGCCGGGACAGATCGCGTTGACCGGCACGTCGTCGTCGCCGAACTCGGCGGCCAGCGCGCGGGTCATCCCGATCAGCCCCATCTTCGATGCGGCGTAGGGCGTCCGATTGGCGTACGGTCGCTTGCCGCCGATCGAGGAGATGTTGATCACGCTGCCCCGCTCGGAGCTGCGGAGGTGTGGAGCCGCTTCCCGCGTGACGCGAGCGACGCCGACGACGTTGACGTCGAGGGTCTCGAGCCACTCGTCGTCGGTCGTCTCCTCGATCGGGGCGGTGGGACCGGCGATACCGGCGTTGTTCACGAGACAGTCCAGCCCGCCGAACGCGTCGACCGTCGCCGCTATCGCGTCGGCGACCGACTCGGAATCGGTCACGTCGGTCTCGACGGCCAGCGTTCGATCGGGGGCGTCGATCAGCTCCGCGGTCTCGTAGATACCGTCGCTCCGGGCCGCGAGGGCGACGTTCGCGCCCTCGTCGGCGAACGCGACGGCGATTTCGCGGCCGAGCCCCTGGCTCGCACCCGTGACGAAAACAGTGGAATCCGCTACCATACACCGTGGTCGGGCGAAGCGAGGATAAAACTTCCCGCCACCGGACGGAGCCGCGCCCGTCCCCCGTCGTCGTCGGGAGCGGATCGGCGGAATCGGGCCGCGCGAGCGGCGAATGGGGTCCCCGATCATAGAGGTATGGAAAGGTATAGGGCGGCGTCACCCGCTATACGTATATAAGCAAATGAGCGACGCGGGATACGACCACGCGACGGTCGAACGACGCTGGCAAGAGGCGTGGGACGACGCGGACGTCTACCGGACGCCCGACGACGTCGACGATCCGACGTACGTCCTCGGAATGTACCCCTATCCGTCCGGAAAGCTCCACATGGGGCACGTCCGCAATTACACGATTACGGACGCATACGCTCGCTACCGCCGGATGCGCGGCGACGAGGTACTCCACCCGATGGGGTGGGACGCGTTCGGACTCCCCGCCGAGAACGCGGCCAAAGAGCGCGACACGAATCCCCGCGACTGGACGTTCGACTGCATCGAGACGATGACGGACCAGATGGAGTCGATGGGCTTTGGCTACGACTGGGATCGAGAGATCGCCACCTGCACGCCCGACTACTACCAGTGGAACCAGTGGCTCTTCGAACGGTTTCACGAGGAGGGACTGGTCGAGCGACGCGACGCCGAGGTCAACTGGTGCCCCCACTGCGAGACGGTGCTGGCCGACGAGCAGGTCGAAGGCGAAGCCGAACTCTGCTGGCGCTGCGACACGCCGGTCGAGCAACGCGAACTCGAGCAGTGGTTCCTGAAGATCACCGAGTACGCGGACGAGCTGCTCGAGGCCATCGACGACCTGGAGGGGTGGCCGAACTCGGTTCGGCAGATGCAGCGCAACTGGATCGGTCGCCAGTACGGGACCGAACTCGAGTTCGACGTGGAAGGGTACGGCGGCGTCGAGGCCTTCACCACTCGCGTCGACACGATTTACGGCGCGACCTTCTTCGCGCTCGCACCCGACCACCCGATCAGCGAGGATCTGGCCGCGGCGGACGACGACGTTCGTCAGTTCATCGAGCACGAAGCCGATCCCGAGGGTGACGAGCCCAACGGCGTCGAGACGAGCCTGACCGCGACGAATCCAGTAACCGGCGAGGAGATCCCCGTCTACGTCGCCGACTTCGTTCTCTCGGACGTCGGGACCGGTGCGCTGATGGCCGTGCCCGGCCACGACGAGCGCGACCACGCCTTCGCGGAGAAGAAGGGACTGGACATCGTCCCGGTCATCGCGCCCGAACCCGACGACGGCGAGGAACCGACGGCGCCGGACGTCGAGGCGGAGGCGTTTACCGACGACGGCGTGCTGATCAACTCGGGCGACCACTCCGGGCTCGACAGCGAGACCGCTCGAGCGCGGCTGACCGACGAGATCGACAGCGCCGAGGAGGCGACACAGTACCAGCTACGCGACTGGGGGATCTCCCGGCAACGTTACTGGGGGACGCCGATTCCGATCATCCACTGTTCGGACTGCGGCCCCGTCACGGTCCCCGAGGAGGAGCTGCCGGTCGAACTCCCCGAGTTCATCAACACGACCGGGAACCCGCTGGACGCCGCCGAGGAGTGGAAACGAACGACGTGCCCCGACTGCGGCGGCGAGGCCACCCGCGAGACGGACACGATGGACACGTTCGTCGACTCCTCGTGGTACTTCCTGCGCTACGTCTCTCCGGACCTCGAGGACGCCCCGTTCGATCGCGAGCGGGCCAACGACTGGATGCCCGTCGATCAGTACGTCGGCGGCATCGAACACGCCGTGATGCACCTGCTGTACTCGCGGTTCTTCACCAAGGTGCTGGCCGACCACGAGGGGCTCGAGCACCGCGAGCCCTTCACGAACCTGCTCGCGCAGGGAATGGTCCAGCTCGAGGGTGAGAAGATGTCGAAATCGAAGGGGAACGTCGTCTCGCCTCAGCGGATCGTCGACGAGTACGGAGCCGATACCGCGCGGCTGTTCATGATGCAAGCCGCCCAGCCCGAGCGCGACTTCGACTGGAGCGAGGAGGGCGTTCGCTCTACCTACGCCTTCCTCGACCGACTGAAGGGGATGGTCGAGACGTACGTCGACACCGAGCCCGCGGGCGACGACGACGCGATCGCTAGCTACGTCGACGCGGAGATCGACGCCACCATCGCCATCGCCACCGACGAGTACGACGCTCTGACGTTCAACAAGGCGCTGCGCGAGACCCAGGATCTGACCCGGACGCTGCGGCAGTACGCCGACTACACCGAACCGCACGCGGAGACCTACGAGCGCGGGCTGGCGGCCGTCGTCCGACTGCTCGCACCGGTCGCACCCCATCTCACTGAAGAGTTGTACGAGACGCTGGGCAACGACGAGTTCGTCGCGGAGACCGAGTGGCCGACCGCCGAGGTCGACCGCGACTACGTCACCAAGCGCCGCCGACTGGTCGAGAACACCCGCGAGGACGTCCGCGACATCGTCGAGGTGGCCGGGATCGACGACCCGAAAGCGATCGACGTCGTCATCGCTCCCGAGTGGAAGTACGACGCCCTCGAGATCGCGATCGAGAGCGACGCCGACAACCTGATCGGCGAACTCATGGGAGAGCCACACATCCGCGAGCAGGGCGACGCCGCGGCCGACTACGGCCAGGACCTGCAGGCCGAGCGAGAGGCCCTCTCGATGACGCTCGATCCGGACGACGAGTTCGCGGCCCTCGAATCGGCCGGCTGGCTGATCGAACGCGAGTTCGAGGCACCGGTGAGAGTCGTCCGCGCCGCCGAAGCCGACGACGACGCCCTCGCGAACGCCGAACCCGGTCGACCGGCGATCGAGATCGACGACTGAACGCCGCTTGCGCAGCCGCGCAACTCGGCGGTCGACCGCGACGGTGTTCGGTTCGGTCCTGTGGCGGGCCAATCCACCCGACGATACGCTGCAGAAAACTACCCCTAGCTATTTTACATATATGGGCAGTGCACACATTCCGATTCTTCCGTCTGCAGACGACAATCGAACATGATCGTGGCCGTCTCTCCAGCGAGATAATCAGTTCGACCGATACATTCAATGGGACCTAGTGAACAGTAGCAAAGAAGAAATCGGACAGCCTCGCGCCGTCCGACGACCCATGTGACAATATGGCACTCGAGGATTATCTACCTGATCGGCTCAGAGAAACGTATAGTGTAAAGATCGGACTCATCTTCCTGTTGGTCGTCGTCATGACGATCCTCGTCTCCACGCTCTTCCTGGGACACGTCTCCGGGACGGTCGGGGCGTCGGCTGAAGACCACTTCAGCGACCGGACCGACGACCGGACCGACGTCGCAGCGGCCTGGCTCGAGACGAACGTCGAAACGGCGAACGGCCTCGCCGCGGACGCGACCGTCCAGTCGGGGTCCGACGACGAGATCGATGATCGACTCACGGACGCGCAGTCCACTCGCGAGGACCGGATCGCAGAGCTGCACTATCTCGACGACGACGGCGAAGTACTCGCGAGTAGCGCGACCGGAGCCGTCGGCCGGAACTTCTTCGAGACGGCCGGCGTCGAGGGGGCCACCAACGGACCCAGCGCTACTCACGAGGCGATGGCGAGCAACGAGACGGTCCTCTCGTTCGTCGTCGGCGTCGACGGGGAGTCCGACCGCTACGTGGCTGTTTCGGCTCCCGCCAGCGCGTTCGGCGCGACGCTCGAGACCGGCGCGGACGACCGGCGAACGATCGTCACCGACGGCGACGGCGAGCCGATCACGGCCGTCGGCGAGGAAGCGGCGGTCGGCGACGACGCCGTCCTCGCCGCGGTCTCGCCGAACGCGGACGGCGTCGCGACCGGGACCCCCGACGGCACCGACACGGAGTTCGCGGCGACGGCGTCGACGATCGACGTCGGCGGCGAAACGCTGACGGTCACGACCTACGATACCGCGACGGCCGTCTACGGACCACAGCAGACCGCCACGTCGGCGCTGGTCGCACTCGTGTTCGTGTTCGTTCTCCACCTCGGGCTCGTCGGGGTCGTCCTCGGCGGGAACGTCTCGCTGAACCTCCGGCGGCTCGCGACCAAGGCCGAGCGGATCGGCGGCGGCGATCTCGAGGTCGACCTCGAGACCGACCGGGTCGACGAGGTCGGGGCCCTCTACGGCTCGTTCGACTCGATGCGAGACTCGCTCCGGACGACGCTGTCCGACCTCGAAGACCAGCGCGAACGCGCCCGCGAGGCCCAACAGCGGACCGAGGAGCGCAACCGCGAACTCGAGGCCGAAGCCGAACGCTACAGTGACGTCATGGCGGCGTGTGCCGACGGCGACCTCGAGCAGCGCCTCGAGCCCGAGACGGACCACGAGGCGATGATCTCGATCGCCGCGGCGTTCAACGAGATGATCGACGATCTCGAGGACGCGGTCGCCCAGGTCAAGACGATCTCGGCGGAGGTCGCGCGGACGAGTACCGAGGTACAGACCAGTTCCGACGAGATCCGCCGAGCGAGCCAGGAGGTCAGTACGTCGGTCCAGGAGATCTCGGACGGCTCCTCGAAACAGGCCGAGGACCTGTCGATGGCGACGACCGAGGTCAAGGAGATGTCCGCGACCGTCGAGGAGGTCGCCGCCGCGACGAGCAACATCGCGGAGCAGTCCAGCCAGGTCGACGAGCTGGCGATGGACGGCCAGCGGGCGGCCGAGGAGACGACCGCGGAGATGCACGCGGCCAGCGACCGGACGGCGGCCGTCGCGGAGACCGTCCGATCGCTCGACGACGAGGCCGAGCAGATTCAGGAGATCGTCGAGCTCATCGACGAGATCGCCGGCCAGACGAACATGCTCGCGCTGAACGCGGCCATCGAGTCGGCGCGATCCGAGAGCGCCTCGAGCGAGAGCGGCGGCTTCCAGGCCGTCGCCGACGAGGTCAAGGAACTGGCAGAGCAGACCCAGGCGGCAGTCGACGACGTCGAAACCATGATCGAATCGATACAGCAGCGGGCGGCAAAGAGCGCGACGCAGATCGAGGAAACCGAAGCGACGATCGGATCGGCGACCGATCGGGTCGACTCCCTCTCGGGCAAACTCGACCGGATCGCGACGGAGATCGAACAGGTGACCACGGGCGTCCAGGAGATCGACCAGGCGACCGACGAACAGGCCAGTTCCGCGGAGGAGCTGGCGACGATCGTTCAGGAGGTCGCGAGTGTCGCCAGCGAGACGACGTCGCAGGCCCAGCAGGCCGCGGCGGCAGCGGAGGAGACGACCGCGACGATTACCGACGTCTCCGCCGAGGCGACCCGTCTCGACGAGCGGGCCGCGGAGTTGGCCGACGCCGTCGACGAGTTCACCGTTTCCGGGCCGTCGAGCGGTTCGACTGCGGCTCCCGCTGGACGAGGAGGTGAGTCCCGATGATACCCGAGCTAACGCTCTATCGGCTCACCTTCTACGTGATGGCGGCGATGACCGGGTTCTTCCTGGTGTGGGTCGCCCAGTTTCCCGAAGGGAAGCGGCGATATTACCTTCCGATTCCGATCCTCTGTGGGATCCTGGCGCTGGCGTACTTCGGCATGTCGCTGGATCAGTTCCAGGTGATGACCCCGACCGGGCAGCCGGTGCAAACGAGCCGGTACGTCGACTACTACCTCTCGGGACCGCTGATGATTACCATCGCGGGAATCGTGGCTGGCGCGTCGCGCCGAGAGTTAGTCACGATCAACACCGTCATGGTCAGCTGGACCACTGCCACGGTCGCCGGCTACTTCCTCACGGAACCGGCATCGTACGTGGCCAATATCGCCAACATCGTCCTGCTCGGCGTTCTCGCCTACCTGCTGATCTGGCCGATCACGCGACGGTCCGGCGAGCAGAGCGGGGAGCGCGTGCTCCTCTACGGGAAACTGCGGAACCTGCTGTTGATCCTCTTCGTGGCCTACCTCGTCGTCGGCCTGATATCGCGACAGGGCTTCGGACTGCTCGACGCCTTCAGCGGAATCTTCGCCGGAAGCTATCTCGACATCCTGACGCGGGTCGGGTTCTGCGTGCTGGTACTCCGGGCGACCGACGCCACGGAGCAAGTCATCGACGACATCAGCTCGGACGGCACCGGTGACGACGGCTCGGACGGCGTCGCCCTCGAGAAAGAGGAATCCGCGGTCGAGCCGGCCGACTGACACACCCTCGCGTCGCGTTCTGCAGCGAGATCGCGTCCCCGGCGGTGGGGACCCGAAATACCACCGGATCTGACAGCAGTCTATCTAGTTTATACCCCGACCCGTCGTACGGAGCGCTACACTACGTGTTGGTTCCGAGGATGAACGCACAACGTACGGATCAGTTCCGATGGACGTCCGCAGATGGGTCGTCGCCGAAAGCACCACACGTCGCTTCGATGACCTGGCGCGATGGGCTGTTCGTCCACTGGCCGGTCGAACCAGACGAACTCCGTCCGCACGTTCCCGGCCAGTTACGGCTCGAGACGCGGGACGGTCGGGCCTGGCTGAGCGTGGTCCCGTTCGTACTCACGAACGTCGGCCTCCGCGGGACGCCGTCGATCGCCAGACTGGCCTTTGCCGAGCTCACCGTTCGGACGTACGTCCGGTATCGCGGCGATCCGGGCCTGTTTTTCTTCAGTATCGACGTCGGGAGCTCGCTGGTCGCGGCGGCCGTCGGCCGGACGACGCGGTTGCCCGTCCACCACGCCCGGATGCGGGTCGGGGCGACGGAGGAGAACCACGTGGCCTTCAAAAGCGAACGAGAGGAGGCCGAGACGGCGAGCGACACCCCCGCCCGATTCGCCGCAGCCTACCAGCCGAACGGGGAGCCCTTCACCGCCGACCCGAACACGCTCGCGTACTGGCTGACCGCACGCCGACGGTTCTACGCGGCGACCGCGACTGGCATCCTGACCGGCGAGATCGCACACGATCCGTGGCCGCTCCAGCCGGCCACCGTGACCATCCACGAGAACACGATGCTCGAGGCCGAGGGCCTGCCGACGCCGGTCGGCGAGCCGATCGTCCACTACGCCGACGAACTGTCGATGACCGGGTCGGTGCCGCGCCGCATCAGGACCTGATCGGGTCTCGAGTCGGCTATCGGGGCGATCGTTCCGGGGGCGCACGCGACACTTCAGTCGAGACGGATCGTTAGATTTGTTAACTACAATCAAAAATAATATCTCTGCCTAATAACGATGTCAATGACACAATCGGGAGCGGCCGCCGACGGACGAAATTCGTTCATCTACGTCGTCGCGGCGTTAGCAGCGCTCAACGGGTTACTATTCGGGTTCGACACCGGCGTCATCTCCGGTGCGATGTTGTACATCCGAAAGACGTTCGAACTGACGACGGTGTTGGGCTACTCGATGAACGCCTCGGTCGTCGAGGGAATCGTCGTCAGCGGCGCGATGGTCGGCGCGATCGTCGGCGCGGCCCTCGGCGGTCGGCTCGCCGATCGGCTCGGTAGGCGACGGCTCATCCTCGTCGGTGCCGTCATCTTCTTCGTGGGGTCGCTCATCATGGCGATCGCACCGACCGTCGAGATACTGATCGTCGGCCGAATCGTGGACGGGGTCGGCGTAGGCTTCGCGTCGGTCGTCGGGCCGCTGTACATCTCGGAGATATCGCCGCCCGAGATCCGCGGCTCGCTGGTGTCGTTGAACCAGCTGACGATCACCAGCGGCATCCTCATCGCCTATCTGGTGAACTACGCGTTTTCGGCCGGCGGCGAGTGGCGCTGGATGCTCGGCCTCGGAATGGTTCCCGCGGCCGTTCTGTTCGTTGGAATGCTGTTCATGCCGGAGAGTCCGCGGTGGCTCTACGAACAGGGACGCGAGGCGGACGCTCGCGAGGTACTGGCACGTACCCGCGTCGAGAGTCACGTCCAGAGCGAACTGCGCGAAATCAAAGAGACGATACACACCGAGTCCGGGACGCTCCGGGATCTGTTCGAACCGTGGGTGCGGCCGATGCTGATCGTCGGCGTCGGACTGGCGGCGTTCCAGCAGGTCACCGGCATCAACACGGTCATGTACTACGCGCCGACGATCCTCGAGTCGACCGGCTTCGCGGACACCGCCTCAATCCTCGCGACCGTCGGGATCGGTGCCGTCAACGTCGCAATGACCGTCGTCGCAGTGGTGTTGATGGACCGTTCCGGCCGCCGTCCGTTGTTGCTCACTGGACTGGCCGGGATGACCGTCATGCTCGCCGTCCTCGGCTTCGTGTTCTACCTGCCCGGCCTCTCGGGTGCGATCGGCTGGGTCGCGACCGGGAGTCTGATGCTGTACGTCGCGTTCTTCGCGATCGGGCTCGGCCCGGTCTTCTGGCTGCTGATCGCCGAGATCTACCCCATGGAGGTCCGCGGGACGGCGATGGGCGTCGTCACCGTCGTCAACTGGGCCGGCAACCTGGTCGTCTCGCTGACCTTCCTCCGGCTGGTCGAGGGGATCGGCCAGACGGGAACGTTCTGGCTCTACGGCGCACTCTCGCTGCTCGCGCTGGTCTTTTGTTATCAGCTCGTCCCCGAAACGAAGGGACGGTCGCTCGAGGAGATCGAAGCCGATCTCCGCGAAACGGCGTTCGGCAGCGACACCAGCGACCGGTCTTCCGTCGTCGAGACGGACGATTAACGGTCGAGACGGACACACTACTCCGGTTTCACCAGCTCGAATGGGGGCCCGAGGGTCGGCACGGGTCGCCGGACGGCGGTCAGAATCGTTACTGGTCGGTATCGATCAACCCGAAGTCGTATCCTGAATCGGTCGCGCGGGCGTTCTCGTAGACCACGCGGGCGGCCGCGACGTCCTGAATCGCGAGTCCGGTCGAGTCGAAGACCGTGATACCGGTCTCGTCGGTTCGACCGTCCGCCGCACCGACGACGAGTTCGCCGATCTCGCCGTGGATGTCCGCATCGGTCAGGACCCCCTCACCGTAGGGGACGTTGATCTCACCCGAGTGGGTACACTGCTCGTGGTCGTCGATGACGATCCGCGCCGACTGCAGGAGTTCGTCGCTCAGTTCGTGTTTCCCCTCCGCGTCGGCACCGATGGCGTTGACGTGCGTGTGCTCGCCGACGTCCTCGAGTCCGACGATCGGGTCCTCGACGGGCGTCACGGTCGAGAGCACGTCGCAGTTCCCGGCCGCCGCGATGGAACCGCTCCGGACGTCGAAGCGGCCCTCGTAGGCCGCCACGAACTCCTGGACGCGTTCCTCGTCGGGGTCCGAGACGACGACCTCCTCGATCGGCCGCACCTCGCTGATCGCATCGAGTTGCGTGTACGACTGGACGCCGGCCCCGACGATGCCGAGGCTCGAGGCGTCGTCGACGGCGAGGTAGTCGGTAGCGACCGCGGCCGCCGCACCGGTTCGTTTCATCGTGAGCGTCGTCCCGTCCATGATCGCGAGCGGGAATGCGGTCTCGGGATCGGAGTAGATCATCGTCCCCAGTACCGTCGGCAGGTCGTGCTTGGCGGGGTTGTCGGGGTGGACGTTGACCCACTTCAGCCCGGCCGCGTCCCACTCGTCGGTCTCGAGGTAGGCGGGCATCGACCGGAAGTCCCCGTTGTACTGAGGCAGGTCGATGTAGGATTTCGCCGGCATTTGAGTGTCCCCGCGCTCGAAGGCCGCGAAGGCCTGTTCGACGGCCTCGATGACGTCGGCCAATCGTGCGAACTCGTCGACGTCATCGCTGTCTAACAGAAGCGTGTTCATATCCGCGAATATTGCGGGAACCTACTTAATTCGTCAACATCCGGTTCCGAGAGCGAGGCCGCCCGCCGTCAGGCGCTCGCCCGGAACAGGACGACGCCGGTCCGGTACGATGCCAGTCGTTCCCGGTCCGCGGACTCGAACCGGAACGCGAACGCGTCCTCGAGGGCGGCCGGCGCGTCCGACAGCACGGTTCTGATCTCCCGACGACGGTCGGTCGGAACGTCCATGCGGTCGAGCCAGGCGTCGACCTCGAGTCGCCGACTCGTCTCGTGGACCGCATCGACCGTCAGTCCGGTTTCCGCGAGCCACCCGCGCCACCGGTCTCGGGAGTAGGTCTCGACGTGTCCCGGATCGCGAAGCCGCTCGAGTCGATTGACGTACGCCGCGAGCTCGGGGTCGGCCGGGACACAGAGGTCCTCGAGCGCGAGGACGCCGCCCGGCGCGAGAACCCGCTCGACCTCGGCGAGGAACGCCGCCGGATCCGGAAAGTGGTGCGCGGCGAATCGGCACGTAACTGCGTCGAACCGATCCGACGCGAACGGCAGTCGCTCAGCGTCGACCACGACACCCTCGAGGCCGTCGTACACGTCCGTCGCCGTCCGCACCATCGCCGGGGAGAGATCAGCCGCGACGACCCTCGAGACATCCGTTTCGGCGAGCGAACCGGCGACGTGCCCCCCGCCAGTCGCCACGTCGAGCGCTCGCGTCGCGTCGCTACACCAGTCGACGAGTCGCTCGAGGTCGGCACCCTCCTTGAGGACGGCACCGTCCCGGTAGCCGTCCGCGGCGTCGCCGAAGGCGGTCGCGACGTCCCGTTTTCTGTCGGTGTCGTTCGTCACGGCCACCTCTTGTATCGAAAAATACGTGAACGTTGGGGGCAGTTACGTGCGATCGTCGACTCGAGGCGGTCCCGACGGGAGCGAGACCGGTACTGGTGATACCGCTCGAGGGTCGAAGTGCGAGAACGGGTCGGGAGCGCCGACGAAAGAGTGGAAATGGGCCGACTCGACGGGATCGAGACGGGCTATTCGAAACGGTGGTACGGCACGAACGACGCCCTCGAGTCGCCTCTCGGCGAGCGAGCGGTTCGGAGAACCCGAGCGACGCCGTTCACCGAGCGCACGGCGCTCGGGCCGACGAGCGACCCGCGGGAGCGAGGAGTGCTTTTATACTAAATTTTGCCGAGGGCCGCCTTCGGCGGCCCGTAGAGCAAAATTTAGGCTTACATCATGCCGCCCATACCGCCGCCCATGCCGCCCATGCCGCCGCCCATGCCACCGGGGCCGCCGGCAGGCATGTCCTCGTCGTCGTCATCGTGGGAGACCGCGAGGTCGCCCGCGGCGATGACGTCGTCGATGCGCAGCAGCATGACGGCCGCCTCGGTGGCGGACTCGATGGCCTGGGTCTTGACGCGGAGCGGCTCGTAGACGCCCTCGGCGTCCATGTCGATGACGTCGCCGGTGTAGGCGTCCAGTCCGGCGGCCGTGTCGCCGCCGTCGTGGGCGCTGCGGAGTTCGACCAGCGAGTCGATGGGGTCTAGCCCGGCGTTCTCGGCCAGCGTGCGCGGGATGACCTCGAGCGCGTCGGCGAATGCCTCGACGGCGAGCTGTTCGCGGCCGCCGACGGAGTCGGCGTAGTCGCGCAGCGCGAGCGAGAGGTCGATCTCGGGTGCGCCGCCACCGGCGAGGACTTTCCCGTCCTCGAGGGTCGTCCGCACCACGCCGAGGGAGTCCTCGATGGCGCGGTCGATCTCGTCGATGACGTGCTCGGTGCCGCCGCGGAGGATCAGGGTGACGGCCTGCGCGTCGTCGACGTCCTCGACGAAGATGCGCTGGTCGCCGGCGATCTCCTTCTGGGCGACGCTGCCGGCCGCGCCCAGATCGTCCTCGGTCAGGTCGTCGACCGTCGAAACGGGCGAGGCACCGGTCGCACGAGCGAGCTGCGCCTGGTCGCTGGACTTGACGCGGCGGACGGCGATGATGCCCTCCTGTGCGAGGTAGTGCTGGGCCATGTCGTCGATGCCGCCGTCGACGAAGACGACGTCAGCGCCGACGTCGGCGATCTGCTCGGCCATCTCGCGGAGCTGCTGTTCCTCCTGTTCGAGGAACTGCTCGAGCTGATCGGGATCGGTGACGTTGACCTCGGCGTCGATCTCGGTCTCCTTGATCTCGAGGTCGCCGTTGATGATCGCGACTTCGGCGTCCTCGGCAAAGTACGGCATGTTCTCGGAGACGCGCTCCTTGTCGACGATGACGCCCTCGACGAGCTCGGAGTTCTCGACCGAGCCGCCGACGACCTTCTCGACTTTGATGTTGTCCGTGTCGACGCCGTCGTCGTCGGCGACCGCGCGAACGGCCTCGACGACGAGTCCGGAGAGCAGGTCCTTGGCGTTCTCCGCGCCCTTGCCGGTCATCGCCGTCGCGGCGATCTGCTCGAGGACCTCGGTGTCGTCCTCGCTGACGTCGATGGCGATCTCCTCGAGCGCCGCGGTCGCTTCCTCGGCGGCCTCTCGGTACCCCTGCGCGAGGGTGGTCGCGTGGATGTCCTGGTCCAGCAGGTCCTCTGCCTGGCTGAGGAGTTCGCCGGCGACGACGACGGCGCTCGTGGTGCCGTCACCGACTTCCTCTTCCTGCGTCTCGGCAACTTCGACGATCATGTCGGCCGCGGGATGGTCGATCTCCATCTCCGAGAGCAGGGTGACACCGTCGTTCGTGACGATGACGTTGCCCGACGAGTCGACGAGCATCTTGTCCATCCCCTTGGGGCCGAGCGTCGTCCGAACCGACTCGGCGACGGCCTTCCCGGCCTGTACGTTCATCGACTGCGCGTCCTCCCCGGAGGTGCGCTGGCTGTCCTCCGAGAGTACGATAAGGGGCTGGTTGCCCATCTGCTGTTGAGCCATAGTCACTCGAAGGATTGATTGTGATTCTATATAAGTATTTCCCTATCTAACGGAGAGGTGCGCTCGAGGTGGCCCCTGTCTTGCGTTTTCGATCCGATGGTCGATCGGGTATATATGATTGCACTGCGTGAGAAACGCCGAATAGACGGCGCATCGCTGGAGATTCTGGCGAGACGCGGAGAGCGATAGAAAAGCGGTTCGGACGACTGCCTCCCGCGAAGGGTATCGGAGAGCGGCGGACCGTGGACTCGAGGCCGTCGGTCGCGGTCAGGACTGGCCGCCGGGGAACCGGTGGTACTCCATGCCCTGATGTTTCATCTCGTTGTGCTTCTCCTCGAGGAAGGAGTAGACCGCGCCGTGGGGGGCCCCGTCGAGGAGCATCTCGGCGGCGCTGCGAACCGCGTCGACCTCCTGTGGCGCGCCGATGATCCCGAGCGTCGAGCCGTAGATGACGACGTCGGCACCGGTCAACTCCTCCATGAGTTCGCGCGTCCGGCCGCCCTCGCCGATGAGCCGGCCCTTCTTGCGTTTCATGTCGTTCGTGTTCCGCGCGGCGGCGTCGATGTCGACGACGTCGAACAACATCATGTCGTCCTCGAGCAGCCGCAGCGCGTCCTCGGGCGCGAAGCCGCGGCCGATCGCGCGCACGATCTCGGGGCCTTTGAGGCCGAGCACGGGGTCGCCGACGGTTTCGACGGCGACGGAACCGTTCTCCGAGTCGATGTCGAGTCGCACTTCGGCCTCCGCCTCGATCTCGCGCATCGTCTCGCCCCCTTCACCGATGAGAACGCCGATGCGGTCCTGCGGAATCTTCACGTGCTGCATACTGCCCGGTACTGGCTGGGCGAGGTTAAGCGCTTGGTCCGCGAGCACCGGGTGAGTCGTGGCACCGACGGACGCGGACGCGGACGCGGACGCGGCCGTCTACAGCGGCGGCGGTGACCGACCGAAGTCGCGGCGGGACGGCTCTCGTTATACGTCACGCTCGAGCGTACTGCGGAGTATGACACCCGAACCGGTGTACGACATGGTCATGTGAACGTCGCTCCCGGCGGGATCGACCCGCCCGAGCGAGCGTCGGGTCGGCTACTCGAGAACGGAGCGAAACCGTACCGACTCGGTGCGCGTGTCGAGGATCGCCACGGTCCGGTCCGCCTCGGACTTCGCCAGGAAGTGCGCACCGGGATTGAGCACCGTCGTCCGACCGTCCTCCGAGAGTTCCCGCTCGTGGTGGTGGCCGTAACAGACGAAATCGTACGTCTCGCCCGCAGCGATCGCCTCGACCTCGGCCCGACTCTCCCCGTGGAGGGCCGCGATCGAGAGGCCGTCGAACTCGAGGTCGGCGAACCGACCGTGGAGCCGACTCTCGCCGCCCAGCGAGTCGAACGCGGCCTGCAGGTTCGCCGCGTCGCCGTCGTTGTTCCCGAGGACCCCGTGGAGTTCGAACTCGTCGAAGGAGGGAACGATCAGCGGCGCGACGAAGTCCCCGCAGTGGACGACGATTTCGACACCCTCCTCCCGAAAGATCTCGGTCGCGCGCTCGGTCGCCTCGGCGTTGTCGTGCGTATCTGAAACGATGCCAATGTTCATACACGTTCCCGCGAGGGCGATCCACTAAGGCGTTCGGGGAACGCCGATTCGGGAGGACTGGGCGATCGAACGGCTACCGCTCGAGCGGCGATGGGACGCCCGCTCGCTCGAGCGCCCGTCGCCGCTCCCGCTCGGGCAACCGGAAGGGCTCGAGTTCGGCCTCGAGCGACCCCAGTTCCCCGCGCCGGTGCTGGTGTTCCGAGAGGAACTCGGTAATCCGATCGATGGCGATCTCCTTCAACTCGCCGCTGAGGAGCTCGCCCGATCGATAGTCGGCCGCGATGCGCTCGAGGGCGGCGTCGTCGGGTTCGAAGAAGTATCGGAGGTACTGGAAGGGAACGTCGACGGTCGGATCACCGCCGTTCTCGCGGTGATCCGCGAGGGTCGCCCGGCCACCGGTGTACGCGTGCGTTCGGATCGTCTCGGCGACCGTTTCGGGGTCCGCGGTGAGTTCGATCGACGGCGCGTCGCCGGAGGAACTCATCTTCCCCGGACCCTCGAGACTCGGGAGGAACCGACCGAGCAGTGCGCCCGGTTTTTCCACTGGAAGCGCCTCCCTCGCGGCGACGTCGCGACAGACGCGGACGTGCGGGTCCTGATCGACGGCGATGGGGACCAGCGTCGGCTGGCGGCCCGCAACGAGTTGCGGGAGCAGGAGGTGGGTCGCCTGCACGGCTGGATAAAACTGCAGACCGACGGTATCCTGATCGCCGTAAACGGCGTCGACCGTGGCCGGCGTGAGGTGCTTCGCGAGGCGAACCGCGATCGGGTAGATCACGTCCGCGTCGGCGGTGTCGACGACGATTTGCGTCCGGTCGGGATCGAAACCGACGGCGAGGATGTCCCGCAGGTTGTCCCGCGTGTGCTCGCCGATGGCGTCGAACGACTGGTCCTTCGCGAGGAACTTCTCGTCGTCGGAGAGTGGGAGATACACCGTCGCTCCCGTCACCCGCTGGAACCGCTTCGCGAGGTACAGCGGGAGGACGTGCCCCAGATGCATCGGTCCCGAGGGGCCGCGACCGGTGACGATCGCGTGCGGATCGCCGGCCGCAGCGGCCTCGAGATACCGGTCGACGTCACGTCCCGCGTAGAACGTTCGGCGACGGAGCAGCGGGTGGTCGGGGAAGCGAGCGATCTGCCCGTCGGTCAGCGGATCGGCCCCGAACCGCTCGAGGAGTTTCTCGTAGTCGATCTCCCCCTCGACGGCGGCGGGAGTGACGGTAAACTGGCCGGCGGACGGATTCGATTCGGTACGAGCGGTGCTGTCTGTGGGTTCGTTTGGCTCTGTCATTTGTGTTGGTCGGGTGCAGCGGCGAGGGGACGATTCGGACGAAAACGAGCGGAGGGAGCATCCGTCGCCGCAGTCGACGGGTTAGGCCGCGTCGCCCGCCGCGACGACACTGTCCGCTCTCGAGGGGGCTTTCCAGCGCCACTGCCAACCGAGAGCGGCCGTCACTATCGCGTTCTTTTCAACCGACGGTAAAGAAGATGTCGGCGGGCTGTCGCCGCGTCGAATCACTCCCGGGACGGATCCGGCTCCGGGCTCGTGACGAACTCGAGGAGGTCGTCCTCGGTCACCTCGAGCCCCTGCCGGGAGAAGAAGCCGGCGACGTTCCGGCAGTCCCGCTCCAGGAAACTGCGGCTGTTGGGGTGGTGCACCGTGACGGCCTGCCCGAGGTCGATGACCACCAGTTGTCCCTCGGTCTCGTCGAAGACGACGTTGTACTCGCTCAGATCGCCGTGGATCAGGCCCGCCGAGTAGAGCCGGCGCATGTACTCGCGCATGACCTCGTAGGCGGTCCGTGGGTTCTCGATCTGGACCTCGCCGAGTCGCTTCGCGCGGCCGTCCTCGGTGCCGATGTACTCCATGACCAGGACGTTGCGCTCGGTGGCGATCGGTTCGGGAACGCGGACGCCCGCCACCTTCGCCCGTCGGAGGTTCGCCAGTTCCTTCTTCGTCCACGCGAGGACGACGTCTTTCTTCTTCCCGCCCAGCCCCTCGAATCGAGGGTCGCCCTCGAGGTACTCGCGCATCTGCTGGAAGTTCGAGGCGTTGATCCGGTAGATCTTGACCGCGACCTCGCGGTCGTCGCCCAGCGCGTGATAGACGTTGGCCTCCTTGCCCGTCGAGAGCGGTCCCCCGAAGGCCTCGACGTGACCGTCCTGGACGAGCTTGTACAGCGCCGCGAAGGTCGCGTCGTCGAACACCGACTGCTCGACCTTGAACTGGTCGGCGTCCTTGATTCGCTCCTCGAACTGCTCGAACTCGCGGTCGCGCTTGCGGGCGATCCGGTCCGCTTCCGTATCCGAAACGTCGATCTCCTCCCACTCGTCACCCGGCGTCTCCGCTTCGTCGAGGTCGACCAGCCCGAACTCCGTTCCCTGTCCCATCTGTACGCGTCTACGGGTCGGGAGCGGGTAAATACTGGGTATCGTTCTCCCCTCGATCCACATCGACTCGGCCGGCGTCGCCCATCGCACCCGCTCGAGGGCGGCCCGCGCCACGCTTTTCTCGCTGTCCGTCGTAGCCGTGGCCATGAGTGGCTCGAACGAGTACCGGCACCAGGCGACGGTGGCGATCGACCGATGACCCGCTACGACGTGACCCTCGAGTGGACCGACGGCCCGACCCGCACGGTCGCCGTCGCCGAGGACGAGACGGTACTCGAGGCGGCCCAGCGGGCGGGCGTTCGGTTGCCGTACGACTGCCGAGAGGGAACCTGCATCACCTGCGTGGGCCGGCTCCTCGCGCTCGGGGACGGGAATGCCGAACCGGACGATAGTGGGACGGGGCAGCCGCCCGACGTCGCGGACGGATTTACGTACCGGCGACCGCCGCAGGCGCTGACGGACGAGGAGCGGGCGGACGGCTACGTCTTGCTGTGTATCGCCTCGCCGCGAGCCGACTGCCGTATCGAGGTCGGGCCGCGGGTACGCGCCGAGGTCGGCGACAGCCCGTGGGCGTAGCGTCCGTTCCTGCCACGGCACCCGGACCAGATTTATCTACGTGTTCGTCGTCGGGGTACCTATGAGTGATGCTAGCACAGGCAGCGACGCGGAACCGGACCACGACCACGAACACCACCACGAAGGACCCGGGTACGCGACGCCCCAGGCCGCCATCGAGGAGGGCGGACGAGAGAAACTGGCCTACGTGATGAGCCTCTACGTTGGCACGGACGTCGACGCGCCGGACTTCGTCGCGGTCGTCGACCTCGATCCGGAGTCGGACACCTACTGCGAAATCGTCGACCGCATCGAACTGCCGAATCGCGGGGACGAACTCCACCACTTCGGCTGGAACGCCTGCTCGTCGTCGTGTCACATGGAGGGACTCGAGCGCCGGCACTTGATCGTTCCCGGGCAGCGCTCCTCGCGAATCCACGTGATCGACGCGCAAGATCGGCGAAATCCCGAACTCGAGACGGTGATCGAACCCGAGGAGGTCTTCGAGTACGACCTCTCCGCCCCGCACACCGTCCACTGCATTCCGGACGGGGAGATCCTGATCAGCATGCTCGGCGACGCCGACGGCGAGCTGCCGGGCGGCTTCCTCGAGCTGAACGAAAACTTCGAGATCGAGGGGCGCTGGGAACCGCCGGGCGAGATCGAGATGAACTACGACTACTGGTACCAGCCCCGCCAGAACGTGATGGTCTCCAGCGAGTGGGCCGCCCCCAAGACGTACTATCCAGGGTTCGACCTCGAGGACGTCGAGGCTGGCAACTACGGCCGGAAACTGCACTTCTGGGACTGGGAGGACGGCACCGTCGAGCAGACGATCGACCTCGGCGAGGAGGGACTGATTCCGCTGGAGGTGCGATTCCTCCACACGCCCGAATCGACCCACGGCTTCGTCGGGGCCGCGCTCTCGTCGAACATATTCCACTTCTGGCACGACGAGAACGCGAACGGTGGACAGGGGGCGTACCGCGCCGAGAAAGTGATCGACTTCGAGAGCCGGGAGCACCCCGACTGGGATATGCCCGTTCCGGGCCTGACGACCGACATCCTGATCTCGATGGACGATCGGTACCTGTTCGGTTCGAACTGGCTCCACGGCGACCTCTGGATGTACGACATCTCGGACCCGGCGAACCCGCGACGGGCCGACTCGCTCTCGGTCGGCGGTACCTTCGGCGAGGTGCAGGAGGTCCAGGGCCGCGAACTGAACGCCGGGCCACAGATGATCCAGCTCTCCCTCGACGGCGAGCGCCTCTACTGGACCACCTCGCTGTTTTCCTCGTGGGACGAACAGTTCTACCCCGAGGAGGGCGAGCAGGGCTCGGTGATGCTGAAAGCCGACGTCGATCCTCGAGCGGGGACGCTCGAGCTCGACGAGGACTTCCTCGTCGACTGGGGGGAGTGCCCGGCGGGACCGGCCCGCGCCCACGAGATCCGATGGCCCGACGGCGACTGCACGAGCGACGTCTGGCAGTGAGCAGCAACCCAACCGGGGCCCGGTCGCGCACATGACGAGCCACGACGTGACCCTCGAGTGGCCCGACGGCCGGGCGCGAACGATCGCGGTTCGCGAGGACGAGACGGTCATCGAAGCGGCCGAACGGACCGATACCGCCCTTCCGTATGGCTGTCTGACCGGTGCCTGCGGAACCTGTACCGGGCGGCTGCTCTCGGCCGACGCGACCGAGCCGATGGACGGCGAGGCCGACGGGGCAGGCTCGGACGGAAAGCGCGGTGCGGGGGCGATCGCGGTCGACGCCGCCTTCGCGTATCGTCGTCGACCGAGAGCCCTGAAGGACCGCCACCGGAAGGACGGCTACGTGCTGCTGTGTATCGCCTCGCCGCGGACCGACTGTCGGGTCGCCGTGGGCTCGAGCGTCCACACCGAACTGGTGGAGAATCCGTGGAAGTGACGTCTCGAAGGGGGTCGAAACGGCTCCACGCGCCCGCGGTCAGTAAGGTTAACGGGGGCGAACGGCTATCCTCGGACAATGCCAGTCGCCGACGAGAACGCGGACGAGGACAACCCGTATCTGCGGGATCCGCCGACCGATTTCGAGCCGGTCGAGGAGCTTTCCGAGGCCGAAGCCGAACGGCGCGTCGAGCAGCTCCGGGCGGCCATCCGCGAGCACGACCGCCGGTACTACGTCGAGAGCGAGCCCGTCATCGCCGACCGGACCTACGACGCGCTCTTCGCCCGGCTGCGCGAACTCGAGGACGCCTTCGAGCTCACCCATCCCGACAGCCCGACGCGGGCCGTCGGCGGCGAGCCGATCGAGGAGTTCGAGACGGTCGAACACGTTGCGCCGATGCTCTCGATCGACCAGAGCGGCGAGGTCGAAGACGTCCGCGAGTTCGCGGACCGGGTGCAGCGAGAAGTCGGCGACGTTCGGTACGTCTGTGAGCCCAAATTCGACGGCGTCTCGATGGAGTTCGTCTACGAGGACGGACGCCTCGAGCGGGCCGTCACGCGCGGCGACGGCCGCGAGGGCGACGACGTCACCGCCAACGCCCGCACCATCGGCTCCGTGCCCCAGAGACTCCACGGCGACTCCCCCGACTTCCTCGCGGTCCGCGGCGAGGTCTACATGCCGAAAGACGCCTTTCAGAAGCACAACCGCGAACGGATCGAGCGCGGCGAGGAGCCGTTCGCCAACCCCCGGAACGCGACCGCGGGGACGATCCGCCAGCTCGACCCCGCCGTCGTCGCCGACCGCCCCCTCGACGTGTTCTTCTTCGACGTGCTCGAGGCCAGCGACCTCGAGGACAGCCACCGCGCGGAACTCGAGCGGTTCCCCGACTGGGGCCTCCGAGTGAACGACCGCGTCGAGGTCGTCGGCGAAAGCGCGGACTGGAGTTCCGCGGCCGAGTCGAGCGGCGACGAGTCGCGCGACCCGATCGACGGCGCGATCGACTACCGCGACCGGCTGCTCGAGGTCCGCGACGACCTGGACTACGAGATCGACGGTGTCGTGATCAAGGTCGACGACCGCGAGGCCCGGGAGGAACTCGGGCGGACGGCGCGCCACGATCGCTGGGCGTTCGCTTACAAGTTCCCGGCGCGCGCGGAGGTGACGCCCATCGTCGACGTCGCGGTTCAGGTCGGTCGGACGGGACGGCTGACGCCCGTCGCCCTGCTCGAGCCGGTCGACGTCGGCGGCGTCACCGTCTCGCGGGCGAGCCTGCACAATCCCGAGGAGATCGCCGCGAAGAACGTCAACGTCGGCGACACGGTCCGCGTCCAGCGCGCGGGCGACGTGATCCCCTACGTCGAGGAGGTCGTCGAGAAGAACAGCGAGGGCCACTACGACCTCCCCGACGCCTGCCCCGTCTGCGACAGCCCGGTCGAGCGCGACGGGCCGATGGCGTTCTGTACCGGCGGCCTCGGCTGCGACGCCCAACTCCGGCGGTCGATCGAGTACTACGCGGGCGACGACGGCCTCGATCTCGAGGGGCTCGGCGAGGAGAGCGTCCGTCAGCTCGTCGACGCCGACCTGCTCGCGTCCGTCGCGGACCTGTACGAACTCGACCGCGCGGATCTCACCGACCTCGAGGGGTGGGGCGAGACCAGCGCCGCGAACCTGCTCGCGGAGATCGAGGCCAGCCGCGAGCCGCCCCTCCCGGCGTTCCTCTCGGCGCTGGGCGTCCCCCACGTCGGCCCGACGACGGCCCGCGAACTCGCCCGCGAGTTCGGCACGTTCGAGGCGTTCCGCGAGGCCGCCGAAGCCGACCCCGAGCGACTCGAGGGCGTCGACGACGTCGGGGAAACGGTCGCCGAGACGATCCACGAGTTCTTCACCAGCGAGGCCAACGCCGAGGTGGTCGACGACGTCCTCGAACACGTCACCCCACAGCACGTCGAGATGGACACCGGCGACGAGCTCGAGGGACTCACGTTCGTCTTCACCGGGTCGCTCGAGGGGCTGACCAGAGGCGACGCGCAGGAACTCGTCGAGGCCCACGGTGCGAACGCGACGAGCAGCGTCTCGGGGAACACGGACTACCTCGTCGCCGGCGACGACCCGGGTGCGACGAAACGGGCGGACGCCGAGGACAACGACGTGCCGATCGTCGACGAGGACGCGTTCGACGCGTTGCTCGAGGAGCGCGGTATCGATTCGGACTGAGTATCGCCGTTCCGCCGACTCGAAAACCGAGCCGGAGCGGAGCCGGTCGATTACTTGATTCGAACGAGCCGCTCGTTCCAGCACTCCTGACAGGTCGTGCTGTTGCTCTCGTACGTACAGCCGCAGTTCGAGCAGCGATAGATCCGCTGTTCCGATTTCGTTCGATACAACCGTCCCAGGTACTTCTCGAGGAGCTTCACGTGGATCAGTAGCGTGCCAGCTACGGACTCGAGGAGTCAGCAATCAGGTATAAGCTTCGTGGCTAGTCTCGTTCAGATTACAGTACGGTCGGGGAGACGATCAGGATAATCGAACGGATAGTGACCGGAACCGACGCGACCTGACGGCCGACCGGGCGGTCGAACGAACGGGCGACTCGAGACGGCGACGGTCGGACTCACCCGCGACGAGCGAGAACTACGAAGATCGCGATCACGGCGACACCGACGCCGATAGCCGTCGGCACGAGCTGTCCCGACCCCCACTCCCAGCCGAAGACCTGCGTGCCAACGATCGCCACGAGGGCGACGGCCAGTCCGATCGCGGTGACGAGAGACGAATCTCGAGCGATGGAAAACGCCATACGGTACTGTCATATCCCCAACGTAATAACTGCTCGGGTGCGTTCCGGGTCGCGACTGACAGGCAGCCGTCGTTTCCTCCCGTCCCGCCACTGGCCTCGCGCCATGCCATCGTCGCTTCAAACGCCGTTACCGGTTCGCCGCCCACTCCTCGCGCGTAATGCTGTACCGGACGGAATCCCGCGGTTGCCCGTCGATAATGATATCGTTGCGAAGCCGCCCCTCTTTCCGCCCACCGAACCGATCGACGTATCGCTCGATGGCCCGCCGGGAGTTCTCGTTCGCCGGGTCGTGGGTGACCGTGACGACCTCGAGCTCGAGCCGGTCGAACGCGAGTTCCAGCAGCCGGCCGGCCCGCTCGCCCGAATAGCCGCGCCCCCAGAACGGCTTCCGGAACCAGACGCCCAGGATCGCCTGTCGACGGTCCCAGTGAGGATCCAGGCCAGCGAACCCGGCCAGCTCTCCCGCTCGGTCGCCGTCTTTCGGCCGGACGGCGTAGGTCGCCTTCTCGTTCGCCTCGAATCCGTCGCCGAACCGGTCGACCACGTCGAACGCCTCCTTCGGATGCTCGTAGGGGTCCCAGGTGACGTACTCCGTGATCTCGTCGATACCGGGCGCACCGGCGCGGACGTGCTCGTACAGTTCGAACGGATCGAAGTCGTCGGGATGGACGCGCTCGTACCGGAGCCGTTCGCTCTCCATCTCGACGGGAAAGAGTGACATACCACGGCATTCGTGTAAGGGAAAATGTATGCATTGGTCGAAGCGCGACGACGGCAGCGACCGTCGGCGGCGAACGCGAGATCCGCGAGCGCGTCTCGAGTCGGTTCCGGCCCGCTCGGATCAGCGGTCGGCGGGCAACCGGTCCGCGATCTCCCGCAACGCCGCCAGTCCCTGCACCTCACCGTCCCGCTCGGGGAGGGTCACGATCTCGCGGTCCGGAAACGTGTCGCGAATCTCCGCGACCCGCGTTACGTGGCGCTCGTGTCGTGACAGACAGCGCGGGCAGTCGTCCTCGGGGTCCTCGAAGACCCGATTGACGACGAGGCGATCGACCCGCACGTCGGCCTCGCGGAGCCGGTCGACGAGGCGTTCGGACTCGGCGATCGCCATTCCCTCGGGGAGCAACACGACGCGAAACGCCGTGCGCTCGGGGTCGGTCAGCAGGTCGCGAGCGCGCTCGAGGCGCGCTCGAAACGCGGCGAGGCTCTCGTCCTCGTCGTCACCGCCGCGGGTCATCATCGACATCGGTCCGAACACCGCCGTCCGCGCAGCGTTCCCGATCCGTTTCGCCTGCCCGCGAAGCGACTGGGCCGTCTCGAGGGCCAGTCCCATCACCTCCGGCGTGTCGAACAGTCGCAGGGTATGGCCGGTCGGCGCGGTGTCGAAGACGACGGTCTCCCACTCGCCCGAGTCGACGTACTCGACCAGCAGATCCAGCGCCGCGATCTCGTCGCTGCCGGCCGGCGCGCCCGTCGCGAAGAGCCGCTCGACCTCCTCGTTCGAGAGGCTGATCCCGGCGCTCCGGAGGTCGGCGGCCAGCGCCCGCGCCAGTTTCTCGTAGCGCTCCCGCTGACTCTCGGGGTCGATCTCGACCGCCCACAGGCGTCCCGATTCGTCCGGGTCGCTCTCGAGCGCCGAGCGGATCTCGAGTTCGGTCGGTTCGGAGCCGAGATCCGTCTCGAACGAGTCGGCCAGGGAGTGGGCCGGGTCGGTCGAGACGACGAGCGTCTCCCGACCGGCGGCGGCCAGCGAGAGCCCCGTCGCGGCCGCGCAGGTCGTCTTGCCGACGCCGCCCTTGCCGCCGTAGAAGATGCAGTCGGTCACGGACACGTGTACGACAGCGACGATAGTAAACGGCTACCCGGCAAACCGAGTCGAGACGCGGTCGGCAGCGCGCGGAAGCGGACGGCGGCCGGTCAGATGTCGACGCGATCGAACCGATAGAGCGCGACGGCGATCGGGATGGCGATCCAGAACAGCAAGATCAGGAACGAGAACCAGTCTTGCAGGTAGAACGGCAACTCACCGCCGAACATCTGTTCGTCGACCAGGGCCTGCTGCTCGAGCGCGTCGACGTTCGTGAGCAGGGTCAGGCCCCTGTTGTAGGCCTCGCCGGGATCGAGATTGAGGATGAAGTACGTCCAGTCCGCCGGCCGCGTCTGTGAGAACGACCGTCCCTGTATCTCTATCGTGTACGTGACGGTATCGAAGAAGAGGATGTCGCGCTGCCCGAGCAACATGAAGACGCGCTCGAGGCTGTTCCAGACGCCGTAGAACAGGACGAAGATGCCACCCATTGCGGCACCGGCCATGGTCGTCGAGCGCGTCAGCGACGAGAGCGCGACGGCGATGCTCGTGTAGGCGACGCCGTAGACGATCGACATCACGAGCAGTCCGACGTAGTCGGCGATACTGAAGCCGCCGAGCAACGCGGCGACGACGACGGCTGCGAGCGCGAACCCCACGGTCAGCGACAGCGACAGCACGGCAGACCGACCGAGCAGCTTTCCGAGCAACACGTCCGTTCGCGAGTGGGGCAGCGACAGGAGGATCTTGATGCTCCCGGACTCGCGTTCGCCCGCGATCGACTTCCAGCCCAGCACCAGCGCGATCAGCGGGACGACGAGTTTCGTAATTTGACTGACGAAGAGGACGAGCATGTCCGTCGTCGCCCCCTGTGCGGCGATATCCTCGCCGAAGTACGAGAGGGCGCCGGTCACGATGACGAGCAGCGCGAAGAAGAAGATGCTCAGCCCCCAGAACAGCCACGAGCGAACGGCGTCCTGAAAGTCCTTCTTCGCGACTGCGCGGACGCTCTCGGGGTTGATCGCGCTCGAGGGCGAGCCGCCGCCCGCCGAGTCGGTCGCGGTGCCCGTTTCGGTACTCATCGCGCGTGCACCTCCGCGTCCGTGGTGTACGACTGGAAGACGTCCTCGAGCGACGCCTCGGTCGTCTCGAAGTCGTTCACGTCGATGCCGCGGTCCTCGAGCGCGGAGAGGACGGCGGTCTTCGAGCCGTCGACCGCGACGACGACCGTCGGCGGGTTCTGGCCCTCGACGGTGACGTTGCCGACGTCGGGTAGCGACCGGACCGCCTGCAGGGCGTCGTCGTCGATCCGATCGACGGTGACGCGAAGCGTCGTGCCGCCCTCGACGGAGTCGCGCAGTCCCGCGACGGAGTCGACGGCGACCATCTGGCCGTCCCGAAGGATGCCGACGCGGTCGCAGACCGACTCGACTTGCTCCATGATGTGACTCGAGAAGAAGACGGTCGCGCCCCGCTCGTTCTCCTCGCGGACGATCTCGCGCATCTCGCGGGCACCGTTGGGATCGAGGCCGGTCGAGGGCTCGTCCAGAATGAGCAGGTCGGGCTCGCCGACCAGCGCCATCGCGAGCATGAGCCGCTGGGACATCCCCTTCGAGTAGCCGCCGGTCTTCTTGTCGATCGCGTCGGCCAGGCCGACGCGCTCGAGCAGGGCCTCGGGGTCCTCGTCGGCGTTTTTGGAGTCGATCGCGAACTCGAGGTGCTGGCGAGCGGTCAGGCGGTCGTAGGTCTCGACGCCCTCGGGCAGGACGCCGGTCCGTTTCCGGATGTCCCGGCTGTGTTGCTGGGCGTCCATTCCGAGGACGCTGACCTCGCCCGACGTCGGGCGGGCGAAATCGAGGATGATGTTGATCGTCGTCGACTTGCCGGCACCGTTCGGACCGAGGAAGCCGAACACCTCGCCCTCTTCGACCCGAAACGAGAGGTCCTCGAGCGCGAGGGTCTGACCGAACGACTTGGTCAGATCGTCGACCGTAATAGCGGGCATGTCCGTGTGCTCGCAGCGTTTCCCGATAAGGGTTGTGACATGCACAGTACAGCTGCACGGTACGGCTGTACCCATCGATTGATGTACGCTGCATGCCGACGAACGCGTTATTTCGATCTACCGACGGTCGAAGAAATGGGTGCCTAGATCGGCTCGTCGGGCTCGTACCGCTCGGCAGTTCTATCGACCTCGTCGGCGTACCGCTCGCGGGTCTCCTCGTCCGGAACCGGCTCGAGTTCGTCTTCGGGGATCTCCGTCGCGGCCGTTACCTCGGGGCCGGTCCGCAGCGCGGTCGAGGATCGCTGGCGCTGCTGGTAGCGCGAGCCGTCCGGCGTCGCGTAGACGAGCGTGACGAAGTCCCGATCCCCGACCTCCCGTTCGACGAGCCAGCACCGTACCGTCGACTCACTCATACGCGGGCGTTCGGAACCGATCACCGAGAAAGTACCGAGTCGCATCGCTCCGGAAGGCACACCGTACTCGATCGAACGAGCCCCGACGTATTTGAGGGCGAGCGTCGGACCAGTGAGGGACGAACACTCATGGCCGACACCCGAAGCGAGCGCGTCGAGGAGTGGCGCGACCACGTCGACGAACTGTGCCACGACGGGGAGACCGTCGAACACCGTGCGGACCTCGAGGGCGCGACGGTCGTCGTCACGAACCAGCGCGTCATGGCGTTCACGCCCGACGCGGCGGGGCCGAATTTCCGCCACGTCGACCGGCCGAACGTCGGGACCGTTACCGTCGAGACGACCCACCGGCTGGGCCGTCTCTGTGCGGGATTTGTCGTCGCCTTCGTCGGCGTCGGACTCCTCGAGTTTGCGACGGACGTCAGCTTCGCGACGCTCGTGCCGGGCGTCGACCGCGACGGCAGCGGACCGATTCCGGAACCAAACGCCGCGACGCGCGTCGTCGAGACCGCGATCGAGGCCCTCGAAACGACGCTCCTGGTGCTGGAGTGGGGCGTCCTCGCGGCCGGCGTCGCCGCGCTCGCCGTCGCCGCTCTCCTCGCGATTTCCTACCTCCGGTCGCGCTCGCGGCGACTCGTGCTTCGGGTGACCGGCGGGGACGATCTCCCCCTCCCCGTCGGCAGCGCCGACCTCGAAACCGGGGCGGTTTCCGACCTCGAGCGCGCGATTCGACCGGGGACGGGGTCGGGGTCGGCGTCGACGCTCGAAGATCGCACGGCGGGTGAGGAGTTACGGCCCGGTGCCGAGGAGTCAGGCTGAAACCTCCTGGCTCCGTAGGGCCGCCGATGAACGCCGACGGGGTTCGCGAGCGGGCCGGATCGTTGCCGCGAGAGCCCGGCGTCTACCAGTTCCGCGAGGGCGATACCACCCTCTACGTCGGGAAGGCCGTCGATCTGCGCGATCGGGTGCGGTCCTACGCCGACCCTCGCAGCGCGCGGATCCGGCGGATGGTCGACCGCGCCGACGGCGTCGAGATTGCCGTTACCGATACCGAAACGCAGGCGCTCCTCCTCGAGGCGAACCTGATAAAGCGCCACCAGCCCCGCTACAACGTCCGGCTCAAGGACGACAAGTCGTATCCGATGGTCCAGCTGACGGCTCACGACGCACCCCGGATCGAAGTCACCCGCGACCCCGACGAGTCCGCGACCGTCTTCGGCCCCTACACCAGCAAGCGGCAGGTCGAGACGGTCGTGAAGGCGCTACGGGAAACGTACGGCGTCCGGGGCTGTTCGGACCACAAGTACGCCGGCCGCGACCGGCCGTGTCTGGACTACGAGATGGGGCTCTGTACCGCGCCCTGTACCCGCGAGATCGCCCTCGCGAGCTACCGCGAGGACGTCACTGCGGTCGAACGCTTTCTCGAGGGCGAGACCGGCGTCCTCGCCGACCCGCTGCGCCGGGAGATGGAGACCGCCGCGCAGGACCGGAACTTCGAGCGCGCCGCGAACCTGCGAGACCGACTGGAGACCGTCGAGGCCTTCCACGGCGAGGGCGGCGAGGCCGTCCAGTCGGTCGGCGACGAGCGGGCCGTCGACGTCCTCGGCGTCGCGATCGAAGGCGAGGACGCGACCGTCGCTCGGCTACGCGCCGAAGACGGCAAGCTGGTCGACCGGGACCGGCACACGCTCGAGGCACCCGCCGCCGACGAGACGGACGGCGTCCCGGCCGTCCTCGCCGCCTTCATCGTCCAGTACTACGCCGAACGCGAACTGCCCGACGCCCTGCTCCTGCCCGAGCGGCACGGTGACGACGAAGTCGCGGCCTGGCTCGAGGCGGCGGGCGTCTCGGTCCGCGTCCCGGGTGCGGGTCGAGAGGCAAAGCTCGTCGAACTCGCGCTGAAGAACGCGCGACGCAACGTGGGCCGGCGCGACGAGTGCGGCATGCTCGCGGACGCCCTCGAACTCGAGTCGGCCCGGCGAATCGAGGGGTTCGACGTGAGCCACACGCAGGGGAAGGCGGCGGTCGGCAGCGACGTCACGTTCGTCGACGGGAGCGCCGAAAAGAGCGACTACCGCCGAAAGAAGCTGCCCGATCAGAACGACGATTACGACAACATGCGTGCGCTGCTCGAGTGGCGCGCCACTCGCGCCGTCGAGGGCCGCGACGACCGGCCCGATCCCGATCTACTGTTGATCGACGGCGGCGCGGGCCAGCTCGAGGCGGCACGCGACGCGCTCGCCGCGGTCGGCTGGGACGTGCCGGCCGTCGCGCTGGCCAAAGCCGAGGAGCGCATCGTCACGCCCCACAGGACGTTCTCGTGGCCCAGCGACGCGCCGCACCTGCATCTCCTCCAGCGGGTCCGCGACGAGGCCCACCGTTTCGCGGTGCAGTACCACCAGACGGTCCGGGACGAGGTCAAGACGGTGCTCGACGACGTACAGGGGGTCGGTCCCGAAACCCGAAAGCGGCTGCTCGGCCGCTTCGGCAGCGTCGAAAACGTCCGCGAGGCGAGCGTCGAGGACCTCCGGAGCGTCGACGGGATCGGCGAGAAGACCGCCGAGACGATCAAGTCGCGGCTCTGACCGTCGACCGTTGCGAAGGCAAGGACAGGGCTCTCCCCGACCGCAATCCATGTGAATGTATGGCAGACGAAGACGACCTCGACGACCTGCTCGACGAACTCGACAGTCAGGGCGACCTCGAGACCTCCCAGCAGGTGCTTTCGATCCGGACCGAGAGCCGTCGGTACGACAAACCGGTGACGATCATCGAGGGGTTCGATCTCTCCCAGTCGGAGATCAAATCGACGGCCTCGGACCTCAAGCGTTCGCTGGGCACGGGCGGAACGGTCGACGACGAACGGATCGAACTGCAGGGAGATCACCGCGACCGCCTCCCGGCGCTGCTCCGTGATCGGGGGTTCGACGTTCGCGAGTGAGAGGCGGCGAACCGGGGTCGCCGGACGCCGACCGCGAACGACCGATCGAACGGCGTTCGCCGTCGAATCAGTGGGAGCGGAGGACACCTCGTCTGCCGCCGAATCGGTGTCGGCGTGTTATTTATGTCCCACGTTCGATGATGACGTATGAACGTTCGATCCGCGACACCCGACGACTTCGAGGCAATCACGGCCGTCGCTCGCGAGACCTGGCACGACACCTACGACGAACTCGAGCCCGAGACCATCGACCAAACCGTCGACAACTGGTACACCGACGACTCGATGCCGCTCGAGGCCCCCGGAACGGTCGTGCTCGTCGCCGAGCGAGACGGGGAGCTGGTCGGCTTCACTCACGCGGTCGTCCAGGGAGAGACGGCCGATATCCTTCGGATGTACGTCCACCCGGAACAGCAGGGCGAGGGGATCGGGTCGGCGCTCCACGAGCGGCTGATCGCCGAGATCGTGTCAACCGACGCCGAGCAAGTCCGATCGATCGACTTCGCGTTCAACGACGCCAGCCGCGCGTTCTACGAGGGGCTGGGCTTCGAGCAGACCGACGAGGGAGACGTCGAGATCGACGGCGAGTACTACTCCGAAGCGATCTACACCCTCGATCTCTGACCGCCGTCTCCGGTCGGGCGGAAACTGTGTTTCAGCGCCGATTCGCACACGCGTTCGATGACGACCACCGCATCGGGCCCGATCCGTCTCCCTGTGAGACGCTTCGGAACTACGAGCCAACGCCGACCGCCGCGCCGCCCGTCCCTAACTGGGACGGTGGAACGCCTTTGACACTCGGCGTGGTAGACCGCCGCATGGACATCAGACCAGCCACGCGCGACGACCGCGAGCGGATCAGGGCCGTCGCCCGCGAGACCTGGCACAACACCTACGACGAGCTCGAACCCGAGACCATCGACCGGACCATCGACGAGTGGTACGGCGACGACGCGCTCGAGACGGCGCTGTCGAAGCCGGGCACCGCTTTTCTGGTCGCAGTAACGGAGAGCCCGGAGCGAGACGCCGCGGACGACGGGTCGCAGGCGGGCGGCGAGATCGTCGGCTTCGCCCACGGCGTCGTCACCGAGGACGAGGGCGACGTCCTGCGACTGTCCGTCCACCCCGATCATCAGGGCGAGGGGATCGGGACGGCGCTGTACGAGCGGCTCCGTGAGGATCTGCGGGACTTCAACATGGAACGGATGCGCGCCATCGACCTCGCCTCGAACGAGGGCGGCCGGGAATTCTACGAATCGCACGGGTTCGAGCCGACCGACGAGGCCGACGTCGAGATCGGCGGCGAGCGGCGACGGGAAGTGGTCTACACGCTCGAGCTGTGAGCGGCCGCTCGACGAGCGTTCGGATCGCGGTGAACCGACCCGGACCTTGCAAATTCAGTGCACGGACGCAAGTGGGCCGCTGGTGAGTTCCACGGTAGCACGATGGGGACGAAAACGCCGAGCGAGGCCGACATCTTGCGGCCGATCGGACAGGTATCGAGAACGTACTTTATACTGGTCGGAATCGCTGGGCTGGCGTTCGGCGCCTTCCTGATCGGGTGGGCCTACCAGCTCCAGCAGGGACTGGTCGTCACCGCCCTCGGTGACTGGGGAAGCGGCGGCGGCGTAACCTGGGGCATATACATCGGCGCGTTCATCTGGTGGGTCGGGATCGCTCACGGCGGCATCATCCTCTCGGCCGCGGTCAGACTCCTCGGGATGGACCGATACATGCCCATCGCACGGCTCGCCGAGTTGCTGACTCTCGCCGGGCTCTCCGCGGCCGGCTTCTATATCATCGTCCACCTCGGTCGGCCGGACCGAATGGTCACGAGCGTTCTCGGCCACTATCACATCACGGTCCACGCCTCGCCGCTGGTGTGGGACGTGACCGTCATCACGGCCTACTTCGTCCTGACGGCGACCTATCTCTCGCTCACCTTACGCTACGACATCAGTCGACTGCGCGATCAGCTCCCGGACCGGCTCGATCCGATCTACGCGTTCATGACGATCGGGTACACCGAGCGGGAGGACAGAGTCGTCGAACGGATGGTCTGGTGGCTCGCGCTCGCGATCATCATCATGGCTCCGCTGTTGCTCCACGGCGGCGTGATCCCGTGGCTGTTCGCCGTGATCCCGACGATGCCGACCTGGTTCGGCGGCGTTCAGGGACCGCAGTTCCTCACCATCGCGCTCACGTCGGCGATCAGCGGCGTGATCCTCCTCTCGTTCGCGTTCCGCCGCGCCTACGACTGGGAACACATCATCACCGACGACATCTTCCGCGGGCTGCTCCTGTGGCTCGGCTTCTTCTGTCTCCTCTTCCTGTGGCTCCAGCTCCAGCAGAACATCACCGGGCTGTTCACGGCGCCCGTCGACCTCACTCACGCGGCCGTGGCCAGGGCCACCACGCCCCTCTACCTCTTCGCGATGGGGCTGGTCTTTCTGGTACTGGCGTACATCTTCGCGCAGTCGATCCGTCCGGAGCTGTTCACCAAGCGACGAGCCGCCGTCTGCAGTATCGCCGTCCTCACCGCGACGATCGTCGAGAAGGTGCTGTTCGTCGTCGAGGGGTTCCTGCACCCGACGTTCGACATCTACCACGCGACGCCCGGCGTGTACGTTCCGAGCCTGATCGAACTCGCGTCGATCACCGGAACGATCGGGATGGTCGGGCTCTTCTTCCTCACCGTCGCGAAAGTGTTCCCGGTGGTCGAACTCCACGCGATCGAACACCTGCGGGACGATCACGAGTGAGGGCAAAGCGCTCGCCCACCCGCATGACCCGTCTCCGCTGCCCACCGACGCGAACGAAGCGTCCGTAGCCGTCGAGCCCTGCATCACTCGTTCCGTACCGATACCGATCTACGGTCGACCCCGCGCTCTCTGCGACGGTTACCACCAGATATTTATAATATAATGCTAAATCCATTTTTAGAGATGTCTAATCTGAGGACACACTGTTCCCAAACCCCGGGTGAGTCCCCGTGAACGAGCTCCTCACAGTCCTCCTCGAGTCGCTGCGCGACGGCTACGTGCAGGTGAGCGCCTTCGTCGCGGTGACGGTGCTGGCGTTCGGACTGGTCCAGTACTGGACCGACGGGGCCGTGATCGGCGCGATAGAGGACAACGAACGGCTACAGGTCCTGTTCGGCGGCCTGCTCGGACTGACGCCCGGCTGCGGCGGTGCGATCGTCGTGATGCCGCTGTACGTCCGCGGGACGGTCAGTTTCGGCACCGTCGTCGCGACGCTGGGCGCGACCGCGGGCGACTCGGCGTTCGTCATCCTCGCGCTCGCCCCCGAAGCCGCGCTGTACGCCTACGCCATCGCCTTCGCCGCGTCCGTCGCGACCGGCTACCTCGTCGACTCGGTCGGACTGGGCGTCTCGCGGATCGACGCCGCGGTCGCCCGGCTCTCGACCACCGCGACGCCGGACGGCGGGACCGTCGTCAACGGCGGCGTCAGTCCCAACCCGGCCCACGACTACGGCGGCCCCGCCCCGACCCACGCCCACGAGAACGGCCCCGATCGCCACTCTCGAGTGCTCACCCCGCTCTCGCACCTGGCACACGTGCTGTGGTGGGTGACCGCCGTCGCGGGGCTCGTCCTCGGGACGCTCTACCTGCTCCGCGGCGGTCCCGAAGTCGCGCTGGCCACCAATCTCGGCTTCGACGGTCTGTTCACGATTACCGGCGTCGTCGGCGCGGTGCTGTCGCTGTACCTCTACGCCGTCGGCCGCCACTACGTCGGCGAGGGGGAGATCGCCCGGGCTCGAGACTCGTTCGCGTCGGCCTACGACACGCTCACCCACGCGGCGATGGAGACGAGCTTCGTCACCGTCTGGGTGCTCGTGGCCTTCCTCGTCTACGAGTACGCCGTCCTCCTGACGGGGGTGAACGTCGCCACCGTCGCCGCGGCCGCGGGCGTGCTGGCCCCGATCGGCGGCGCGGTCGTCGGGCTGATCCCCGGCTGTGGCCCCCAGATCCTGCTGGCGAGCGTCTACGCCGAGGGCGGCCTGCCCTTCTCCGCGCTGACCGCCAACGCGATCGCCCAAGACGGCGACGCGCTGTTCCCGCTGCTGGCCGTCGACGCCAGAGCCGCCATCGTCGCCACCATCTACAACTTCCTGCCCGCCGTCGTCGTCGGCGTCGCGCTCAACCTGCTGTGGGGGCCGGTGTTCGGGATGGCGGAGTTCGGGTTCGGCGTGCTCTGAGCGCTGCTTGATAACACTCGGTCGTCGATGACCACGAGCGTGGCTCCCGTCGAGTCACGAACCGCCGATTTCGGACAGCGCAGCAACAGCTCCAGACGTCGTCGAGTCGATGTTCCCCGGTTTTCCTACCTCCGGTCGCCCCGTCTGGGTCGTGACCGCCCTCGGCCCCACCGAGGGAACCGCCTCCCCCTGCGGCTGTCCCGCCGTTCCCGGACACCTCGAGCGCGAGTAACTGAATCGGGGTCGGACACCGCGGACCGATCGGGGCGATCCTGCCAAACCCGGTTCTCGCTCAGAACTCCTCGGTCGGCGGCGCGATCCCCTCGTCGTCGCCCTCGAGGTCGAACTCCTCTCTCACGTCTCGAATCCGATCGCGGATGTCCGCGGCCAGCTCGAACTCGAGGTTGCTCGCGGCCTCCTGCATCCGGTCCTCGAGTTCGTCGATGTACCGCGCGGCGTCGTCTTCGTCCGCGAGTTCCCGGCCGGAGACCTCGCTGGTATCGGTCTTGCTGCCCGGCAGGTTGGCCTCGCCGACTTCCTTCTCGATCGTGGTGGGCTCGAGGCCGTGTTCCTCGTTGAACTCCCGTTGAATCCGGCGACGGCGCTTCGTTTCCTCGATCGCCGACTCCATGGCGTTCGAGGGCTCGTCGGCGTAGAGGACGACCTCGCCGTTGACGTTCCGGGCGGCCCGGCCCATCGTCTGGACCAGCGTCGTCTCCGAGCGCAGAAAGCCCTCCTGATCGGCGTCTAAGATCGCGACCAGCGAAACCTCGGGGATGTCCAGCCCCTCCCGGAGGAGGTTGATCCCGACGAGCACGTCGATCTCGCCCAGGCGAAGGGAGCGGATGATCTCGTGGCGCTCCAGCGTGTCGGTCTCGTCGTGCATGTAGGCCACGTCGACGCCGGCCTCCTCGAGGTACTCGGTGAGGTCCTCGGCCATCCGTTTGGTCAGCGTCGTCACGAGCGTGCGCTCGTCGCGCTCGATCCGCTCGTCGATGCGGTCCATCAGGTCGTCGACCTGTCCCGTCGCGTCCGAGACCTCGATCGCCGGGTCGACGAGGTGCGTCGGTCGAACGATCTGTTCGACGATCCGGTCGCTCTCCTCGCGCTCGTAGTCGCCCGGGGTCGCGCTGACGTACAGCGTCTGATCGGTCTTCTCCTCGAACTCCTCGAACGTGAGCGGCCGGTTGTCGTACGCGGTCGGCAGCCGGAACCCGTTCTCGACCAGCGAGTCCTTGCGGGACTTGTCGCCGGCGTACTGCCCGCGGACCTGTGGCAGCGTCACGTGGGACTCGTCGACCACGGTCAGGAAGTCCTCCGGGAAGTAGTCCAGCAGCGTGTACGGCGCGTCGCCGGAGTCCCGATCCGAGAGGTAGACCGAGTAGTTCTCAATCCCCGAACAGTAGCCGGTCTCCTGCATCATCTCGAGGTCGAACGTCGTCCGCTCCTCGATGCGCTGGGCGGCGATCATGTCGCCGGTTCGTTCGAAGTACGAAACGCGGGAGTCCAGGTCGTCCCGGATCTCGTCCATCGCCTCCTCGAGCGTATTTTCCGGGATCGAGTAGTGCTCCGCGGGGTGGACGAGGACGGCCTGTTGCTCGCCCTGCGTCGTCCCCTCGAGCGGATCGACCTTGACCATGCGGTCGATCTCGTCGCCCCAGAGCTCGACGCGGACCGCGTAGCGGCCGTACATCGGGTATATCTCGAGCGTGTCGCCGCGAACGCGGAAGGTGCCCTGCGTGAAGTCGACGTCGTTGCGCTCGTAGTTCAGGTCGACCAGCCGGGCGAGCAGTTCGTCGCGACCGATCTCCTCGCCGACCTCGAGGCGCAGGGACATGTCGACGTAGTTGCGCGGGTCACCGAGGCCGTAGATCGCGGAGACCGAGGCGACGACGATGACGTCCTCGCGCGTCAGCAGCGATCGCGTGGCGGAGTGGCGCAGGCGGTCGATCTCGTCGTTGATCGAGGCGTCCTTGTCGATGTAGGTGTCGCTCTGCTCGACGTAGGCCTCGGGCTGGTAGTAGTCGTAGTAGGAGACGAAGTACTCGACGGCGTTGTCGGGGAAGAGGTTCCGAAACTCCTCGTAGAGCTGGGCCGCCAGCGTCTTGTTGTGGGCGATCACCAGCGTCGGCTTCTGGACCTCCTCGACGACCCACGAGACGGTGTTCGTCTTGCCCGACCCGGTCACGCCGAGCAGGGTCTGTTTGTCCATCCCCGACTGGAACCCGTCGACGAGCCGGTCGATCGCCTCGGGCTGGTCGCCCGCGGGCTCGAACGGTGCGTCGACCGCGAACGGTCGATCGACATCGGGGCGGTCCGGCTGAAGTGGACCTTTCGCGTCACTCATTATCGGGTTCAGGGGTTCGAACCACTTTACCCGCTCGCATGTGGTACGCGACCGTCCACCGTTCACCGTCCGACGGCGACGACGCGAGGGCCGCGGCTGCCCCGTGGTTGTCCGGTCCGTCGACCGAACCGCTGCTCACCTATCCGTGGTGGGTGTCGCTGTCAGCCGTCGGCCCGTCGGCAGTCACTTCGACGGTGAACTCGCGGTCCATCGCGTCCGCCGGCGGCTCGAGATAGCCGATCGCGTACCCGGTGGAGGCGGTTCCGCGTTCGAGCGCCACGTCGAACGAGGCCACGGTCGTTTCCGGGTCCCCGGCCGGTCGGACGGAGAGGGTGTACTGGCCGGCGGGGACCGGGACGTAGTCGGTCGAGTCGGTGAACGAGACGCCCTCGAACAGGGGCTCGTCGTCGGCGTAGACGTCGACCGTGGGGGCGTCGGGCGCGGCGTGAACGAGCCGGACGAGCGCCGAGCCAGCGTCCACCAGCACCGCCGGCTGGAAGGTGTCGGCCTCGAGTTCGCCGATCGCGGCGACCGTGTAGAACGCGGCTCCGAACGTGACGTCGCCCTCGAACGCGACCGTGTTCGGATCGCCGGCGGCCGTGATCGTGACCGTGTACGTCCCCGGCTCGAGTTCTAGATACGGCGAGACGTCACCGTAGGCGACGTCCGCGAGCACTTGCTCGTCGTCGACGTAAACGTCGACGTTCGGTGCGTCCGGGGAGAAGTGTGCGACCCGGACGGCCGCGCCGCCGAAGTCCGCGTCCGCGTCGGCGTTCTGTTTCTCGTCGTCGGAAGCCCGTTGGTCGTCTTTGTATTCGCCGACCGCCAGAACGGTCCCGCTCGCTGCAGTCAGTCCGCCCGCGACGCCCATCGTTCTCAGGGCAGTTCGTCGTGATACTGGCATGATGCAATCGGTTCGGAGGACTACGACGGAAAAAAGACAGCAGTCGGTATCGCGGGTAACGTCGACGTTTCCGGCTCGCACGGCTCGTGTATCGAGACCCTGTCAGCGGATGGAGTCCCATATCGCGACGAACGGCGATAACTAGCGAGAGGCTACAGGCGAAGCCAGGCCTCCGGTCCGGATCGGCGCGTCCGCGGCCGGACGTGGCCACTGCTCGCCCAACCGTTATGACTCACCTCGTGGTCGATCGGCGTATGACGGCGCAACTCCAGCAGGCTCGAGACGACCTCGACGCGGCGGCGAAGTCGGCCGACGACGACGACGTCCGCGAGGACATCCGCGAGACCACGGACGCGTTCGCCGACTACGTGATGGGCGATACGGAACCGGATCACGCCATCCTCGACGAGCGGCTCAACACGCTCCGGCAGGTCCGCGAGCGCGCGGACGGCGACACCGAGGCCAAGGTCGGATCGGCCATCGAAACGGTCGAGGACTACCGCGAGAGCCTCTATCAGGACTGAGAGCCGAGAAGGCTGACGGGACGAGTCGAACGGACGGAACGGGCGGGGCCCTCCGAGATCAAAGGCCAGTATTCTCCCGGCGTTCGATCGCTCACGTCGACGTCCGCGTCCGTCTTCGCGAGTAGCTCCGCGTACCCGTAGTGCTCGAACTGGTCGACGACCGCCACGCGGTCGCGCTCCTCGAGACGGTCGCACAGCGCGTCCGATTCGTCCTCGTCGACGTGCTCGAGCAGCGTCCCGGCGACGGCCGGTGACGAGCACGGCTGGCGGTCACTCCCGAATCGGTGACGGCGGCCGTTTCGGATCGGTATCGCGCTCGCGGCCGAACCGACGGCCCGACCGCTCGAGGTCGTCTCGCGATCGACACGGGTTCCGACGAAGCCGGACGAGCCGTAGATCGGGAGGGTGGACGGACGCCGAGCCCGCGTTCTCGGCGGGTAAGCGGCGGGCCGGCGTAGCGAACGGCCGTCGATACGCCCTCGAAACATAGATTTGTCAATAGCTCACAGATACGAGAGTATGACTGGTGACGGACGACCGGACGACGCACGATGATCGGGGCGGCGCTATCGGAGGGCGCGCTGGTGGTGTTCGGACTCATCGTCGTCGCCCTCGTCCTGTTCGTGTCGGAACTCGTTCCGAACGACGTGACGGCGATCGGTATCATCGTCTCGCTGGCGGCGCTCGAGCCGCTGACGGGCGTGGGCCACCGGGCGGCGATCTCGGGCTTCGCCAACACCGCGACGATAACGATCGTCGCGATGTACATGCTCAGCGAGGGCGTCCAGCGAACCGGCGTGGTCCAGCGACTCGGGCTCTCACTCGCCGCGTTCGCGAAGGGAAGCGAGACGCGTGCGCTGGCGGCGACGGTCGCCACGGCGGGACCGATCGCGGGCGTCGTCAACAACACGCCCGTCGTCGCGGTGTTCATCCCGATGATCACCGATCTCGCCGAAAAGACCGGCGTCTCCCCGTCGAAGCTGCTCTTGCCCCTCTCGTACGCGGCGATTCTGGGTGGGACGTTGACGCTCGTCGGCACGTCGACGAACCTCCTCGCGAGCGAGTTCACCGTCGATCTGCTCGATCGCGAGCCGATCGGTATGTTCGAGTTTACGTCCCTCGGACTCGTCGTCCTGGTCGTCGGTATCGCCTACCTCATGACCGTCGGCCGGTGGCTGACGCCCGCGCGAATTCCGGTCGACGCGGACCTCGTCGAAGAGTTCGATCTCGAGGACCACCTCACGCAGGTCCGCGTCGGCGCGGATTCGGCGGCCGTCGGGCTCACGGTCGACGAGCTCGAGGACCGAACCGGGGCGGACATTCGCGTCCTCCGACACCATCGAAACGGCGACCGCGACGCTCGGCACGCGGAGACCGAGCGAGTGCTCGAATACGACGGCGACAGCGGCGGCGATTCCGACGCGCACGCCGACGGAGCGGAACGCGACCCGGAGCGCCATCGCGACGGGGTCGTCGAGACGCGAAGCGGTGCGGACGGTGCCGACCGGCAGCGCCACCGGGCGGGCGAAGCGGTCGCAGCGACGGAGGCCGACCCGCGGATTCGAGCGGGCGACGCCCTCACCGTCCACGGCACGTTGCAGTCGGTCAACCGGTTCGTCGAGAACCAGGGACTGCGCCAGCTCCACCGCGAATCCGTAACCGAGGAGACGTTCGACGAGTCCGCGGGCGAGGAGTTGCTCGCCAAGACGATCGTCCCCATGGAGTCGCCGTTCGTCGGGAAGACGCTCTCCGAGACGCACCTCCGGGACGTCTACCAGCTGACCGTGTTGGCGATCCGGCGCGGCGGTGAGTTGCTCCGCACGGACCTCGAGGACCGCACGCTCGACGGGGGCGACCTCCTCCTGGTCCAGACCGTCCCGAGCACGATCGAATACGTCACCGACACCGGTGACCTCGTGGTCGTCGACGACGCCTCCGACCGGCTGCTCGAGGACGGGATCGACGAGATCGCGCCGTTGTCGCCGCGGACGCCGATCGTGCTCGCGATCATGGCGGGCGTGGTCGGCACTGCCGCGCTGGGTATCGTCTCCATCGTTATCGCCGCGTTCGCCGGCGTCTTCCTCATGATCGTGACCGGCTGTCTGTCGACGACCGACGCGTACGATGCCGTCTCGTGGAACGTCGTGTTCCTGCTCGCGGGCGTGATCCCGCTCGGCGTCGCCCTCGAAGCGACCGGCGGGTCGCAGGTCATCGCCAGCGGGCTGGTTGCAACCGCCGATTTCCTCCCGCTTATCGCGGTTCTCCTGCTGTTCTCTCTCGTGACAGGAGCGCTCGCGAACGTCATTACGCCCGTCGCGACGGTGGTGCTGATGATCCCGATCGCGGTCGACGCTGCGGCGAGCCTGGGCGCCGAGCAGTTCTCCTTTCTCCTCGTGGTGATGTTCGCCGCCGCGACCTCGTTCATGACGCCGGTCGGCTACCAGACGAATCTGATGGTCTACGGACCCGGCGGGTACACGTTCGCGGATTTCCTGAAAGTCGGCGGACCGCTGCAGTTGCTGCTCGCGATCGTTACGACAGGCGGGATCGCCGTCATCTGGGGCGTGTGAACGCGCGGCCGTCTCGGCGGACGCGTCCGGGTCGGATCACTCGAGCCGGTCTAACACCGCGTCCTTCTCGTACGACAGCGAGAGCGACCGCGAGCGGCCCCGGCCGTCGACCTCCGCGTAGGCGGCGTCGATCAACCCGAGCTGGTCGAGTTTGTTGACGATCTCGGAGTAGCGCGTGTATCCGAGGTCGGTCCGGTCGTGGAAGACCTCGTAGACCTCGCCCGCTTGCTCGCCGTCGTGGTTGGCGATCACCTCGAGCAGCGCCTGCTCGGTATCGGTCAGGCCCGACAGCGACCGCGAGAGGTTGATGTACTTGGACTTCTCGTAGGCCTCCTCGACGTCCTGGCGCTCGACGCGACGGCTGGCCCGCATCTCGGCGTTCAACCCCGCCCGGCGCAGCAGGTCGATGCCGACCCGGAGGTCGCCGCTCTCGGCGGTCAGGTCGGCGACGTACTCGAGGGTATCTCGGTCGATGACGCCCTCGTGGAAGCCGCGTTTCACGCGCTCCTCGAGGATGTCCACGATCTCGGGCTGGTCGTAGACCGGGAAGTAGACGTCTTCCGGGCGGAAGACGCTCTGAACCCGGGAGTCGAGTTCGTCGATCACGTCCAGGGCCGGATCGGAGGAGACGACGATCACGCCGATCTTCGCGCCCGGATACTCCTCGTGGGCCCGTAACAGCGAGTACAGCGTATCGGAGGCCTCGTTCTCGTAGAAGAGGTAGTTGACGTCGTCCAGGGCGACGACGAGCACGTTGTCCTCCTCGACGAGTTTCTCGGCGATCTGGCCGAACAGCTTCTTGAACGAAATCCCCGAGGACGGCGGTTCGTAGTCGAACGTTCCCTCGAAGAGCCGAGAGAACACCGAGTACCGGGTCGCGTTGACCTGGCAGTTGACGCGGATCGTCCGGACCTCGCTCGTCTGGGCCCCGACTTCGTCGAAGAGCTTCTGGATCGCCGTCGTCTTTCCGGTCCCGGGTGGCCCCCGAACCACGACGTTCAGCGGTCGCGACCCCCGCACCGCCGGGCGCAGCGCGTACGTCAGGCTCTGGGTCTGGCCCTCGCGGTGCTTGAACGTCTCGGGGACGTAGTCGATTTCGAAGACGTGCTCGTCCCTGAACACGGATTCGTCCCACGACAACATCCCCTCCTCGGGGTCGTCTGCCATCACTTTCACCCTGCTTCCGCAGCGTCTTAATGGTTCGGTAGGGTGGATTCCGCGCGCGAGCTGGGAATGTGGTGTGCTACATTTCCACACAACCACAAGCATTAATATTCCTTATATCAATTTAGGCCACAGCGATGACACCACCGGACCCACCGGCGGCGATTCCCGACTTCCTGCTCGAGCAGTTCGCCGACCTCTCCCCGGAGATCCTGCGGGAGATCGGCGACTACGCTCGGAACGACACGTACGTGGCACCCGACGGGATGCCGGATACCACGAAGGAAGCGTTCGCACTCCAGGACGAGGAGACACTCGAGGCGGTCGCCGCGTACGTCGACGACCTCGCCGCGTTTCTCGAGGATCGGGACGCCGACTCGCTCGTGGATATCACGGGCAGTCCGAACGACGAGGAAGAGAAGTGGGGCCACAAGCGGATCTTGGAGTGGCACGGTGGATAGAACGGGGGGCGCGAGGAGCCGGAGCCGAACGGGTCAGGCCAGTTCGATCCGTTCGGTACCCCGCTCGATGTCCGCCACGTCCAGACGCCCGTTGTGCGTCATCCGAACGTGGGCCCGCACGAGTCGCTCCACTTCGTCGGCGCTACTCGACCGAATCAGGAACTGGCAACTCCCCTTCGAACACTCGAATTGGTAGGGCATACCACACCGTAGCTCGAGTATCGGCGTATGAATTCCACTTGCAGTCGCATGTCGGGGCCGCTTCGTCACTCGAATTTCTCGAGCAACCGATCGTAGAAGAGCGGTTCGGGCTCTCCCGTGGCGTCGTCCGGCACGCCACCGTTCGCCGCTTTCGCCTCGGTCCGGGCCTCACCGGCCAGTTTCTCGACGATCAGCTCCGGCGTCGACCGCGCGAGGTGATCCTTGACCGGCGAGCGGTTCACCTCGAGTTCCCCGTCGACCAGCCCGACGGCTTCGATGCCGTCGACGGTCACGTCGAACGCCGCCATCTCGCGGATCTCGCCCGCCAGGTGGGAGACGAACACGGCCGTCGCGCCGTTCTCGGCGAGCGCCTCCAGGATGCCGGCGATGATCTTCGCCGAGGCTCCGGGCTCGGTGATGCTCTCGAGTTCGTCGACCAGGACCAGCGAGCCCTCGCCGCCCTCGGCGAGATCCGCGAACTCCCGCACGGTGGATTCGAACGCGCCGGCGTCGAGGGTCCCCTGCGTCTTGGCGTGGTAGTGCAGGTCGTCGAACCGCCGCAGCCGAACGCGTTTGGCGGGGACTGGCAGCCCCATGTGTGCCAGGATCACGACGCTCGCGACCAGATCCAGCGTGGAGGTCTTCCCGCCGCTGTTGACTCCCGAGAGCAACGCCACGCCCGAAACCTCGTAGTCGACGGGATCGACCGCCTCGAGCGGTTCGTCGAGCAGGGGGGAGCGACCACCCTCGATCGCGAATCCCGCGTCGCCGGCGCTCGAACCGGATTCGACGGCGACGAGTTCGGGCATCGTGCACTCGTACTCCCGCGCGAACCTGGCGACGGCGAGTTCGACGTCGAGCTCGAGGGCGTCGCGCACGAGCTGGCGGGCCCCCTCGCGCTGGTCGGCGAGATCCGCCGCGAGCTCCCGCTTGAGGCGACCCGCGCGGCGTTCCTTGGCCGCCGTGAGCTCCTCGCGCAATCGGGCGGTGACGTCCTCGTCGCGTTCGACCGGAAACGTCGGCTCGTCGCTGAACGCGCGGCGTGCGATCTCGGCCTCGCCCTGATCGAGGTCGAGCGCGTCGACGAGGTGATCCCGGGCCGCCTCGACGGCCGCGGCGTACTCGTCCGCCAGTTCGCGGGACAGGAGGGAATCGACGCCGGCACCGCGTTCGACCAGCGAGAGCAGGTCCGCCCCCTCGATCGTGACGTCCTGCTCGCGGATCGCCTCCCGGAGGTGATCGTTCGCGACGCTCTCGGCCGCGCCCGCCGCCGCGTCGAGGTCGTCGATCGCCGTCGTCAGCCGGTCGAGTTCGTCGTCGCCCGCGACCGTCCCGTCCTCCGCCAGCCGCGAGAGGCCGTCCTCGAGGGCCGCCAGGTCGCAGGGGGCCTCGAGCCCGGCCGCGCGGTGAACCTCGACGGCGGCCTGCAGGCGATCCCGGTTCCGCGCGAAGAACGAAAGCGGCCGCTCGGGGACGACCTCGGCCGGGTTCTCGAGGGCGTCGGGTCGGACCTGTACGTCGCCCTCGAGGGTGACGCCGGCGAAGGACTCGTCGAGGGCGATCACCGTCGAGTACCCCCGCGCGAGTTCGGCCAGTCCCTGTGCGTCTTCGACGATCTCGACGGAAAGCTCCGGAATCGCCTCGCGCGCGTCCGAGTAGCGCTCGGCGTCGGTCGTCGCCAGACAGCGCTCGCGAACCCGTACGTCGCCCGGCTCCCGGAGCGGTTCGAGCCCCTCGAGCGCGTCGAGCACCGCGGCGTCGGGATCGCGCTCGAGCGCCTGGCGAGCGAACGTCTGCACCTCGTCGATGCGCGAGCGCCGGGGGCTCGGGTAGATGGTCTCGAGTCGCTGCGCGGCGTAGTCGGTGACCGTCCGCTCCTTGAGCAATCCGAGGACGTCGCGGTAGACTTCGCGGGCGCGGTCGGTCGCGAGGAACCCGCCGGGATCGTCGTGCTCGAGTCGGATCGCACCGCGCGCGATGCGGGCGGCCCGCCCCTGCGTGATCCCCGGCGCGGTCGCGATCGTCGCCACGTCGCCCGTCCGGAGCGCGCGCTCGGGATCGTCGAGCTCGGCCAGCGCTCGGGCCGTCTTCTCGCCGACGCCCGGAATCGACTCGAGGTCCATGTTCTCGAGCGGCGTATCAAACCGGAGCGAGAAAAAGTTCCCGCCCGCTCTTTTCGGGACCGGCGTGGTAGACCGGCACATGCCGACCGGAACGATCGACTACCACGAACGGACGAAACACTCGCCGAAAAGCGTCCGTGAGGGAGGTTACGGCCTGAACTTCGACAACAAACCGACGCCGTACAAGGAGTACACGGACCGCCCGACGGTTCCGCTGGCCGACCGGATTCGCCCGCCTCAGCAGTCCGCGCTCGCGTCGATCGCGGAGCCGACGCCCGACGGCGACCCGACTCGCGAACCGCGACCCGACCTCGAGACGGTCACGACCCTGTGTTACTACGCTGCGGGCATCACGAAGCGGATCGACAGACGCGGTCGCAGCCTGCTGTTCCGCGCCGCGGCGACCACCGGCGCGCTCTACCACGTCGATCTGTACGTCGTCTGCGGCGACCTCGAGGACGGAGGCGGCGACGACGGTGACGCGGGACACGGCCTCGAGGCCGGCGTCTACCACTTCGACCCCCGGACGCTATCGCTGAACGTCCTCCGCGCGGGGGACTACCGCGGCGTGCTCGCGAACGCCAGCGGGGACGCAGGCGTCGCCGACGCGCCGCTGTCGATCGTCGCCACGTCGACCTGGTGGCGAAACGCCTGGAAGTACGGCGCACGGACGTTCCGCCACGCCTTCTGGGACTCCGGGACCACGCTCGCGAACCTGCTGGCGGTCGCCCACGCGCTCGACTACCGCGCCGCGGTCGTCACCGGCTTCGCGGACCGGCCGGTCGCCGACCTCCTCGGACTCGAGCCCGAGCGCGAAGCGCCGCTCGAGATCGTCCCGATCGGCGGGGGCGATCCGATCCCCGAGACCGCGCCCGCGAGCGTCGGCTCCATCACCCCGGACACCGCGCCGCTGTCGCCCGACGAGAAGACGTTCCCGCTGATCCACGAGGCGTGGGCCGCCGGCACCCTCGAGAGCGGGGCGGCGGCGGACGCCTGGCGATCCGGACGGCCCGCGGGGTCGGTCGGCACCCGGGACCCCGGTGACGGCGATCGACTCGCGCTCGAGCCGGTCGACGGCGAGACGGCCTCGAGTCGGCCGCTCCACGAGACGATCCGTCGCCGCGGCTCCTGTCGCGAGTACGAGCGCGAGCCGATCAGCGTCCGGAAGCTCTCGACCGTGCTCGATCGCGCCGTTCGCGGCGTCCCGATGGACGTTCGCGGCGAGGACGCCCCGTCGCTCTCGTTCGTCGATCCGTATCTTATCGTCAACGCCGTCGACGGCCTCGAGCCCGGCGCGTACCACTACCGTCCGGCGGCCGGCGAACTCGAGCGGCTCCGGACCGGCGAGTTCCGCAGCGAGGCGGGTCACCTCGCCCTGGATCAGCGGCTGGCCGCCGACGCCGCGGTCTGTCTCTACTTCCTGACCGACCTCGAGGAAATCGCCGACGCGCTCGGGGATCGGGGCTACCGGGCGGCACAGCTCGAGGCGTCGCTGACGGCCGGTCGACTGTATCTGGGGACCTACGCGCATCGCACCCTCGGCGGGACTGGACTGACGTTCTACGACGACGCCGTCTCGGAGTTCTTCGCGCCGCGGGCCGCGGGACAGACGCCGATGTTCCTGTACACGATGGGGCGACCGGCCTGAGGCAGGGTCGCCGAGTCCGCCACGGGTCGGGTGCGGAGAGCGCACGCGCTGACGCGCTTCTCACACTTTTATACGGCCGCGCGTCGCCTCATCGTGCATGCAGCCGAATCGACGGCTCGGTCCCCCGAACGCGAGACCGCGGCACCGAACGCAGTTGGCCCCTCCATCGAGCCGGACACCGGCGGAGGAGACGCATGGAGTATGAGCGATCCGACGTCGTCGTCGACCGCCTCGAGCTGCTCCGGGCCTACGGCTACGGGCTCTGTATGGGTGCGGCCGACGCCCTGCCCGGCGTCTCCGGCGGCACGGTGGCGCTCCTGCTCGGGTTCTACGGGCGGCTGATCGCGGCCGTCACCGCGTTCACGCCCGGCCGCGCGATCGCCGTCCTTCGGGGCTACCACCCCGAACGCCGGACGCGGGCCCGGGAAGCGCTCCTCGACCTGGACCTGCAGTTCCTGCTCCCGCTTGGCGTCGGCATGGTCACGTCGGTCGTCCTCATCGCCGATATCGTCTCGTCGCTGGCGGAGACCCATCCGATCGCGATCTTCGGCTTCTTCACCGGACTGATCGCCGCCTCGGCGATCACCCTCGGTCGGAGCCTCGAGCTCTCTTCGCCGACCCACATCGCCGCCGCCGCGGCGGGCGCGACGCTCGCGGTGCTGGTCGCCGCCGACGTCGTCCAACTGCCCGGCGGCGGGCCGGCCGTGATCGTCGCCGCCGGCGCGATCGCGATCAGCGCGATGATCCTGCCGGGCGTCTCCGGCTCGCTGATCCTGATCCTGCTCGGTCAGTACGTCTTCCTCTCGAACGAACTGAGCGAGTTCGTCCGCGCCGGTGCGGACCTGCTCGGCGGCGGATCGCTCGCGGCGGTCGCCGATCCGGGGGCGACGGTGGCGCTGTTCGTCGCCGGCGGGGTCGTCGGCCTCGTCACTATCGCCCGCGTCGTGCGCGCCGCGCTGGCCCGCAATCGCAGCGTGACCCTCGTCTTCCTGGTGAGCCTCATCGCCGGATCGGTCCCCGCGCCGTTGCACAACATCGGCGAAACGTACGCGTGGACGACGGAGACCGTCGCGCTGACGGCCGCGTGGGCCGCACTCGGCGCGATCGCCCTGTTCGTACTCGAGTTCCTCGTCGGCGGCTTCGATCCGGAGTGAGCGGGGCCGCGACGGTCGCCGTCGGGGCGTCGCCCGTGCGCGCTCGAGGAGCAGCGCTATTTCCGTGCCGGGACTAGCACGGGTATGCCGGTTACAGCGCTCCTCGGGACGAAATCGACGCGGTCGCTGACGGTCCGTTCGGTGTGGGCGGCGGCGAAACGCGAGTTCGACCGCGGAAACCGAGCCCGCGGGCTCTTGCTGCTCAGTCTCCTCCTCCTCGTCCGATCGGGAGCGGTCGTCGAGGCGCTCCGGCGCGGTCGACGGCCGTCCGATTAGTCGCCGAAGTCCGCGTCTCCGAAGTGCTCGTGGATTTCGTAGTCGGTCACACCAGCCCGTACGCCCGCGTCGGTAAATCGGCCACACCCTTGCGTGTTCACCCGGTCCGCGGTCGGTTTCGACGGCTCGCGACGCCGCTACGCGAAGTCGTCGACGAGCGGAAACGACGCCAGTTGCGCCGCGGAGAGCAACACGCGATCCTTCTCGTAGCCGTGTGCGACGGACTCGACCATCCCCTCGGCGTCGGTCAGCGGGAGGAACCGGACCGTCGTTCCCCGCTCGTCGACCTCGAGCAGGAGCAGCGCGTGCGGGAACGAGGAGACCGCCGGGACCGTGAGTTCCGTGATGCCGTCGGCGCGCTCCACCGCGGGGAAGTGGAGGTGGCCGGTGACGGTCACCGCCACGTCGCGGGCCTCGAGCAGGTCCACCAGCGGTTGCGGGTCGGCGAACCCCGGCACGCCGCCCTCGACGGGTAACTCCGCGCTGTACCGCTCGTAGAGGTCGCTCGTGGCCGGCAGGTTGTGGTGGAGTGCGACGATCGTCGACTCGGGATCGGCGTCCGTCAGTGCGTCGTCCAGCCACTGCAGTTGCTCGTCGCCGATTCGACCGTCCCACGTCTCCGCCGGGGAGTCCGGCGTCGCGGCGTGGCTGTCGAGTCCGAACACCGCGAGACCGCCGATCTGCACCCGAAACGGGAGCCCGCCGGGCGTGTACCGGGCTTCGAACGCCGGGATCGGCAGCGACGTGCGCTCGTCGAACGTCGTCGGGAAGTCGTGGTTGCCGGGGATCGCGACCGTCGGCGGGTCGAACGCGGCGAGGTCGTCGAACCGGTCGAACTCCGCGGGGACGCCGTTTCGAGTCAGATCGCCGGCGACGAGAACGCCGTCGACGTCCCGCTCGTTCGCACACTCGACGGCGGCACGGAGGTGACGCTCGGTCCGGTGGTACACCTTCCACGTTCCCGTCGCGTCGGTCGCGAGGTGAACGTCAGAGAGCACCGCGAGCCGCGTCGGTTCGGTCGTCGTCGGTCGCTCGAGGCGGGCGAGCACCTGTCCTCGGTGACGCCGGTCCGTCATATCGGGCCCGATGCGAACGAGGCGGGTACCGGTTACGCCGGCAAGCGTCGAGTCGGCGACGCGCGGCTGGGGGCGTCCGACGCGACCAGCTACCAGCGGTGGTGTACGTGCTCGGCGACGGACGCCTCGTAGACGTCCCGGACTGCGCCGTGAACCCGATTCGAGAGCGGCGACAGCTCCGACACGGCGGCGTTGCTGCGGACGTGCTCCGGCGAGGTCGTCCCCGGAATGACGGTCGATACCGCCTCGTGGTCGAGGATCCACCGGAGCGTCAGTTCGGCCAGCGTCAGGTCGTCTGGAACGTGGGCCTCGAGCGCGTCGACGGCGTCGTGGCCCGCCTCGTAGGGGACGCCGGCGAACGTCTCGCCGACGTCGAACGCCTCGCCCTCGCGGTTGAAGTTGCGGTGATCGTCCTCGGGGAAGGTCTGGTCGCGCTCGAGCGCGCCTGTCAGCAGTCCCGACGCGTACGGGACGCGGACGATCACCCCGATATCTTCGTTCTTCGCCTGCTCGAGGAACAGCGCCGCTGGCCGCTGGCGGAACGGATTGAAGATGAGCTGGACGGTCTCGACGACGTCGTACTCGATCGCCTTGAGCGCCTCCTCGACGTTCTCGACGCTCACGCCGGCGTGGGCGATCTTGCCCTCCGCTTGCAGGCGTTCGAGCGCCTCGAACGTCGACGGCTGATAGTACGTTTCGGTCGGCGGACAGTGCAACTGGAGGAGATCCAGCCTGTCCTCCCCGAGGGTCTCGCGGCTCCGGTCGACGAACGCAGAGAGGTTGTCGTAGTCGTAGCGGTCGGCCTCGTGTGGCTCGAGTCGCCGGCCGGCCTTCGTCGCGACGAACACGTCGTCGTGGGCGTCGCGCTCGTCGAGAACGTGGCCGATGTGGCGTTCGCTGCGGCCGTCACCGTACACGTCCGCGGTGTCGATGACGTCGATCCCCGCGTCGAGGGCGGCGCGGACGACCTCGCGGCCGGTCTCGTCGTCGACGTCGCCCCAGTCGCCGCCGATGTTCCACGTCCCGAGGCCGACCTCGGAGACGGCGCGTCCGGTCGAGCCGAGTCGTCGGTGGTTCATACGTGACGGTGTTCGCGAGTCGCCCTATGCGTTGGTCTGGCGGCAATCCGTCGCGACGCGACACGCGGATCGGACCGAGACGACGACGGACGTCGAAGACGCGAGCGGGTCTTCGAGGCGCTCGGTCGGCAGCCGTACGCGAGCCGAATGCGCTCGAGGAAAATACGGCAGGCGGCTGCAGGCACGGTCGCTTCGGCGAAACGCATCGATCGTCACGACACCGAGAAGCGAATGTGAGCCGGCCGAACGACCCGAATCGTGGCTTCTGCGGGACCGCGTTCGACCGATCGAAACCGCCCGAGTAGCCGACCGACGGGAGCGCTTTCACACGGACAATGAAAACGAGCATCGAAGTCGAGTACTGGGTCGTCGATAGCGACGGACGTCTCGCCGAACCGGGGCCGCTCGCGGACGTCTCGGAGCGCACGGAGCGAGAGTTCGTCGAGCCGTTGTTCGAACTGAAGACGCCGCCCTGCGAGTCGATATCGGAGCTGCGAACGGCGCTCGTCGAGGAACTCGAGGCCGCCCTCGAGAGGGCGGCGGCCGTCGACAAGCGTCTCGTCCCGCTCGGCACGCCGATCAACGGCGACGGCGTCGACCGACGGCCTGACGAGCGAAGCCGCATCCGAGAGGCAGTGACCGGCGAGCGTTTCGACGCCGCGACGTACTGTGCCGGGACGCACATCCGCGTCGAGGAGCGAACCGTCACCGACCAGCTCAACGCGCTCGTCGCCCTCGATCCGGCCCTCGCGCTCGTCAACTCGTCGCCGTACTATCGGGGCGAACGGATCGCAAACGGGGCCCGAGCCTACTGTTACCGAACGCGGAGCGACGAGGCGTCCCCGAAACACGGCCCGTTCTGGCGCTACGTGGAGAGCGTCGACGAGTGGCACCGGCGACTCGAGCGCCGCTACGAGGAGTTCGAAGACGCCGCCATCGAGGTGGGCGTCGATCCGGAGGCGGTCGCGAACAACGTCTCTCCGGACGACGTGGTCTGGACGCCGGTCCGACTGCGCGATTCGATACCGACCGTCGAGTGGCGCTCGCCCGACGCCGCCCTGCCGAGTCAGGTCCTCCGCCTGGCCGACGACCTCGAGACGGTGATGGAACGGCTCCATCGCACCACCGTTCGGATCGACGGCGGAGTCGCGGGCGACGGGGGACGCGAGGCGAGCGGCGGCGGTATCGCCGTCGACACCCGCGGGCCGACCGCTCGCCCCGGTCGCGTCACGAGCGACGGGACCGTCCTCCCGGCGTTCGAAACCGTCTGCGATCTCGCCGAATCGGCGATCGGCGACGGCCTCGAGTCGGCGGCCGTCGCGGGCTACCTCGAGCGGATGGGGTTCACCGTCGGCGACTACCACCCGATCGCGGCCCAGATCGACGGCCGCCGGTACGTCACGAGCGCCGACGCTCGCGACCTGCGACTCGAGTACGCGAGCCGGCTCGAGGAGGACGTCGAGAAGCTGCGTGACGCCGAGTGACGTCGGCGGTCAGTTGCCGTCGTCGTACTCGTACTCCCGCTCCGGGTCCTCGACGCCCTCGGTCCGGGAGCCGACCCAGGCCCCGAGCGAGAGCCCGTAGACGAGGTGGCCGGCGTGAAAGAGCGCGAGTTCGTCGGCGTCGAGTCGGATATCGAGGAGCTCTTGCAGCACGATCTGCACGCCGAATGCCGAGAGGACCATGCCGTAGACCGAGCCCCAGACGAGCCCGCGCTGTTCCGGTTCGATGGACCGCCCGGCGTCGTACAGGGAGAACAGCGCTCCGAAGATCACGCCCGAACTGACCCCGTAGACCAGATGCAGGGCGAGGCCCGCGATCGGATGGTCGTCGGGGTCGCCGCCGGCGACGTACTGCGACCAGAAGTTCGCAGACGGTGGCAGCGATCGCAAGAGCGGGAGGCGAAAGGCGGTCATGATGAGCGTCGCGACGAACCCACCCTGAATACCGCGAACGACGGCGTCGGCGACGTGTTCCTCGCGCGGACGGTCGTCGACCTCGCTGGTGTGTCCCTCGGTGTCGGCGATCCCTCGCAGTCGTCGCAGCCGATCGGAAACAGCCATACTTGTCTCGAGCCGTAACCTCCCACGCCGGTCGTCTTAACGGTCCGGCGCGCCGATTAATGCACCGCGAGTGAACGACGGGAAGCGGACCGAGACGCCCGATCGAGAGATCGGCCCGCCGGGAAGCGGTCGTTCGCGGCAAGTACACTTTTGGCCGCCTGCTCCGATAGGGAGCGCAATGCGCGATCCGATCCGGGTTCTTCACGTAGACGACGGGCCCGATAGCCCGGATCTGACGGCTGCGACGGCAGACGACGACTCGGAGCCGTTCGACGTCCGTACGGAGTCCACCGCCCAAGCGGCGCTCGAGCGACTCGAGACCGGGACGGCGGCGACCGACTGCATCGTTTCCGAATATCGACTCGCCGGCCTCGACGGACTCGAGTTCCTCGCTCGTGTCCGGGAGCGCGATCCCGAACTCCCGTTCGTGCTCTACACCGAAGCCGGCTCGGAAGCGGTCGCGAGCGACGCCATCTCGCTCGGCGTGACCGACTATCTACGGAAATCGGCGGACGAAGCCGACGAGCGTCTCGCCGATCGGGTTACGGCCGCCGTCGAGCGGTACCGGCGCGTGAGGCGACTGCGAGCGGACAGCGATCTCCTGGACAAGATCTTCGATCACGTTCCGGTCCACCTGTTCGTGAAAGACACCGAGGGTCGGCACGTCCGCGTGAGCAAGCACCTCACAGAGCGAGTAACGCACGAGACGGACGCGCTCCTGGTCGATTCGTTCTCTCGGGAGGAGATTCTCGGCAAGACCGACGTCGAGATCGCCACCACCGACCACGAACGACAGGCGCACGCCGACGACAGGCGCGTCATCGAAACCGGCGAGCCGATCATCAACAAAGAGGAGTACAGTCCGCTCTCGACGGAGTGGAACGTGACGTCGAAAGTGCCCTGGTACAACGACGATGGGTCGGTTCGGGGCCTCATCGGAATTACACACCGCATCACCGAGCGAAAACGCTACGAACAGGAACTCGAGCGCCAGAACGAGCGGCTCGGCGAGTTCACCAGCATCGTCTCCCACGATCTCCGGAATCCGCTGAACGTGGCCCGGGGACACCTCGAGGCGGCGAGGCTGTCGCGTGACAGCGACCACCTCGCGACTGTCGCCGAATCGCACGAGCGGATGGAATCGCTGATCGAGAACCTGTTGACGGTCGCACGGGAGGGCAAAGCGGTGACCGAATTCGACACCGTTCCGCTGACCGAACTCGTCGAAACCTGCTGGCAGACCGTCGAAACGGGGGCGGCCGAACTCGTCGTCGAAACGGACGCGGTGATTCGAGCCGATCGGAGCAGAGCGAAACAGCTGCTCGAGAACCTGTTTCGGAACAGCGTGGAGCACGGCTCCACGAGCAGTCAGTCCGAGAATCACGCTGACGACAGCGTGGAGCACGGCTCCACGGGCAGTCAGCGCGAAACCCGCGCTGACGACAGCGTCGCGCACAGTGAGCCGAACGTGACGGTCACGGTCGGCGGTATCGACGGCGGCCCCGACTTCTACGTCGCCGACGACGGCCCCGGAATCCCGCCCGACGAGCGGGACCGGGTGCTCGAGCGAGGGTATTCGACGGCAGCGGACGGGACCGGGTTCGGGCTCTCCATCGTCACGCAGATCGCCGACGCCCACGGCTGGCGCGTCTCGGCGACGGAGGCGGCAAACGGCGGCGCACGGTTCGATATCACGGGCGTCGACGACGCCGCGTCCGGCCGCTGAGCGAATCGGTGAGCGACACGAGCCCGTCGCGGACGACCGACGACAACGTCCTTTTGCCCGTTCGGTTCGAACGGCGGACTATGACAACGGTCGAGGCGAAACTCGAGGCCGCCCGCGACGACCTCGCGGGTCGCGACGGGGCCCTCGTCGCCTTCTCCGGCGGAGTCGACTCGAGCGTGGTTGCCGCGCTCGCCCACGACGCGCTCGGCGAGGACGCCGTCGCCTGCACCGCGAAGAGCGAGACGCTCCCCGAAGCCGAACTCGAGGACGCCAAGCGGGTCGCGAGCGAGATCGGGATCCGCCACGAGATCGTCTCCTTCTCCGAACTCGACAGCGACGACTTCGTCGAGAACGACGACGATCGCTGCTACCACTGCCGGACGATGCGACTCGGCGAGATGCTCGGGACCGCCCGCGAACTCGGCGTCGGGACGGTCTGCGACGGGACGAACGCCGACGATCCGGGCGCGGGCCACCGACCCGGACTGCAGGCGGTCGCGGAACTGGACGTTCACTCACCGCTGCTGGCCCACGACATCACGAAAGCGGAGGTCCGCGAGATCGCCGGCCGCTACGGCCTCTCGGTCGCCGACAAGCCCTCCATGGCCTGTCTCTCCTCCCGGATCCCGACCGGGCTCGAAGTCACCGACGACCGATTGACGCGGATCGAGCGGGCCGAAGCGCTGCTGCGACAGTGGGGCTTCGACCAGTTCCGCGTCCGCGATCACGACGGCCTCGCTCGTATCGAGGTCGCCCCGGACGAGCTCGAGCGGGCCCTGGAACTCGAGTTCGTCGAGACGGTCCGGACGGAGCTGGCGGAGCTGGGGTTCGACCACGTCACGCTGGACCTCCACGGCTACCGGACGGGGAGCGTCAGTCCCGAAACCGAAGACGAGAATCCGACCGCCGAGACCTCGACCGACGACTGAGCGCCGGGCTCGAGTACCGAAAGTCGATCGCTGACTCGGGTCGTCCCCGCACGCCGAGCGGAGGGTGAATCTGCCGTTCGTCCGGATCGGATGTTATTTGGTAGACGATCGGTCGGAATATAATCGTCTTTCCCACACGAAACCTTCCAGTGGAATCGTTTTTGGACTCGCGTACGGCAATATTGCACATTCCGATACGAACGTAGCACTCCGGTCGGTATCAGTGATCGATGGAAGCCGACGTGCCGCTCGAGTGGACTACGGAAGAGTGTCGGTCCTATACCCCTGCCGACACGGACCGAGAGATGCAGTATCGGACGTACCGCCACGATTCGGGAGATCTGCGGCTGAAGGTCGCGCCCGCCTCACTCGACGACGGTGAGGACCACCCCGGCTACGCGCTGACGGCGACGAGCTACCCGGGGCTCGATCTCTCCGAGACGACGCGAGTCAGGACCGTGCTGACGTTCGAACGGTGCGATCGGATCGCCGCGGAGTTCATGGACCTCTTCTCGGCCAGCTACGACGGGGCCGGCTCGCTCGACGACGCGCTGGAGTACGCCTACGAGCGGACGCGCGAGCACCGCTGACGGTAAGCCTGGAGACGACTGAGAACCGCCGTTAGCGGCCGTGGCCGCAGTCGACCGGCGCGATCATTCGATTTCTAACCGTCCGCCACTGCCGGCTCCCCCGTCGTCCTCGTCCCACTCGAGTTCGAACTCGATACTCAACTCGCCGGGCCCGTCCGCCGGCCCCTCGCGTTCGGCTTTGACCTCGAAGGTGGGACGAGCGGGTGGCTCGAGCGTCACCGATTCCGAGCCCGCTTTGAGCGTGATCGCGTCGCCGTCGTCCAGGTTGTCCGCGACGCGGCGAAGCAACGCCGCGATCTCCGCCCTGTCCTGGTCCTGTTCGGCCTTGAAGAGTACTTCTTCGGGCATACGCGACGATACGGTCCGCGGGTTGATAAATGCGCACACGAGAGCCGGCCTCGCGTCCGCCGAGCGACGGGGGCCGGCACTCAGTCGTCCGAGGGGGCCGCTGACTCGTCGGCCGCGGCCGCTGCCGACTCGCTCTCCGCGAAGGGATACCACGACTGTTTGGCGTCGGCCATGTACGGCGCCTCGAAGTCGGTCTCCTGGGGCTCACAGAACTCGACGAGCTGCTCCGTTGCCGTCGCCTCGACCCACTGGCGGAACGTCTGCCCCTCGGTGCGGTGGGCCGCGTAGGCCTCGAGCAGGTTCCGGATCGCACCGGGGGCCTCGTCGGCCGGCACGCGCTGCTGGATCCAGTCGATGAACGAGGGGTTCTCGCCGACGCCGCCGCCGACGCCGATATCGAAGGCCTCGACCATCTCGCCGTCCTTGCGGGCGCGCATCCCCTGTAGACCGATGTCGGCGGTCATCGCTTGCCCGCAGTCCGCGGTACAGCCGGAGTAGTGCATCTTGATCTTGCCGACGTCCGGGGGGAGTTCGACGTTCCCGTTGAACCAGCGCAGCATGCGAGCCATTCGGCCCTTCGTCTCGGTCAGCGCGATCGAGCAGAACTCGGTCCCGGTGCAGGCCATCGCGCCGCGCTCGAACGGAGTCGGCTCGGCGGGGTACTCCTCGAGCAGCGGTTCGGCGAGCAGGCCAGCGAGGTCCTCGTCTGCGACGTCGACGATGACGGGGTTCTGACGGCGGGTGAGACGGACCTCGCCGGAGCCGTACTCGTCGGCGTAGTCGGCCAGTTCGATGGCGTCCTCGGCCGGCAGGCGGCCGACGGGGACGCTCAGGCCGACGTAGTTCCGGCCGTCCGTCTGATCGCCGACGCCGACGTGGTCGTGCTGGCCCGCCTCGACCGGTTGGCCGGCGTTGTAGGTGTACTCCTCGCGGAAATCCTCGCCCGCGGTGGCCATCTCGAAACCGACGTACTCCTCCTGGAGTGTCTCGCGGATCTTTTCCATGCCCCAGTCCTCGGCGAAGAATCGCGCGCGATTCTTCGAGCGGTTCTGACGGTCGCCGTAGTCGTGGTAGAGTTCGACGAACCCGCGGCCGACCTCGTAGGCGTTCTCGGGCCGGACGAAGACGTCGAGCGGGGTCGCGGCGCGGGGCTGACGGCCGCCGAGCCCGCCGCCGACGCGGACGTTGAACCCTCTCACCGTCTCGCCGTCGATCTCCTTCGTCGCCGGCTCGAATCCGATATCGTTGATCGAGTCCTGCGCGCAACCGACCGTACAGCCCGAGACGCTGATGTTGAACTTCCGGGGCATGTTCGCGAGCGCGTCGTCTTTCCGCAGCTCCTCCTCGAAGCGCTCGAGCAGCGGCCCGGATTCGACGAACTCCTCGGCCTTGCCGTGGAGCGGACAGCCCGAGATATTACGCATCGTGTCACCGCCCGCGGAGCGGGAGTGGACGCCGACCGACTCGAGTCGGTCCCAGATTTCGGGGACGTCCGCGAGCTCGAGCCAGTGCAGTTGGATTGACTGACGGGTCGTCAGGTCGATCCAGCCGTTCCCGAACTCGGGATTCGCGACGGGCCCCGTCGCGTAGTCGCGGGCGACCTCACCGATCGTTCGCAGCTGTTCGGGCTCGAGAATGCCGCTGGCGTTGGTCAGCCGCATCATGAAGTACGATTCCTGCCCGTCGCGCTGGTGGAACAGGCCCCAGAACTTAAAGCGGGTGAACCACGTCTCGCGTTCGTCCTCGGGGATCGCCTCGTACCCGCCGTTTTCGGCGAACTCGAGGATGTGTTCGCGGACCTCGTCGCCGTAACAGCCCTCCTTCAGGTCTTCTTTCTTATGCGCCATCGGGGACCACCTCAACGACCGAACGATTAGACAGCGATTCCCGCATTTTTGATTTAAACATGTCGTGATTCACGTTCCAACATCATGTTCCTGAATCATATAATGGTGATCGTTGACAAATACCTAATTTCTCGCCGCGTTCGGGCTCGGGTACGGCATCTCCAATGAGATATAGCCTGTTCTAGGACGTATATCACGGGAGACCCGGGTCGAGACTGGGCGAATACAAACAGAAAGACGGTCACGATGACCGCGAGGTCGTCAGTCAACGAGCAGGTGTGCCAGTGGGGTTCCGTCCTGCCGACCGACGGCCCGAACGGGTGAGAACCGTCCGCTTCGCGCCAGCGCCCTCGAGTCGTGCTTCGAACGGGATGCCCGCCAGCGATCCCGTCAACAGGAGCACCGCGACGAGCACGCCGTCGGCTCCCCCGGTTCGCGAACGCGTCCCTACTGGCAGACACGGACGCCGCGTTCGCGGTCGTGTCCGGTCAGACGCTCGCTTCCGCGACCGCCCTGACGTCCCGCTCCTGCGGCGGCTCGAGGCGTACCGCACACTGCTTGAAGTTCGGTTCGTTCGAGCGGGGGTCGACGTCGGGCAGCGTGAGGTCGTTGACGTCGGGGTGGTGGATCGGCAGCCAGACGACCCCGTCGGGGATCGCCGCGTCGGGCTCGACGCTGACCGTGACCGACGCCCGGCGCGAGACGACGCGAGCGTACTGTGCCGCCGCACCATCCTCGCGGCCGTCTGCCACCGCCGCGCCATTCTCGCGGCCGTCTGCCACCGCCGCGCCATCCTCGCGGCCGTCCGCTGGGGCCTCGAGGTCATCCGCGAACGCGGCGGCCGTCGCCGGGCTGATCCGGGCCGTCGGCGGTTCGTCCTCGCGGGTCCGAACCCCGGTGTTGTACGCGTCCGGGCGGCGCGCGGTCGTCAGCGTGAACGGATACGATTCGTCCGTCGGCTCCGGGAGCGGTCGGGCGGTACCCGACGAGAACCGCGCGCGGCCGGACCGGGTGTAGAACGACCACGATTCGTCCGTCGGTTCGGGGGTGGAAGCGGCCGCGTCGTCCGCCTCGTCGCCCTCGTAGTACCGGTAGCCGCCCGCAACGTCCGGCTCCGGTGCCGGCCAGCGGACCGCGCGTTCGGCCTCGAGGCGGTCGTAGCTGATCCCCGAGAGGTCCGCGGGGGTGCCGGCAGTCAGCGCGGCGAACTCGTCGAAGATCGCTTCGGGTTCGGGCCGGTCATCGAACAGGTCGGGGACGAGCCGATCGGCGAGCTGGCCGATCAGGGTGAGATCGGGCCGGACACCGGACGGCATCTCCGTCGCGGCCCGGACCCGGGAGACGGTCCGCTCCATATTGGTCGTCGTCCCCTCGGACTCGCCCCAGGTCGCCGCAGGCAGGACGACGTCCGCGTACTCGACCGTCTCGCTGCGGAACGCGTCCTGGACGACGAGGAACGCTTCCTCGAGGTTCTCGCGGACGCGCGTCGCATCGGGCATGCCCGCGACGGGGTTGGTCGCGACGGCGTAGACCGCATCGACATCGTCGCCGATCGCATCGACGATGCCGACCGGCCCCGGTCCCGGATCGTCGGGGAGCCGGGAGACCGGGACGCCCCACGCCTCGGCGACGTCGCGGCGGTGGTCCGGATCCGCGAAGGGGCGGTGACCCGGCCAGGACCCCTTCGAGGAACAGACGCGGGTTCCCATCGAGTTCGCCTGCCCGGTCAGCGAGAACGGTCCCGATCCCGGCCGGAGGTTGCCGGTCGCGAGACACAGATCGATCAGCGCGCCGGCCGCCGCCGTCCCGTTGACGCTCTGGTTGATCCCCATTCCCCAGTACAGGAGCGTGGGGTCTGCGAGGGCAGCCGCGAGGCGGTCGACGTCGGACATCGAGACCCCCGCCATCTCCGCGGCGTCGGCCGCGTCGGGGAGTTCCGCGCGGAGGTCGTCGAACCCGATCGTCGCGTCGTCGACGAACGCCTCGTCGATCCGATCCGTCTCGACGACGCGAGCGAGGACGGCCCGCGCGAGCGCGAGATCGCCGCCCGGCTCGAGCGGGACGTGGTGGTCGGCGACCGCGGCGGTCTCGCTGTGGACGGGATCGACGACGAGCAGTTCGGAATCGTCGCCGGCGGCGGACTGCCGAATCCAGCGGAACATGACCGGATGGGCGGCCGCCGGGTTCGCGCCCCAGACGACGTGTGTCTCGGCGTCGGGGATGTCGTCGTAGGTCGGCGGCGGCGCGTCGCTGCCGAAGGCGTCGTAGTAGGCGGTGACGGCCGAGGCCATACACAGCGTCGTGTTGGCGTCGTAGTACCGGGTCCCGAAGCCACCGCGGGCGAGCTTGCCGAGCGCGTAGGCCGCCTCGTTGGTCTGCTGCCCGCTCCCCAGGACGGCGACGCTATCGCCGCCGTCCTCGAGGGCGGTCCCGAGCCCCTCGGAGGCGCGCTGCAGCGCCGACTCCCAGGTCGTCGGCACAAGGTCGTCGCCCTTTCGCTCGAGCGGCCGGGTCAGCCACTCGCCGTCCGGATGCGCGGTCTCGCTGACGCCGCGTTGACACGCCAGCCCCTGATTGACCGGGTGGCCGGGGTCGCCGCGGACGGTCTCGAGGCCGTATTCCCGTTCGGGGGCCTGCTGGACGTGACCACAACCGACCGCACACCGCATACACGTGGTCGGCACGAGTTCGGTCACGGCTCCCACCCCCTCGAGTCGGAGCGAACGGGAGCATGCGATTTACAATCACGCCCATCCGAAAGAAATTCTCGAGCTATCATTCAGCGCGTCACAGATACGGAAAACATATGCAACTACTAAACGGTGATCGTTTACGAACAGTGATTTTTCCCGGACGAAGGGGCGGGAGTCCGCAATATGCGGACGGATAGGGACAATATAAGGCCATTATATGGCGGGAAGTCGTCCGCAGTCCGGACGAATGTCAACGGCCTCGAGTCGGTCGCGGCCACGCTGCAGCCGGCAGGAGAAGCGATCACGCGATCCGAACTCGGCCGCGGGGCGGTTACTCCCGCCCGACCCACTTGAGGACCAGCAGCGTCCCCTCGAACAGCAGGATCATCGTGACGGCGACGAGGATGGGTGCCATCCCGGTCGGATCCAGCGTGAACGCGAACGAGAGCGCCGCGAAGGCCGCCCAGAAGTACAGCCGCTTCTGGGCCAGCCAGCGGCGGGTCGTCACGCCCAGCATGATCGCCAGCATGATGAAGAGCGGAATCTGGAAGACGATCGCGAGGAAGCCGGTGAGCGTGATGATCAGGTTGAACGTGTCGCCGAGCGCGTACGCGATCTCCGCACTTCCCTCGGCGTAGTACGTGAAGTACTCGAACAGGATGGGCAACACGAGCACGTACGAAAACAGCATGCCGACCGCGCCGAGAACGACGCTCGTCGGAACCGCCGCGAGGTAGTACTTCCGCTCGTTGGGGTACAGCCCCGGCCGCATGAACAGGTAACACTCGTAGACGAACGCCGGCAGTGCGATCATGATCCCCAGTAGCGACGAGATCTTGATCCGGGTCAGCCACAGCTCGAGCGGGTTGTAGAGGTGCGGCGGCGGCGCGTTGCCGCCGTCGGGAAAGACGTTGAACCAGACGAACTCGATGGCCTGGGACGCCCACAGGATCCCGATCGCCGTCCCGCCGGCACCGAACAGGAGGACGACCGCCAGCCGGAGGACCATCTCCTCGATGTGATCGGCCAGCGGCATCTCCTCGTCGTCCGGCGGCGTCGAGATGCCGCCGACGTCGTCGTCCGGATCGGGATAGGTCGGCTCGGGGTCGGGATCGTGGCGGTCACCGACGACGCCCTCGCCGTCGGTCTCGAGGTCCGGAGCGCCCGCCGCCGCGGCATCGGCCGACGGCTCGGGATTCGAACTGTCAGCGTCGACGTCGGCCGACGATGCCGGCGCCGAACCCTCGTCGACGGCATCGGTCGACGGCTCGGGGTCGGGACCGACGAACGACGGGGTCTCGTCGTCCGCGGGAAGGAACCCGGAGTCGTCCTCGGGGAGCGGTCGCTCATCGGCGTCGTCCCATCGGTCTCCGAGGTTCGGGGCGTCCTCATCGTCCGTCGGCTCGTCCGCCATCTACGGGATATTGATAGGCCACCGGTTATAGGCCTTTTTCTTACGAACACCCCCGAAAGTGAGAAGGCCGCTCGAGGGAGCCTCGGACCGCATGCCAGTGCAGTTCAGATACGTTTCGGAAGTTGTGAAGTCGAATTCGGAGCATCCATGACGGAATTCAGTCGCCATACTGGGTCTAATAGCGGTATTCGATTAGAGATGTGGAAAACAAACGGACGCCGAGTGGGCTAAGGGAGTTTAGTATTCGACTCGAGATTCCTGAAGACGTTCTGTAGAATTTCATTGTTCAATAGTCGCTTCGTTTTTGTAGTGTTCATACACGTTACGAGTCCAGCTAATTGCTTCGGATGTGTTATTTATTAAGACGCCTTTTATTCCTCCATCTTTATGTACAATTATGCCCGCGTAGGTGTCGTTTTCAGATGTCATAATCCATAGAGAGTAGGGAAGTGCACCGTTGTATATTTGAATAGATGTTCGATCATTATCGAGGATTCTATCAAATTCGTATGCGTTAGTGTTTTGCAGAGTACTAAACAGATGGTCTTCGATGATGAGCTCTACCGAAGTCTCACTCTGGTTGATCGCATCCTCAATAACTCTTGTATACGATAAGTGGACTGTTGGCACTAGCCCCAACAGTCGGGTGGACTCTCGCAATATTTCTCTGATTGGCTCGAGAGCTAGATCGGGTATTTTGGGATCTGCTTGGTGGACATCCATTTCGTGAATGAACCGAGAGTTAAGAGAGTTCTCGTTAGGGAATGTGTTTAACAATCTCCCCGACTTTTGAATATTATTGATAGTGTCTGTGTATCTAGAGTATGCTGTTAATGCGATTTCACCCTTGGGTGTTGTGTGGTACTTTCCATCTCCGTATTCGACGCATTCCACTTCTTGAAGCAATTCTAATCCCCGGTCAACGGTTGACCGCGACTTTGAGCATATATCTATTAATTCAGCTTTCGTCTTCGGATCATCTACGAGTATATCTAGAATCTCGTTCCGTTTGTGTACCGCATCGTGTAGTTTCCTTCTCTCATCAGACATACATTAGCGTTATTAGATTGGGACCTTAGTTATGGTGATTTCCACCAAGGCCTTAATTCCAACACTAACAGGTGTTTCCGATCCTGGAGTTGATTCGATCGCTAATAACAAAGATAGGTTTGATCACTTTGATCGAATCGAACTATATATCGGCCAACCAATCAAATAGAATGCAAGCAAATACAAGATGGCATATAGTGAGAGACCATATAATATAAATCCGCCAGAACTAATTTCTATTGCGATTCCTGTTAATATGTATGCAATCAGTCCAAGAAACCACTCTTTTTCATCCATATATGGATAGAATATTTAGATGACTTAATAGTATTGTTTTAGGGATTTGATAGCCGTGTTGTCAGATGAGGTCATCTGTGCTTTCGTCATCGGTGATTTGCCAATCGCCCTCCAGTATACCGCCGAAAGAGACAGAAGCTGGCCCCGCTCCACCCTCAATACTATCGACAGTTACACTGGTTGGGTTGGCAGACCAAGCGTGGACATAACTTCCATAGATCGTTCCTGGATTGCCATTGAGGTTGTTTAGAGACTGAGCTAATAGCACGCTTTGAGAGGCATCTGGATAGATTTTTTCCAAATCAACAAGGGCTCCAACCCCTCCATTGCTTATTGAGTCAGGATAGAGTTCGATTGAACTGTCCTCAGACGGGCTTGTTCGTAGGCTTGATTCACCAACGTTTGTCCACTCATTACCGTCATAAGTGATTGTGATAACGTCGTCTGCCCAGGTCCCGAACCCAGGGGATATAACTGCAACGTCCAGCGTTGTGATTACTTGTACTCGAATCCGTTCCTCTCCTTTCGGATCGTTGAACGCATTAATGAGGAAGTTCGCTGTAGGCTTTTTATAATGTGCTTGGGGACTGAACTCCGAATCATTTTCTGACTCTAATGTCTCTGTTGTCGTTGAGACCACATAATTGTACCCAGAATCCTCCATTACCTCGTGCAGACCATCTTCACCATGGTCATTATACGCTTCTAATACTTTCGAATCTATATTATCTAATGGATCTGAGCTTGCTTTTTTAGCACTAGTGGTTCCAATGATACCAACTGTTGCAAGGCAGGAACCGGCCATTTTCAGGGTTCGTCGACGGGTCTGATTTTGATCGTTCTTCATTGTCTTCTTCCAACTGATACTTTGACTACTACAATAACTTAATTGTAGACAAATAAACCACAATATGATTAATATGTAATGGTCTGATTATAGTCTGAATGGATGATTAGACCACCATCTTTTGATACGTTATTCAGGTGTTGGAAGCCGCGACCGTGCCACTATTTTATTGACGAAAAAGGATTGGCTGCTTGAATCTACAGTGTTCAAACACGCTATAGTAGATGTTGAAAGTCTATTGCACTCCCGCTCGCGAAGCAGCGGCCAGCATCGTTCGTGCTGGCCGCTCAAGTGCGAGCAGTGAGTAAATCGTTTCAACGACTACTATAGTACTATGTGAAGCTGAATACTCAAAGCCAATTATCAACTGCCTCAATATCTACATTGCAAAGAAGTTTGAGGGAGGGCGTCCAGCAGCAAGGAACACCATATATTCGACTATAGTAGCCGGTGAAATGGGTTGTACACTGAACACAATGCGTCATGCGATCAGGGCACACAGACTCACTGTAGCGACTATAGCTTCGATGGTGCTTTTAATTTCATAAAATCCGATTCAGTCTGGTCAACACTGCCGCGAAAGGTAGCGACATCCGAGATAGGTGCTTAGAAAACGTCTCACGTTTTATCCATATCTGAACGCCATCCACACACCCACTCGAAAGGTTGATAACTGGATGTCAGTTACCCCTACCCAATGAGTTCTGCCGTCGACGAGGACACCGCCCGAGCCCTCAACACCGGCCGGGAGACGATCGGCGCGTTGCTCTCGGGTGCTCAGCAACACCTCCAGAAGGTGTTCATCGTCTTTCTCGTAGGCTTCGTCTCCTCGTTCTACGCGCTTCGGATGTTCGTCTGGGATTTCCTCGAGGCGACCGCGAAGGGACAGATGAGCGAGGAGATCGCCGGCTCGACCGACATCATCACCCGAACGCCGTTCGAGGTGATCCTGTTACAGGCCAAGATCGGGATGATCGTCGGCGCCGTCTTCGCGATCCCCGCCCTCCTTTTCTTCTCTCGAAAGGCGCTCCACCGTCGCGGCTACGACAGCGCCGTCCCGATCTCGAGGGAGCTTATCGCCGGTATCGTGATCATGTCGCTGTCGTTGTTCGTGACCGGTGTCGTCTACGCCTACAACATTTTCTTCCCCTTCGCGTTCAATTTCCTGGCAGGGAACGCCGTCAGCGCCGGCATCAAACCCAGTTACGGCATCACCGAGTTCACCGAGTTCATGGCGCTGCTGACGCTGTCGTTCGGCCTCGCCGCCCAGCTCCCGCTACTGATGGGCGTGCTCTCCTACACCGAGATCATCCCCTACGAGACGTTCCGCGACAAGTGGCGCCACGCCGTCGTCGGGATCGTGATCTTCGGTGCCGTGGCCTCGCCGCCGGACCCGTTCACGCAGGTCATGTGGGCGATGCCGATGGTCGTCCTTTACGTCTTCAGCCTCGGGCTCTCCAAGGTCGTTACCAACGTCCGACGGCGCGGCGCGGCGAAATCCGACGGCGCGGGGACGGCCCACATCAAACGCCGCCTCCTCCAGTTCGGTGGCGTACTCGTCGTCGTCGCCGCCGCGATCACCGCCGCCGTCAATCAGGGTGGCTTCGGCTACCTCCACGAGTCGGTCTACCCGGTCTTCCCGTCACCGGTGCGACCCAGCGGGACCTTCGGACTCGAGGCCACGGCGAACGCGAACGGGCTCTTCGGGGAGATTACGGTCGGGCTGATCGTGTCCGCCGCCGCCGGTTTCGTCGTCCTGCTGGGCTACACGATTTACGTGCTCCAGCAGCCGGTCTACCCGCGACAGGACGACATCCGACGCGCGGACACCCACGAGGACGTCGACTTCGAGACGCTCGACGTCGAGGACATCGACGACGTTTCGACGACCGTCTTCCGGAGCATGAGCGAGGAGGACGCCCTCGAGTACTCCCGGAAGGCGATGTACGACGACGACCGGGCGAAGGCCCAGGCCATCCTCGATCGCTTCGACACGATTCATGACGCGATGGAGGACGAGGACGGGACGGCGTCGGGCGACGCGGCCACAGCGGGCGCGGCGGGATCCGGCGGCGCTGCGGGCGACGACGAGGGCGGCCTCTTCGCGAACACCGCGGCCGGCATGCTCGATCCGTTCACCGAGGACGAGACCACCGAGGACGACATCGGCGGCTACGCCTACGACATCGCGTTCGTCTTCAACAGCCTCACCTCGAAGGTGTTCCGCATCGTGGGGCTGTTCATGCTCGTCATGGGAGGCACCTTCTTCTGGCTCTACTCGGGCGGTATCGGGGCCGTGCTCAGGCTCTTCCTCGATCGGGTTCCCCGACACGTGCTCGAGAAAATCGTCGGCGAGGGCGTCGATCCGAGCACGCTGACCCTCCAGGAACTCATCACGGAGATGGACATCGTCGTCGCCCTGCACCCCGTCGAGGTGCTCATCTTCGAGGCGAAGGTGAGCGCGCTCGCCGGCCTCGTCGCCGCCTTACCGGTGATACTGTACTACGCCTGGCCACCCGCCAAGGAGCGCGGGCTGGTCTACGGCGACCGCCGGACGTTCGTCGTCTGGGGCGGGGGCCTGCTGGCCGGCTTCGCCGTCGGGACCTACCTCGGGTTCTTCTGGGTCGCGCCGACGATCATCTCGTATCTGGTCTCGGACGCGATCAACAACGGGATGGTCGTCTCCTACCGGATCAAGAGCTTCTTCTGGCTCGTGATCTTCACCACCGTCGGCATCGGCTTCCTGTTCAACATCATCGTCACGATGGCGCTGTTCCACGTCGGCGGCATCGTCAGCTACCGCTCGATGCTCGAGCGCTGGCGGCCGGTCGTCGTCGGCATCTTCACGCTCGCCGCCTTCTTCAGCCCGAAGGGCGTGCTCATGATGTTGCTGTTCTCGATCCCGATCTCGCTCACGTATCTGATCGGGCTCGCCGTCCTCTACGTCCTCACCGCCGGCGGCCGGCTGTTCGGCGGCGGCGGCGGGTCGGCGGCCGAGTCGGAGCCCGACGACGCCGGCGCGACCGCAGCGGAGTGACGGCGCGCCGACGATCGGAACCGCCGCGACCTCGGAGACCCGTGCGACCAAGATCACCTCGTGGGACCGTGCGACCAAGTACCGTTAAGTCGGGGACGCGCGAACGCCTACGCAGACTGATGCCCAAGATCAGCGTCGAAATCCCGCAGGAACTCCTCGAGGATCTGGACGACCACGTCGGCGAGGACGGCAAGTTCGTCAACCGCAGCGACGCGATCCGATCCTCGATACGCAAGAATCTGGATATTCTAGACGAGATCGACAAACGGCACGATCGTCTCGAGACCGACGAGTGAGGTCAGTCCCGATCCAGACGCTGGGCGAACCCGAAGTTCGGTTTCGCGTCCTCGACGCGGACGGCGACGGTTTCGCCGACCTCGGTGCCCGGCACGAACAGCCGGTAGCCGTCGACCGACGCGATGCCGTCGCCTTCGCTGCCGACGTCTTCGATCTCGACCTCGAGTTCGTCGCCCGGTCGCACCGAGGCGGTGAGCCGCCCCTTCCCGATGAAGTAGACCTCGGAGGACTCGTCGCGGCTGGCCTTCGGCGAGGTCGCGCGGACGTACTGGAACTCCGCTTCGACGTCCGCCCGGAAGTCGTCGACGTCCGGCCCTTCGAAGACCTTCACGACGAAGTCCCCGCCGCTGTCGAGTAGCTCGAGTGCGGTCTCGAAGGCCTGCCGCGCGAGGTGCAGCGAGCGGGCCTGGTCCAGCGAGTACTCGCCGGACATGTTGGGTGCCATGTCCGAGATGACCGCGTCGACGGAGCCGCCGGCGGCGTCGATGACTCGGTCGCGGGTCTTGTCCTCGGTCATGTCGCCGCGCAGCGTCTCGACGTTGTCGTGGTCGTCGAACGCCTTGATCCGCTGGAAGTCGACGCCGATGACGTTCCCCTCCGGGCCGACTTCCTCGGCGGCGACTTCGAGCCAGCCGCCGGGGGCCGCGCCAAGGTCGACGACCGTGTCGCCGCGGTCGATCACGTTCTCGAGGTCGTCGAGTTGCTTGAGCTTGTAGGCCGCTCGAGAGCGGTAGCCCTCCTGTTTCGCTTTGTTGTAGTAGTGGTCTCGGGCCATGATCGGTCTTGGAAGCGCTAGTCGCCCGATACGGATAGGTGTGGCGAGAGTGGACGGAGAGAGCGGCTATCGACGGCAGCGGCCGACAGCAGGCGACACCCGTCTCTCGAACTACCGGCGAGTCGTCGGCGGGGACGCGACTCGAGCGGACACCGAGACGCGACCGGGACGCCGCGAGCGGCGAGATCACCGTCGAGGAAATCCGGTTGCGCGACGAGTACTGATCCCATCCCGACGTCGCCGCGGAACCGGCCGACTGCGCGCCGGCTGGCCGTAAAGGGTGGCTTTTTATGCCGACCGTCCGTACGCCGACCTATATGTTCAAGGCCATCGTGAGCGCCGAAACGCTCACCAGCGCGCTCGACTCGGTGAGCGTGTTGGTCGACGAGTGCAAGATCCACCTCGAGGAAGACGGACTGGAGATCCGGGCCGTCGACCCCGCGAACGTCGGGATGGTCGACCTCTCGCTCGATGCGGCTGCGTTCGAGTCCTACGAAGCGGACGGCGGCCTGATCGGTGTCGACCTCTCGCGGCTCGAGGATATCGCGGGTATGGCCGAATCCGGCCAGCTCATCCAGCTCGAACTCGACGAGGAGACCCGGAAGCTCCACATCCAGATCGACGGGCTCGAGTACACGCTCGCGCTCATCGACCCCGATTCGATCCGCCAGGAGCCGGACATCCCGGACCTCGATCTACCCGCTGAGGTCGTCCTCGAGGGGAAAGACGTCAACCGCTCGGTGACCGCCGCCGACATGGTGTCGGACCACATCGCGCTCGGCGTCGACGAAACGGAGGAGTACTTCTACGTCAACGCGGAGGGCGACACCGACGACGTCCACCTCGAACTCACGCAGGAGGATCTGATCGATCTGCAGGTCGGCCCCGCTCACTCGCTGTTCTCGCTGGATTACCTCAAAGACATGAACAAGGCGATCCCCACGGATACCGAGGTCACGCTCGATCTCGGCGAGGAGTTCCCCGTCAAGATCTACTTCGGCTTCGCCGAGGGGCAGGGACAGGTCACCTACATGCTCGCGCCGCGCATTCAGAGCGACTGACGACCGCGTCACTCGAGCAGTAGCACCGATTTTCCGGAACCACGGTTTTCTCGAGCGGTAGCTACTGTGCGACTGTGATCGTCGGGAGGGCTGACTCCGTTTTCCACGCGTAGCGTCAGGCGGCGTTCCGTCTCTCGGCGATGCGTCGGTTGTCGGTCGAATTCGATCGACCCCCAATCTGAGGGTCTACCGTACGTTAAATGGTTTCAGTATACTGATTCAGTATTCAACCCCAACAGATGTTAGTAATATGTATTTTCCGGATTGCACAATTTTATTGTCTATAACAATATCCTATTTCTATTTGTAACGATGACATACGGTGACAGCCGAACGACTGTATTCGTAGTGCTCGTGTCCCTGTTGTTGGTGACATCTCCAGTCGCCGTGGCAACAGGAGGTCTCACGGGCGCGAATACCGGGACGGAGGGAGAAACGGTCACGATCTCCGACGTACAGACGCAGTCAGGAGAGGACGTTCAGATCGAGTCGGAACTCGAGCAGTCAGCGGCGTCGACGGACACTGTCGAGGTGTTCGTGCGCATGGACGCCGAGGTGTCGCAGTTCGCAACCGCAACCGACGCTGAGAGCGCGGCCGCGCTCAAACGGGAGGCGACGGCGACACAACGGACGATCGAAACGTACGCTGAGGGCGTCGCTGGCGTCGAGATCGTCACGGAGTTCTGGCTCACCAACGCGGTCCTCGTCGAAGTCGACACGACGCAGGTCGATCTCGAGGAACTCGCACGGATCGACGGAGTCACCGAACTCCACCCGAACTACGAGGTCGAACTCGTCGAACCGGATGTGAACAGCGGGTCGACAAACGGCTCGACGGTCACGTACGGCCTCGATCAGGTGAACGCACCCGAAGTCTGGGAAGATTTCGACGCGACCGGCGAGGGCGTCTCGGTCGCCGTCGTCGACACCGGGCTCGCAGCCTCGCACGAGCAGTTCGCAGGTCGCGACGAGATCCAGGACAACTGGGCGGAGTTCGACTTCGACGGGAGTGAAATCGAGAGCGAGCCCTACGATCGGAACGGACACGGGACCCACGTCGCAGGGACGATTCTGGGCGGCTCCGCCGACGGCCAGCGGATCGGCGTCGCACCCGACGCGGAGCTGATCCCGATCAACGTCTTCCCGGGCATGCCCGATCGACAGTCGACGACGCTCGCGGCGATCGTCGCCGGCATGCAGGAAGCGGTCGAGCAGGACGCCGACGTAGCGAACTTCAGCCTCGGCGGCGGCGGGTTCGCCGCGATATACGTCGACGTGATACGGAACGCCCAGAAGGCGGGCACGCTCGTCGTCAGTTCCGCCGGGAACGACGGCCCGGGTTCCGAAGGAACGCCGGCGAACGTCTACGACTCGCTGGCGATCGGCGCGACGGACGCGAACGAGCAGATCGCCGAGTTCTCGACCGGTGCGACGGTTAACACTGACGAGGACTGGGGTCCCATTGCACCGGACGACTGGCCCGAATCGTACGCGACGCCCGACGTCTCCGCACCTGGCGTGGACGTCCGGAGTTCCTACCTCGGCGGCAACGATACCTACGCGGAACTCTCCGGGACCAGTATGGCTGCGCCACACACCAGCGGCGTGGCTGCGCTCCTGGCCGCCCAAGGTGTCGAAGATCCGTACGAAATGAAATCGCTCCTCGAGGAGACGGCGACGAAGCCGGCTCCCGACAGGATCAGTAAGCAGGTCGCCGCAGACGCGGCGGAAGTCAGCGACGCACAGTACGAGAACCTGTTCGCTGACGACGAACGCGACGTCCGGTACGGGTACGGCATCGTCGACGCGTACGCAGCGTCGGCAGCGCTGGCAAACGAAAGCCGGATCGACGGAACGGTCGTCGACAGCGACGGTGAACCGATCGCGGACCGCTCGGACCGGGTCCCGGACGGAAGCGGGCCCACAGTCACGATCGACGACGCCGATCGAACACAGTACGCCGCCGACGGGAGTTTCGAATTCGACGTCACGGAAGGCCAACACGAGGTGACCGTCTCCGGCGCGTTCGGGTACGAGGAGACGACCGAGACGATCGACGCGAGCGAGCCGGTCGAGCAGGACATCGTCCTCGCGGAGCAGTTCGAACTCGAGCTCGTTCGGGGACAGCCCCGTGAACTGGAAGTGGGAAGCACGGCCGAGGTCGCGGTCGACGTTGCCCACGTCGACGAACTCACCGTCGAGCTGGCCAACGAATCGACCGTCGACGAATCGAACGTAACCGTGGACCTCGCCGGAATCGAATCGGACGTGTTGGGCGACACCGTCGCGTTCGACGAGCCGCTGACCGCGACGCCCGCAGTGCTCGAGGTCACCGTCGACGGAGCGAACACCGCGGGCGAGACGATCGCGCTCGAACACACGTTCACCGGGAGCGACGGGACGACCGAAACGGTCACGACCGGTCCGACGACCGTCGTTACCGAGGTCACGGAGACCGACCCGCTTCGGATCGTCGAGACTGACATCGTCGAGGAGGCACTCGCCAGCGAGCAGATCGCACCGGGCGAGGTCGTCGTCAAAAACACGGACGACGACGTGACCCAGACCGGCACCGTGATCTGGAAGACGCCGATCGGGGACTTCTCCTCCGACGAGTACGAACTCGAGCCGGGCGAGACCGCGACGTACAATCGCACGCTCTCCTTCGGTGACGGCACGCCGGCACCCTGGTCGTACATCGCCGACACTGGCGAAACCGTCGACCACCGGTTCGTGCTGGTCAACGAAACGCTGACACAGATCCAAGAAGAGCGGTTCTCCACCGAGATCGTCGGCGGCGAACTCAACGGCACGGTGACCGACGCGGACACGGGCGAGCCGCTGCCCGGAATCGAGGTGACGGCGACGAACGGCGACACCCAGCTCAGTGCCGTGACCAATAGTTCCGGCGCGTACAGCATCATCGTCGACGCGCCGGGCGAGTGGACGGTCACTGCGGACGCGGCCAGCTACGGGCCGGCGAGCGCGACGGTCCAGTTCAACGACGATCTCGAGCCGGTCGAACGAGATCTCGCGGTCGGCAGCGATCCGACGTTCGAACTCTCGATGGAGGGTGGGAAGACCTACTCGGTCGGGCTCCCGGGCCCGGTCGACGGTGGCACCGTCGGTGACGTCGTTCCGGAGGAGACCAACGCCACGGTCCTCATGTACAACGAAACGACGAACCGCTGGGTCCAACCGAGCCCGGACGACGAGCTCGAGCCACTCGACGCGCTGCTCGTTACGCCGTTCGAAGACACGACGGTGACCGTCGAATTCGCCGGGACGCCCGGTACCGGCGACGGAGTGACGGAACCGCGTGACATCGAAAAGGGCTGGAACTTCGTCGCACCGGCCGCCTATGACGACCCCGAGGCGGCGTTCGAGCACGATTCGGATGCCACCCTCGGCGTGTTCCGGATGCAGCGGGAACCCGGCTCGAAGATGGTTCCCGAGAGCGGGTTCGCCGGAGTCGGGATCTTCGAAAAAACCACTAACGCGGTCAATCCGTTCACCGGCTACTTCGTGTACGCGTCGGCAGACGGCCAGCTCGAAACCAACGTGGACGAGGGAACGACCCTCGACTCGGCGTACGAGGACCTCGGAATCGACGCCGAGCGGCGGACCGGAACCGTCGAGCGACGCGTCGACGGCGCGCCCGTCGCAGGTGCGACGGTTCACGTCACGGGAACCGCCGTCTCGGCGACGACGGGCGCCGACGGGACGTTCACGCTTCCGCCACTCCCGACCGATGTCGAGCAGGAGGCCATCGTCACCGCCGACGGCTTCGAAAACAAGACCGTAAGCCTCGGCGAGAACGACACCGTCGAACTCGAGGCGAAGACCTTCTTCGAGGTCACGGACATCACCGTGAACGAGACGACCCTCAGTGTCGGAGAGCAGTATACGGTCGAGTACGAACTCCAGAACGAGGGCACCGAACGGGCATCGCAGATCGTCGAAGTCGAGTTCGGGCCCGGTCTCGAAAACGGGACGCGAGCGCGGCTGAGCGACGACGTCGTCGCGATCAACAGTACGGTCGTCGAACTCGCGCCCGGTGCCACGACGACGATCGAAATTCAGTCCGAAGTGATCGACGAACAGGTCACCGGCGACAGTCAGATCGGCGTCTTCACTCCGGACGATAGCGAGATCGTGAACGTCACGGTCACCGACGAGAACGGCACTGCGAGTGAGGCCGCGATCGGAGCGAGCGACCGGAGTGCCTCGCTGACGCCGATCGCCGCGTAGTACTCGTCGGTTTGTTCGTTCTCGGAGAGTCACACTGAGACGCGAGACAACAGGGGAGTCCGATCGACAGGAACATCGCGGAAGAGGCGGTCGTACTCGCGGTAGGACTCTCCGCGATCGCCGTCGGTAGCGGTGTCGCAGTTCACTCCAAGATGATGCTCCATCGGTCGCTGCGTTCGTCGTCCTGCAGCGCCCGTAACGGGTCGCCACGCCGGTAGCAACCGCTTCCGGCGGCCGCGTTCTGCGGTGCTCGCCGGAACGCGCTCCGCTCGAGGTGTGGCTGAATCGGAAGCACCGCGTTCGAGCGGCGACCGGGCTCGCGGGCACGCTACGGACGGTGTCTCGAGTCCGGCTCGAACGGCACGACGGATGCGACCGTGACTTAATGACGGAATATGCAAAGGATCGCGGCTACCGGTATCGCCGCTGTAGCTGGTCTATGCCCTCCGGAAACGCCTCCCCCGATCGACGCGACGGTGACTTCGTCACGACGTTCGATCGCGCCGATGATCGCGCGAGCGAAGCCGTCCTAAATGCGGTCGCTGCCGTCAGTGGGGTGGAGCCGGCCGATCTCTCTCCCCTCTACGACGTCGTCGAACCGGACGCACTCGATTCCTTCATCGAGCACGCCCAGCGAGTCTGCGACGCCGGCAGCCATCAGGTGTGGTTCACTTACGAGGGATTCGACGTCGGCGTTCGAAGCGACGGCGAGATCCGGCTCCGGGATGCCGCGACCGCGAACTGACGCCGCTGGTGCCTCGAGCGACACCGCTACTCCTGCTCGTCGAGGAACGACAGCACCGTCTCGTTGACCGCGTCGGCGTCCTCGATGAAGAACAGGTGGGAGCCGCCCTCGACGAGTTCGACGCGGCTATCGGCGATCTTCTCCTCGAGCAGCCGCGCGTTCTCGGCGGGGACCACCCGGTCGTTCGTTCCGTGGAGGATCAGCGTCGGCACGCGGACGCGTTCGAGACGGTCGCTGACGTCGAAGTTCAAGACGGCGGCGGCCTGGGCCTCTCGAGCGGGGTCGTCCGCGTCCTGTTCCAGCCGCCACTCGATGATCCGATCCATGAGGTGCGGGTTCCGATTGGTGAACCGGTCGTTGAACGCGGGCCGCATGCGGTGACGGAGCGTCTCCCGCTCGCTCGCCCCGTCGGGCGCGTCGAACATGTGTTCCTGGGTCTCGTCGGGCACCGGGGCCGCGTCGGGACCGCCGTGGGTCGTACAGCACAGCGTCAGCGTCTTCGCCCGAGAGTACTCGAGCGCGTAGCGCTGGGCGATCATCCCACCCATGCTCGCGCCGACGACGTGTGCGTCGTAGATCCCCGCGTCGTCGAGGACTGCCTCGAGGTCGGCGGCCAGGCCGCCGATGGAGTAGCCGGCCAGCTTGAACAGCACGAGCGCGCGGAGCCTGCCGGGGAGGCGCGGAACCAGCGGCGGCAGGCCGGTGTCCGAACGGCCGGTTCCCCGGTTGTCGGGGGCGACGATATCGTACTCGTCGGCGACGGCCTCGCGCTGCCAGCGCCACATCCACCGCCCGAACCCGAGTCCCTGTACGAACACGACCGGCGCGCGCCCGTCGCCCTCGCGCCGCTCGTACTCGTAGTAGATCGACACGCCGTCCCTCGTCGCCTGTGGCATACCCGAGACGACGTATCGAACGCCCTTGAAATCGATCCTCGCGACAGGAGACGGCGGTCGGCGATCGGACGCGAGGCCGAATCGGCGGGGATCGTCGGTAATACGTTGTTACCGCCGTCGTGGCGTCCGGATTCCGGCGGTGACCGCGTGGATCGGTTCTCCGACGAGTCGCCCCGACCGACGGCCGTGATAAAACGTGATTGGGATAATCAGCGCGTTTATCCCGTCGGAGTAATATCGTCTTACCGATGCAGCGACTCCACGCTCGGTACCCGTTTCTCGAGGCGGCCCGCGAGTCGGTCGCGACGGAAGCGGTCGATCTCGCGACCGTCGTCGAGCAGGACCGGGCGGTCGTCGATCGGGCGCGCCAACGCGTCGTTACCGCGCTCGAGTCGGGGGCGATCGGGGAGCCACACCGCGATCCGCGAATCGAGTTGCTCTCGTACCCGGTCGCGCGGGTGCTCGTCTCGATGGTCGGCGAGCGCGTCCTCGTGCGCAAGTACGCCCGCGCCGAGGCCGCGACGGCCTACGAGCGGTTCACCGCCGATATGGCGGACGACACCGAACTGAAAAGCGTCGAATCGACGGGACTCGAGCTCGCGGACCTGCTCGCCGAGTTCGACCTCCGGGAGGACGTCCGCGAGGTGGCCGACAGCGGCTACCGGATCGACGTCGGCACCTACCTCCCGCTGGCCGAAGATCTGTGGGAAGACGAGTGGCGGCTCGTGAATCGGCCGCTGAAGGCGGGCGAGGTGCCCGTCGACGAGGACGAGCTTCTCACGCTCCTTCGGGAGGCGATTCGGGGTCGCATCGAGGACGGACTCCCCTTCGACGTGCCCGACACCATCGCGACCGCGCTCGCGGACGACGACGAGGAGATCCGGTCGGTGCTGGCCGAGCTGGATCTCACCCAGGACATCGATACCGTCGTTCCCGACCTGTTTCCGCCGTGTATGAAGGCGCTGCTCGATCAGATCCAGAAGGGCGAGCACCTGCCACACCACTCCCGCTTCGCGATCACCGCCTTCCTGACGAGTATCGGGATGTCGACCGACGAGATCGTCGACCTCTATCGGATCAACTCGTCGTTCGGCGAGGAGATGACTCGCTACCAGACCGACCACATCCGCGGCGACAGTTCGCCCACGGAGTACTCCGCGCCCTCCTGTGCGACGATGCAGTCGTACGGCGACTGCGTGAACAAGGACGACCTCTGTGAGCGCATTCCCCATCCGATGGCCTACTACGAACGGCGGATCGACGACGCCGACGACGAGGAACTCGAGGACTGGCGGGAGAACGGGGACGACGAACAGTCCGCGAGCGACGACTGACTACTTCCGTGTCGGGTCCTCGGACAGGTCGTCGGCCCGTTCCCGGACGTCTCGTATCGCCCGTTCCTGTTCGCCGCGAGTGAGACCGCCGGTTTCGGCGTGTCGCCCGTCGTACTGCCAGGGCGGAATCGCGTTCCAGACGGTCGATCGGCCGTCGGTCTCGCGCCCGGGATCGGTCGCCGCCGTCCGTCGTCTCGAGAGCGCGATCAGGAGTCCGACCAGAACCACGAGCCCAACGGCTGCGCCCGCGACCGCCGGTCCGGCGAGGAATGCGACCCCTGCGAGAAGCGGAGCACAGAGCGTGAGGAGGACGAACGAGACGGCGATCCGCCGACGCGGCGATCGGGACGGGGAGCCACCGTCGTCGTCAATACTACCCATACGACAGTTCAACGTCCCAAGGTGAAAAGCGTGACGACGCCTCAGAACGTTCCCTGTGCGTCGTCGCCGTCGCCGTCGGTTTCGAGGCCGTCCTCGGGATCGTTCAGCACGTACGCGAGGCCGATACCGATCGCGGTCAGCAGGAGAATGAAGCCGACGATGACCGCGATGAGCATCTGGCCGCCCGCTGGCGTGAGCGTGCCGTTATCGGTTCCGTAGGTGGAGCCGACGACGATCATAGCCGCCAGCATTCCGAGGACGGCACCGGCGGAGACGACGATTTCGATGACCTGTTCGCGTTCGACCATTGACTGATCGCTTTCGCCGGCCCGGTGAAAAGCGCTTCGAAGGGGGCCTCGAGCGGCGGTCGGTCGGGTGCGATCGCCCCACGGCGGTGATCGCTACATAAACGCCACCCTTGCGTGTTCAGGCGCGCTCGTTATTGCGATCGACACCCTACGGACGACGAATAGCCAGCCGACCATCGATTTCCACTCGACGCACCTATGAAAACAACAGCGTCACCGAAAGCACCGCTCCCAGTACCGTCAGCACAACACCTCACGAAGCGATCGCGCCGGGCGCGCGTCGAACCGATGTCCGTCCTGGCGCTCGGCGACGGCCTCTACGAGGTCGAGTCCGCGAGCGATCACACCTATCTCGTCGATCTCGAGGCGGGCAGGTGCACCTGTCCGGATCACGTCTTCCGCGAGGCCCGCTGCAAACACGTTCGCCGGGTCGCGATCGAGATCACGGAGGGACGGACCCCGCCGCCGGGGGAGATCGCGGTCGACTGTCGCGACTGTGGCGAGACGATCTTCGTCGACGAAGACGCGACCGCCCCGTTCTACTGCGAGTCGCACGCGATCCGCCCCGGCGACACCGTCGTCGACCGCGAGACCGGCGACCGCCTCACCGTCGTCGACGTCTCGGAACTGCGGGCCGACGCCGTCGAACTCGAGGCGGCGGGCTGTACCGTCGCCGAGTACGGGACGAACGAGGACTACGACCCCGACGTTCCGGTCGTCGGGGCGGTCTACCATCACGCCACCGTGGCCCGAAACGGCGTCGTCCCCTCGTCACTGAAGGTCTACGTCTTCCCGCGGACCCGCCTCGAGAAGGCATCGAACGCCCGATCCGCGTAACGCTGGCCGTCGAAACACCGGCGGAAACCCCTTCCAACGCGTCGCAGGTTGGTACCGCCCGTTTTCTTGTGTACTGGTACCGATGATCGAACCATGGGTACGGGCATCGACTACGGGGAGTTCGACGAGGGACGGCACGTGAACTACTGGAAACTCGACCGCACGCTCCAGCGCGAACTGCGTCGAGTGACCGATACCGAAACGTACGACTGGGCCGAGCCCCGGCTCACCGAGTTCGGCGAACTGATCGGCCACACCGTCGCGGACAACGCCGATTACGTCGACGACCACGGGCCGGAACTCGAGACCTACGACAAATACGGGGACGTGAAGAACGCCGTCCGGTATCCCGCCGAGCAACTCGAGAGCGACGAACTGGTCTACGAGGCGGGTATCGTGGCCGACGCGTTCGAGGCCCCGCCCGGCCGCGACGAGCCGATGCCGATCAGTCACTTCCTGGCGATGTTGCACCTGCTGTGTTACGCCGACGCCGGCTTCGGCTGCCCCGTCGCGATGACCGCCGGCGCGGCGCTGGTCCTCGAACGCTTCGACGACGGTGACCTCGAGCCCTACTACCGGGGGCTCGTCAGCCGCGACTACGACGGGTTGATCGAGGGCGCGATGTTCCTCACCGAAGAGCAGGGTGGCAGCGACGTGGGGGCGAACGAGACGACGGCGCGATACGACGAGACGGCCGGCTGCTGGCGGCTTACCGGCGAGAAGTGGTTCTGCTCGAACGTCGACGCCGAAGGGACGCTCGCGCTCGCCCGAACCGCGGACGCGCCAGCGGGAACCGAGGGGCTCTCGATGTTCCTGGTCCCCCACAGCGACCCCGACGACGGGGTCATGACGAAGGGCGATCGGCGGGCGTTCGAGGGAGCACCGCCGGGCGACGCCGTAAACGACCAGCGGTACCGTCGGCTGAAGGACAAGCTCGGAACGATCGCCGTTCCGACCGGCGAAGTCGAGTTCGAGGACACGAAAGCCTTCCTCGTCGGCGAGACGGAGGCGGGCTTCGAACAGATGACCGAGATGCTGAACCTCGAGCGGCTCGCCAACGCCGCCGCCTCCTGTGGCGTCATGGGACGGGCCCTGCTCGAGAGCAGGGTTCAGGCCGCCACCCGGGAGGCGTTCGGAAAGACGGTCGACGAGTTCCCGCTGATGCGCGAGGACCTCGTCGACATGACCGTCGACTACGAGGCCGCGACGGCGTACGTCCACGAGGTCGGCCGGCTCTTCTCCGAGCGCGAGCGAGCGAGACGAAACGACCGCGAGAGCGACGACGCCGACGACACCTACCGACTGCTGCGATTGCTGATCCCGATCGCCAAGCTCCGGACGGGTCGGATGGCCGTCGACACCGCCTCCTACGCGATGGAGATTCAGGGTGGAAACGGCTACGTCGACGACTTCGTCACCAACCGCCTCCTCCGGGACGCACAGGTGCTGCCGATCTGGGAGGGAACCGAGAACGTCCTCTCGCTCGACGCGATCCGCGCCATGGAGCGCGAGGACGCCCACGAACCGTTCACGCGCGTCGTCGAGGAGCGACTCGAGGCCGTCACCCATCCCGCGCTCGCGGACGCGGCCGACACCGTCGCCGACGAGTACGAGGAGTTGGCCGGGGCGCTGATCGCGCTGGCCGGCGAGGACTCCGAGTACGCCCAGCTCTCGGCCAAGCGCCTCGCCCACTACGTCTTCGAGGTGTTCACCGCCGCGCTGTTGCTCGAGGAGGCACAGACCAGCCTCGAGAACGGGGACGGACGGACGGCGATGGTCGCACGGCGGTTCGTCACGACGGAACTCGAAACGCGAGAGGCGCGCGGGATCACCGGCGGCGATCGGTTCGTTCTCGAGGCGTTCGAGCCGATCGTTCACCACGCGCCGGTCGATCCGGACGACCTCTCGCAGACGGTCACGGCGGACGACTGAGACGGTCGGCTGACAGTCAGGTTCGGCGACCCGCGATCCGTCTCGGGTGCACTGGCGGGCGTCACTCGAGCAGCGACGCCGCCTCGTCGACGTCCATGACGCCCTGCTGGACCGCGTTCAGCACGCGGAGAACGTCCTCGTCCGGGCCGTCGTCGCCGCCGTCGGCGACTTCCTCGAGCGTCACCTTCTCGGACCGCCCGGTGAACTCGGGGAAGTCGGTGCCCTCCGCGAGGGCGGTTTCCTTCTTGACGCGGTAGTTCCCGCCGTCCGTCACGTGGAGGTCGCCGGGGTGGAAGAAGTACCAGTCCTCGCGGTCGAAGCGGACGCCGATCCGGGGCTTCGCGCCGAAGTTTCGCGCGAAGAAGGTCAGCGCCTCGACCTCCTCGCCGGTGAGATAGATCGGATCGCCGGCGCTGGACTTCGCTTCGATCGCGTAGAACTGCTCGCCGTCGCCGGCGAGTACGTCGGGGAGTTCGCGTTCGGTCGCGGATCCGCTCGCGGGCGCACGCATCACCGCGAAGCCGGCCTCGTCGAGCGCGTTGACGAGTTCCCGCTCGCGTCGGTCGCCCTTCGCCTGAGACATACCGCCCTCTCTTCCGCGGGCGATAATAAAGGACCGGACGGCGATGGATGGCGCGGTGAAAGTGGTCGCCCCTCGAGGGTGGGGACGGTAATTCATCCCGGTATCGAACGTCGGGGTGCGAAAACCGGGTTCAGTACAACCACCAACGGAACTACCGGCCCTGCATCGATCGTGACGGAACGAGTATTACCTAACTACCTGCTATGAGACGGGTGTTCTAGCAGATCGTTCGGGGCCATCTGCTATCTCCGCAGCAGCGTCAAACAGATCGTCTACGGGCTCGTCGTCGTGAAGAACAACCGTTTCGTCGCTCGCGTCGTGGCTGATAACGTCGGCTTCCGCTAACTGTGACAGATGAGTATGGTGCAGCCGAATGGAGGCGCGTTCACGGTGCTCGTCACTGATCTTGTCGAGTGAGATTTGATGTCTTCGAGCGGCGACCCGTTCTGCGAGTTCGCTCACAGTAGCTTCGCCGTCCTGCTTGCAGAGTTCGTGGAGGAGAAGCTGACGGTCAGCGCTGGCGAGGAGTCTAAACGCTTCCGTCCGTTCCATACGTGAGAAACCGATCTCAGACCGAGAGTGCCGCTTCCTATCCTATCAAGGTGTAACGATCTGAGATGCAAATATACGTACACGTCTACTTCTCACTCCGTCCGCTTCGGTTTCGATCGATATTCGGATTCCAAACCCGTCCCCGTGTCACGGCCCTGATAACGGTGACGACGACGGCTACAGCTACAGCGGGACCGCCGCGAGAATCGCTTCACCGGTCGGCGCCGCCTCCTCGAGATCGTACTCAAGCGCGATGTAGAACAGGGCGAACTGGATGCCGTTGAACGTGGCGTGGGCGGCAATCGGAACGAGGAGGTTCTCGCTTTTCGCGTAGAGGTAGCCGAAGATGAGCGCGCCGCCGAAAACGGTCATGATCGGCACTGAGGTCGCGAGCAGCGATGTCGAACTGAAGGCGTAGGAGGCGAAGTGGATCAGCGCGAAGATCGCGCTGGCGATAACGATCGCCTGTGTCTGACTGAACGCGTCGTAGAGGCGCTTCTGGACGATGTTCCGGAAGAGAAACTCCTCGGCCGGTGCGTTGAAGAAGAAGACGATGCCGATCATGATCAGGACCATCATCTGATCGTTCTCGATGTATCGCATCACCTCGTTCTCCGCGGACGGCAAGGAGAGAACGGTAACGACGACGTTCACGAGAATGTAGAACACGATCATGCTGGCGATCCCCGCGCCGACGTACATCCAGCCTCGTTTCGAGGGCATTCGGAGATCGACGTACGACCAGCCGCGGTCGGTAACGATCAGATAGATAGCGCCGGCCAGGATCATGCCGACGAAGTTCAGGGTCAAAAGCGCCGTTCGACCGGCGATCGACGCCTCCGCCGGTGCGTTGAGCAATGCCGGATCGAACAGAAACGCGGGCAGCGTCGTGACGTTCGGCGCGACGATGACGCCGAAGATCGTCAGGCCGATGGCGACAAGCGTCGATCGCAGCGGCGCAGCATCGCGATCCGTGCGACGGTCGCGAGCGGGTGTTTCCATGGGTCCAGCTACGGCCGGGCGATCCTTGGGTGTTCCTTTCCGGTTCGACTCGGCGCAGGGGCCGGTTCGCCGACCCCCGTTCGGCCTCGCCCGCGCTCACTCGGCGGGGACCGGGACTTCGTCCTCGAATAACTGCGCTAACAGCCGCTGCTGGCCGACCCGAAGGTGCCGGTTGACCGTCGGCTGCGTCACCTCGAGCATGTCGGCGATCTCCTCGCCGGTGCTCTCGCGGGGCCACTCGAAGAAGCCGGCGAAGTAGGCCGTTCGCAACACCTCGAGCTGGCGGTCGGTCAGCGCGTCGAACAGGGACGTGACGAGTTCGCTTCGCGTACCCATGGTGCGTTCGACGTGACGGCGGGCCTGGAGTTCGACGGTCGGGTACCGGTCGCGGAGTAGCTCGACGAACTCGCGGACGTCGGTGCCCGTGGGCACGTCGACGACGAGTTCCAGTTCGTCGCCGTCGGCCCGCATCGAGCGCGGGCTGCCGCCGTGACGGACCAGCCGCGAGGCGACGACGTCGCCGGCGACGGTCGCCTCGAAGCGACAGTCGCCGTCGCGCTCGCTGATCAGTCGGTACGCCGCGACCGAGACGAGGTCGTCGAGGGCCGCCCGCACGTCCTCGGCCGGGACCCCGCTCGTTTCGAAGAACAGTAGCGTCTCGTCGGCGGAGTGGGTGCCGAGGCCCTCGTACTCGACGCCTGCCCCCGTCGCGGTCGCGATCCGTGAGAGGAGGTTGTCCGCACCCTCGATCCGGAGCGTGAGTTCGAGCAGTCGTTCGGCGTGGAGCGCTTCCCGCGTTTTCACCGCGGTGATCGCGTTCGCGATTCCCGCACCGAGCTCCGTCAACACCGTCCGCTCGAGGTCGCCGAACGCGTCCGGTTCGTCGGCATAGACCGTGAGGACGCCGTAGGTGTACTCAGCGTGCGAGAGCGGAACGCTGATGACCGACTGGAAGCCGCGGTCCACCGCCTGTCGCCGCCACACCTCGTCTTGGAGTTCCTCGACGGCGTTCGAGACGACGGTCGGGGCCTCGCTCCGGGCGGTTCGGAGGGCCGGCTCGGTCGAGCCGTCGTATTCGAGGGAGACGGTGTCCAAGTACTCCTGTGCTGATCCGGCCCATGCACGGGGCTCGAGCCGTGTCCCGCTCGGATCGTGCGTCCCGATCCACGCGAAGGAGACGGTGTCCGCCTCGAGCAGTCGTTCGGCGACGGTGCGCTCGATCTCCTCGCGGCTGTCGGCACCGATGAGCGACTGGTCGATCCGGCGGATGAGTTCCGTGATCTCGATCTGACGGTTGAGTCGCCGGTTGCGGTCCTCGAGTTCGGCTTCCCGTTCGCGGAGACTGGCCTCGCTCTCGAGGCGATCGAACGCCGCTTCGGTCGTGGCCACGAGCGTCTCCATCAACCGTCGAGCTTCGGCGTCGATCGTCTCGGTATCGGACGCGACCACGAAGACGCCGTGATCGCCGACCGGGACGACGACCCCGCTTTCGACGGCCGGCCCGAAGACCTGCGATCGATCGAACGACGCCGGGTCGTCGACGACCGTCCCCGTCCCGGTCACGTAGGCGTTCCAGACGACGGAGTCGCTGTCGCCGACGGCGACCGACGGCGGGCCCCGACAGAGGGATGCGAACGCGTCGGTGTGTGCAGTGGGTTCGAACCGGCTGGCCGCGGGGTCGAGCCGATAGATCGCCACGCCCGATGCGTCGAGGATGTCCGCGGCCGTCTCGGTGACGAGCTCCGCAACCTCCCGTTCGGTATCGGTCCCGAGCAGGTCGCGCGCGGCGTCGTGAAGCGACTCGAGGGCGAGTTCGCGGTCTTTCCGCTGGGTGATGTCGTTGTTGATCCCGACCAAGCGCCTGCCCCCCTCCTCGTCGCTCACGAGTCGACCGCGGGAGCCGACCCAGATCAGGGTCCCGTCCTCGCGTCGTAACCTGTACTCCGTCTGGAACAGTCCGCCGCTCTCGATCACCCGGTCCGCTGCCGCCTCGATCTGGGGGACGTCGTCCGGATGGACGCGTCGTTTGAAGTCCTCGAACGTTCCCCCGAACGAACCGGGCTCGAGCCCCACGAGCCGCTCGAGCGTCTCGTTCCAGTCGACCGTGTCGGTCTCCAGGTTCCACTCCCAGACGCCGGTGTTCGTCCCCTCCAGTGCGAGTTCGAGCCGACGTTTCGTCTCCCGGAGGTCGCGTTCGCGTTCCTTCCGTTCCGTGATGTCGCGACTGATCGCGATGAACCGATTCTCGTTCTCGAGTTCGATACAGATCAGGTGGACTTCGACGGGGAACGTCGAACCGTCGCGACGCCGATACAGACCCTCGAACTTTCGCCGCTCGCCCACCGACAGTTCCTCGAGCAGCGCCTGAACCTCGTCCGCGTCGAAGCGAATGTCGTACTCCCAGATGTTCGTCCCGATCAGCTCGCTCTCGGCGTAGCCCAGCTCGTCGGCGATCCGGCGGTTCGCGTCGATCACCGTTCCCGCCGTATCGAGCACGTCGACCATATCGGGGGAGTTCTCGAACAGCGCTTCGAGCCGCGCGCTCGTCGTTTCCAGTCGGCGTTCGCGTTCCTTTCGCTCGGTGATGTCCCGGACGACGCCCGCGGTCCCGACGAACTCGCCGTCCGTCATCGGTAACAGCGCGATGTGGTTCTCCACGTCGATCACGTCCCCGTCGACGGTCTCGAGGCCGATTTCGACGGTCCGGGAGGGCTCGTCGGATCGGAGCAGTTCCCGGATCATCTCCTGGGCGCGCTCGACGCCGTCCGACGGGATCACCGTCGCCGCGGGCTCGCCGATCAGCGCGTCCGGCTCGTACCCGAGGATCGGCGTGACCGCGTCGTTCACGAACTGGAAACGCCCCGCCGAGTCGAGCGTGTACACCAGTTCGTCGAGTGCCTGGATGATCGTCTCGAAGCGCTCGAGCTCCCGTTCGCGCTCCTTGCGCTCGGTGATGTCCTGGATCGAACCGCGGATGGCGACGACCTCGTCGCCCTCGGAAATGGGTTCACCGATGATCCGCATCCACCGTTCGGAGCCGTCGGCGGTGTACATCCTGGCCTCGTGGTCGTACATCTCGTCGTCCTCGATCGCGGTCTCGACCGCCGACAGGGCGCGCTCGCGGTCGTCCGGGTGGTAGAACTGCACGGCGTCCGCCGGGCCGATGTCCGTCTCGGGGGAGACACTGAACAGCCGATAGAGCCCCTCAGTGACCGTCAACTCGTACTCCTCGGACCGGACGTCGAGCTCCCAGCCGGCGACCCTCGCCATCTGCTGCGCCTGTTCGAGCAGGCCCGTCGTCCGCTCGAGTTCCCGCTCGCGTTCCTTGCTATCGGTGATGTCGAAGACCGCACCGTGGACGGTTTCGCCGTCGACGGACGGTTCGGCCGTCGCCCGGACCCATCGCTCGGCTCCGTCCTCGGTGAGGATACGGTGCTCGGTGGTGAACCCCTCGCCCGTTTCGAGTGCCCGCTCGAACAGCTCCTGCATGCGCTCGCGGTCGTCGGGGTGGATGTACTGGGTGCCCTCGGAGAGGGTCAGGCGCGCTTTACGATCGTCCGCTCGCTCGCGCTCCCGCTCGAAAATTTCGTACATCTGGTCGGTCCAGGTCCCGTCGTACGGCGGCTCGCCGGACAGATCGAGCTCCCACCCGCCGACCCCCGCGATACGCTGGGTCTGGCCGAGGAGTTCGCTGGTCCGCTCGAGTTCCCGCTCGCGCTCCTTGCGCTCGGTGATGTCCTGAATGGAGCCCCAGATTCTGCCGACCTCGTCGCCGTCGACCACGGGCTCGCCGATCGTCCGAACCCACCGGCAGTCGCCGTCCGGCGTCACCACCCGCAGTTCGAGATCGTAGCGCTCGCCGTCCTCGAGCGCCGCGTCGACCGCGTCCTCGATTCGGTGGCGGTCGTCGGGATGGTACAACTCGAGGGCACGGTCCGTATCGACGGCCTCGCCGATCGGAACGCCGTGAATCCGGTACACCTCGTCGGTCCACTCCAGTTCGGGCGGGTCGCAGGTCGCGTCGAGCTCCCAGGCACCCACGTTCGCCGATCGCTGTGCCTGAGTGAGCATCCGCCGCGTCCGCTCGAGCTTTCGCTCGCGAGCCTTCCGCTCGGAGATGTCGCGACCGACGCCGGCGACCACCCGGTTTCCGTCCGGATCGTCGAACGCCGTCGCGACCAACTCGTACGGGACGGTGTCGCCCGACGCTGTCAGAAATTCCGTCTCCATCCGCGCGCTGCCCTCCTCGAGGACGTCCCGGAGCCCCGCTCGGACGCGCTCGAACTCGGCTTCGCTGAAGGGGACGATACCCTCCTCCCGAATCTCGTCGACCGTGTATCCGGTCACCTCGCGGAAGGTCTCGTTGGCCCGCTGGAGGACCATGTCCTCGTCGAGGACGTAGAACACGTCGTCGAGGGAGTTCAGGACGTTGTCGGTGAACGCCTTGTAGCGCTCGAGGCGTCGCTGTCGCTCGCGGATCGTCCGAACGTGCTCCCGGCGTTCGAACATCTGGCTCACCCACCGAGTCATCAGATCGACGAACGACTTTTCCGCCGGCGTGAACGGTCGATCCCGGGGATCGGAGTTCAGGAAACAGAGCGTCCCGTAGAGGTCGCCTTCGACGAGAATTTTCCCGCCGACGTAGCAGCTGATGCCGACGTCCTCGGCGGCCGGATGCTCGTCCCACCCCTCCGCGGCAGCGTCGTAGATCCCCAGGATACCGTCGGATTCGATGGTCTCCTGGCAGAAGGTCCGTGGGAGATCCAGCTCCGCCACGTCGGATGCGAACTCATGCTCGACGACCGTCTCGAGCTCGTACCCGCCGTCGTCCTCGTCGATCTGAGTGATGAGTCCCGTCTCGAGCCCGAGTCGCTCGCACCCCAGCTCGAGCAATCGGCGGATCTTCGCGTCGCTCTCGAGGTCCGTATCGGCGGTGATCCGGTACAGTTCCTTTCGGTAGCGTTCGCTCTCGGCGCGCCGCCGTTCGCGATCGCGGATCGTGGCTGTCAGCTCGTCGACGACGGCCGAAAGGCGGCCGATCTCGTCGTCCCGGTCGATCGTGAAGTCGACGGGCTCGTCGAGATCGGTGAGCCCCTCGCCGTCGTCGACGCCGTCTCGGTCCGCGCGGTCGCCGCCGGCGTCGGCCGCAAACGAGGCGGGTTCTCCGCGGTCGAGACGCGAGACGAACTGCTCGAGTTCGTCGGTCAGTCGCTCGATATCGCTCGCTCGATCGGAGCCACTCCGTGTGACGAGCCCGAGGAGCAGAATTCCCGGTCCCGACGCCGGACCGAGCCCCGGCGTCGTGACGGCAGAAAGCAGTGTCTCGGCACCGATCCCGAGCAGTATGCCGGCCACACCGACCAGGACCACGACCGCACCTCGCGTCACACCCCCGTGCGCCCTCGTGTGGACCGCGATATCGACCATGGCCCCTCCTAGGGAGCGATCGATTATGATACGCGTGGTTGGTTCCACTCCGGCTCGGACAAATTTCACGGGCCGTCGGTGCTCGATCACCGCGCAGTCACGCGGTTTTGCCGAAATACTATACACGTAGCGTCGCCTTCGAAGGCGGATTACATGTATAACGAGCAGGCGGATACCGTCCGATCACGTTCGTTCACCCGAGATGCCCGGAACTACGCTAGATACTCACAGCGATTCTATCAGTCTACGAATCGTCGACGCGATCGCGGAGGCGACCGACACCGACGTCTACGAACTCGAGCCGCTGTACAACGTCGTCGATCCGGAGGCGCTCGATCAGCTCTTCCGACCCGACTCGGCGGTCGACATCCGTGTAGAATTCGAGTACGGCGGGCTGCTCGTCGAAGTCCGGAGCGACGGTACCGTCGTAATCGACGGGACGGTCCATGCGAGCGACTAGCCGAGGTCGGCTCGACGCACCCACGACTGCCGACAGTGGGACGGTGACTCCTGGACGCGGATCGAACCGATGAGCAGGCCATCTACTGCGGTATCCGAGCCAGCCGTTCGGACGCAGCCGGCGCAGCTGACCCTCCTGCTCGTCGGCGACGACCGGATTCGAGACCGCCTCGAACGCGCGTTCAGTGGCGACGAGACCGAGCTGGCCGTCGAAACAGTCGTCTCGCCCGCGGCCGTCGCGGAGCGATCCGAGATCGAGGCCGACTGCCTCGTCATCGCGTCGCCGGCGGCAACGGCGGAGACGGACGCGCCGGAGACCGGCGCTGCCGCCGAAGCGGCAGCCGGCCACCTCGAGACGCTCAGGACTCGCAGTGTCGACCTGCCGGTCGTGGTCCTCGCGGACGAGCGGACGCCCAGCCTCGCGGACGCGGTCCGGTCGTACGACTGGACCGCCGTCGTCGAACGTGACGAGCCGCCGGCTCAGCTCGCCGACCGCGTCCACGACCTCCTCGAGCGCCACCGGCTGACCGCACTGTCGCGCCGGTCGCTGGCGAGCGTCGAGCTCGCCGGGGACGCCATCGCGATCGTCGGCCCCGACGGTGCCCTTCAGTTCGCGAGCCGCTCGTTCGCGATGCTGTTCGAGTACGACGAGGACACCGCGGAAGGAACACCGTGGCGGGAACTATTCACCGACGACGCCGTCGACCACCTCGAGTCGGCGGCGATCCCGACGGTCTCGGAGGGGTGGCGGTGGACCGGCCGCTGTACCGGCCGGCGGAAAACCGGCGGGACGTTCGCGGCTCGGCTTCGTCTCGGTGGCCTCACGGACGGGAGTCTGGTGTTCGCGATCAGCGAGGACGAACGCCGCGACGGGCTCGAGGACTGAACTGGGACGGCGCTCGGCCCATCGACGACGCGTCGGGTTCTATTCGCACCGCTGACGCTCGCGTTTTCCGGCACATCGGCGAGGAAGGGGTCGACGGGAATCCGTTCTCCGGTCGGCGCGGAGTTACGTTCCGTGGTCCCAGCTATCCATGTACTCGTGCTGGGTCTCGGTCAGCGAATCGAAGTCCACGCCTTCGGCCTCGAGTTTGATCTCGGCGATCTCTTTGTCGAGTTCGTCGGGGACGTCGTGGACGCCGGCATCGTAGACGTCGCTTGCTCGCGGCTCATCGCCGCTCGCATCCGCGGCGCGTGGCTCCACGCTCTCGACCAGTTCGCGCACGCAGACGGCCTGGACGCCGAAACTCTGGTCCATGACCTCGACGGGGTGGCCCAGCGAGACGGGCGCGGCGAGGTTGACGAGTCGACCTTCGGCGACGACGTTCAGCCGGCGGCCGTCGTCCATCTCGTAGGCCTCCACGCCGTCGCGGGCCTCGTAGCGGTCGACCGCGAGGTCGTCGAGCGCGTCGAGGTCGATCTCGATGTCGAAGTGGCCGGCGTTCGCGAGCAGGACGCCGTCTTGCATCTTCTCGAAGTGCTCTTCGACGACGACGTCCCGGTTGCCGGTCGTCGTCAGGAAGACGTCGCCCACCGCGGCGGCCTCGGCCATCGGCATGACCTCGTAGCCCTCCATGTGGGCCTCGAGCGCGCGGCGGGGCTCGACTTCGGTGACGATGACGTTGGCGTTCTGGCCGGCGGCCTTCTTGGCGACGCCCTTGCCGCAGTAGCCGTAGCCGGCGACGACGACGTTCTTGCCGGCCCACGAGAGGTTCGTGGTCATGGCGATCGAGGCGAGCGAGGACTCGCCGGTACCGTGGACGTTGTCGAACAGGCGCTTCATCGGGGTGTCGTTGACCGCGAAGACGGGGTACTCGAGCGCACCGTCCGCGTCCATCGCGCGCAGGCGGTGGACCCCGGTGGTCGTCTCCTCGGCTCCGCCGATGATCCCGTCGATCAGTTCGGGGTGGTCCTCGTGGATCGCGGCGACGAGGTCCATGCCGTCGTCGACGGTGATCGTCGGCTCGTGGGCGATGACGGCCTCGATCGCGGCGTAGTACTCCTCGTCGTCGACGCCGCGTTTCGCGTAGCTGGTGATGTTCTCGTGGGCCTCGAGCGCCGCGCTCACGTCGTCGTGGGTCGAAAGGGGGTTGCAGCCGGTGACGGCGACCTCCGCGCCGCCCTCCGCGAGCGTCTCGACGAGGATCGCCGTCTTCGCCTCGACGTGCATCGCCATCCCGATCCGCTCGCCCTCGAACGGCTGTTCCGCGACGAACTCCTCGCGGACGTGCTCGCAGATCGGCATGTGTTGGGCGGCCCAGTCCATCTTCCGGCGTCCCTCCTCGCGAGCGGACGCGACGTCGTCCAACTGCTCGCTGATCGAGGGATACTCGGTGTCGGTCATGGGTCGACTGAGTGGGACCGGAGCCAAAACGCTACCGAACCGCTCCGGCGGTCGGTTTCGAACGGGACACCGTTTCGGCGGTGAACGCGCGACCGTCGCCGGCCAAAAAGACGTCTCGAGTGTGGTGGGTGAGCCGCGGTCACTCCGTGCCTGCTCGATCGGGACGGTCGCCGTCGGACGCGAACCGCTCCGATCTGGCCCGACACCGGCGACGGGTCACTGCGCGGCAGCGCCGTCGACCGGCATCAGTCGTTCGAGTGGGGTCGAACCGGACTATTCGTCGGCGTCGTCTTCGTCATCGGCGTCGTCGCCGCCGTCGGTACCCGATCCACCGGCGTGAGTCGGCGGGCCGCCGCCTTTCTCGTCGTCATCGTCACCGTCGTCGTCACTCGGACCGCCCGCGTGGCTCGGCGGTCCTTGTTTGTCGTCGTCGCTCTCGTTGCCGTCATCCTCGTCGTCATCGACGTCGTCGGACGGCGGGCCGGCGTGGCTCGGCGGGCCGGCGTGGCTCGGCGGGCCGGCGTGGGCCGGCGAGTTACCCGGGTTGTTCGCGACGACGAAGCTCGCGACCGAGAGGCCGATCGATCCGTTGGATTCGTTCTGCTGGCTCTCGACGTAGTCGGAAACGAGCGCACCGAAGTTCGTCGCGGACTCGTCGTCCGTCTCGTTGTCGGTTTCGTTGTCGTCAGTCTCGTTGCCGTCCAAGTCGTCGTCCGACTCGTTGTCGTCGATATCGGACTCGTTGTCGGTTTCGTTGTCGTCGGTCTCGTTGCCGTCCAGGTCGTCGTCCGTCACGTTGTCGTCGGTCTCGTTGTCGACCTGCACCACCGAGAGGGTGGCGTCGGAACTGTCGACAGCAGTACTTCCCGTATTCGCGGCCGCGGTCAACGGTGCGAACACGGACGCGAGCATCGCGACCGTCAGCACGAGTGCGAAGAATCGTTTGTGTCTCATCCGGATCGAACATTCACGGATTCCTGAATAAACCCCGCCGGCAGTTCGCTCAGTTCGACGCGTTCGTTCGAGCGATCAGAGAGTCCGATACCGTTTACGAGGTTATCTGAGCGTTCAATAGCGTTTCGTCACTCGACACGAGCCGACAGCGACGCGGCCGTCTCGACGGCTCGCTCCCGAACGCCTGCTTCGTCGAGCGTCAGTACCTCGCGATCGCGCATGAGGACTTGGCCATCGCAAACGGTGTGTCGCACGTCGGCCGCCGCGGCCGCGTACGCGAGGTGACTCACGAGGTCGTGGCGCGGCGTCAGGTGGGGCTGCTCGAGATCGATCACGGCGAGATCGGCCGGCGCACCCGCCTCGAGACGCCCGGATTCGAGGCCGATCGCGTCCGCGCTGCCTCGGGTCAGCATGTCGACGACCGCCTCGGCGGGCACCGCACTGGCGTCGTCGGCCGCGAGTTTTCCGAGCATAGCCGCATCGCGGGCCTCGTCGAGCATCGAGAGGTCGTTGTTCGAGGCCGCGCCGTCCGTCCCGAGACCGACGGTGACGCCCGCCTCGAGCATGCGTTCGACCGGGGCCATCCCGCTGGCGAGTTTCATGTTCGAGGCCGGACAGTGGATCACGCCGGTGCCGGCCGCCGCGAGCAGGTCGATCTCCGACTCGTCGACGTGAACGCCGTGGGCGACGAAATCCTCGGGCTCGAGGAGGCCGTGCTCGGCGGCGTACTCGAGCGGCCGCTGGCCGTGTTCGTCGACGATCGGCGCGACCTCGTCGACGGTCTCGTTGGCGTGGTAGTGGACTGGAACCCCCGCTTCGCGCGCCTCGGGAACGAACTCCGCGAGGTACTCGCTCCCGACGGTCGTCAGCGAGTGGGGCATGAAGGCCGTCGAGATCCGTCCGTCGGCCGCGCCGTCGTACTCGCGGGCGATCTCGAGGCTCGTGGTCGCGTCCTCGCGGGCCGCCTCGCCGTCCTTCCCGACGGTGACGATGCCGTGACCGAGCCGGGCGCGGAGCCCCGCTTCCTCGACCGCGACGGCGACATCGGGCACGTGGAAGTACATGTCCGCGAACGCGGTCGTCCCCGACTTGATCAGTTCGACCAGCCCCAGTTCCGCGCCCGCGCGGACGTCCGCCGCCGTCAGTTCGCCTTCGGCGGGCCAGATGTCCTCCTGGAGCCAGGCCTCGAGGGGCTTGTCGTCGGCGTACCCCCGGAGGAGCGTCATCGCGACGTGGCAGTGGCCGTTGACGAACCCCGGCGTCACGAGCGACTCCGCGGCCTCGAGCGTCTCGTCGGCCGCGCCCGCGAGATCGGTCCCGATCTCGCGGATCTCGCCGGCGTCCTGATCGATCAGTACGTCCGCGCTCGTCACCGTCAGGTCGGGTCGGAGGACCCGCCCGCCGGTGATTGCAAGCATCGTCATTGGATGGGAGTTCTCGCCGGGACGCCTTAGCCTGTCGATAGATCGCCGTGAAACGAGTCGGGACCGTCACGAGTTCCGCAACCGGAATGTGCGCCCCGACCGTGGAGCGACGACCGCGAACTCGAGCGGAACGTCCTCCACGTCGTCGGCGGTGACCTCGCGTATCACCTGTGTAGAAGCGAGTGGGCGCACCTGACCGACGAAAAGACGAATACGGATGGGGACTGCTCGCACGTGAGACGGAGTCTACGACACGGTCAATCGACCTACCCGGCAACGATCCCACCGTCCCGGTCGGAATCGCGGGATCGAATCACCAGTTCGAGGAGCGCAAGGACGGACACGGCGACGGAGAGGTACAGGAAGGACAGTTCTGGATGAGAGCCTTCCGGGGATGGATACGACGGGAACACCGCATCAGCGACGATAGCCGGAGCGACGAATGCGTAGAGGGCCAGCGGTGCGACGAGCCCTCTCGAGAGCAGCGCTGCGAGCGTAGCCGCCGTCGCGACACCGGTCGGTACGAGAACCACGAGAACGGTCGAGATATCCGTTTGAACGTACGACGGGAGATCCAGTAGCCCGACGCCGAGGCCGACGACGAACCCGGCGCTACAGACGATCAGCCAGAATCGCGATCGTGACAGCGGGAAGTCGGGGAGATGTCGAAGTCGGTCGTCACCGACGCCGTACTCGTATCGGAGTACGAACTCGGCGACGCCAGCCACCAGCAGCACGGCGAGCCACGCGTACCACGACTTCGCGTAACTCGAGGCGTAGACCGGTCCGTCGATAACGAGTCCCGTCGGGCCAGTCATCCCTTCGGGAACGGGAGACGCCAGTACGGTGGAAGCGACACCGCCGAGAAGCGAAACGAACCCCACGGAGGGTGCGACTAACCTAGTGGCGGCCGTAACGAATACCGGAACGAAGCCGAGCGTGAACACGCCGACCCAGATGTGGGGCGTGTCGAATATGGACCCCACGAAGACGGAGTTGAGGGACGTCTGTTCCCCGGGCCTGAAAAGCGGCGAGTTCACGCGCGTCAGTAACGCGAGCGTCAGGACGACGTTCACCACCCCGCCGAGACAACCCAGTACGGCCGAACCGACGAGAGATCGATTCATACCAACGCACCACTGGTACGGACTGGCTGGGCAGAGCGGTTTGCCGACTGGCTGCTAGCGGAGAGCGACCCGAATGGGCCCGAACTGTAACCGTTGGCGACGGGTGGGGAGTTCCGGAACATCAGCTGTGAAATAACCATTGTGGTAGTGTTTCCGGCACGTTCGTGCGTTCTTATGCTGTTTGGTAAAAACTTCTCATTTAGCCAGACCAACGATAACGCTACAAATTCAGAGTGTGATAAAACGTATCCAGCACAGATGTGTCATCGTATACAAGCGTCATCGACTCACGGTTCTCGCCGCACGGCCTTCTGGCGTCGATTTCGCCGGTCGCGACGGGCGACACGAGTCGAGCGCGACCGAACCCGACGGACCAGTCGGCGGATTTAACATTTCGGTGGCGCTACAGCCGGTATGGACCATTCATCGCGGCGCGCGCGGCTTCGCGCCTTCGTCGGCGACTACCCGCCGCGGGCAGCGCTGGTCGACGCCTGGGACGAACACAGCCGCTACGTCGGCTTCGCGGCCGGCCTGTTCGCGGTCGGCGTCGTCATCGGCGTGCTCCTGCTGGCGGCAGGCTACAACCTGCTCGAGATCATCGCCGAGTTGCTCGGCGAGGGCCTATTTCCGGAAGGGGTCGGGGAGATGGGCGGATTCGAACTGGCGCAGTTTCTGCTGGTGAACAACACGCGGGCGTTCCTGCTGTCGATCGGCGGCGCGCTCACGCTGGGCCTCCTGACGGCCTGGGCGATGCTGTTCAACGGGATCATCGTCGGGAACGTCGGCGCTGTCGTCGCCGAACGCGTCGGGGTCGACTACATCCTCGTCGGACTGCTCCCACACGGCATCTTCGAGCTTCCGGCCCTCTTCATCGCCGCCGGCGTCGGCTTCCGCCTGCTGTACCGGTTCGGCCAGCGGATCCTCGGGTCGCGCAATGCCGTCTTCACGAAACCCTACCTCTACCGAACGGGAGTCCTGATCCTCGCCGGCTGGCTCCTGCTGGTCGTCGCCGCGTTCGTCGAAGCCTTCGTCACGCCCGCACTGCTCGAGACGCTGTTCGCCGAGCGCCTCGAGGGGATGAACGGAGCTCCCTGATCGCTGCTGCGTCGGGAATCGAACGATTCGTTCGGACAGTTTACCGGTTTGAACGGTCGTGAACGGACCCAATGGTCGTGCCCCTTTTTCTCCACCGGACGACCGTCACCGGATATGAACGGACACGCGATCCGACTGATACTCATCGCAGCTCTCGTCGCTGTCGCCGGCTGTGCCGGCGGTATGGGCGGCGATCCGGGTACCGATTCGACGACCGACGACGACGCTGTGACGGACTCGAGCGACGGCGTGGGGACGGCCGCGTTCTACGTCAGCGACGAGCCCAACGTGATCGACGACTTCGAACACCTCAACGTGACGATCACGAAGGTCGGCTTCAAGAAAGCCGGCGATGGCGGGGGTGGCGACTCGGACGGGGCTGACGAAGACGACACGAACGAAACCGACGACGAATCGACCAACGAGACGGCCGACGACGGTGAATCAACCAACGAACCCGTCGAAGAGCCAGACGGCAACGAATCGGAAGCGGAAGACGAGGAAGCGGGTGGAGACGATGACGGCGACGCGAGCGACGGAGGATGGGTCGAACACGACGTTGACAACCGGACGGTCGACCTCACCGAGCTAAAAGGCGCGAACGCGTCCATGATCGACGAGTTCGACCTTCCGGCCGGCGACTACGAGAAAGTCTTTATTTACGTCAGCGACACCGAAGGGATCTTGGCCGACGGGACCGAGACGACGGTGAAACTGCCGAGTAACAAACTCCAGATCAATTCGAAATTTACCGTCGGAAACGGCGAGCGGGTCGACTTCGTCTACGACATCGCACCCCACAAGGCCGGCAAGAGCGGGAAGTACATCCTCAAGCCGGTGATCAGCCAGAGCGGAACGGGCGACGACGTGGAGATCCGCGATATCGACGAGAAGACCGACGACGAAAGCGACGGAGACGGTGAAGGCGACGGCAGCGACGAGGCGAAGAACGGAAGCGAGGCGCAGCGGGACGGCGACAAATCGGGACAGCAAAACTGACCAACCCGCACCGTTTTCGCGGCCGCTGTGACGGGAACGTTCGACGACTCCCACCCCGGACGAACATCGTTCTACGTGGACAGGCGTTCGGTTTTCGGTACAACGGAAGCGACACGCTCGACTGTGGAATCTAACGTCGCGGCCTCGATCGATCTCGCATCGAAAGCAGTAATCCACAAAGGCGACCGGTCCGTACGGTTTCGTATGAGTCGAACGATTACCGTCGAAGGCATGTCGTGTGAGCACTGCGAGCAGACCGTCGAGGACGCGCTCGAGGACGTCTCGGGCGTGCAGTCTGTCGACGCCGATCACGACGCGAACCGTGTGTCCGTCGAAGGCGATGCGGAGACCGCGGCTCTCGTCGACGCGGTCGACGAGGCCGGCTACGACGCGAGCGCCTGATCGGGCACGAACCGGGAGCGAGGGACCGTTCACCGGCGGAAGCCACCACAGATAGATACCGCGTTCCGAACGGTGCGTGCAGTCGGAACGTTCCAGTTTTTCACACGACGGTATTCAGCGACAGTCACGTGAGAGCGGTCGTGCAGGGACGGTCGACCCACAGGATAACCGCCACACCTCGACGTCCGTTCGCCGGGATGGAAAGACAGTTGCCCCGCCGCCCCGAAGAGCCGGCAAATGCGAATCGCCGTTCCTAACAAGGGCCGCCTGCACGAGCCGACGATCGACCTCCTCGAGCGGGCGGGGCTCCACCTCGAGAACGGTGCCGATCGAAAGCTCTACGCCGATACCGTCGACCCGGAAGTGACGGTCCTGTTCGCCCGCGCGGCCGACATCCCGGAGTACGTCTCCGACGGAGCGGCCGACCTCGGTATTACGGGCTTCGATCAGGTCCGGGAGGCCCGGGTGGACGACGTCGCCGAGCTCCTCGACCTCGAGTTCGGGCGCTGTCGGCTCGTCCTCGCGGCGCCCGAAGACGGCGACATCGACGCCGTCGAGGACTTGACCGGGGCGACGATCGCCACCGAGTTTCCGAACGTCACCACGGATTTCTTCGCGGACACTAGTGTCGATCCCGACATCGTCGAGGTGTCGGGGGCGACGGAGCTCACCCCACACGTCGAGATGGCCGACGCGATCGTCGACATCACGAGCACCGGAACCACGCTGAAGATGAACCGGCTGGCCGTCGTCGAAGAGGTGCTCGCGAGTTCCGTCCGACTGTTCGGTCGCGAGGACGTCCTCGACGACCCCAAGGTCGACGAGGTCCGGACCGCGCTCTCCTCGGTCAAACGCGCCGAGGGCAAACGCTACCTGATGATGAACGTTCCGCGGGACCGACTCGACGACGTCCGCGAGGTCATTCCGGGGCTCGGCGGGCCGACGATCATGGACATCGCCGACGGCAGCGACGGCGAGGCGATGGTCGCCGTCCACGCCGTCGTCAACGAGCGGGACGTCTTCGAGACGATTACGGACGTGAAAAACGCCGGGGCGAGCGATATTTTAGTGACCGAGATCGAGCGGCTCGTCGAGTAGTCGCGAGCGGGCTACCCGAGTCGGGCGGCGATCGGCCGCTCGAGCGATTCGAACTCGAGGAGGGATTCGAACGCGGCGCAGTTGACAGCCGGGCCGACGAGGCTCAGCGCGCGGTCGAAGCGGACGATATCGTGTTCCGCGAGCAGCGGGAGGTGTGTCTGGCACAGCGAGGTGTGGATCCGCTGGCGCAGCTGATGGATCGTCGTCCCGACCGTCGGATCGTGTTCGGCGTCGGCGAGTCGCCCGACCAGCGTGCGAACCGAAACCGGATCGTCGGCCGCGAGGACGCAGCGGAGCACTTCGCGTCGGCGGTCGTTGTCCAGCATGTCGCGGACGGTCTCGCGCGGGAGCGGCCGGCGCCCGATCGCACCGTCGTTACCGAGGTGAAACCGATCCGAGGTGGGCGCCGATCGTTCTGGATGGATCGTCATGGGCACGTGACAGTCAGCGACGGACACCCGGATAAACGCGAGCGGTCGTTTCGACGAATCGGGATCGATTCAGGCGAATCACGCCCGCTCGGCCGCGTTTGAACGATCGATAATCCGGTGAAAGCGGCGACGATTCGTGTCTCTATCGACGAATCGAACTGCGGCTCGAAGACGAAGCACAGTATTGAGTCGAGTAAGCCGATACTACCGGCGGCTGCCCGCGCCGATAGCCGAGGTCGATCACTGACCACACGCCTGTCGGCGGGCGAGGCAGTGGCGGCGAGTCGGTGAAACGAAAACGGACGGCGTTACTCGAGCAGGCCGAGGTCCTCGAGCCTGGAGACGATCTTGTCGACGGCGTGCTCGGCGTCTTCGGGCTTCTTCCCGCCGGTAATAACGAGTTTCCCGGAGCCGAAGAGCAGGGCGACGACCTCCGGTTCGTCGAGCCGATAGACGAGGCCGGGGAACTGCTCGGGCTCGTACTCGATGTTCTCGAGGCCGAGGCCGATGGCGATCGCGTTCAGGTTGAGGTTGCGGCCCAGATCGGCCGAGGTGACGATATTCTGGACGACGATCTCGGGGTCCTCGTTGACCTGGATCTGGAGTTCGCGGAGCTTGTCGAAGACGATGCGCAGGCTCTCGTGAACGTCGTCGGTGCTCTTCGCGCCGGTACAGACGATCTTCCCCGATCGGAAGATCAGGGCGGCGGATTTTGGATTCTGGGTGCGGTAGACGAGACCGGGGAACTGTTCGGGGTCGTAGTCGGCCCCCTCGAGGTCCATCGCGACACTCTGGAGGTCGAGTTCCTGTCCGATACCGGTCGACGCCACCACGTTTTCGATGTTGATGGTGTCCTTCGGGTCCGTCATTAGTCGCTTAAAAAGACGTATTTAAGGTTTATAAAGGTTAGTACCGCCACCTGATATATCCGGTTTATACGATCCGCGCCGACCCCGGCGACGGCCGGTTTCCGGCGCGTGACGGGCCGCAGGTGTGATATTTGGTATCGGATCTGACCGCCCGGTTCGCGGAAAGCGGTAGGCTCATGGCCGCCCCGAAGCGATCATCGACCGTGTATCTGCTCGAGTTGGGCGGCGAAGACGACGCGTTCGCGGCCCGGGAGGCGGCCAGTGCGGCGACCGGGATCCGCCGAATCGCCCCCGGGATCGCCGTCGCGAGGGGAATCGTCCCCGAACGCGTCCGCGGTCTCGCCTACACCCACCGCGCGAGCGAACTCCTCGGTCGGGGTGCGGCCGACCTCGAGAGCGCCCGCGCGGTGCTCGAAGCGGCGTCGATCGACCGCGAGGGATCGGTCGCGGTGCGGGCGACGGACGTCCACGGCTCGAGCGGTGTGAGTACCGAGCGGGCCGAGCGCGAACTCGGACAAATCCTGGTCGATCGTGGATTTCCCGTCGATCTCGAGGAGCCGGACCACCTCCTGCGGGTCGTCTTTTCGGCGGGCGTACTCGATGGCGACGCGAGCGGTGACGCGCTCGAGCCCGTCACAGACGACGGAGATGGCGGAGACGGCGGAGACGGCGGAGACGGGCCGGCGGGTGAGCAGGGCTCCGTCTGCGCGCTCGGCTGGCTCGCGGCCGAGAGCGTCCGCGATTTCGGCGCACGCGCACCGACGGACAAGCCGTTCTTCCAGCCGGGCAGCATGGATCCCCTGCTCGCGCGCGCCGTCGCGAACGTCGCGGGCGCTCGAACGGGAGCGACGATTCTGGACCCGATGTGTGGCACCGGCGGCGTGCTCGTCGAGGCCGGGCTCGTCGGGGCGGACGTGATCGGGACCGACGCGCAGGCGAAAATGGCGGCGGGTGCGCGGGAGAACCTGGCGCACTTCCTCGACGCCGAGAATCCCTCGCCGACCGGCGCGAATCGGGGCTCGTGGCACGTCGGCCGTGGCGACGCGACGCGGCTCCCGTTGACGGGCGATGCCGTCGACGGCGTGGTCTTCGACGCGCCCTACGGCCGGCAGTCGAAGATCGACACCCATCGGCTCGAGGACCTCGTTTCGGGTGCGCTCGCCGAAGCCCACCGGGTCGCGCCGCGTGCGGTCGTACTCGCGGATCGGTCCTGGGCGAGCGAGGCACGCGCGGCGGGGTGGGAACTCGAGTCGTCGTTCGAACGCCGAGTGCACCGGTCCCTGACGCGGTACGTGATGGTGCTCGAGCGGCGAACAGCGTAGGGAGAACCCACGGCCGTACGCAGCTCAACCGCCCGTCCAGTTTGGCATCACCCCACGTCGATCCGTTCATATCGAGAGACAATAACGGTAATTTTCCGAGTTATATTCACAGAACAGTATAATTTGGGCGGGAAAGCGGTACTGAAATCGACACTTCGGCAGTCAGTTTTTTCAAGGCAGGGTTACCTCATTCGGTAGCTATCGATTTTTCGAGTTTCATGTGGCAATACACACCGTATTCCGTTCCGCTCGCCGCTGCAGCGATGGTCAGTGCGATCGCGACGGTGCTCGTCTGGCGACAGCGGGACAGCCGCGCGGACGTGTGGGGAGCAGTCGCACAGTGTATGGCCATCCTCTGGGCGCTGGTTCACCTCCTGTCGGTTTCGGGTGACACGCTCGCGTGGCAACGTTACTGGCTGTTGGCCTTTTTTCCCGTCCTCGCGATGACCATCACCAGCATGTTCTGTTTTACCCTCTACTTCACCGGTCGAGACGAGTGGTTTTCCTCCTGGCGAACGCGGTTGCTGTTCTCGTATCCGATCGCAACGGCCGTACTGAGCCTAACCAACGGGATTCACGAACTCGTGATCGTCGATCCGGCTCTCGAGTCACACGGCTCGTACGAAATCCTTCAGTACGGCTGGGGACCGGGATTCTACGCGTTCGCGGCGGTCTCGTACTCGATCGGCGTCGTCTATCTCAGCCTGCTGTTCCTCAAGGGCCTGCGTTCTCGGAACGTATACCGAAATCTCACCTTCCTTATTTTCGCATCGATCGCGTTCTTGACCGTCCTGACGGTGTTCTCGGCCACAAAGAAAAGCCCGTTCCCGCATTTCATCCTGCATACGATCGGCTACCTCTTTATCGGCGTCGTGATGATCGCGGCGACGCTGAGCATGCGATTCATCCAGCAGCTCCCGGTCGATCGGTTCCTCTCGCCGTTCGGCAGTCGATTCGGGAGTCTCGTTCCGCTCGCACGCGATTTCGTTCTCGAAGAAATCGACAACGGCGTCGTCGTTCTCGATACGAACGGCCGGATCGTCGACATCAACACCACGGGAAAGCGCATGATCGGAACCGACCGCGCCGTCGGAAACCACGTGAGCGAGGTCGTCCACCACGATCGGATCGTCGACACCGGCGGCTTGGGAGGAATGCTGGACGGGACCCAACAGCTACACGCAGTGCAAGACGAACTCTGGATCGCGTCGCCGTCGGGAAAACGGTGTTACGAGGTCACGGTCTCGGAGCTTCCCGGCAACGACGGCGTGGCCGCAGGATACGTCGTTCTGCTCCACGACATCACCGACCAGAAACGACGGCAACAGGACCTCGAGCGGCAGAAAGCCGACCTCGAGACGCAGAAGACGAAACTGGAGCACCAGAACGAACAACTCGATCGGTTCGCAGGGATCGTCTCGCACGACCTTCGAAACCCGCTCAACGTCGCAAACGGCTACCTTGCAGACGTTTCGGACCGGACCGGCGACGACGGCGAAACCGTCACCATGGAAGCCACCACGGTCGAACACGTGACGGTATCGCTCGAGCGGATGGGTGACATCATCGACGATGCGCTCGCGCTGGCCAGACAGGGACGAGCGATCACCGAGTTCCAGGACGTGCGGCTGTCGACCGTCGCCCGTGAGGCCTGGACCAACGTCGACACGGGAGACGCGACGCTCGAACTCGATTGCGAGCGATCGATCCAGGCGGACCCGGATCGGCTACTCAACGTGTTCGAGAACCTCTTTCGAAACGCCGTCGAACACGGTTCCGTTGCATCCGAGAGCGAAGACCTCACCATCAGCGTCGGGTTCAGCGCGGACGGCGGCTTCTACGTCGAAGACGACGGAACCGGGATCCCGGCCGACCGGCGAAGCGATATTTTCGACCGCGGCTACACGACGAGCGAGGTCGGGACCGGCTTCGGGCTGACGATCGTGCGCGATATCGCCAGAGCCCACGGCTGGGAGGTCGCCGTGACCGACGGAGAAACGGGCGGAACGCGGTTCGAGTTCACCGGCCTCGAGGCGGCTCGCTCGGATGCGTAGTCCGAAATTTCCGCTGCGACCAGCAGCGTCGCCCCGATCTTCGGCGAGATCGCTCCACGTGTTACGGACTGGTGGCCGCCATCGTCGTCGGCGTGGCGTACCGACCGCTCAGAGACGCAGCCGGGGTCGGGGAACGTGTGCGGACGATCAGTGAGGTTGGCGTCCTGTGTCTCTGGCTCGGCTACCGCGTTTATACTCTCCGGAACGAGAGCTCGAACCAACGGGACGTGGTTCGACCGCAAGCTGCTGGTCTCGGTCGTCGCTGGAGCCCTGTTCGGAGTCGCGCTGCTCGGTTCACCGTCTGTCTCACCGCCGCCCCGTGTGTTCGGCGCTGTTCTCGTGGCCGTCGGGATCGTCATCGACGGACTCGGCGTAACCGGGTTCGGAACGGACGATCGGCTTGGGGCTATCGACACCGGCGTGAGGTGTCTCGTCGTCGGTTCCCTCTGGGCGTCAGTCCGGACGAGCTAGCCGCGCTCGAGTGCGTTCTCCCGGCCTCCATCCGCGTGAGAAATCAGTGCGGTCCGCCACCCGTTGCGACGACGATTCAGGCGTCCCGGCCCAGTTCAGCCAGTAGATGCGAGAGGTGAATTCGGTCGCTCGTGCCCTCGTGCAGCTCGAAGTCGATGTCCGCGGCGAGCCGGTGAAGACGAGCGAGCCGCCGGCCCTGATAGCGCTTGCGAGCGATGCGGAGGATCTCGTCGAGCACCTCCCCGCCATCCAACCCCTCGTCGACGAGGAGGTCGTCCAGCGTCGATCGGGCGTCGGTAAACTCGCCGGCTTCGGCGTCGTCTAACATCGACTCGATCTCGTCGTCGAGGCCGACCTCGCCGAGGGTGTCGTAGGCCGCGCTCATCGTGAGTTCGCCCTCGTCCTCGACGGTCGTCTGGGCCGCCAGGATCGCCTGCCGGAGGTTGCCGTTCGCGTAGCCCGCGACGAACTCGAGGCCGTCGGCGTCGTAGTCGACGCCCTCGGCCTCGACGATCCGCTCGAGGACGGTCACGATCTCCTCGCTGGTCGGCGAGGGGAAGGAGACGGGGAAACACCGCGAGCGGATCGGCGGGATGAGTTTGGTCGGTTGCCGCGTGGCGACGAGAAACTGGGTCGTCCGGTGGTGTTGTTCCATGATCCGCCGCAGCGCCTGCTGGAAGTCCTCGCGAACGTCCTCGGCGTTGTCGAGCAGTATCGTCGTGTACCCGCCCGAAACGGGCGCGTAGCTCGCGGACTCCTTGAGGACGTGGTTGATCATGTCACGCTTGGACATCGACGAGCGGCCGACGAGGAAGTGCTCGAACCGGGGGTCGTTCTTGATCTCCGTCTTGGTCCGACTGAAGAAGTCGGCGACGTTGATCTCGACGAAGTCGTTGTCCGGATCCGCGTGCGCCTCGCGAGCCAACGCGCGCGCCGCCGCCGTCTTCCCGCTTCCCGGCGGCCCCTGCAGGAGGAGGTTGATCGGCTCCTCGACGGCCCGCTGTAAGTACTCGCGAGCGTCGTCCTGTGGCAACTCGGCCAGCTCCGGGGCGTGGGTTTCGGTCCACAGCGGCGCGTCCATCGCCAGCGAGTAGGTGCGGGCCGGGTAAGAATCGGTCGGTTACTCGCCGCCGGACTCGTTTCCGCCGCCGCCGTCGCCCGCGTCCGCGAGCGTGAACGTCGTTTCCACCGGCTCGCCGTCGCGTTCGATCGGCGACGCCGTCTCGGCGTCCGCCGGATCGCCGGCGTAGAGGGCCGCCGTCAGCTCGGCGTCCGCACCGACGTCGGCGTCGGCCGCGAGATCGACGGTGACGTTCTCGTGTTCGCCGGGCTCGAGTTCGCCGCTGGTTCCGATCACCGATCCGTTCTGCTCGACGGCGACGAATCCCCGCTCGGGAATCGCGGCGGCGACCGTCACGCGCTCCGCGCCGGCCTCGGTCACCGAAACGCTCGGATCGGTGTGGAACTCGAGGTCGATCGCCGCGACCGCACCGTCGCCGTCGGTGTAGACGCCGATCGTCCGATTACCGGGCGGCGCGCCGCTCGTGTCCGTCTCGAAGGACACGGTCCGGGACTCGCCGCCCTCGAGTTCCAGCACCTGCCGCTCGAAGACGGCCCCGTCGATGCGGACCGTCACCGACTGCTGGGTCTGGAACTCCGTCGGATTGCGGATCGTCGCGTTCACCCGTATCGTCTCGTTGGTCGTCGCCGTCTCCGGTGCGTCGATCGATTCGACGGCGAACGAATCGCTCAGAGCGTCCTCCTCGGTCGTCGTCACCGTCGCGGTGTCGCTCACCGGGAACCCGTCCTCGAGGTACGGACGGTCCTCCTCGCCGTCGGTCTCGCCGTAGGCGAAGCCGTCCTCGTCCGCGGTGTCCTGGTGGACGGTCGCGGTCAGCTGCCCGACGAGTTCGCGAGTCGAGTCGTCCTCGCGCTCGACGGTCACGTTCTCGTGGGTCCCCGCCTCGAGACGCTCGGAGACGGCCAGCGGTTCGTCACCGCCGTCGGTGATGACGACGTAGCCGCCGTCGGAGAGGGAGACGTCTCGAATCGTGACGTTGGTCCCGTCGCCCTGCTGGTCTTCGAACGTGATCGAGGCTTCGGGGTCCTCGTCGACCCCGAAGATCGCCGGGGCCTGGCCGACGACGATGCCGGCGGCGAGCACGATCACGATCGCGATCAGGATCGCGACGATCCGCTTGAGCGTGCCGAACGTCAATCTCGAACTCATTGGGGGGGTGCGTCGTCACCGGATTCGTGCTCGATAGACGTAAAACGCGCAGTCCGTTCGCAGATTGCGGACCGTTCCGGGACGCTTTACGCGAATAGTCGGCGGTTACGACAGGTCACGCGCCCCGTTTATCGTCCGAGACGGACGGTGGGTCGAACTGAACGACGCCTGCGACGGGGATCGGTGGTGTTCCCGCCCTCGATTTCGCTGTGGGGAACGGGCCGCTCGAGACGCCGCGGCGACCGGCACTGGACGGCAGTCGCGACGATTCCCACGCGCTGGGTCCGGGACCGAGCCCGTCACACCGACCTCGAGCGATTCGAAGCCGGTTTAGTCGCGGCCCGCGGAGGCTTCATCGATGCCACTGCGCGTGACGTTTCTGGGGACGGCCGGGGCGATTCCGACGACGGAGCGGAATCCGAGCAGCATCTTCGTCGCACGCGACGGCGAGGGACTGCTGTTCGACGCCGGCGAGGGAACCCAGCGGCAGATGATGCGGTTCGGGACGGGCTTTTCCGTCTCGCAGCTGTTCGTCACGCACCTCCACGGCGACCACGTCTTCGGAATTCCGGGCCTACTCCAGACGATGGCCTTCAACGACCGCGCGGAGCCGCTGACGATCCACGCCCCCCACGATACGCGCCGCCAGCTGAAGGGACTGGTGAACGCCCTCGGAAACCGACCGTCGTTTCCCGTGCGAATCAACGAGGTCGGCGACGGAACCGTCGCCTACCGCGCCGACGACTACGAAGTCCGCGCGTTCGCGACCGACCACGACACCCGTTCGGTCGGCTACGCACTCGTCGAGGACGACCGCAAGGGACGGTTCGACCGCGAGCGGGCGGAGGAACTCGGCGTCCCCGTCGGGCCGAAGTTCTCGCGGCTCCACGAGGGCGAGTCCGTCGAACTCGAGGACGGCACCGTCGTCGATCCTGAGCAGGTCGTCGGCGAACCCCGACCAGGCCGGACGATCGTCTACACCGGTGACACGCGCCCCGCGGAGGCGACGATCGAGGCCGCCGAGGACCCCGACCTGCTGATTCACGACGCGACGTTCGCCGACGACCGCGCCGAGCGCGCCGCCGACACCGCCCATTCGACGGCCCGCCAGGCCGCCGAGATCGCGAACCGGGCCGGCGCGGACCGACTCGCGCTGATGCATCTCTCCTCGCGCTACGCCGGACACACCGCGGCACACGAGGAAGAGGCCGCGGACGTGTTCGACGGCGAGACGTTCGTTCCCGACGACGGCCAAGAACTCGAGATTCCGTACCCGGACGGCTGATCGGCGTTCGCGACTCGGTCTCGGCCCCGGTTCGACTGCAACCGTCGCCCCGAAACGCGGCCGTCGCGTTGCGTGCTCGGCAGTACTACCGATCGATTCAGATCTGCCGGAGCAGCTCGAGGACGTCCGTGAACCCGATCCGACCATTTTCGTCGAAATCGAACGCATCGGGGTTGTCCTGCACGCCGTCGGTCTCGAGGTGGTCGTAGAAGGCGTCGACGTCGGCGTGGGTCGTCTGGCCGTCGCCGTCGACGTCGTCGTAGAGCCCGTCACCGTCGGGATCTGTCGGCCGCTCGCCGTCGATCGCTGGTGGCCGCTTGCCGTCCGCGCCCGACGCGGTTCCCGGGACATCGACGGCTCCAACGTCGTCGCTACGGGACGGGTCGATACCGACCAGCTCGTCGAAGGTGGCCACACAGCGGGTTCCGCTCGCGTGGCTGGTGACGGCCAGTCCGACCCGAACGCTGCTCGAGAACGACAGCGGGAACTCGGCCAGAAGCTGCCAGCGCTCGCCGTCGGCGGACGTGTATGCCCGAACCGTGTTGCCCGAGCGGACGAGCCGTTGCCAGGCGTGGTCGGTCGTCCCGCCGGCGACCTCGCTTTCGCCCGCGGCACCCGAGGTCAGGCTCACCGTTTCGCCGCCGGCTGTCGGTCGCCACTGTACCGACGTCGCCGACGGCGTCCGCCGAATCATCGCGTTTTTCGCGCCGGCGTCCATCGAGCCGCGGATCATGAGGCCGGCTTTCGCGTATTCGTCCGTGTTCTCGACGTCGTCGACCCTGACGGAGAGATCGAAATCACCGGTCACGCTCGTCGAATAGTAGTGGAACGCGTCGGCGGACCCCCAGATGTCCGCGCCGGCACCCTCGACCGTGTACGGGCCGGAACCCCCGGTCCGCGGGGCGACCGGTTCGAGTCGCCAGCGCTGATCGTCGCTCTCGTTCCATTCCCACTGCACGGCGTTTGCTCCGTCGGCGACGCTGCCGCCGGCCACGCCGAGGACGAGGCCGGAGTGGCTGGCGACGAGGCGATACGCGCCGTCGTCGAGCGGATCGAGGACCCACCGTTGGTTGTCGTTCCCGTTCACCGTCCACTGCCGGACGTTCGCGCCGTTGTCGGTCGACGCCTCCGCGACTTCCAGTGCCTTCCCCGAACTGGCGGCGACGATCTCGTACGCGCCCTCGCCGACGTAGCGAAGGTCCCATCGCTGGTGCGTCGCGTCCTCGTCCGCGCCCTGTTGGACGGTGGTTCCATCCGATTCGTCGCCGCCGGCGACTTCGAGGACGTGGCCGGAGTTGGCGTTGACGAGCCGGTACGTGTCGGCCGGCACGTTCGCGGCGTCCGGCAGGCCGATGATATCGGTCGGGTCGTCGACCGGTCCGTCGGGACCGACCGGTTCGATGTCCGGTGTCGGCGGTTCGTCCATGCTCGAGCCGATGTAGAAACTCGGGTGGGGTGGCTGGTTGTATCCGACGTTCTGCCAGGCGATCGCCGTCCGGTACTGCGAGTCGTGCATCAGCGTGTACAGCCGATGGTCGGTCTCGTACGGCGTCACGAACAGCCGGAGAGCCTCGTCGTCGTCGCGCCGCCAGATCACCTCCTCGCGCCAGTCGCCGAGGATGTCGGCGGTCAGACACGGGTTCCCCTTCGTCCCGTTGTTCGAGCGCGTTCCCGGAAACGCCTCGAGTTCGGTGGTCGACCGGCTGTCGGGGTCCCACTTGTGGAGCGTGGGGCCGTCCCAGTCGTCCACCAGTTCGCGCTGTAAGTCGCCCGTCCACCACGCGAGGTGGTTGATCGACCAGGGGGCATCGCCGATCCGCTCGCCGCCGGTGGTGCGGAGGCCGACGCCGTTGGACGCCCAGGCCTCGACGCCCCGATGGTTCGGATCGATGTTGGCGGCGACGCCGCGGCCGACGTCGCCCGCAGCGTCGACGGTCCAGAGCGGCTCGCCGGTCTCGCCGTCCCGCATCGTCGCGCCGTGGGGCCCCGACTCGTGGGGCTGGAATATCTCGAGGCCGTCGCGGTCGGGCAGGAAGTCCCCGCAGTGGAGGGCGTCGCCGTGGTGCCACCCGGTCGTGTGCAGGCCCGTGCCGTCGTGATCCAGGGCCATCGCGCCGTAGACGATCTCGTCGCGGCCGTCGCCGTCGAGATCGGCGATGCCGAGCTGGTGGTTGCCCTGTCCGGCGTAGTCGCCGTTGCCCGGCTCGTCGCTGTCGAAGGTCCACCGCTCGGTGAGGTCGCCGTCGCGGTAGTCGTAGGCGGTGACCATCGTTTTCTCGTAGTAGCCGCGGCCTACGACGATGCTCGGTCGCTCGCCGTCGAGGTACGCCACGCCCGCGAGGAAGCGATCCACGCGGTTTCCGTAGCAGTCACCCCACTGGCAGGGGTCACCCCGGGCAGGCCGGAAGTCGGTCGTCACCAGTTCCTCGCCGGTCGTTCCGTCGAAGACCGTGAGATACTCCGGTCCGTCCAGAACGTATCCGTCGTCGTTCCGCCAGTCGGCGTCCGGGTCGCCGATGACGTTCCCGGCGGCGTCGACGGTGCCGTCGGCCGTTCGGACGACGAACTCCGCGATGCCGTCCCCGTCGAAGTCGTAGACGAGAAACGGTGCGTAGTGTGCGCCCGCCCGGACGTTGATCCCCAGATCGATGCGCCAGAGCGGCTCGCCCTCGAGCGTGTACGCGTCGAAGATGTGTGGGTCCGTCCGTCCGCTCTGCGAGTTGTCCTTCGCGTTGTCCGGCGACCACTTCACGACGATATCGTAGCTGCCGTCGCCCGTCAGGTCGCCGACGCTCGCGTCGTTCGGGTGATAGTTGTCACCGGGCCTGTCCAGCGGGATGTCCAGGTAATTGTCCTCCCAGACGCCGACCGACTTCGATTCCTCCCGTTCGGTGCCGTCGACCACCGGGCGGATCGTGTACGTCGAATCGGTCGTCCCGTCCGGATCGACGTAGTTCGTCCCGTCCGTGATCGGAGAGTCGTTCGCCCGCGTTCCATCTCGATAGAGGTTGAAAGCGACGTCGTCGGGATCGGTCCCGAACAGCCGCCAGCGGACGAGAACACCGTCATCGACGGCGACGGCGACCAATCCCCGGTCGAGCGCTTCCATCTGGCGAGTCAACCCGTCACCGGGTGCCGCCTTGGCCTGCGGACCTGCCGCGGCGACGACGGCGCTCGATGCCAATCCGCCAAGGAACATCCGTCGGTGCATGCCTCGCCCCCGCGATGGGGTTCCGATCGCCTCGTCGCGTTCGTCTCTCTCCTCGGTCATCGGTAGACTCTCCGTTCCATGCCATTATTTAACAGCTTGAATATTATAAATTTAACTATTTAATTTAATGGTGAAATATCGAATGGAGGCGCGAGCGACGCCGTGGAAGTCGTCGGCGGTGCCGGTGCCGGTGCCGGCGGTGGCCGACTGGCCGAATCAGCCTCGCCCGTCCGGTCAGATCCGTCGGAGCAGATCGAGCACGTCGGCGAAGCCGATGCGGCCGTTGCCGTCGAAGTCGAACACGTCGGGGTTGTCCTGCACGCCATCGGCCTCGAGGTGGTCGTAGAAGGCGTCGACGTCGGCGTGGGTGAGCTGGCCGTCGCCGTCGACGTCGTCGTACAGCCCATCGCCGTCTGAATCCGTGGGACGGCCGTCGTTGTCGCCGATCGGCGGCGGCCCGTCGTTCGGTGGGCCCCCGGAACCGGCCACTGTCGTCGTGCCGGCGGCCGTACGATTCGTGACGCCGACCTTCTCGTCGACGAACGTGACCGCTACGGAGTGGTCGCCGTCGGTCGCCGGGCCGACCTGGGCGGTGAGTTCGTACGTCGACTGGGTCACCTCGGTTACGGAGACGTCGCCATCGTCGAGGAGCGATCCGTCGAACTCGACCTCGAACTGTCCGGTCGTGGGCGCTCCGAAGTCACCGTACGCGTACGCGTCACCGTCGCCGAACGAGAGCGAAACGGTGAGGGTTAGTTCGCCGTCGTCGAGGCTCGCGCCGTCGACCGCGGCCGACGTGGCCAGCTCGTAGGTCGGGTAGTTCGTCGCCCGGAAGTACTCGACCGTGTCGCTCCCCGACGTCTCCTCGACGAGCTTCCAACCGCCGTCGAACGTGGCCTGTCCGGTGAGGGCGTCCGAGCGTACGACGGCGAAACTCGTCGCGAAGTCGTCCGAAACGGCGTGTTCAGCGCCCGCGGGATCGAACAGTCGCAGCGTGACGTCGTCCCCGTCGTCCGCCCAGGAGACGCGTGCATCGAGCACGTCGTCCGTGTAGATGACGTCGCCGTGGTTCTGGCTCTCGCGGTGGGAGAGGTCCGGCATCCAGTCGGGGTGAGTCGTGTCTACGTCGACCGCGTAGACTGAGGTGCTGCCGGCCGAAGCCGATCGATGTGGCGGGTCGTTGAACTGCAACGTCCCGTAGTCCGTCGAGACGGTGTCCAGCACGATGTCGGTGTCGATCAGCGACGCGTCGAGCGCCGAGTTGGTCGCCTGGAACGTACTCCCGTTGGCCGGCGGGGTGTCGAACTGGAGGTTCTCCGCGCCCCACTCGACACCCATGGACTGATAGTGGTGCCAGACGACCAGTCCCCGCTGTGACCGGTCGAGCGGCGCGTCGACGCCGGTTCCGTCGGCGTACGCGAGGTAGTAGTGTTTGTGAAAGTCCGGGTCGTCTCCGGCCGGGTTCGACTCGCCGACGACGGTGTAGAACTGGTTCTCGATTGACTGGGGCGGAAGGATCCCCGCCTGGTCCGTCGGGTGGATTGCCGTCGTCTCGTCCCAGCCCGTCGGGCCCGGCGTCTGATCGAGGTCGACGTTGACCTTCGACCACGGGATCATGTTCACGAGCGGCCCCGCGCCCATGATCCCCATGTTGCCGGTTCCGGGTGCCTGATAGAAGTCCGTGAGTCCGTGCAGATGGAGGTACTCGTGACAGGTGTAGTTGATGTCCTGTTCGGCCGCCGAGGCTCTCGCCGGTGCCTGACAGAACCCCCTGATCAGTACGCCCTGTCGTTCTATCGTGTTTCCCACCCAGGCGACGCCGCCACCGCCGCCGCCCATGAACGTGAGCGCGACGATTTGCGTCGGATTCTCCTGATCGTAGGCCGTGATATCGAAGCCATCTGCGATCGCGGCGTCGAGCGCCTCCCTGACCGCGTCGCCCAGGTTGAAATCGTCCGAGGGCTGTGACGTCTGATACCAGCCGACGAGCCCCGCCGGTCCCGGACCGATCGAGAAGCGCCCGTCGCTGACGATATCGAAGTACTCCTGCACCGTGTAATCGTCGTACCCGAGGTCGGCGTCCGGGTCGAACATCGCCGTTTCGTACGCTTCGATCGGTCCGGGAGGTGCGTTGTCCTCGAAGTAGATACCCAGGAAGATGACGTCCTGATGGCCCCGGTGCATGTGCTGACCGATCGGGAGTTCGTCGGGCGCTGCCCGGCCACGTTCGAGTCCGCTCGCCGCCAGCCCCGTTCCCAGAGCGGCCGTCGTCACCGTCTTCACGAAGTCGCGTCGGCCGACCCAGCCGGAAGACGCTCCATCCGATCCACCGGTAGTCCGTCCGTCAGTCGATCCCCCCGCGATGGCGTCTTCTGGAGCAGCAGGCTCCCCGTGCGAGAGCGCGCCGGACTCCGCGAGATCCTCGAGCGGGCTCCGGCTCGAACGGGCTCCAGTCAACAGCGATTCGTCCGCCTCGGGTGTTCGTGTGTCCTGTCGCATCGTCGTTCACGCTCGCATCGTCCTGTTCGTAACAGTACTCTACAGATATTAAATTTTATTATAATCAGTATGAAAATATTGGTTGCGCGCCGGAGATCGGAGGCGAAAGGGAGCGACCGACGGCACCGGCGGATGGCGCCGTTCGCCAGAGTCACTGCGTCGATAGCGGTTGCGCGTCTACGCTCCGACAACTGAGCGTCCCTCGGTTCGGTTCCCGACTCTCGAAAGCGACGGATCCTCCGCCGGAGCGACGATCGACCGGAGGAATCAGCCCGTGACCGTCCGGTCAGATCCGCCGAAGTAGATCGAGCACGTCGGAAAAGCCGACGCGGCCGTTGTCGTCGAAGTCGAACCTCTCGGCGTTTTGCTGCACGCCGTCGGACTCGAGGTGCTCGTAGAAGGCGTCGACGTCGGCGTGGGTGGTCTGGCCGTCACCGTCGACGTCGTCGTAGAGCCCGTCACCGTCCGGATCACGAGCCTCGTACTCGCCGACCTGTATCGTCTCCTCACCGTCGCCGGTGCCGTCGAGGTCGATCCAGAGGATGCTGATGCCGCCGACGCCGACGACCAGATTCGATCCGGAGAACGCGAGCGTCTTGTGGTTCCCCTCCTGTCGGGCCGCCGGGAGCGCGGAATCGAGTTTCGTCCAGGTGTCACCGCCGTCGGTGCTGACGATCGGCACCTCCCTGGCCGGGAACGCGGCGACCCGGTCGGGATCGTTCGGATCGAACGTCGCGGCCGCGCAGGGACGGTCGTAGATCTTCGACCAGCTTTTGCCGCCGTCCGTGCTCTCCCAGAGGGCGCCGCTCCAGTCCTCAGTGCTCGAGAACGGCAGTGCGACGGTGAGGAGGAATCGACCCTCTGTGTTTGGATCGGCGGTGACGTGCCAGGCCACGCCCGCGGTGTCGGCCAGTTCGTCGATCTCGTTCCACGTCTCGGTCTCCGGATCGAAGTAATGGGGTGATTCGCCCTCGACATAGTTCGTCGCTGTCACCATCGATCCGTCGCCGGAGAGCGCGAGCTGGTTCCGGCCGACCCAGAAGTTCCGCGCGAAGTGACTCGGTCCGATCGCGGGATCGGGGCCGCCAATCTTCGACCACGACTCGCCGCCGTCTCTCGACCGGTAGGCGACGTCGTCGCCGATCGCCACGACGACGTGCTCCGAATCGGTCGGATCGATGCTGACGCCGGCGGGCGCCTGTAGCTGCGTCGGCGCCCAGGAGGGCGCGTCGTCGGGAACGACGTGCTCGAGGCCGTTCAGTTCGCTCTGTCGCCAGGTCTCGCCGGCGTCCTCGCTGATGAAGATGGTCCCCGACCGCGAGCCGCCCGAGTACAGCGCCGTCGTACAGACGAGGTAGTCCGGGTTCGTGTCCGCGTAGTCGTGGTGGGTGACCGCGTGGAAGCTCACTTCGTTGTGGACATCCCACTGTTTCCCGTGGTCGCGCAGGCGGACGAACCCAGAGTCGGCGAACCCGGCATAGAGACGGTCGTTTCGCGGATCCGATTTCACATCGAACGGGACCATCTCCTCGAGGCCGTGCGAGGAGTATCTCGCCGTCTGGCCGCCGTCCTCGGTCTTGTAGAGTGCGTAGGTGCCGGCGATGTACCACTCGTCCGGGTCCTCTCGGTTGAACGCGATACCCTGTGCGTTGTAGGGTCCGAAGTCTTCCCAGAACCAGCCCGACGTGTCCAGGTCGTCGCCCGTGATCTTCGAGTGACGGGACCAGGAACTGCCGCCTGCGGGAAGCGTGAAGATGTCGTACGCCACGTCCGACGCCTTGCCGGTCAGCGCGTAGATCTCACCGTCGTTGACGCCCGAGACCTTGAACTGGGCATCCGGGAGGCCGTCGTCGAAGGCGGACCACGACTCGCCGCCGTCCGTCGACCGTTTGACGTAGGGTCCGTGTTCGTAGAACCCGTAGAGGGCGTCGGTCTCGGGGTCGGGGTGGAACTCGATCGGGCCCTCGGGGCCGTAGTGAAGACGCGTCCAGGACTCGCCGCCGTCGGTGCTCTTCCAGAATCCGCCCGTCGTGTCGTCGCCGTCGGGACGGGCACACAGGTAGGCGGTGTCCGGGTTCGTCGGGTCCCACTTGACGTCCGTCCCGTGGACGTTCGACGGCGTGTCGGTGGCAGACCACGTCCGGCCGCCGTCGGTGGACCGGTAAACGGTGTCGTTGTGCGGTGCCGTCATCAAGACGTCGTCGTCGTCCGGTTTGCGGGCGATCGTTTCGCCCGCCCACCGGTAGGTCCCGTTGGGCTTGAAACTCGTCTCGAGGACGTGCGACCACGAGTCGCCGCCGTCTTCCGTCCGCCAGACGCCGTCGGATTTCGCGTGGACGACGATATCCTCGTCCGCGGGATGAACGCTCAGCCCGCGGGTGCCGTCGCCGCGGTGGAAGATGTACCAGGTTTCGCCGCGGTCGTCGGAGCGCCAGGTGCCGCCGACGTCGGTCGTCGCGTACACCGTACACGGGTTTGCCGGCGTAGTGAAGGCGTTCTCTACCTGTCCGCCGGCGCCGATCTTGCTGTGCGTCCAGTCGCCGTAGCGGGGCATGCCAGTGTCGGGGTCGGTCTCCGGTCCCAGGTACTCACAGCTCGCCTGGGTGGCGGCCGCCGCCGCGCCGTTCGTCCGGGCGCCAGTCGGTGTTGTGCCGAGCGAGAGGCCGAGGACGCCCGCGCCGACGGCGACGCCCTCGAGCACGTCGCGTCGCCTCGGGGAACGCTTCGTCCCCGTCGGAGTGTCGTTCGATCGCAATTCGTCGATGTTCTCGCCGTCGAATGTCGTGTCGGTTGTCATCGTTGTCGTCCGCGATTTGTAACGTCAATGGTCGTCGTCAGATCCGCCGGAGCAGGTCGAGCACGTCGGAAAAGCCGACGCGGCCGTTGCCGTCGAAGTCGAACGCATCGGGGTTGTCCCGGACGCCGTCAGCCTCGAGGTGCTCGTAGAAGGCATCGACGTCGGCGTGGGTCGTCTGGCCGTCCCCGTCGACGTCGTCGTAGAGCCCGTCACCGTCGGGATCTCGCGCCTCGTACTCGCCGATCGAAATCGTCTCACCGGTGCCCTCGCCCGCGGGAACGCCGTCGTCTTTGTGTTCGGCGAGGAGGTCTTTGACGTAGTTGCCCATCGAATCCTCGTGGGGGACGACCTCCCACTCGCAGGGCGGGTCGGTACACTCGCCGTCGAACGCCGGCCTGACCGAGATCTCGCTCGCCCAGCCGGCGTCGAAGTTCCAGGCCTGCCAGTGGATCGCGTCGCTCGATTCCAGCCACTCGGCCATCGGATCGGCGTAGGACGAGATGATATCGGTGCCGAGATCGCTCGCACTCCAGCCCCACTCGGTGACGAACAGGGGATACTCCTCGTAGATCTTCTTCGTGCCGTCGCCGTTCGGCCCGGGCCCGTCCCACGCCTGCTGCTTGCTGGCCTCGTGTTTCGGGTAGATGTGGTACGTGTACGCGAGGTTCTCGCCCTCGAACGGCTCGACGAGCGCCCCCTCGGGGCTCTGGGTCCAGCTCGGCGACCCGATGAGGACCAGATTTCGCGGCGCGTGCTCGCGGATGATGTCCACCCAGGGCTGGGCCATGTCCTTCCACCACTGCCAGCGATCCGCGACCCAGTCTTTCTCCGTCGGATCGCCCCACATGCCCGGCTCCGTCGGCTCGTTGTACACCTCGTAGAGGACGTGCGACGCCTCGGCGTACCGAGGGGCGACAGTCTCCCAGAACAGCCGGACCTCGTCGTCGAGCCCCTGGTTTGGCTCGCCCGTGTCGGGGTCCGCCCACTCGAGTTCGCCGCCGCCCCAGTGGCGGTGGAAATCGACGATACAGTACACCCCGTTCCGGCGACACGATTCGACGACCGGATCGAGGTGTTCCTCGAGGTACGTCTCGAGTTGGGCCTGGGTCATCGTCGGCGGTTCGTAGTAGCCGACGCCGTCCTCGCGGTCGACGTACCCCTCGGGGTCGACATCGTCGTAGTGGTGGGCCGACCACGGGGACGGCAGGCCGGCGATGTCCCAGGGTTGACAGGGGATGCGGATGAGACGGGAGTACCACCCCTTCGCCTCGTTCGTCAGGTAGTCGACGGCCTGGGCCGCCGACTTACCGCGGCCGCTGACGTCCTCGTTCATCCGTCGCGGGTCGGCGATGTTGACGCCCCGCAGGGTGACGGTGTTCCCCTGCGGATCTTTCACGAGGTTGCCGTCTACCTCCAGCCACGGCGTCGGAATTCCCTCGCTGGCTTCCTGGGCGCCGACGGACCCGGCGATGGTGCCCGCGCCGAGGGAAAGCGCGCCGGTCCCGGCGGCGGCGCTGATGACGGTGCGCCGCGAGAGGGTGTCGGTCGGCGTCGATTCGTCTGCGTCGGGGGATCGATCGGTTTCGTTCATTGTATTTCCACTCAGTTGGGCAGTCAGATTCGGCGGAGCAGATCGAGGACGTCCGCGAAGCCGATGCGGCCGTTGCCGTCGAAGTCGAAGGCGTCGGCGTTGTCCTGGACGCCGTCGGCCTCGAGGTGCTCGTAGAAGGCGTTCACGTCGGCGTGGGTGGTCTGCCCGTCGCCGTCGACGTCGTCGTACAGCCCGTCGCCGTCCGGATCGGCGGCCTCGTAGTCGCCCACCTGAATCGTCTCGGGATCGGCGTCATTCCCGCTCTTCTCGGCGACAACGTCGGCGTAGGCCTCGATGAGGTGGCCGGATTCGCTCGCGTAGAGCTGGAACCCGTCGTGGTCCTGGGTCTCTTCGAGGACGACCTGCCACGGGAGGACGGCGTTGCAGTCGTACTCGTCGGCGACGTCGTACCACTCCGACAGGTACTCGTTGCGGGTCTCGAGATCGTGAGCGGAGTCGCTGACGTTGAACTCGCCGAGGTAGGCGGGTTTGCCGAGTTCCTCGTGGGCGTCGACGACGCGACGGCGGATGTAGTCGGTCCCATCCGCAAGCGGGAGGTTCCAGTGGTCGGGATAGAAGTGGAACGAACAGGCGTCGATCGTGTCGATCGCGTGGTGGTCGAGGTAGGACTGGCCGTCCCAGTTGCCGTCCGGATACTCGTCGTTCGCAGACCCGTAGTAGTGGCCCTCCGACCCCGTCGAGACGAGGTGGTTGTCGTCGAGTTCCGTGACGTACGCGGACATGTCGGCGAACCAGTCGCCGAGAACCGACTTGTGCTCCGGCGGCTGGAGGGCGTCCATCTCTCCGGGGACGTCGTCCTGCTCGAGGCGGGGCTCGTTGGCCAGCTCCCACACCATGATCGTCGGGTCCTCGCGCCACTCGATGCCGCTGAACGTGTTTTCTCGCGTGAGGATCGTCTCGACGTGGTTCCGGTACATCTCGCGGGTCTCGTCCATCGTGTAGAACTCGTAGCGGGACTCCGCGCCGGCCCACTCGGCGTACTGGAGCATCCCGCCCTCGTGTTCCCAGTTGTCCACGAGCGTCGCGATGAGCCTGATGCCGCGCTCTCTGGCCGCCTCGATCAGGTAATCGAGGTTCTCGAGGGCGGCCTCGTTGTACTCGCCCGGTTCGGGCTGGAGGGCCAGCGGCCCCTCCTTGCCCTCGCCGTGGGCCCAGAACCGCACGAGGTCGATCCCCAGGTCCGCGTAGAGGTCGAGGACGTCGTCGATTCGGGCTTTCGTTCCGTCGTACTCGTGGGTGAGCCAGAAGTTGTTGGCCCCGTTGAAGTAGACCGGCTCGCCGTCGACGACGAACTCGGTGCCGTCGGTCTCGACGAACGCGAGGTCGTCGGGGTCGGTTGTCGGGTCCGGCGCTGCGGCGGCGGCGCCGACGCCCGTCGAGGCGATCGCCGCACCGGCACCGATCGCTTTCACGAAGCGGCGCCGCGTCGGTCGGTTCGTTCGCTCGATTCTGTGCGTGTCCGTGGCGTGTTCGTTCGAAGTCATGCGTTCGTGTTCGCTCACTCGTCGCGCGGTTCGTTCGCCAACCGGTGACGCCGCGAGCGGCGACCGGTCGGGATCGATACGGTCCGCGGGTCGTCCGGCCTGCCGTCCGCTCAGTTCGACATCCGGTTGCGGAGGCCGACGGCGTCCATCAGGTCGATGTTGCGGTCCATCTCCGTCTCGACCTCGACGTGACAGGTTTCGGCCATGATGTCGACGAGCTCCTGGCGCTCCTCGGGCGTCTCGAAGCGGCCCGACGGCGGGGTCATCCCCTGCTCGAGGGCCCAGTACTGGTCCGGGTACGCCGTGCGCATGTTGTACGGCTCGTCGTGGAACGCGAGGCGGACGGCGTAGGCCGACAGCTTGCGGTCCTCGTCGTGGACGACCTCGATGATGTCCCGCTGGGGATGGCCGTAGCCCGGATGCGGTCGCTGTTCGTTGTTGTAGTGGCCGGCCCGGAGGTTGCCGTTCGCGCCCGACGGGCCGATCCACATGATGACGGCCGCATTGAGGAAGTACGGGACCGAGCTCGTGTTCCTGAACTGCAACACCTGGTACCAGAACCCGGCGTTCTCCTCGTGGATCTTCGCCTCGACCTCCATCGGCGCGTTGGCGGTGAAGCCGTCACCGCCGAGCGGGTCGCCCGTCGCCGGGTGGATTCCGTCGGCGAGGTCGTGGATCGGGTTGTCGTCGTCGTGGTACCGGTCGTCGGGGAGCCGGTCCGCCCGCGTCCACTCGACGTCGGGCCGGTACCACTCGTCGTCGGGATCGGATTCGTGGTCTGGCTGGTCGTGGGCCCGGTCGCGGAGCCGCACGCCTTCGGGGCGGTAGTCGCGAGCGTCCGGCGGCCACGGGTCCTGAATCAACTGGTCGGGATCGTTCGTCGCCGCGACCGGGCCGGCCGTCTCGTCCCAGAACGCCATCGGCTCGTTGTGGTAGGTCAGGTCCTCGGTCTCGTCGGGGAGCAGGGAGAGCCGAGGCAGCAGCTTCGCGCTGGCCTGCCGCGGGAACCCTTCGGCCTCGTACGTTCGGACGTGCTCGAGCGCCTGTGTCCCCATCTCGTCGAACGTCAGGGTTCCGTCCTCGACCGTCTCCTGGATCGCCTCGAGGTCGACGTCGAAGGCGTCGGCCTTCTCGCCGTCCGGCCAGTTGACCTGATCGTGGCTCCCGTGGGGGTCCTCGTCGACGCTGTCGGGGAGGTACGACAGCCAGGACGCGGGAACGTCTTCGGCCACGTAATCCGGATAGAACTCGGCGAGCGTGGTGTCGCCGGTGATCTCCGATCCGCCGTCGCCGTCGCCGACGAACGCGAGCTCCCCGATCTCCACGGCTCCGCTGGCGCCGTGCCAGAAGTCGAACCGGAGCTGGCGGACCGCCGACCGGTCGACGTTCGCGTCCGCCAGGTCGACGGTCACGGTCGAGAACGTCGTCTCGATCGAGTCGTCGGTCAGGTTCGAGAGTCGATCGCGGACGTCGCCGATCCGCAGATCGATATCGGCCTCCTCGCCGCCGTCGTCGCCGCGAACGACCATTTCGAAGCGGTCGTACCCCGAGAAGTCCGCGAGGAGGGTACTCGCAAAGAACCCACCGTCGTCGTACTCCAATCGAAGCGCGCCGTCGGTGAGCGCGTCGTCCTCGAACGCGACGTGATTCGACCATTCCTCGAGTTCGTTCGCGCCGGGGTAGGTCGCGGTCTCGAAGTCGTTGACGACGAGGCCGTCGCCCGCATCGCCGGTGACCGCTCCCGACCCGGACGACGCCTCCACACTGGCATGCAGTCCGCCCAGGGTCGCTGTCGCGACGGCGATACCGCTTTCGAGTACCGTTCTCCGTTCGACCATATACCGTTTATTACCCCATAAATATAAGTAATTTTATTAGCATTAAGTAGGTTTTTACCAGTAACACATAATTCATTAGATATAACGAGCCGGTTCAGATTCGCCGGAGCAGGTCGAGGACGTCCGCGAAGCCGATGCGGTCGTTGCCGTCGAAGTCGAACGCGTCGGGGTTGTCCTGGACGCCCTCGGAATCGAGGTGCTCGTAGAAGGCATCGACGTCGGCGTGGGTCGTTTCGCCGTCGCCGTCGACGTCGTCGTACAGGGCGTCGCCGTCCGGATCACGCGCCTCGTACTCGCCGACCTGGATCGTATCGCTGGCCGGGTCGCCGATTTCGACCGTCAGGTCGACGGCGTCGTCGGGATCTGTGAGGGAGACCGTCTCGGTCGTTTCCGATTCGCCGACCGTCACCGTCACCTCGTGGTCGCCGAGATACGGCTCGGTCGCGTACGTCCCGTCGGCGTCGGTCGTTCCCGATTCCTCGGTCCACCACTCCTCGAAGACGAGTTCCCGATACGCCTCACCGTGCGCGCGGAGCACCCAGTCTTCGTCGTACAGCGCGGCCGCCGGTCGCCAGTGCCGGTTCGCCCAGAATCCCCAGTGGAGGACGCTCTCGAGGGCCTCGTGACTGTACGCTGCGATGAGGAGGTCGCGCATGTAGTCGCGCCGCACCGCGATCTGGTCCTCGTCGTTCGGGTCCTTGAGGGTGATGTCGAGTTCGGTGATCTTCAGGGGGACGTCGAACGCAGCGAACTCGTCGAAGATCTCGAGGAGTTCCGCGGGCGGACGCAGATAGTCCACGTCGAAGTGGCCCATGAACCCGATGCCGTCGACGTCGACCGCGGTGCCGTCGAGCCACTCGATGTACTCGCGGTACGGATCGCGATTGCCGTTGCGCGCCGAGATGACCCGTCCTTCGTTGACCCACATGGGCGCGGTGGGGTCCTCGTCGGTCGCCGCTGACCACCAGTCGACGACGGACTCCCGCCCGAGATCGTCGGTGATCTCGGAGAACATCACCGGATGATTGTGCATGTCCCACTCCAACAGTCGACCCTCCATCGCCGCCGCGCGCTCGCGAATCGTCTCCTCGATCGCCGCGACGATCTCCGACTCGGGCCGGGTGTCGTCGACGCCCATCGCGTCGTACGTCCCCCACAGGAGCGTATGCCCTCGAGTCGGGACGTCGTGCCGATTGAGCCAGTCGATCGCGGCCTCGGTGTTCTCGGGGCCGAGACTCGAGCCGAACTCGCCCTCCCACGCGCCCCGCTTGAGGCCGTTCTCCGTGACCGCCTCGTTGAAGTTCTCGAGGAAAACGTCCTGGTACCGTTCGTTCGCGGTCAGTTCGTCGACGGCGATGGCGCTTCCGAAGCCGAACTCGTGGTCCCGCATCTCTACCGCCACGTCGGCGTCGGGAATCGGATCGCCGTCCTCGTCGGTGACTGTGACCGTCAGCGGCGCCCGGCGAATCTCGTCGATTCGTTCGCGGGCAGCCTCCCGCCAGGCGGCGCCCTCGGTACGCCCCTCGTAGCCGAATTCGACGCCGGAGCCGGGAAGGGCGTCGGTCTCGACCGATTGCCCGAAGTGAATCAGGGCCAGCCCGCCGACGTCGACCGTCTGTGACCCGTACCCCAGGAAGAGTTCCGTCCACCAGTCGCCGGGATCGCTCGCGTAGTCGAACTCGATCTGGAAGTAGAATCGTCGCCACTCGCGGGGGAGCGAGGGGGTCGCGGCGTTGACCACTTCGTTGGTCTCGAGGTTGTCCCCGTCCTTGGCGGTGTACTGAACGAGTCCGTCGGTGTCGCTCGCCGGGCCCTCCCGGAGGTACACCACGCCCAGCAGGACGTCGCCCGCGGCCACGCCGCGGTCCTCGACCGTCCCGTTCAGTATCGCGTCCCACGGGTTGGAGACATCCGCCCCGACCTCGAGGCGCATCGCCTCGTTGAACGGGAGATCTGCCGGTGCCTGAATCTCCGCCGCCTCGACGTCCCCGATGACGTCGTAGGCGGCCATCGCTTCGGCTTCGCCGCTGCCGTAGCAAAACTCCCCCTGCGGGAGGCCGTGTGCTGCCAGCTCGTCGGCGAGGGTCGCGTAGTACGGATCGTCGACGCCAGACCACGATTGGGCCGTCGCCGACGCGACGGCGTGTCCCGCTCCGAGCGCCGCGAGCGATCCCAAAACTGGTCGACGGCCGATGGTTCGTCCTGGTGCGTCCACGCTCTCGCTGTCGTTTTCCGTTGGTTCGTCGATCATACGATTAAATTTTGGCTTGGTACCATACAACAAGTCCGAGGGATAAATAATTTACTAACAGATGAATTATTTTTTTAGTGCTGGACGGCGTTCAATTGCGGCGATACTCACGGTGTCGGTCCGGCTGTACCGGACGCGAGGTCACAGCGGTGCGAACGCACTCTGACCCCGTCGAATGCGGCCTCAGATCTCCCGGAGAAGCCTGAGGACGTCGGCGAAGCCGATGCGGTCGTTGCCGTCGAAGTCGAACGCGTCGGGGTCGTCCTGCACGCCGTCGGCCTCGAGGTGCTCGTAGAAGGCGTCGACGTCGGCGTGGGTCGTTTCGCCGTCGCCGTCGACGTCGTTGTACAGCCCGTCGCCGTCCGGATCACGCGCCTCGTACTCGCCGACCGGGATCACGTCTCGCTGAACGAACCTGATCTCCTCGATCTCGATCGCACCGCTGCCGGCGTCCCAGAAGGTCAGCCACACGTCCTGGATCGACGACGGATCGACGCCGACGGCCGAGAGATCGATTCGGACCGTCGCGAACGCCGTGTCGATTGTCTCGTCCGTGAGCGCCCCCAGCGGAGCTTCGACATCGTCGATCTCGACGTAGACCTCGCTCTCCTCGCCGCCGTCGTCGCCGCGAACGTCGAGTTCGAGGTGGCTGTACCCCGAGAGGTCGGTCCGGACGTTGCTGAGGAACCACCCGTCGTCGTCGAACGCGAGTCGCAGCGCGTCGCCGACGCGCTCGCCGGTCCCGTCCCCGTTCTCGAGGGCCCCCGCGCTCGAGTACTCGCCGAGGCGGTTCTCGCCCGGCCAGTCGGAGAAGTCCTCGAGGACAAGGGTGTCGGCGTCATCTGCAGCGGCGGTCGCGGTCGAATCGACCCGCCCCGCGGATCGGTTCGTGGCGCTCTCGATTCTGGATGCCATATTGGTAACAATAAACATAGTGAGTGATAAAAATAGTGGTTACTTATAGCAAATCAATATGACTGTCGGCTGCAGTCAGATTCGCCGGAGTAGGTCGAGGACGTCCGCGAAGCCGACGCGGCCGTTCTCGTCGAAGTCGAACGCGTCGGGGTTGTTCTGCACGCCGTCGGACTCGAGGTGCTCGTAGAAGGCATCGACGTCGGCGTGGGTGGTCTGGCCGTCGCCGTCGACGTCGTTGTACAGCCCGTCGCCGGTCGTATCCCGTGCTTCGTAGTCGCCGATCCCGATCCAGTCGGACCCGTTTTCGTCGCCGTCTTCGCCGACGATCATGTCGTCTTTCGTCTCCTCGAGCCACTGCCGGACGAACCACCCCATCTGTTCGGGGTCGTCTTTCAGCTCCCACGGCTCCCCCGCGCCGTCGCCCGGCGAGTCGAAGAACGTCGGCGCCCAGGTATCGTCGAAACACCACGCGATCCAGCCCATGTTCTCGTAGGATTCCATCCACTCGCGGACGGGTTCGCCCCACTCGCTCGTCGTTCCGAATTCGACGCTCTCCCGGAACTCCTCGGCGGGGTCCCAGCCGAACTCGGTGCAGACGACGGGAACGTCCTCGGCCGGCGCGCCGTACTCCGGATCGAACGGGCCGACCTCGTACGCGTCGTCTCCCTCCCCGCGCTCGAGCGTGTCGTACGGGAGCCCGTTGTCCGGGTAGATGTGGCCGGCGTAGATCAGGTTCTCCCCGTCGAAGGGGTACTCGGCGGCGAACTTGGTCCGCGAGGTCCAGTCGGGAGAGCCGATGACGATCGGCGTTTCGGGGGCCTCCTCGCGAATCAGGTCGACCCAGGACTGGGCGGTGTCGCGCCACAGCATCCACTCGTCTTCCTTGGTTCCGACCTCCGGGCCGTACTCCCCGTATTCCGACCACGCAACCGGGAGCGTCGGTTCGTTGTACAGTTCGAAGAGGACGTTCTCGTCGTCGGCGAACGCGGGTGCGACCGCGCCCCAGAACTCCCGCAGCAGCTCGTCGGTGCCGACCCAGGGATCGAACCCGAGACCGTCGAGGCTGTCCGCCCACCCGTCCTCGACCATCTCCTCGGCCTGATTCAACACGTCTACGTACGGTCGAATGAGGTGGAAGTCGATCATCGCGTAGACGCCCCGATCGGCGAGCAGGTCGACAGCCGGCCGCAGGAGTTCGTCGACGACGTACGCCGGTCCCTGCTCGTGGACCGCGTTCTCGACGATCGGCAGCCTGACGGTGTTCGGATACCACTGTTCCCCGTCCGTCGCGTGCTCGAGGACCTCCCGCTGAGTCCTCGGGTAGTACCCCTCCTGCATGTAATCCAGCGACGCCGGTGAGAGCCCGCGGAGTTTCACCCGCTCGCCGTCCTCCGTGACGATCCACTTCCCGTCGGTGTGGAGCCGCGGCGTCGGGTTGTCGACCGCTGCTGCCGACCCGGCCAGTCCGCCGAGTGCGAGGCCGGCCGTCCCGACGCCGGCCGCTTTCACGAACGTCCGTCGCGTCGGCCGGAGCGATCCCGCGTTCGTCCGTGCCGTTCGTCGCTTCTCACTGAAATTATCCTTTCTAACCATGTTTAGTATAACTAATTTCCAAGTAAATATATTTTACTTACTCCTGTAGTAAAGCCGGCCGATACCGATCCGACCGACCGTCGTCGAGACGGCGCTCGTCGTCCGCCACCGTCGGCTTACACCCGCCGGAGGAGGTCGAGGACGTCCGCGAAGCCGACGCGGCCGTTCCCGTCGAAGTCGAACGCGTCGGGGTTTTCCTGCACGCCGTCGGCCTCGAGATGCTCGTAGAAGGCGTTCACGTCGGCGTGGGTCGTCTGGCCGTCGCCATCGACGTCGTCGTACAGCCCGTCACCGTCGGGGTCTCGCGCCTCGTGCTCGCCGATCTGAATCGTTTCCGTCGCGTCGTCGGTCGTCACCGTCGTCTCGACGACCGGCGACCAGCCGCCGTCGTTCCCGGCCGCGACGCCGACCTCGTAGGTCGTTCCGGGCGTCAGGTTCGCGATCGTGGCCGTCGGTTCGGACGTGGTCGTCCTCCGGTCGCCGTCGAGGGTGACGTCGTACGTCGTGGCCGCGTCGACGCTCGTCCAGCCGAGTTCGATCGTCGTCGCCGTGACCTCGTTCGTCCACACGTCGTCGGGCGACGCGGGCGGGGTCGGTCCGGCGTCGCTCTCGAGGCCGCTTTCGTAGGTCGTGCCGTCGACCGTGAGGTCGAGGGAGGTGTACGTCACCTCACCGCTGGCCCCCGCCCAGTACTCGTTGCCGACCTCGACGCCGGTGAGCGTCAGGTCCTCGCTGACGCCGTGCTCGTCGGTCAGGTAGTCGCCAATCGCCGCGAGATCGACCTGCCCCGTCGACGCGCCGCCGGCGATCCGAAAGATGTGGAACGTCCACTCCCGGTCGTAGTCCGCCCAGTGGTCGATCTGATTGCCAAACTGGTCGGTCAGGACGTCTTCTTCCTCCATGTAGTGGTCGTGGCCGCCGCCCCAGTCGAGCACCAGCATGATCTCGTGGGTGATCGGCGGATTCTCCGAGTCCCGCTCCCCGTCCAGGAGCCACCACTCCTCGGCGAGATCCCACTCGCCGCCGCCGATGTCGACGTCGACGTCGAACTCGAGGACGAGTTCGTCGATATCGCCGCGCCGGGTCGGCAGCTCCGGGATTCCGGTGTCGGCACCCCACGGTCGCCCGCCGCAGAACGCCTCGGGGTAGTTGATCCCGTCGCCGACCGCGCTGAACTGGTAGCCGTACCGTCCGTCGTCGTAGACCCGGATACACTGCTCGGAGTTGGGCATTCCCCACTTGTTGTTCATGAGGTGCCAGTGGCCGTCGCCGAGTTCGAAGGTGTCCCAGTCGCCACACGTCTCCCGTTCGATCGACTGGGCGGCGGCCGTCGAGACGCCGCCGAGCGCGAGCGCACTCGCCCCGATGGCGCCGGCCCGGAGCACGGACCGGCGGGAGCGCGCCTCGGCCGCCCCGCTGCTCGCGGTCTCGGAATTCGTCCGTTCGGTTCGTCGGTCTTCTCGTGTGTCGCGTCGGGTCATTGTCATAGTCGCCTGCAATCGTTCGAATGTCTGTTCACGCTCGCGGCTCCGAAACGGCCGCTCGCTTTCCGGGGGCCGCTAGCCTCTATCGTCAGATCCGCCGGCACAGATCGAGCACGTCGGCGAAGCCGATGCGGTCGTTGCCGTCGAAGTCGAACGCGTCGGGGGTTGGTCTGGACGCCCTCGCCCTCGAGGTGGGCGGAAAGGGCATCGCCGTCGGTGTTGGTGGTCCGGCCGTTGCCGTCGGCGTCGTCGTAGAGCCCGTCGCCGTCCGGGTCCTGGGGCTCGTACTCGCCGACCTGGATCGTCTCGTCGCCCCATTGTCCAGGTCAACGAACTCCGAGACCGCGAGGACCACCGGCGCAGGGTAGTTGATCGCCAACTCGTTAGTCGAGCACGACCCGGTGACGTCGACGGACGACAGCGCCGTGCCGGCACGCCGGCGTCGAGCGGGGAGCGCCGCCGTCAGATGCGGCGGAGCAGATCGAGGACGTCCGCAAAGCCGATGCGACCGTTGCCGTCGAAGTCGAACGCGTCGGGGTTGTCCTGCACGCCGTCGGCGTCGATGTTCTCGTAGAAGGCGTTGACGTCGGCGTGGGTGGTCTGGCCGTCGCCGTTGACGTCGTCGTAGAGCCCGTCGCCGTCCGGGTCCTGGGGCTCGTACTCGCCGACCTGGAGCGTGTCGTCGACGCTTCCCGTCTCGAACGGCACCAGGTCGTCCTTGTGCATCTCGAGCCGGTCCTTCAGGTACTGGCCGCTGTCCTCCCCGCCGAGCAGCTCCCACTCGCAGGGAAGCTCCTCACAGCCGACCGGGATGTCCGCCATCGGCGTGTCGTAGAAGTTGTCGTTGACGAGCTCGAGGTCGCCCTCCTCGGGGGCGCCCGGGTACTCGAACATCTTCGGCAGCCAGCGGACGTCGGCACACCAGCCGATCCAGCTGATCCGGTCGTCCTGCTCGACCGCGTTGAGGAACGGCTCGCCGTACTCGAAGGTCGTGCCCAGTCCGGTCGTCGAGCCGCGAAGCCAGTGGGAGACCTCCGGGTCGTTGATCCAGCCGAACTCGGAGATGGCGATGGGGTGGTGGTCCATCGCGTTCTGGAGCCCCGCCGCCTCGTAGGCCTCCCACCCCCAGCAATCGGGCTGGTCGACGCTATCGGGCGGCGCGATGTAGGGGTCCTCGAGTTCTTTCCCGGTCTCGGCCTCGACGGCCTCGGGGCTCTTGTAATCCGTGTCGTTGAACCAGTTGTTCACCTGGCTGACGTCGTGGCCCGCGTAGTTGTGCCAGGTGACGGCGATGTTGTCGTACCCTGCCTCGTTGAAGTTCCGCCAGTGGAGCGCCTGGATCGACTGACACCAGCCGGGGACGCCGACCAGCAGGACGCGATCGGACTGATACTCCCTGATCTTCTCGATGATCGGACCCATGAAGTCGTCGACGAACGTGTCCCAGAGCGGCTTCTGCTTGATCGCTCCACAGCCCTGGACCGGCCCCCAGATCCCCGGTGCCGTCGGCTCGTTGTACGGCTCGAAGATCACGTGGGGTTCGTCGGCGTACCGCTCTGCCACGGTATCCCAGAACATGAGGACTTCCTCGAGCAGTTCCTCGTTGACCGTCCAGTTCTCGTACGCGTACGGCGTTCCGGGGATGTCGCTCTCGTCGACGATACCGGCCCAGCCGTCGTACCCCGGCGTGAGCTCGTTGATGGTGACCTGGTCGACGTGACCCCACGAGCCCGGCGCCTCCTCGCCGAACGCCTCGTGGGTGTTGTACGCCCAGTAGTTCGTATAGTCGCTGTTGTACGGAAGGTGGTTCTCCGCGGCGGCGGGTCGCTCCTTGCCCGGCGGCTGCTCGTGCCAGTGACGGTGGTAGTCGACGATGCAGTAGACGCCGCGCTCCTTACAGCGCTCGACGATCGGGTCGTAGTGGGTCTCGAGGTAGTCGTCGAGTTCCGCCTGCGTGAACGCGACCGGCTGTGGCGGTCGCATCTTCCGCCGGTCGTCGTCGACTACGTCGGGTGATTCGAGCTCGCCCGGTTCGTACTCGGGCCCGGTGTGCCCCATCGGGTGCTCGCCGATGTCCTGCGGCTGGGCGGGGACGCGGATGGCCCGCGGGTACCAACCCTGCTCGGGGTCCGTGACCATATCGAGGAGCTGCGTCGGCGTCTTCCCGCGGAGGAACCGCGTCCGGTGGAGCCGCTTCGGGTCCGGGATGCTGAGCCCCCGCATTTTGAAGGTCTCGCCGTCCTCGTTGACGATTCGATTGTCGCTGCTGACCGTCAGGTTCTGAAACTCCTGGATACCGGTGGCTGCGGCGCTGCCGGTGAGGCCTGCCCCCAGCGCGAGTCCCGCGGCTCCCACGCCCGCCGTCGTCCGCATTACGCCGCGTCGGGTCAACTCGATCGACGACTCCGAGTCGTTCGACGCCTGATTCAGCACGCGACGCCGCGTGTTTCCGTTCGTCGATGTCGATTCGTCCGTCCGCTGTGTTGTGTCGTTGTCTTGCATTGTAGTCCGGTGGTTGAATTCGGTACGTACCGCCTCGATCCGTGGTTCCGCTGCGCCGGTGCCGGCGCGATTATCCTTACTCGGTGCCGAGTAATAAAACTAACTAATTATTCATAATAATTTAATTTAGTTATGTTGTAATTATATGGCACGGGAACGACCAACCCAGCGACGATTCAGATCCGCCGGAGGAGGTCGAGGACGTCCGCGAAGCCGATACGGTCGTTGCCGTCGAAGTCGAACGCGTCGGGGTTGTCCTGCACGCCGTCGGCCTCGAGGTGCTCGTAGAACGCGTTGACGTCGGCGTGGGTCGTCTGGCCGTCGCCGTCGACGTCGTTGTACAGCCCGTCACCGGTCGTGTCCCGGGCCTCGTAGTCACCCACCTGAACCGGCTCGTCGGACCGGGAGTCGTCGACGGTCACGACGACGTCGTGCACACCGTCGGGCTCGGTGACGGCGACCGTCCGTGTCGTCGACTCGCCGCCGACGGTGACGGTGAGGTCGTGGCGTCCGAGGAACGCCGTCGTCTCGAAAGTGCCGTCCGCATCGGTCGTTCCCGATTCCTCGGTCCACCACTCGTCGAACACGAGATCCGTGTAGACGTCGTAGGCGGGTTTCGGCGTCCAGTCCTCCTCGAACAGCGGCGCGTCGGGCTCGGAGCCGTCGTAGTCCGGCGCCCAGTGATCGCCGTCCCAGAACCCCCACACGAGGAAGTCGCTCGTCGCGGGGTGACTGAAGAACGTCTTCAGGAACTGGCGGAAGAACGCGGCCTGCTGATCCTGACTCTCCCAGTCGCCCTGGAACATGTCGAACTCGGAAGCAGTGAGGGTGGCTCCGTAGTCGGCGTACAGATCCAGCCCCGCGACGATTTCGTCGGGCGTGAGTCGCTGGTCGACGGCGAAGTGACACTGGAACCCGATGCCGTCGAGCTCGATTCCCTCGCCGCGGAGGAACTCGATCTGCTCCGTGTACCAGTCTCGAGCGTACTCCTCGGGTCCGGAGAGGGTGTTGAAGTCGTTGACCGCGATGTCGACGCCCGCCTCGTCGGCGACCGTCTGCGCTCGCTCGTACCAGTCGGCGAGCAACTCCGATCGCCAGGGGACGACGTCTCCCTCCCACGGCCGGTCCTCGTCGACGGCGTCGTCGTAGACGCCGACCATGAGGTCGTGGGCGTGCAGGGCCTCGTTGACGACGTCCCACTCCTCGATGTCGTCGCCGTAGTGGCGGATGATCGTCTCGATATGCTCGAGGCTCCGCTCGCGGATCGTCTCCGCGTCGCGTTCGTCGATGGCTGTCTCGACGTCCGCCGGGACGGCGTACGTGTCCCGGTTGCCCCAGACGCAGGTGTGGCCGCGAACGTCGAGTTCGCGGTCGAGGAGCCACTCGGTCGCGGCGTCGGCGGTTTCCCGATTCTCCTCCCAGAACCGCCACTTGTGGTGGTTCCCGAGCACGGCCGTGTTGAACAGTTCCGGCACGCGCTCGCGGTACGCCTCGAGGTCGGCCTCGTCGACCGGGTCGCCCTCGATGGACCCCTCGACGAGCAGTTCCGCGTTCACCTGGGTCCCAAACCCGTACGCGTGTTCCCGCATCTCGACGTCGACGGTCGCGTCCGGGATCGGCGTTCCGTCGGCGTTCTGAACGACGATCTCGAGGTCGCTCGTCCGGTGTTGCTCGATGCGCTCGTCGGCCGCCAGTTCCCAGTCGTCGGCCTGTACGGCGGCGGTTCCGGTCGTCGCGCCGAGCACACCGACCGCGCTCGCGGTTCCGATCGCACCCACCGAGCGGAGGTACTCCCGCCGCTCGAGCGGGGCGGCGCGGTCGTCGGTCGGCCGCCGGTCGCGTCGATCCTCGTCGGGACCGCCGCTCGCTTCGGAGCGATTCGATTCGTGTCGGTCGTGTCGTGTCCCGTCCGTGTCAGTCATTGTTCGTGCTGGGGTACGAGGTCGTGTTGCCGGTGCGAGGCTGTCGGTCACTCGTGGTTCTCGATCGTCGGCGATCCACCGGAGCGGTCGGAATGTCGCCTGAGCGCGTACGCGACACCGCCCGTCGCCCCCGCCACCGCGGTCAGGGGCCCGAACCCGGGATTCTCGTCGTCGGACGCCGTCCCGCCGTCCGTCGATTCGTCGCCGTCGCCGACGGTCAGCGTCGCCGTCTCGATCTCGGGCTCGACGGGTTCGCCGTTGCCGTCCTCGATCGGGAGCGAATCGCCCTCCGCGACCTCGACGGTGGTCTCGCCGTCGGCCGCGCCCTCGAGTTCGACGGTACCGAACGCGACGTCGGTCGCGCCCGCCTCGACCTCCTGTGCCGCTTCGAGGGTCGCCGTCTCGTCGGTCACCTCGACGGTGTTGAACATGGCGTCGGCGAAGGGCCCACCGAGCTCGGCGTCGACGACGGTCGCGACGTCGGTGTCGACGCTGACCGCGAGGTTGAACCCGGAGAGGCCGTCGGGAGCCGCGGTCAGGCCGAGATCGACGGTCGTCGTCTCGCCCGGATCGATCTCGGCTGCCACCGCCGTTACCGTTACCGTCGGCGTGACCGTCTCCCCGACGACGGGTCCGGCCGCCGAGCCGACGCCGACGAGACCGACGGCCGCCAGGAACGGCCGTCGCCCCATCGGGCCGTCGGTCGCCGTGGTCCGCTTATCTGCCCGTTCTACCCGTTCTATTTCCGTGTTTTCGTGCATTGGAATACAAACTCGTCAGACCCACCGATCGCGTATCGAAAGCCGCGAGACGACGGCCGGCAGGGTTCGGATTCGACGGATCGCCGCGATGGCGACCCCGGACGATACCGGGAATCGAATCAGGCGACGGTGATCTCGACGGTGTGCGTCGTCTGGCGTCCGCGCTGGTCCGTCGCGGTCAGCGACACCGTGTAGGTGCCACTCGAGTCGTAGGCGTGGCCGGCGTACCAGCCGCTGGCGGACGTGCCGTCACCGAGGTCCCACGCCAGCTGTTCGACCCAGTTCTGATCGGTCGTGTTGTCCGTGACGTGGAAATCGATGCGCTCGCCGACCTCGACCGACGTGGCGCTCGGATCGATCTTCGCGAGATACTCGACATCGATCGGAATCTCGCCGTCGACCGGCTCCCAGGCGTAGAACTCCTCGTATTTGGGCTCCGTGCCCTGGTTCGTCCACTGCGCTTCCCAGTCCTCGCCGTTCCAGTGGACCCGGTCGCCCTCCTCGTAGAGCGTGTCGGGGTCCCACTCGGGGTACTCGCTGTCGCCGTTGTCGCCATCGCCGTCGTCGGCTTCGTCGGTCGTGGCCGAGACCGTCGCGGTGTCGGTCTCCGTCTCCGACTCACCGACGGCGCTGACGCCGATCTCGTAGGTGGTGCCGGCCTCGAGTCCGGAGACAGTGGCGCTGCTCGTGGTCGTGGTCGTCTCCTGCGCTCCATCGACGTAGACGACGTACTCGACGGCGTTCGGATCGGGACTCCACGAGATCTCGATCGACGTCTCGTCGACGGTTACGACCTGGAGGTTCTGGGGGACGCTCGGCGGTTCGTCGTCGGGTTCGCCGTCGCCGACGGTCAGCGTCGCCTCCTCGATCTCGGGGCCGACGGGTTCGCCCTCGATGTTCTCGATCGGGAGCGTCTCGCTCTCCGTGACATCGAGGACGGTCTCGCCGTCGGCCGCACCCTCGAGTTCGACGGTACCGAACGCGACGTCGGTCGCGCCCGCCTCGACCTCCTGTGCCGCTTCGAGGGTCGCCGTCTCGTCGGTCACCTCGACGGTGTTGAACATGGAGTCGGCGAAGGGCCCACCGAGCTCGGCGTCGACGATGGTCGCGACGTCGGTGTCGACGCTGGTCTGGACGTTGAACCCGGAGAGACCGTTCGGTGCGACGGTCAGGCCGAGATCGACGGTCGTCGTCTCGCCCGGGTCGATCTGTGCGTCCGCGAGGTCGACGGTGACCGTCGGCGTTCCGGGACCCTCGCCCGCGGCGGTCGTGGCCTCGACCGTCGCTTCGTCGGACGCGGCGCCGTTTTCACCGACGGCGCTGACGCCGATCTCGTAGGTGGTGTCAGCCTCGAGTTCGGTGATGGTGGCGGTGGTCGAGGTCGTGGTCGTCTCCTGCTCGCCGTCGACGGAAATGGCGTACTCGACGGCGTCAGAGACCGGACTCCACGCGATTTCGACCGAGGTCTCGTTCTCGGCGACGACCTCGAGGTCCTGGGGGACGCTCGGCGGTTCGTCGTCGGGTTCGCCGTCGCCGACGGTCAGCGTCGCCTCCTCGATCTCGGGGCCGACGGGTTCGCCGTCGATGTTCTCGATGGGGAGCGTCTCGCTCTCCGCGACGTCGACGGCGGTCTCGCCGTCGGCCGCGCCCTCGAGTTCGACGGTGCCGAACGTGACGCCGGTCGCACCCGCCTCGATTTCCTGTACCGCTTCGAGGGTCGCCGTGCCGTCGGTCACGTCGACGGTGTTGAACATGGAGTCGGCGAAGGGCCCACCGAGCGCGGCGTCGGTGATCGTCGCGACCGCGGTGTCGACGCTGACCTCGAGGTTGAATCCGGAGAGTCCGTTGGGCGCGCTGTTCAGCCCGAGACCGACGGTCGTCGTCTCACCCGGGTCGACCTGCTCGGCGGCGAGGTCGACGGTGACCGTCGGCGTCACGGGCTCGCCGGGCCCCTCGCCGACGGTCAGGGTCGGCGCGTCGTAGACGGCCTCCTCGACGAGCCCGCCGTCGGGCGGCGTCAGCGAGAAGTCCGCGAGTTCGGGCTCGGTAGCGCCGTCGCCCCGCCCCTTGAGGTGGAGCGTCGCGATCTCGTAGGCGGTCTCGTCGATGCCGTTACCGTCGAACGACTGGGCGTCGATCGACGAGACGGCACCGCCCGCGTCCTCGATGTCCTGGTTTATCGTGTCCTCGAGTTGGGACGGCGCGTGCTCGCCCAGTTCGATTTCGGTGATCTGGGCGACGGCGGGGTCGACCGCGACCTCGATGGAAGCGCCGAGCGATCCCGCGGGGGAGTTCTCGACCCGGACCGTCGCGGTCGTGCTCGCGCCGACCGCGAGCTGTGCATCGGCGAGGTCGACCGTCACCGTCGGCAGGTCCTCTTGAGCCGCGACCGCGGACGTTCCGGTCGCGAGAACGGCAGCACTGGCGCCGGCGGCCCGTATGAAGTTACGTCGCGAGGTGGACGCGCTCGTCTGGCGGTCGGTTTCGGCGAACTGTTCCTCGTCGTGTGTCTCGATATTGTCAGTCATTGGTATGTCAGCGTATGGTGTTGTCACAGGCTACTCGCTCGCGATCCGATTAGATCCGTCTGAGCAGGTCGAGGACGTCCGAGAAGCCGATGCGGCCGTTGCCGTCGAAGTCGAACGCATCGGGGTTGTTCTGGACGCCGTCGGCGTCGATGTTCTCGTAGAAGGCGTTGACGTCGGCGTGGGTGGTCTGGCCGTCGCCGTTGACGTCGTCGTAGAGCCCGTCGCCGTCCGGGTCCTGGGGCTCGTACTCGCCGACCTGGAGCGTGTCGTCGCCGGAGTAGGGATCGCCGTCGACCGGCCCGTCACCGATGTGCTTGTCGTTCTTGCCGTTGTCGGCGTCCGGGTAGGGCTCGTCGCCGGCAGCGGGTTCGTGGCGCTCGTCGACCAGTTCCTGGTTGAGCTGGTGCCACCAGACGCCGGGCGTCTCGTCGTTGAGGTAGTTCATCCAGTCGTCGGCGCCCTTCGCGCCGTCGTTCTGCCCCGGCGTGCCGTGTTCGAACATATTCGGCTCGTAGGTGTGATCGAACGACCACGCGAGGGGGTGGATGTCGTGGTTCCTGATGAACGACTCGTAGCCCTCGATGTACGGCTCGCAGTTGCCGTCGTGTTCGCCGCTGCAGTCCATCCAGGGCGTGTCGACGTGCATGCCGCCGCCCTCGATCCAGCCGAACTCGCTGAAGAAGATCGGCACGTGCTCCGACGGCTGCCCGAAGTAGGTCTCGAGCGGCCGCAGATCGTCCTGCGTGTAGACGTGGGCGGTGTAACACATGTTTTCCGCCTCGAACTCGTTGAACGGTGTCCAGTAGGTGTACTGGCTCCACCGCGGACTCCCGATCGTGATCACGTGGCCGGGTGCGTTCTCCTCGACCGTATCGACCCACGGCTGGGCGCGATCGACCCACAGGTCGTACCAGGCCTTCATGTCCTCGTGGGCGACGTCGTAGTTGGACGCGTCACCGTCGCCGGGCGCCACGTCGGGATCGGAGAGTTCGCCCGCCTGCCGCTGTGGACCGCCCCAGTCGCCGCCGTACGGACCGGTCGGCTCGTTGTAGACGTCGAAGATCACGTGATCGTCGCCCGCGTATCGGTCGGCGACGACCTCCCAGAACGTGTGCAGTTCCTCGTCGAGCGCGTTCGAGACCTCCGGTGGCTCGAGGAAGATGTCGTCCTCGTCGAGGTCGAACGCCTCGAGAATGTTCTGCTCGTCGATCAGGTTCCAGATCTCGTCGACCTGATCCTCGCCGTGCCAGAGGACGCCGCGTTCGCCACAGACTTCCGGATGCCGCCAGTCTTCGCCGCCGTCGGAGTTGCACTTCCAGACGTTGTCGGGAACGCCGTGGTTCTTGTGATCTTCCTGATGGAAGACCGGGTAGTGACGGTGGTAATCGATCATCACGTAGGCGCCGCGCTGAGCGCCGAGTTCGACGAGGTCGTCGAGAAAGGTCTGACAGTACCACTCGACGTCGCTCGCGTCGAACTGCCCCGGCAGGGCCGGACCCCAGTCGTCTCCGTGGGGCATCTCGTGCGGTGCCGGAGCACGCGTTCCGGCCGCGAGGAACGAGGGCATGACCGGTACCCGGACGACGTTCGTATACCAGCCCTGACTCTCGTCGGTCGCCAGCTGGAACGTCTCGGGTGCAGTCTGGCCCCGCCACGGGCGGCTCTGTTCGCCCGGATCGGCGATGTTCACTCCCTGGAGGATAACCTCGTTTCCGCTCGGGTCGACGAGCTTGTTCCCGTCTCGGGCCAGCGGCGGGAGGTCGGCCTCCTGTGCCATCGCGGAGTTGGCGATGCTACCGAGGCCGCCGAATGCGATCACGCTCGTGCCGGTGGCCTTCATTATCGTTCGACGCGACGTCGAAACGTTCCGACCGGCGCGATTCGACTGCGCTTCTGAGTCGTGTGGGGTCGTCTGTTCTGACATGGTGTGTTATTCGCCCCATCGAACGGAATTTGCGATCCGTTCACTGGGAACATCGAGGAGTTCGATCTCCTCTCACCCTACAATCCGGCCGAAAGGTTATGTAATTTTGGACTTTTGTGGTGAATATTACGTTTAGGGGCTACAAAAATAAATATCCACATAACAAACGATATCTGATATTTATCGACAATATCGGTACGTATCTCGATCCGCCCCAAATAGATAAGAGCGGATATTAGGCGCTTAAATACCCAAATACGGCAATTTAGATGACAGAAAGAAACCCCACTACCACACGGATAACTAATCTAAGTAGTCTAACAGCTAGACAAACATTACAGTCAGCTATGAGGAACAGTCATTTTTTGATAGAAATGTTATATTTTCTGTCGTGCGGTCTTCGAGGAGGAGACGGGTCGCCCCGGCTCACCGAACGGACGACGTCGACCGGTCGTCTCACGGACGGCTGCACCCTCCCATCGGTGTCGCTCGAAAGCCGCTGCTCGAGACGAGCCGAAGCGACGGTCACGACGCGACTCACCCGCTGCAGGGCCGCGTCGGATTTATAGCCGTCTCGTTCCTATGACCTCCTGTGAGTACGCGAACGAGTGCGCTCGATGCAGTCGTTTTCGGTGTCGACATCCAGAGCGGTGACGTGCGCGGCGATGCGCCATCGTACGCACTGGCCGTCTACGACGGGGAGGACGTCACCCGGGACGTCGTCAGCCACCGAAAACTGAGGCGATTGATCGACGACGAGGAGCCGGCGATCGTCGCGACCGACAACATGTACGAGCTCGCCGCCGACAAGGACCAGCTCATCCACTTCCTCGGCTCGCTGCCGTCCGGAACCATGCTCGTTCAGGTAACGGGTGCCGAACAGCCCGAACCGCTCTCCCGCGTCGCGAAGCGACACAACATCCCCTACGGGAAAGACCCGATGCAGGAGGCCGAAGCCGCGGCCCGACTGGCCGCCCACAACGTCGGCCACGAGGTATCGGCCTTCACCGACACGACCGAAGTCAAGGTCGCACGCGGGCGTTCGACCGGCAGCGGCGGCTGGAGCGAGGACCGCTACACCCGCCGTATCCACGGCTCGGTTCGGAAACGAGCCCGCGAGGTCGAGTCCGAACTCGAGGAGGCAAATCTCGAATACGAGCAAGACGTTCGAGAGGCCTACGGCGGCTTCGCGAACGCCGTCTTCACCGTCGAGGCGCGACCCAGCGACATCCCCGTCTCGCGCAATCGGTCCGGCGACGTGCGCGTCGAGATCGAGCGCCAGCGCCGGGATGGGATCGAGTTCAGGCCGCTCGTCAAGCGCCGCGATCACGTCATCGTCGGGATCGACCCCGGGACGACGACCGCCGTCGCGATCGTCGGCCTCGAGGGCGAGGTCCTCGACGTCTGGAGTTCGCGAACCAGCGACACCGCCGACGTGATCGAGTGGATCGTCGAGCGCGGCCGGCCGATCGTCGTCGCGGCCGACGTGACGCCGATACCCGAAACGGTCGAGAAGTTCCGCCGGAGCTTCGACGCCGCGGGCTGGACGCCCGAGAGCGATCTCCCGGTCGACGAGAAACAACACCGCACGCGCGACTACCAGTACGACAACGACCACCAGCGTGACGCGATGGCCGCCGCGCTGTACGCCCTCGACGCCCACGAGGACCAGTTCGAGCGGATCGGCGACAAACTCCCGCCGGGAATCGATCGCGGCGAGGTCACCGCCCGCGTCGTCGCCGGCGAGGAGAGCGTCGAGGCCGTCCTGACGGACCTGAACGACGACGACGAGCCCGACGAGGAGTCCACCGAGCACGAACCCCGTGAGCTCACTGCCGAGGAAAAGCGGATCAAAAACCTCGAGCGGCAGGTCGAGCGTCTCCAATCGCACGTCGAGCGACTCGAGGGCCGCGTCGAGGACCGCGACGACCGGATCGACGACCTCGAGACCGAACTCAGCGTCGCCCGCCGCGAGGAGCGCAAGGAGGTCCGCCGGGACCGCGAAGTGAACCGCCTCGAGCGGAAGGCGAACCGCCTCGAGCGCGAGCGCGACGAGGCCCGCGAGGAGGTCGAGACGCTCGAACGGAAAGTCGAGCGGATGAAGGCCCTCTGGAAGCTCGACCACTCCAATTTCAGCGACGTCTCCGCGGAGAAGGAGGGGCTGGTTCCGGTCAAGGTCGTCGAAAAGTTCACGAAGGGCGCGATCCGCGAGGCCGACGAACAGTACGGGATCGCGAGCGGCGACGTCGTCTACATCCGGGACGCCAGCGGCGCGGGCCGGTCCACGGCCGAACTGCTCGCGGAGTTCGACCCCCGCGTCATCCTCAAGGACGGCGGCCTCTCGGAGATCGCCGACGAGATCCTCTTCGACGCCGAGATTCCGGTCGGCCCCGCCGACGACGTCGCCATGCAAGAGGTGGACGAACTCGCCGTCGCCCGCGAGGACGACGTCGAAGCCGCGATCGACGACTGGCACGAGCGCGCTCGAGACCGAAAGCGGGATCGCAAAGCGGCGATGGTCGACCAGCTCATCAGCGAGCACCGGGCCGGCGACAACGAAGTCTGACGCCGATCGGCGTTACGTCTCCGGGCCCGACTCCATCGGCGATAGCACGTTCGGCACCTCCTCGAGTTCGATCTCTTCGCTCAGATCCTCGGTCCGATCGACCGGGCCGTTGACGAACAGCGCGTGGCCCATGAACGCGATCGCGACGAGTCCGAGGCCGAGGATCGCGATCGGATACGGAACGGGCGTCGCGTAGCCGACGCCGGCACCGATCCCGAGGCTCACTGCGATAGCGACCAGTACGAGGTCGTAGTACTGCAGCGTGTGTCCCATACGAATACGACGAGACGCAGGCGCAAAACACTTGAGCCTCATCACCTCGGTGAGCAGACGAGAGCGGTCAGAACATGCCGAAGTTCTGGAGCATACCCGAAATCAGCGATTTGACGACCAGTCCGAGGCCGGCGACGATGAGCGCCATCCCGGCAGCGATCCAGATATTCTGAGACGCGATGAGACCGATACCGGCGAGCAGAATCACGAGACCGGCAATACCGAGTGCGCCGAGGTTTTGCAACATACGCAGGGGTGTAGAGCCGAGCGAAATAAACGGCGTGGTTTTCGGGCTTGCGCGTCCGTGACGCGCCGGTGTCCGGCGGGTCGCCCAACGGGAACGATAAAGGGTTAAAACGCTCGAACGCGAATCCGCGGCCATGAGCGACGACGGAGACGGCGGTCGGAAGAACCTCCGGATGCCCGAGGACGACGAGGTCTTCGCGACCGTCACGAACATGCTCGGGGCGAATCGGGTCAAAGTACGCTGTGCCGACGGGACGGAGCGAACCGCGCGCATTCCCGGCAAGATGCAGAAGCGCATCTGGATCCGCGAAGACGACGTCGTGCTCGTCGAACCCTGGGACTGGCAGGACGAGAAGGCCGACATCACCTGGCGATACGAGAAGAGCGAGGCCGACCAGCTCCGCGAGGAAGGCCACATCCAATAACGAAGTTTTGCGCTGCGAGCCAGCGAAGAGTCGATCACGTGGGCAGTGCCGTTACCGGGCTCGTGTCGACCCGCTCGGGGCGTGCTCACGGCCAACGAAGCTGCGTCGATCCAGTCTCGAGGGGAAGAACACGATCAGAGACCGTCCTCGAGCGACCGGTTACAGGCCGGCGACGTCTTCGATGGCGTCGGTCAGTTCCTCGATGGACTCGCGGTCGTGCTCGCCCATGTGGCCGATACGGAACGTCTGCTCGCCGAGTTGCGAGCCGTAGCCGTTCGAGAAGACGAAGTCGTACTCCTCGGAGACGGCGTCGATGGTCTCGGCGACGTCGATCCCCTGCGTGTTCTCGATGCAGCTCACCGTCTGCGATTCGTACCCCTCCTCGGGGAACATGTCGAAGTGGTCGCGAGCCCACTCGCGCGTGTACTCGGCCATCTCGCGGTGGCGCTCGTTGCGGGCGTCGTGGCCCTCCTCGAGCATGTGTTTCATCTGTTTGCGGTAAGCCAGCATGATCGGAATCGCCGGCGTGGAGTGGGTCTGGCCCTTTCGCTCGTAGTAGTCGATCGTCCGCTGGAACCCGCCGTACCACGACGCGGAGTCCTTCTCGAGTTCGCGCTCGTAGGCATCGTCGCTGACGACGCAGATCGCCAGCCCCGGCGGCATCGCGAACGCCTTTTGGCTCGACGCGAAGATGACGTCGATGTTGTGCTGGTCGATGTCGACGTAGTCCCCGCCCAGCGAGGAGACGGCATCGACGACGAAGTACGTGTCGGGGTAGTCGGCGACGACGTCGCCGATCTCCTCGATGGGGTTTCGCACGCCCGTCGAGGACTCGTTCATGACGGTCGCGACAACGTCGTAGTGGTTGTCGCTCTCCTCGAGCGTCTCGCGGATATCCGCGGGTTTGATGGCCTGCCCCCACTCGTACTCGAGCCTGTCGACGTCCTTGCCCAGTCGCTCGGCAACGTTGGCGTGGCGCTCGCTGAAGCTGCCGCAGGTCGGGACGAGGATGTTCTCGTCGACGAGGTTGAGCGTCGAGGCTTCCCAGAACTCCGTCCCCGAGCCGGTCAGGACGATGACCTCGTTGTCGGTGCCGAGAAACTCCTTCGTGTCCTCGACGATGGTCGTGTACAGGTCCGTCATTCGGTCCATGCGATGGCCGAACATCGGCTCGCACATCGCCTCGATGACGTCATCGCGAACCTCCGTCGGACCCGGGATGTACAGCGTCTTGTCGGGATAGTCGTCTGTATACTCGCGTTTGTTGGTCACGGGATCCACCTGAGTACGGTTTATTGGGTAGCGAGACGGCATGGTACTTTTGATACCGGCGCGCTTCCGCGGGTAGCAACGGCGCTGCTCAGTCGCGCCCGTCGCTCCGAATTTCGATACTGCCCGCCATGCCGGCGTCGTAGTGGGGCTCGCAGACGTATTCGGCCATTTCCGTCGCGGCGTCGAACGCGAGCGTCTGCTCGTCGCCCGGATCGGCGGTGGGGTCCGTGCCGAGGCCGTTGACGACGCGCGCTTCGGCGTCGTAGATGGCGATGTTGTGAGCCATGTCATCGGATCCGGTCCAGCGAATCGTATAGCGTGCGCCCTCGGTGAGGGCGATCGTCGGGTTGACCACGTCCGCGATGGATGACGGCCGCACGCCCACCCACGTCACGCCATCGGATCGGAACAGAATCTCCGCGCCGGGCTCGATCTCGAACGTGCGATCGGTCTCGATCGGTTCGGAGTCGGATTCGCCGGTGTCATCCGCCGGTTCGGACTCGTCGTCATCGCCAGCGTCCGTGTCCGCGCTTTCGTTGCTCCCGTCGCTCCCGTCGCTGCCATCGCTGCCATCGTTTCCATCGCTGCCATCGCTTTCGTCGTTCTCATCTGTGCCTCCATCGTCGGTCGACGTGCCGGGGTCGGCGTCAGTCGACCCGTCGTCGATACAGCCGGCGAGGAGCGCACTCGAGGCCGCGAGACCGCCCCCTCGTAGCACCGTCCGTCGGCACGGGTGGCCGTCAGCGTCCATAGCGGAAGTGACTCGGCCCCGACATAAGTAAATTCGTATCTAGACAGTAATAAAACAGTTCGTGGCCCGCTACAAGACGATCGATGACGGCGTCGGAATCGACCCCGACGCCGGCACCCGGTTGTTCGACTACGATCACAGCGTTTGCCATCGTCGAAAAATGGCACGCGGCGTCCGAAGACGCGGAAAAGCGGCGAGAGACGGTATTACTGCATTTCGATGTCGCCTGCCATCCCCGACTGATAGTGGGGTACGCAGACGTATTCGACCGTATCACTCGAGGCCTCGAACTCCAGCATCTCACCGTCACCCGGATCGGGGGTCTGTTCTGTTTTCTTCCCGTTGTGAACCTCCCCGTCGCCGTTGTAGATGGCGATGTTGTGTCCTACGCTACCGCCGTTTTCGTCCCAGCCGATCTCGTAGGTCTCGCCCTCTTTGAGTGCCAGCGTCGGGTTCTCCTGCCCCTCGATGCCGGACGGGGACTTCCCCTCCCACGTGTTACTGCTCGTGGCCTTGAGCATGATCGTTTCGTCGGGGCTGATTTCGACGGGGCCGCTATCTTCACTGTCACCGTTGCCGTTGCCGTTCCCCTCGTCGCCACCACTGCAGCCGGCGACGAGCGCAGTCGAGGCAGCCGCACCCGTGAGCTTCAGCGCTGTGCGCCGCGAAACCGGATTATCTCGTGTCATCATCGGAGGTTTGGCCTGAGGACATAAAAGTTGATACCTTCTCCTAGTACAATGATATGAGACCACATGGCACAAAATATGTATTGTCGGTTCCGCGATCCGTTCGCGCTTCGAGTATCGACTCAGGCGTCGCCCCGATCGCTCGCTCGGAACTGATCCGTCCGCTCGAGCGGGAGGCGCAGGAACACCGGCACCGTGACGACGGCGATCGCGATCTCGAGGCCGCCGACGACGAGGAAGGCCACGTCGTAGCCGTAGCTGCCGGCGACGGTCCCGCCGACGAGGAAGCCGCCGAGGAAGCCGAGGCTGCCGGCGAGGTTGAACCCGGCCATCGCGAGCCCGCGCTCGCTCTCGTCCGCGAGGTCGGTGACCAGCGCCATCGTCGCGGGGGCGACGAGGGCACCGAGCACGCCGACGCCGATCATCGCGATCGCGGCGGTCGCGACCGACGGCGAGGCCCCGACGAGGAGGATCCCGCCGCCGTAACACGCCGAGCCGACGACGATCGGGACCGTCCGGCCGATCCGGTCCGAGAGGGCACCCATCGGATACTGCAAGAGGGCGAAGGGGGCGAAAAAGCACGCCAGCATGAGGCCGGTCGTTCCCGCGTCGAGGTCGAACGTCTCCTGAAAGTAGAGCGTCCCGACGAGCGCGAAAAACCCCGCGGTGAGCCGATCGACGAACCCGAATGCGTACGGAATCGAGAGGGTCGGCCGCCGCCGGATTCCGTCGACCAGCGCTCGAGCGCTCCGGCTCTCGTCGGGTGTTCGGTCCCCGACCAGCGAGACGAGCGCGCCGACGCAGACGAGCAATCCGGCGGCGACGAGCAGCGGCGCGAGCGGATCGACCTCCGTCAACTGGCCGCCGATCGGCGCTCCCAGCGCCGCGCCGAGCCCGATGGCGATCCCCGCCGCACCCATGTTCCGGCCGTGGCCACCCTCGAGGTCCATCAGCATGGTCATCGTCAGGGAGAACGCGCCGATGGTCATCGCCCCCTGGAAGACGCGCAGGAGGAGCACCCCTTCGAAGGGGATCGACCCGATCGACGGGACGGCAGCGAGGGCGGCGTAGCCGACCGCGCCGGCGATCGCACCGACGGCGATGAACGGCGTGCGCCGACCGGTCGCGTCGCTCGCGACGCCCCAGAGGCCGACGAAGGTGACGTACGCGACGAACTCGGCGACGAGGAACCACATGCTCGCGTCGAGCGCGGTCGCCGCGAACGCCGACGTCGTCGCGTCGGCACCTAACGTCTCCACGAGCGTCGCGACGCCCGGATAGAGCAGCACCTGCGAGAACAGCACCGCGAAGACGAGGGCGGCGAGCACGACCCGGTCACGGTCACTCGAGTGCACGAGCGGCCGTTGGCACTCCGGAACTATCAAGTCGTCCGTCTCGAGTCGACCGGCGGACGCGTCGCGAGTCCTGTCACGCACGGCACCAGTTTTCCCCGGAACCGATGCGTTTTCGGTCGCCGGCGGCGTGTCTCTGCCGATGAGAGTCACGCGTCGGCAATTGCTCGCTGCGGGAGCGACCGCCGGGACCGGGATCGTCGCCGGCTGCACCGGCTTCGTCGAGGATTCGCTCTCGTCGACGCCGGGGACCGTCTCGGCGGCCGCACTCGAGGAAACCGGCTACGACGAACGCACCGTCGAGGAGGTCGTCGTGGAGCGAACGATCAGCCGGTTCGGGATCGAACGCTCGATCGAGGCCCGGAACTGGTACGCCGAGTACGACCGGGCGATCGCGCTCGATTCGCTCGGACTGACGCGCGTGCAAGCGGCGGTCGTCGCCGTCCTGACCACGCCGCAGGTGTCCGTCCTCGGAAAGACGTTCAACCCCGTCGGCGAGTACTCGACGGACGAACTCGTCGCACTGATTCAGAACCGGTACGACCGGCTCGAGGACGTCCGGGCCGTCGACGAGGCGTCGATTTCGGTGCTGGGATCCGAGACGACCCTCGCGCGATACGAAGCACGCGCGCGGTTGGTCTCCGCCAGCACCGCGATCGACGTGTACCTGCAGGTCAGCGAGCCCGTCGAACACGGCGACGATTTCGTGATCGGGGTCGCGACCCACCCGCAGGCGATGGGCCTCGAGACCGAGTCCGACGCCGTCCGGACGATGCTCGAGTCGATCGAACACGGGTGAGCGGACGCGCATCGAGGGGTAGAGAGCCAGGAATCGGTGGTTCGGTCGATGGGGGGCGACGCGGTGGTCGACGGCCGTTCCCTCGGGATCGGTGAAATTCGAATCGTCGTGGAATGATACGTGACGAACGTGTAGCCCGCGATAACTGAATCGCCGAGGCGACGCACCGACGGTCGATTTTCGTAAATCGGCCTATACTAAAATTGACCTCTCGTGTACGAACGCGCTCAGATGAAACGAAGACACGTCGTGCAACTAGTGTCACTTGGAGGAGTCACACTCCCACTCGCTGGCTGTACGAACGATGCAGCCGAGGACGGGACCGAGGGCGACGATGGCGAAGAGGGCAGTGACGGCGGTGGCGGCGAAGAGGGCAGTGATGGCACCGGAAACGAAACGGACGACGAGGAAACCCCCACGGCTGGACCGAGCCAGCAGGAGTTCTCCGGGAACGGTGAGACGCTCACCGACGACTTCGATATCGGAGGAGGTCTCACGATCGTCGATGCCACGCACGACGGCGACGGTGACTTCGAAGTCCGGCTGATGCCTCAGGACGACGGAAATGGCACGCTATTTGCCGACTGGACGGGCTCATACGACGGGCGGACCGCCTGGCACATGACCGGCGGGACGTACCGCCTCAGCGTCGTTGCCGGAGGCGACTGGGAGGTGTTCGTTCGACAGCCGCGCGACGAGAGCGGAGAAAGTCCGCCATTCTCGTTCAGCGGCAGTGGAAACGATGTTCACGGCCCGTTCGAATTCGACGGGACGTACCGGCCGTCCGGCGACTACGACGGGGATCGATTCATCGTCCACTTCCTCTCGTCGACGGGCGATACCCGCGAATTCCTGTTCCACGACGGCAGTATCGGCAATCCATCGTCGTTCGAGTTTCACGACGCCGGTTACATAGAGGTCAAATCTGACGGTGAGTGGTCGGTCGAAATCGGCTAACCGCCGTTTGGGGGATATTTTATCGAGCGCGTTGCCTCGGGTTCGGTTCGACTACGCGATCTGTACGTCCCATCGAACCCTCGGACGTGACCGGTATCATTCACGTACCACGGGTAACGATGCTCAAAGAGACCGAGCGAAGCGTTCGACGAGGCCGCGTTCGCGTACCTGGGAGCCGAGCCCCAGCCGTCGGACCGCCGGCCCCACCCTTGTTTGATATTCTCTAGTCTGCGGTTTTTGCCGTTACTGTGGTGCATATGAACGTGGAGTAGTATGCATACTAAACATGAGCGACGACGCGAGCGACGGGCACGACAGCGCCGAGCGCGGCGAGCGCGGACTCGATACGCGCAGCGTCCACGCCGGGCAGTCTCCCGATCCGGAAACCGGTGCGATGGCACCGCCGATCTATCAGACGACCTCCTACGTCTTCGAAGACGCCGACACCGCCGCCGACCGCTACGCGCTCGAGGACGACGGTTACATCTACTCTCGGATCGCCAACCCGACCGTCACCGCGCTCGAGGACCGCCTCGCCGATCTCGAGGGCGGCGCGGGCGCGGTCGCGACGGCGAGCGGGATGGCCGCGCTGGACTCCGCGGTGTTGATCCTCGCGGAGGGCGGAGACAACGTGGTCTGCTCGACGGACACCTACGGCGGGACGACCGCGTACCTCTCGAAGACGGCGACTCGCCGGGAGATCGAACCGCGGTTCGTCCCCACCCTCGAGTACGACGCGTACGAGGACGCCATCGACGAGGACACCGCCTTCGTCCACGTCGAGACGATCGGCAACCCGTCGCTGGTCACGCCGGACTTCGAGCGGGTGGCCGAGCTCGCCCACGACAACGGCGTCCCCCTCGTGGTGGACAACACCTTCGCGACGCCGGCGCTCTGTCGCCCGCTCGAGCACGGGGCCGACGTCGTCTGGGAGTCGACGACCAAGTGGCTCCACGGCTCCGGGACGACCGTCGGCGGCGTCCTCGTCGACGGCGGCTCGTTCCCCTGGGGCGAGCACGGCTACGACGAGATCGCGGGACCGAGCCACGCCTACCACGACGTCGACTTCTCGCGGGATTTCCCCGACGCGCCGTTCGCCGCGACGGCCAGGTTCCGGTCGCTGCGCAGTCTCGGCAACCAGCAGTCGCCGTTCGACGCCTGGCAGACCCTGCAGGGCCTCGAGTCCATGCCCCTGCGCGTCGCGAAACACTGCGAGAACGCCGCCATCGTCGCGGAGTATCTCGACGATCACGCGGACGTCGCGTGGGTCACGCATCCAGGGCTCGCGGACCACCCCACCCACGAGAACGCGACGCGGTATCTCGAGGACTACGGCGGCATGGTCGCGTTCGGGCTCGAGGACGGGTTCGAAGCGGGCAAGGCCTTCTGCGAGAACGTCGAACTCGCGCAGTTCCTCGCGAACATCGGCGACGCGAAGACGCTCGTCATTCATCCGGCGAGCACCACCCACGGCCAGCTCTCGCCCGAGGAACGCGAGGAGGCGGGCGTCACGGCCGACCTCGTCCGGATGTCCGTCGGGATCGAGGACCCAGCAGACATCCTGGCCGACCTCGAGCAAGCGATCGACGCGGCGACGCGCGCCTGTCGAGGCGAGGGTGAGCAGCCGTGACGACGAAGAACACGGCCAATCTCGGTGCGTTCCAGTTCGAGAGTGGGGAGTCGATCCCGGCCCTCGAGGTGGCCTACGAGACCTACGGCGAGTTCACCGGCGACAACGCGGTGCTGGTCTGTCACGCGCTGACCGGCAGCGCCCACGTCGCCCGTCGGCCGGACGCCGGCGGCGAAACCGCGGGACAGGCCCGCGCCTGGTGGGGCGACGTCGTCGGCCCCGGAAAGGCGATCGACACGAGCGAGTATTACGTCGTCTGCGCGAACGCCCCCGGTTCGTGTTACGGGACGACGGGCCCCGCGAGCGAGAACCCCGAGACGGGCGAGCCCTACGGGACCGACTTCCCGGCGGTCACGGTCGGTGACTGGACGCGCGCTCAGCGGCGGCTCCTGGACGAACTCGGCGTCGGACGGCTCCACGCCGTCGTCGGCGGCAGCGTCGGCGGGATGAACGTCTTAGACTGGCTGCGTCGCTTCCCCGACGACGTCGAACGCGCCGGCGCGGTCGCGACCGCCGCTCGACTCGACCCGCAGTGTCTCGCGCTCGACACTGTCGCCCGCCGGGCGATCACCAGCGACCCCAACTGGAACGGGGGCCACTACTACGGCGGACCCGAGCCGGAAGACGGTCTCGCTCGAGCGCGCCAGATCGGCCACATCATGTACCTCTCGAAGGCCTCGATGGGGCGCAAGTTCGGCCGTCGGTCGGCCGGACGGGAAGCGGTCCGCGAGGAACCGCCGGATCCGGCGGCGGCCTTCTTCCCCTACCGGGAAGTCGAGTCCTATCTGGACTATCAGGCCGACAAGTTCGTCGACCGGTTCGACGCCAACAGCTATCTCTACATGACCCGCGCGATGGACGACTTCGATCTGTCGGCGGGCTACGAGTCCGACGCCGACGCGCTCGCGGCCTTCGAGGGCGAACTCCTGTTGCTGTCCTTTACCGGGGACTGGCACTTCACCGTCGAACAGGCCGAAGCGCTGGCCGAAGCCTGCCGCGAGGCCGGGACCGACGTCGCCCACCACGTCGTCGAGTCCGACCACGGTCACGACGCGTTCCTCGTCGAACCCGAAAAGGTCGGACCGCCGCTCTCGGAACTGCTCGACGACGGACTCGCCGGCCGCGCGATCACCGATACGGCACCCGACGCCGACGACTCCGGGTCCGGGGAGTTCGCGCCGGTGCACACGAGTCTCTTTTCCCAGTGATCGCTCGGCTCCGCTATCGGCGGGTATTCGAGGGGTCGAGGAGCGCAAAACGTGAAACGTCGATCCGAACCGTATCGAGGGGCAGCTAGCGAGCGTCGCCGTGGGTCGAGACGCGATCGAAGGAGACGTACTGTTCGGCGGGCGGGCCGTCGGAGCGCCGGCGAGCGAGCCAGTACTGCACGTCGGCGACGAACAGCGCGAGGTTTTCGCGGCCGAGCAACTGCATCGAGATGCCCTGGGGCGATCGAAAGAGGGCGATCAGCGTCCACATCGAGCCGGCGGCGAGCGCACCCAGCGCGGAGAAGGTCATCCCGAGCGTGAAGAACGTCGTGCTGTAGACGAAGCCGATCCCCATCGACGGCAGGCTCGTGCCCAGCGGTACCCGCGCGTTCGAGTCGCGCAGCGTCGGCGCGAGAAAGACGATCGAGAGGCCGCTTCCGAGCATGAATACGAGGTCTTGCCACATCATCGCGATCACTTACTCGATTACGAGTTAAAACTCTCTCGGTCGGGAAAGAGGCAGTTAGAAGGGACAATCACGGAAATCGACCGATCAACGGCGAACGGGACGCAGCGGCGGGAGCGGACGGGTCCATCCCCCACCGGGCCGTCGTCTCGAACCCGTAACAGTCGATTAGGGAAGGTCAAATCCCCGTTACTCGAGGCGTTCAGTGCTCGGTGAGGACGGCCTCCTCGAGCAGGGTCTCGCGGGCCTCGGTCATCGACGTGACGACGACGTCACAGTGGGGTTCGACCGCCGGCTTGGGTTCGAAACCGATCGCCAGCCCGGCGACCTCGAGCATCGGCAGGTCGTTTGCACCGTCGCCGACCGCCACCGTGTCCGCGAGGTCGACGCCGACGTCGTCGGCGAGGTCCGCGAGCGCGTCGTCCTTCGTGCCCTCGACCAGCGGTCCGTCGACGGCACCGGTGAGTTCGCCCGCCGTCGTCGGGAGCCGGTTCGAGACGATGTGATCCACCGAGACGTCCTCGCGCTCGAGGGCAGCCGCGACGCCGCGTTCGAACCCGCCCGTCAGGATGGCGGTCGTGATGCCCGCGTCGTTCAGGTCCGCGATGAGGTCGGCCGCCCCCTCGCGGAGGACGACTTCGTCGAACGCGGCCTCGGCCTCGGCCTCCGGCAGTCCCTCGAGCAGGGCCGCGCGCCTGCGCAGGCTCTCGGCGTAGCCGATCTCGTCGTTCATCGCGCGTTCGGTAATGTCGGCCATGTCCGCGGCGACGCTGCGGCGGTCGCCGAGCAGGACGGTCATCTCGGAGTCGGAAAGCGTCCCGTCGAAGTCGAAAGCGACGACTGTCATCGCTTCTCGATTGTCGGTCACCGGATAAACCAGTTCAGGTTTCGCGCCGGGCCGACCAGTAGTTGCGTCGCCCGATCGATCGAAACATATTATCGACCCGCCTCCGTTGCCGGACACATGTCGTCAGATCGACGGTTCGAGTACGACAAGGGACCCGATCTCGCGGACGAGGAGCCGGTCGCCGAGGGCGACGACGGTGACGATGACGAGAACGACCCGGCGGGAGGCGCGACGCAACGCGGTCGAACGCGGTTCGCCGTTCCGCCCTGGAAAGCCGGTGCGGTCTCCGGCGTGAGCGCCTTCGCAGTCGTCCTCGCGGCGACCTACCAGCTCGTCGGCGCGATGTTCGGCGGCGGAATGTTCGGCGGCGTCGAAGCGCAACCGAGTCGATGGGTCGTGACGGGACTGGTGACATTGGGGAGCCACGGGGCGACGATCAAACAGGGCGAGGAGACGATCCGCGGTGGGTTCGGATTCGTTCGCGGCCTGACCAGCCACGTCTCGGCGCTCGTTCCGATCGTCGTGCTCGTGGTCGCCGGCTACCTCCTCGTGCGCTACGTCCGCCTCGAGACGCGCCGGGACGGCGGCCTTGCGCTTGGATCGCTGGTTCTGTGTTACGTCGTCCCGACCGCCGCGCTCGCGGGCATCGCTCGCTGGACCCTCGAAACGGACACCAACGGCGCACAGGAAGCCGAAACGATCGCCGTCGCGATGGACTCTTCCCTCTTCGTGGCGATCGGCGGGACCGCGCTCACCTTCGTCGTCGTCGGCGCCGGCATCGCTGCCGTGCCGCGGTTGCTGGCCGTGACCGAGTGACCATCGCCAAACGACGGACGACGGATTCCGCTCGGCAGCAACACTCAGCAGAAACCACTCGACCGAACCGCTCGAGAAACACGGGCTGCGGGCCGCGATTACTCGCGTTCCTCGACCGGCGTCTTGACGATCGTCACGGGCCGCGAGGCCAGTCTCGCGACGCGGTCGGTGACGCTGCCCAGCAACTGCCGGTAGTCGCCCGGTCGCTCCTTCGACCCCATGACGAGCAGGTCGACGTCCGCCTCGTCGGCGTAGTCGAGTATCTGCTCGTGGGGCGCGCCGTGCCTGACGACCGTGGTCGGCTCGAGACCCGACTCTCGGGCCGCGTCGGCGGCCGATGCGAGGGCGTCCTCACCGGCCTGTTCGAGGGCGGCCTCGAGCCCTTCGAACTCGTGGACGTACTCGTCGCCGCTGTAGGAGCTGTAGACGTCGCTGTCGACGACGTACAGCAGGTGGAGCTCCGCGTCGGTCTGGTCGGCGACCGCGATCGCGTGTTCGGTCGCCAGTTCCGTTCCGTCCGCCGCGTCGGTCGGCAAGAGGATTCGGTCGTACATGGAGTCGAGTACGGGCCGGCGGCGTATAATCCCGGGTGGAAATTCCAGATTTTCGGGATCGCTCGATCGGAATCGCCGACAGTGTCGTTGTCGAACTGATACCGGTCGCCGTTCCGTCCCGCGGTTTCGGTAGACAACGGTATTTTTTGCCGGGCCCGACGACAACGGAAGGGTTTACCTGCTCCGCACGATTGTCTCGCGCATGAAGGTTCTCGTCACGGACCCGATCGCAGATGCGGGTCTGGACGTACTCAGAGACGCCGGCCACGAGGTCGAGACGGGCTACGAACTCGAGGACGACGACCTCCTCGAGGCGGTATCGGACGCACACGGCATGATCGTTCGCTCGGGAACGGAAGTCACCGAGGACGTCCTCGAGGCCGCCGAGGACCTGGTCATCGTCGGCCGAGCCGGGATCGGCGTCGACAACATCGACATCGACGCCGCGAAAGACCACGGCGTCATCGTCGCCAACGCACCGGAAGGAAACGTTCGCGCGGCGGCCGAACACACCGTCGCGATGACGTTCGCGGCCGCTCGCTCCATCCCACAGGCACACATCCGCCTCAAAAACGGCGAGTGGGCGAAAAGCGACTACCTCGGAACCGAGCTCAACGGCAAGACCCTGGGCGTCGTCGGCCTCGGCCGCGTCGGCCAGGAAGTCGCCAAGAAGCTCGACTCGCTGGGCATGGACATCGTCGCGTACGACCCGTACATCAGCGAGGAGCGGGCCGACCGCATCGGTGCCGAACTCGTCGATCTCGAGGAGAGCCTCGAACGGGCGGACTTCCTCACGGTTCACACGCCGCTTACGCCGGAGACTGAAGGCCTGATCAGCGAGGACGAACTCGATCTGCTGGGCGACGGCTACCTGATCAACTGCGCCCGCGGCGGCGTCGTCGACGAGGACGCGCTGGCCGCCAAGGTCGAGGACGGCACTCTCGCCGGTGCGGCGCTGGACGTCTTCGCCGAGGAACCGCTCTCGGCCGAGTCGCCGCTACTCGAGCACGACGAGATCATCGTCACGCCCCACCTCGGGGCCTCGACGGAAGCCGCACAGGAGAACGTCGCGACCTCGACGGCCTCGCAGGTCAACGCCGCGCTGATCGGCGAACCGGTCGCGAACGCGCTGAACGCGCCGTCGATCGACGAGAGCGCGTTCCCCCGCGTCCAGCCTTACATCGAGCTCGCGGAGACCGCCGGCAAGGTCGCCGCTCAGCTGCTCGAGGGCCGCATCGAAGACATCGAGGTCGTCTACGAGGGCGACATCGCCGACGAGGACGTCGAGTTCGTCACCGCGAGCGCGCTGAAGGGCGTCTTCCAGCCGCTCGAGTGGCAGGTCAACGCGGTCAACGCGCCCCAGATCGCGGAGGATCGCGGCGTCGACGTCACCGAATCCAAGACCCGCCAGGCCGAGGACTTCCAGAGTCTCGTCTCCGTGACCGTCAGCAACGACGACAGCGAGGTCTCGGTCGACGGAACGCTGTTCGCCGGCGACGACCCGCGCATCGTCCGTATCGACGGCTACCGCGTCGACGCCATCCCCCACGGCCGGATGGTCGTCGCGCGCAACACGGACGAACCCGGCGTCATCGGTCTCATCGGCTCCGTGATGGGCGACCACGGCGTCAACATCGCCGGCATGTTCAACGCCCGCGAAACCATCGGCGGCGAGGCGCTGACCGTCTACAACGTCGACAGCGAGGTCCCCGCGGACGCGAAGGAGGAACTCGAGTCCGACGAGCGGATCATCGCCATCAACGACATCACGCTGAACGGCCAGGCCTGATCGGTGGCGGACGGGGTCCGAATACCCGCGGTCGCCGCAACGACTGCCCCAAACCGAACCCACCGCCGATCGGACAGTCCGTCCGTTCGTGAGCGCTCTTTATTGCCCGCGAGCGCCTCCTTCCCGTAGGAGGCGAGAGACATGGCAATTCCGTACCGCGGTCCAGGACAGTACCCGACCGAGAGCGACCGAGAGGACGCCGCAACCACGAAGTGGGGGCTCAGAGAGGGGATCGGACTCTCGATCGCCTCGATCTTCGGGTTACTGCTGCTGGTCGTCGGACTCATGCTGGCCTCGGGACTGGTCGCGGCGGCGAGCACGGACGCGGTCACGGCCGCCGTGACGATCGGCTTCCTGCTGTTCGCGGTCGTGCTACTCGTCGTCGGCCGCTGGAGCTGGAACGGACGCTGAGACCGACTTTGCCCTTTGTCCCGGTTCTTCGTCCCGATTCTCGAGCGACGCACTCGCGGTCTCCGCAGCAAAAGACCTATCGCTCGGCCGACCGATATCCCGAGTATGGACGACGACGTTGCGGTCGACTTCGGCGAGGACGGACTCGTCCCCGCAGTGGCACAGGACGTCGACACCGGCGAGGTGCTCATGCTCGCGTACGTCTCGCCGGACGCCCTCGAGCGGACCCGCGAGACCGGCCGCGCGCACTACTACTCCCGGAGCCGGGACGAACTCTGGGAGAAGGGGGCGACCAGCGGCCACGTTCAGGACGTCGCCGAGGTCCGAGTCGACTGCGACGCCGACACCCTTCTCTACCTGGTCGACCAGGAGGGCGGCGCGTGTCACACCGGCCACCGGTCGTGTTTCTACCGGACGATCGACGGGGAGACCGTCGGCGAACAGGTGTTCGATCCCGACGCCGTCTACGAGTGAGATGAGCGAGCGCGTCCCTCCCTCTGACGCCCGCTCGGACGCACGCGCCGGGGCTGCTGACGAGCCGACGCCCTTCGAAGCGCTCGAGGCCGCCCGCCAGCGCCTCGAGACGGTCGAGACGCGGATCGCGGACCACGGGTCCGAGACCGTCGAGGAGGTCACGACGGCCTACCGGAACGCGACGACGCTGCTGGACGACTACGTCGACCGGGCGACGGGAACCGGCAAGGAGAACTTCCAGGCCTACATCGAGCTCGAGGGGAAGTTCGACGGGCTGGTCTCGGGGTTGGCCGACGATCTCCCGGAACGCGACGCCTTCGAGAACGCCCTCGAAGCGATCGACAAGCGACGGCTCAGCGAGTCGGATTTCGAACGGGCCCGCGACGCGCTCGTGCCGGCCGCCGCGTACGCCGACCTGCTCGAGGAGCGCGAGGCGGCCAAGGAAGAGCTGGCGGAAGCTCGCACAGCCGCGGCCAAGCGCCGTCGGACCGTCGACGACGAGATCGACCGGCGGGAACGGCTGCTCGAACTCTCGAACGCCGATCTGGACGCGCCGGTCGAGCGCCTCCGCGAGCCGATCGAGGCGTACAACGAGGCCATCCGCGAGGGCGTCCGCGAGTATCGACTCGAGGCCAGCGCACGCGAGGTGTTCGACCTGCTCGAGCGAAGCCGGTGGTACCCGTTCGTGACCTACGAACAGCCGCCCGACGAGCTGGTGGACTACGTCCGCGAGAACCCGGCCGGCGAGTACACGATCCCCGAACTGCTCGAGTACGCCGACTACTCCCGGTCGAAGCTCTCCCACTACGTCGAGAGCGCGGACGAACTCAAGCGCAACGTGGCGACCCAGCAGACGTATCTCGACGGCGTCGACGCCGAACCGCTGACGATCGACTGGCCGCCGGGACCGGCCGGCGAACTCCGCTGTCGGACGCGGGAGTACCGTCCGTTCGTCGCCCGGATCGCCGACGAGGAGACGGTCGCGGCCCTGCGCGACGTCCGCCTGCTCGCGACCGACCCCGACTACGACCGCCTCCAGACCGCCGCACAAGCGGTGGCACAGCTCAGCCCCGGCGAGCGCGAGCGGCTGGCCGACGGCCGCGTCGCGGACGAACTCGAGTCCCTGCGGGCCGAACGGGAACGACTCGAGGAGGCGCTCGCGGTCGACGACCCGATCTGAGCGACCGCGCGAGCGGCTGACGGCCGCCCACCAGCGCCTCGAGAGCGAGTCGTCGCCGCCCGTCGGCCCCGCATTTTAGCCGTCTTCGGCCGAAGACCACGTATGACCAGACACGTCCTCGTCCCGATGGACGACTCCGACCCGTCGCGGGCGGCCCTCGAGCACGCCCTCGAGTGGGTGCCCGCCGGTCGGCTGACGGTGGTCCACGCGATCGACGATCTCGAGGCGGACTACGGCAGTATCGTCTCGGGGGACGACGAACCCGCGTTCTTCGCCGACGTCCAGGCGCTCGCCGACGAGTACGACCGCTCCATCGAAACGAACGTGATCGAAGGCCAGGGGACGGCGGACGCGATTCTCGAGTACGTCGCCGAGGCGGACGTCGACGCGATCGTCATGGGGAGCGAGGGGAAAGCCGGCGTCTCGCGGGTGTTGCTGGGCAGCGTCGCGGAGGCGGTCACCCGCCGGGCGGACGTTCCGGTGACGATCGTTCCGTGACGATGTCCAGCGCGAACACTCGAGACGACATCCGATGAAAGAGCGATCACCTGGCCCCCGCCGACGGCCGAGTACGGCGGGTAGTGAAACAAATTCCAGGATGGTTCTTGCGCTCTAAGAAGCTATGAACGGTCCCGAACGAGCGCGGACAGGCAGGTCGATCGGACCGTAGATCGTACGAGACGGGAGCGAACGACGACGCGGGGACGGTTCCACCTCCTGCAACCCGCCCGAAGGACGAATCCGGCCGGTGACTTCCAGACAGAATTTCCCATCCGGCTCCGCCAAAGGCTATTTGACACGTCGTGAGAAATGACAGCCGAGATGTGTCGGATACAGAGACGAAAATTGTTGACACTGACAGTAGCCGGGGGGACAGGGGTCGTCGGAACCGTTGTGGGTGCCGCAAGCAGCGGCGCCGCCGCAGTCGACATCAAGCACTCGAGCGCGACATCGACGGTTGTGGGACCGGGCGCGGCGTCGGAGACCATCACCGTCAGTACCACCGGAGGTGGCCTATTCGAGTTCGGGGGAGACGCCGATCGGTCGCTTCGGGTCCGCAACGCCGCGACGGGCAAGACGACCACGTTCAAACCGGACGGGGACGGGGAAACGTACGCGACCGATCACGTGATAATCTTTACCGGTTCGCTGGAGGAGGTCCCGTCGATGGACGGACTCGTCGATGTCCGAACGCCGGAGGGAAGCGAGTCCTCCGTCACCGTCAGCGGTTCATACAGCGGTGATAGGGGGATATTCACGGACCAGACGTTCGCCCCGTACATCGTCGAACTCCTCGACGGATCGGGGACCGTCGTTTCGACGACCGGCGAGAAAGTATACGGGACCAACTACGAGTGGGAGTTCGATCAAGACGGAGCGACAGTGACGATTACTCGAGACGAGGAAGTCGACGAAAGCTGGCTCGTCGAATTCGAAATCGAGAACGACTCGAGCGGAGATATACAGGCTGTCCCTCACGAGGACGGCGACGACGTCTTCGAAATTCCTCTCGATGAATTCAACGTCGACGATGGCGAGTACGAGTGGGAAATGATCATCTACAACGGGCCGAACTCGTCGGACGAGGACATCGCGATCCGTCTCCCAGGAGGGGACGAGCAACTCGTCACGATCGGGGCCGCTGATGAGGGTACCGACGGTGACTCCGGTAATACCGAATCCAACGGCGACTCTAACAGTTCCGAATCTGCCGATAACACCAGTGATACCGAATCCAACGGCGATTCCGCGCCCGGCGGTGACGGGATGCCCGGCTTCGGACCCGTTGCCACGATCGCGGGCCTCGCCGGTGGCTACGCGCTGATTCGACGGTCCGAAGACGAGACGTAACGACTGCGTTCAGACGTCGGCCTTCGCGTCGGCCAGCGCCTCGTACATGTCGCTGGCGAGTTCCTCCGCCCGGTCGCCCTCGCGGGCCTCGGCGTAGATCCGGACGAGCGGTTCGGTTCCGGATGGGCGGGCGAGCACCCACGCGTCGCCGTGGTCCAGCCGGTAGCCGTCGCGGGTGTTGAGTTCCGCGTCGGCGGCCTGGGCCTGGTTGGCCGCCGCGTCGAGCATCGCGTCGCGTTCGGCCGTCGACTCGTACTCGATGTTGCGCCGCACGTTGACGTAGCCGTCGTAGGGGGCGACGATCTCGCTGACCGGCCGCTCGGCGACCAGCGCGAGGAATCGCGCGGCCGTATACGCGCCGTCCCGCGAGAGCCGGTAGCCGGGGAAGAAGATCCCGCCGTTACCCTCTCCCGCGACCGGAACCCGCTCGCCCTTGTCCTCGAGTTCCTCGATGCGGGTGATGATGTTCGTCGAGCCGATGGGGGTGAGCTCGAGTTCGGCTCCGATCTCGGTGACGACGTCGACGAGCCGCTGGGAGACGTTGACGGCCGAGACGGTGGTGTCGCCGGCCTCGAGTTCGGCGGCTGCGAGCGCGGCGAGGGTGGCGTCGCCCTCGACGTACTCGCCGTGTTCGTCGAAGAAGATGGCGCGGTCGGCGTCGCCGTCGTGGGCGATGCCGACGTCGGCGTCGGTCGCGCGGACGAGCCGGCCAAGATCCACGAGGTTGTCGGGAACTGGCTCCGGATCGCGACCGGGGAAGTGTCCGTCGGGCTGGGCGTTGACCGTGACGACGCGACAGCCGAGTTCGCGGAAGAACTCGGGGCTCGTCAGCGCTCCCGCGCCGTGGCCCGGATCGAGCGCGACGGTGAGCTCCGCGTCGGCGATCGCCTCCCGGTCCGCGGCGGCGAGCAGTTCGTCGACGTACTCCCGCCTGACGCCGTCGATCTCGCGGACACATCCCGTCTCGTCCCAGGGCGCGACGGTGAACGACTCCGCGAGCAGCGTCTCCTCGATCGTCTCGAGGTCGGCGACCGCGAGTTCGACGCCGTCGGCCCCGACGAGTTTGACGCCGTTGTACGGCGGCGGGTTGTGCGAGGCCGTGATGACGATTACCGGCACGCCCTCCCGTTCGGCGTAGGCCTGTGCACCCGGCGTGGGAACGATCCCGAGGCGGTCGATGTCGATTCCCGTACTTGCGAGCCCGCTGGCGGCCGCATCGGCCAGCATTCGGCCGGTGTGGCGCGTGTCGCGGGCGATGGCAACCCGGTCCCCACCGTGACCGTCACCCCAGGTCGTCCCGGCCGCTTTCGCGACGCGCAGGACGAACGCGGGCGTCAACTCCTCGTTTGCGACGCCCCGCGTCCCGCTGGATCCGAAGACTTGCATCACGTGGTAGTCTGACCGGCCACCCCAAAGGGATTCCGCAAACCGACCGGCGTGCTGGCCGATCGCCGACGGAACGTTTTCGGCCCGTCCCCCCGACGGGTCCGTATGGACTCGATCGAGGAGAAACGCGTCTACGGCGACCGCGAGGGCGCGGTCACCGCCTACGTCGCGAGCGCGATGGGAGTCGTCCGCGTCCGCGTCGCCGGCGACACCGTCGGCGAATTCGGCCTCTGCGAGCGCTGCGAGGCTCGAGACATCGCGGCGACCCGCGACGCCGTCGCCATCGCGACCGACGAGGACGTCAGGGTACACGAGGTCGCGAACGAGGCGGCCGCCGAGACCGGCGACGGCGACGCGGCCGACGAAACGTTCGTCGAAGCGGGGTTCGGCCCGGCGGTCGCCGTCGGCTACGACGACGGCGATCTGATCGCGGCCAGTCCGGACGGCCGCGTCGCGTGTCGGGCGGCTGGAGCCGAGGAGTGGACCACGCTCGAGGACGTCCCTGTGGCAACGGTGCGCGCGATCGACGGCGACCTCGTCGGTACCGACAACGGCGTCTACCGCGTTCACGAGGGCAGGCTCGATCACGCCGGGCTGACGGACGTGCGGGACGTCTCGGCCGCCGGCGTCCCGCTGGCCGCCACCGCCGACGGACTCTACAAGCTGGGCAACGGCTGGATGGCGGTCCTCGAGCCAGCGTTCGAGACCGTCGCGGCGGACCCCCGCTCTCGACCCGGCCGACTCGAGCGTGCACACGCGGTCGCCGGCGAGACGATCTACGAGTACGCGGCCGACGACGACGAGTGGCGGGAGCGCGAGCCCGACGGCTCGGGCGAGACGGTCGTCGGATTCGGCTACGGCGACGAACGCTACGCGGTCACCGAGTCGGGGACCTTCCTGTCCTCGAGCGACGGCGGCTGGCGACGGCGGCTGCTCGGCATCACCGACGTGGTCGGGATGGCCGTCCCCGCGACGGTCCCGGACGCGACCGCCGCGGAACGATGAGCTGACGCTCCGACGGCGACCGCGACGGCACCGGACGCGACCGCCGCGGAACGATGAGCTGACGCTCCGACGGCGACCGCGACGGCACCGGACGCGACCGGGAGAACGAAAGCGGGTTTACCCCCCGGGCTGTCCCACCGAATATGATCGTCAGCGGATCCGCGTCGCAGGCTCTCGCCGCGGCGCTCGCACGCGAACTCGAGGAGCCGCTCGCCGCCGTCGAGTACGACCGCTTTCCCGACGGCGAACTGCTCGCCGCCGTCCCCGGGGTGGCCGACGCCGAGCCGGACCGGGCGGTGATCGTCGCGTCGACCGTCTCGAGCGACGCCCACCTCGAGGTGCTCCAGTTGCAAGACGCCGTCCGCGAGGCCGGCATCGAGGAGGTCGTTACCGTTCTCCCCTACATGGGTTACGGGCGGCAGGACGAGGCCTTCGAACCGGGCCATCCCGTGTCCGCGCGTGCGATCGCACGCGCGATTTCGACCGGTACCGACCGCGTGTTGACGGTCGATCCCCACGAAGAAGCGGTCTGTGAGTTCTTCGAGCCGACAGCGACCGCCGTCGACGCGGCGGGGCAGCTGGCCGAACCGCTCCCGGCCGATCTCGCCGATCCGGTCTTCCTCTCCCCCGACGCGGGGGCGATCGAGCTCGCCGAAACGACCAGAGACGCATACGGCGCGGGCGAAACAGACTACTTCGAGAAGACCCGTCTCTCCGGGACGGAGGTCGAAATATCCCCCAGCGACGTCGACGTGGCCGGTCGCGACGTGATCGTCGTCGACGACATCATCGCGACGGGGTCGACGATGAGCGAGGCCGTCACCCTCCTCCGGGATCGCGACGTCGGTCGCGTCTTCGTCACCTGCGTCCACCCCTTGCTCGCCCGCGACGCCGTCACGAAGCTCTCGCGGGCTGGGGTCGAAGCGATCTACGGCACCGACACGATCGAGCGAGGCGTCGAGACCGTCTCCGTCGCGCCGGTGCTCGCTGCTCATCTGTAACTAAACGGTTAAGTGGCCCCCAGACACTGCCTTAGATGTTAGCGCGTGGCAGTGACGGCGCTGCCACACCCACCGAACGCGCGGGAGTACGCGACCACACACCGACACGGCCAGATGCACGGAATCGTCCACAAGACCCTCAAAGAGTACGTCGTCGAGCGAACCGACGACGGCACCTGGGACACGGTCGTCGAACAATCCGGTCTCGAGCCGCAGCTATACCTCCCCGTCACGAACTACGACGACGAGGAGATCGACGCCATCCTCGAGACGCTGTCGACGATGGCCACGCAGGACAGACACGAGATCGAACGCGACTTCGGCCGCAGGCTGGCCCCCGAACTGCTCTCGACGTTCAGTGCGCACATCCGTCGCGACTGGGAGCTTGCGGACCTGCTCGCCGACCTCGAGGGCGTCTACAACGACATCGACACCGCCACCGAGGAGGCCACGCTCCCGGAACTCGCCTGTGCGCGGGAGTCGGATCACGCCATCGTCACGTACGACACGCATCGCGGCCACCAGTACTGCGGGCTCGCACACGGCATCCTGGACGGGCTGGTCGCGGCGTTCGACGCCGACGCGACCGTCACGAAAACGGCCTGCGTCGACGACGGCGACGGCGCGTGCCGGTTTCACGTCGACCTCGAGTGACTGCAGTGACGAGCGATCGGCGGACGCTCGAGGCGCATCTCGACGGCGACTCCACCTCTCCCTCCTCCTCACTCACACGCTCACTCGGCGGCACCGTCAGCGGCGGCGAGCCACCAGTATCGAGAGCGCGATCGCGACGGCGATCGCCGCGGCCGAGAGACCGAACCCGGGCACCTCCTCGAGTGCCGCGGCCGGGTCGGCGCCGACGCTGACCGTCGCCGTCCGATCCCCGACGCCGATCTCGTACCGCCCGCGCTCGTCGAATCGGAGGGGCGCTTCGACGGTCGTCGTCTCACCGGGCCGGAGCGCCACCGACCGCTCGGCCGCGATCCCGTCGACGGTCCGGAACGCGACGACGGCCGCGGCCGGTCGGTCGTCGTCGGCTGCGATCGTCGCCGTCGCCGTTACCGGCTCGCCAGGGTCGACGCTGTCGGGCGCGACCTGCAGGTCAGCGACGGTCGCGCTCGCGGGCGAGCGAACGACGGCAGTCAGCCGCTCGGCACCGACTCGAACCGTGTACTCGCCGGGTTCGGACGGCGTCCACGAGAGTCGGTGCGTCGTCCCCTCGTCGGGTGCGAGCCTCCCCCGACGGTGAGCGACCACCCGTCCGTCGACGTCCAGCGTCGCGTCGTAGGTCCCCTCGCGCTCGCCGACGTTCTCGACCGCGACCGGAATCGACACGGATTCGCCGGCCGGAACCGCGATCACGTCGTGGACACGGGTGCCGTCGATCTCCGTGGCGTTCCAGCGGGGCCACTCCCGACCCGCGACCTCGAGCGGCTCGGCACCGATCCCGTACGCGAAGTCGGCGACCGGTTGCTCGAACGCGGCCTCGTGTTGGCTCCGGCTCCACATCTCCGGACTCTCGTCCGTCCGCGTGTACCGCTCCGCGACGGCGCGGACGGTCGGTCCGCCGGCCTCCTCGATCGCCTCCAGGAAGTCGTCCTCGGTCACCGTCCCCTCGCCGGCGTTCAGCGCCCGGAACACGTCCTCGAGGGTCCGATCACCGTCGGTCGCGAGCCGAAGCTGCCGATCGATCTCGCCGGCGACGAGCGCCCCTTTCGTATACATCGTCTCCCGGTTCTCCCAGGTCGAGCGGTCGGCGAGGACCGCGTCGGCGTCGGGCGACTCCTCGCCGCGCTCGAGGAGACGGCTGAAATCGGCGAAGTCGGTCGCGCCGCTCTCGAGGGCGAGCAGCCCCGCGTAGTAATCGGCCTGGCCCTCGACGAGCCAGCTCGTCTCGGGAGCGGTATCGCCGTCCGCGTTCGAAAACCGCTGGCGGACGTGGACGTACTCGTGGAGCCAGACCGGGTTGGGCTCGTCGAGCGTCGCGTCGTCGACGACCCAGGCGTCCGACCGGCCGTACTGGATGCCACGCTTTTGCCCCCAGTCGACGTCGCTCGGTACCGCGACCACGAACACCTCGTCCGTTCGCGCCCCGACCGCGAGCCGGCCGCGCGCGTCCGCGAGGGCCGCGAGGATCGCGTCCGGCGACTCCTCGAGTGACGCGGCGTCGGGGACGACCAACTTGATCGTCCCGCCGTCGACGGCCCGCTCGTACTCCCGCACCGCGCCGAAGAAGGCGATGTCGCCGCCGGTCGCACCCGGACCGTCGACGGTCACCGACCGCTCGATGCCGACCGGTTCGGTCCGACGCAGCGAGAGCGACACGTCGGGAACCGCCACGACGCCCCAGTCGCCGGTATCGACGAAGGTGTAGCCACCCGCCGACCCGGCACCCTGCTCGCCGTCACCGCGTCGATCGGCCGGCATCGCGTACCGCACCGTCGGCGCGTCGGTCCCGCCGGTCCACTCGAAGGTCCGGTCGCCCGTCCGCTCGAATCCGGCGGTCGACTCGACGGTCGCGTCCGGATCGAGTTCGATCTCGAGTTCCGTCACGGGATCGGGCACGTGGACGGTCGTCTCCACCTCGAACGCGTCGGGGTCGGCCGGACGGTGCCGAAGGACGGTCGTCCGGTGGAGGACGTCCTCGGAGCCGCCGGACCCGACCGTCGATCCGGCGGTCGTCCCGATCGAAGGAGCCGTCCCTCCGGCCCGCGAATCGAGACCGCCGGTCGTCGCGGAGCCGGCGGCTCGCGCCGGCTCGAGTGCGGCGACGCCGGCCGGTAGACTCGCGACGAGCAAGACGACGACCAGGAGAGCGGCGAACCGAGATTTCACTAGCCATCGCTGGGAAGTCAGCACTCAAGACTTTTGTGGCAGCGCGACCGTCACGGTCGTCGAACGGATCGAACGGAGACGAACGACGACGTCGCAGTCCGTCAGTCGGAGGCTTCCGCCGCCGCCAGCGGTTCGATCGCGATCTCGGCATCCACCTTTTTCCGTTCGGATCGCTCACAGCGTTCGCGACCGCTCACGCAAAAACCTGGTCCAAAAAACGCCGCCTCGCTGCTCACGTGTCACATCGTTCCCCGTCTGCTCACGGCGGCTCCGCCGCCGTTCGCACGGCCCGCGGGACCCGAGGTCCCGCGCTATTCGCTATCCGAGGACTTCGCGTTCGCTCAGCCCTCGCGCCGCTCGGCGGCGACTAGTCCGACGCTTCCGCCGCCGCCAGCGGCTCGATCGCGATCTCCATCGTCACCCCTTCGACGTCCCACTCCTTGCGGTGGCCGTCCTCGACCGTGCGGCGTTCGTCCGCCCGAACCTCCTCGCTGATGAGCGCCTCGCGCTCGGCGACGAGGTCGGCGACGCGGTCGTCGTCGATCTCGAGGTCGAGCGCGATCCGCTCTTCCACGTCGAGATCGAGGTCCTTGCGCATCTCCTGGACGCGCCGGATGACCTCGCGGGCGTAGCCTTCGCTCTCGATGTCGTCGGTCAGCGAGGCGTCGACGTAGGCGACGCCGCGGTCGTCGCCGTCGGTGCCGAAGGCGGTGCCGGCGACGCCCTCGGGCGTCTGCGTGACGAACGACACCATTTCGTCGGTGATCTCCTCGCCGTCCTCGAGCGCGTCGTCGACGGCGTCCTCGATCGCCGCGAGGCTCGGCTCGTCGATGCGGGCCTCGTTGAGCGCGTTCATCACCCGCCCGGCGCGGTCGCCGAAGGCCGGGCCGAGCTCGCTCATGTCCGCCTCGGCGCTGTACTGCAACTCGCCCCAGCGATCGTCCGGCGAGACGAGTTCGATCTCGCGGGCGTTGAGCCGATCCTCGAGCAGGTCGGTGTGGCGCTCGACGGCCGCCGCGACGCGCTCGTCGTCGGCGGCGACGACGACTCGCGGGACGGGCCACCGAAGCTTGCGACCGGCCTGCTGGCGGGCGTTCGCGCCGGCCTCCTCGATGGCGCGCAGGATGGCGACGTCGTCCTCGAGTTGCTCGTCCTCCCAGTAGTCGTCGACCGCGGGCCAGTCTTCCATGTGGACGGTATCGAACCCGTCGTCGCCGGTCAGCGTGCCGTAGATCTCCTCGCTGATAAAGGGCGCGTACGGCGCGAGCAGGGCGACGCTCTCCCGGAGCACGTGGTAGATCGTCGCGTAGGCGGCCCGCTTCGAGCCGCTGTCCTCCTCGGCCCACATGCGTTCGCGGACCGCCTGCACGTAGAACCGCGAGACGTCCTCGACGACGAACTCGAGGAGCGCGTCGAGCGCCCGGTCCTGCCGGCGGTCCTCGAACGCCGCCGTCATCGTCGCCTTGGTCGACTGCAGTCGGGCGAGTACCCACTCGTCGATCAGCTCGAGGTCACCGTCGGAGCTGCGCTCCGACGAGCCTCCGCTCGCGTCGCTCGCGGAGACGTCGTCCACGTCCGCCAGCGTCGTTTCGGCGGGGTCGAACTCATCCAGCCGCATGTACGGCAGCGGGAACCGGAAGACGTTCCACAGCGTCCGGAGGTGATTCTCCATCGTCTGCATCCCGTCCCAGGAGAAGCGCATGTCGTCTCCCTGCGGGTTGTTCGAGAGCAGGAACAGCCGCATGACGTCGCGCCCGTGGCGGTCGATGGCCTCGTGGGGGTCGATCAGGATGTCCTTGGATTTGCTCATCGCGCGGCCGTCGGGCATCAGCGCGTGGCCGTGCATCAGGACCTCCGTGTACGGGCTCTCGCCGAGCGCGGCGGTACCCATCCCCAGCTGGGACCAGAACCAGCCGCGGGTCTGGTCGTGGGCCTCGAGGATGAAGTCGGCGGGCCAGAGCTCGTCGAACGTGCTGTCGTCCGAGGGGTAGTTTAGCGTCCCCCACGACGCGACCGACGAGTCGAGCCAGACGTCGAACACGTCGGGAACGCGGGTGTAAGTGGTGCCGTTCTCGGTGATCGTCAGGTCGTCCACGGTGTCCTTGTGGAGATCGACCGCCTCGGGATCGACGTCCTGATCGACGCGTTCGGCGAGTTCTTCGCGCGTCGAGACGACGATCATGTCCTCGTCGTCGTCCCGATCCTCCGGCGTCCAGACCGGGAGCGGGATGCCCCAGTAGCGCTGCCGGGAGACGTTCCAGTCCGGTGCCTCCTCGACGAAGTCACGGAAGCGGTTGTCGCGGGCCCAGTCGGGGTGCCACTCGCTGTCCTCGATGTTGTCGAGGAGTTCGTCCTTGACGTCCGTGATCGTGATGAACCACTGGTCGGTGACGATCTGGAGGATGCCCGTATCACAGCGCCAGCAGTGGCCGTAGCTGTGCTGGACAGTTCCGGAGGCGAGCAGCGCGCCGTTGTCCTCGAGGTCGGCCGTGATCTCCGGATCGGCGTCCTTGACGAACTGACCCGCGTACTTGCCGGCTTCCTCGGTGTAGACGCCGTCTCCGCCGACCGGACAGAAGATCGGGAACCCGAGTTCGCGTCCGCGCTCGAAGTCCACTTCACCGTGGCCGGGCGCGGAGTGGACGAGCCCGGTGCCGTCACCGTGCGTGTCGACGTAGTCGGCGGCGTAGACCTCGAACGTCCCCTCGGCGTCGACGTGGTCGGGCACCTCCTCGGCGAGCGGGTGTTCGTAGGACCAGCCGATCAGGTCCTCGCCCGACAACTCCTCGACGACCTCGTAGTCGTCGTAGCGGCCCTCCCGAAGCACCTCCTCGTGCTTCGCGTCGGCGACGTACAGCAACTCTTCCTCACCGTCGCTCTCGGCACGGACGCCGACGTAGTCGCCGTCCGCGTCGACGGCGACGAAGGTGTTCGCCGGAATCGTCCACGGCGTCGTCGTCCAGATGACGATCGAGCCCTCGCGGTCCTCGAGGTCGAACGAGACGTAGACGGAGGGGTCCTCGACGTCCTCGTACTCGACCTCGTTGTTCGCGATCGCCGTTTCACAGCGCGGACACTGCGAAATGGAGCGGTGGCCCTTCTCGACGAGGCCGCGATCGGCGGCCTTCGAGAAGCCCCACCAGGCGGCCTCCATGTACTCCGGTGCGACCGTCCTGTAGGGGTCGTCCCAGTCCATCCAGACGCCGAAGTCCTGGAAGTCCGACTGGAGGCCCTCGAGTTGCTCGTTGGCGTAGTCCTTACACTCCTGGATGAAGTTCTCCTCGCCGAACTCCTCGATGTCCTGTTTGTTCTCGAAACCGAGTCGTTCCTCGACGCGGGTCTCGATCGGGAGCCCGTGCATGTCGTAGCCCGGGCGGTCCGTCACGTCGTACCCCTGCATCCGCAGGAAGCGGAGGTAGACGTCCTTCAGCGACTTGTTCCAGGTGGTCCCCATGTGCGCCGACCCCGACGTGTACGGCGGGCCGTCGACGAAGAAGTAGGACTCACCGTCCGATCGGTGCTCGACCGTCTGCTCGTAGGCGTCGACGTCGTCCCAGTACTCGAAGACCCGCTGCTCGAGTTCGTGTGGGTCGTACTGGTCGTCGACCTCGCCGAACCTGCTCATACCCGACCTAATCGCCTCCGGCAGTAAAGAGGAATCGATATTGCGGATCTCGTGTTCCGGTCGCTCGAGCGAACGAGTCGCGGCTGCGACCGCTCAGACGTACTGCGAGAGGAGCTTCTGGTAGCCGATGCCGTACGCGCCGGCGTAGAGCATGACGCCGCCGAGTCCGGCCAGCCACAGTGCGATCATCGCTTCGCCGGCCCCGAGGTGCTGGAGACTCGCCTGTTCGGCGAGGACGCCGACGACCGTCAACACGCCCGCGGCGACGGTGTAGAGGATCAGCGAGAGCGATTCCGCGAGCAGTTCCGGACCGATGGATGTCATTCGTTCGTCCGTACCCACCCGTCGAAGGTAAACCTGTCCCCTCGAGTGCAACTAGATCACACGGTCGCGAGCGCGCCGAATCGACCGGGGTGAACTACTCCGCCCTACTCACTCGCCGCTAACGCGACTCGTTCCTTGAGGACGGAGCTTCCTGTTTCTACGACGCGACTTGCAGACACAGAACGAGTGTCCGCAGAGGTAGCAGTCTCCACAGGCGTGCCTTTGGACTAAACCGCTGGGGACGTATCTCGGATCGTGCCCGCGTCCGACCCCGATACCGACACCGATACCGATATCGATACCAACCCCGACGCCGAATCCGATTCGGCGACCGCCGAAGCACCTTCGTATCCGACCAGCCGCAACGTCCTCGAGCCCGACTGCGCCCGCTGTCCCGCGCTGGCCGAGACCCGCGAGCGCATCTCCTGGGGAACCGGTCCCGAAGACGCGAGCATCGTCGTCGTCGGCGAAGCGCCCGGGTACGGCGACCCCGACGCCGACCGCTGGCGGGGCGGCAACTGGACCGGCAAGGCCTACACCTCCCGTCACTCCGGCCGGCGGATCCGGCGCATGCTCGAGGAGATCGGCCGCGGCGACGACGCGTACTACACGAACGCCGTGAAGTGTTTTCCCGCGAGCGCCGACGACCCGACGAGCAACCGCGAGCCCACGGCCGAGGAACGCGCGACCTGTCGAACGCACCTGCTGACCGAACTCGAGGAGATCGATCCCGCGGTCGTCCTGGCGACGGGGAAACACGCGACGAAGACCGTGCTCGCGGCCGAGGATCGCGAACTCGACGGCTTTCTCGACAGCGTGCTCGAACCCGTGCGCTGTGAGCGACTCGACGTGTGGCTCGTGCCGATCCTCCACCCCTCGTATCAGGACGTCTGGATCGGCCGGCTGGGGTACGAGCCGGCCGAGTACCTCGAGGCGGTCGGCGAGACGCTGGACCGACTCCGGGGACGCAGAGCCGGTAGATAAGAGGGGCAAAACGGGGAGCGAGAATACAACGTCCCATTTCGTACTAACGGGGACGGAACACCAGTGATCAGCGGTCGAATATCCCACCCCGGTGATGCACCCGCCAGTGCCGACGGTGTTCCAGAGTGCGGGGCCGAGTACGCTCCGACGAGGAGGGCGACGCAGCCCTCGAGGAGGCGACGTGGCGGGACCACTACGACGACGCGACTCGGGCAGTGTGGGTCGGACTTCTGAACGCCGTTTCGGATGGATCGGTTCGACCGCTGCTCACGGTCGGTACTACTCGAGAGTAGTGCTCTCGGCCTCGGTTCGGCGGAGCCGCCTGCAGATCGTATTCGACAGTGAGCCGATCGGATCGGGGAACTCGGTGAGGATCTCGAGCAGCTCGAATACGCCGAGCGCGCCGACGCCAATCGCGGCGAGGAGGAAGAGTCCAAGTCCGAGCGGCGGGACGATCAGGATCGAAACCGGAAGTGCGCCGACATATGGGACGGCGATCACGGAAGAGATCGCCGATTCGAGGGCGAAGATTGGAACTGCCGCGATGAGTGATGCAAGGGTGATACGGCCGATGCGTGCATCGGCAAGCGGATCGAATCCGATCTTCCGCGCACTCCAGACGTGGAAAACCGTCATCGATGCGTATCCACTACTCGTCGCGACTGCGGCCCCGTGCATCCCGTATCGAGGGATCAATAGCAGGTTGAGGACAAGATTGATGACCGCAGCAACACCGGTAGCCGCGATTGGATACCGCAACTCGCCTTTTCCTTGACTGATCGCGAGTATCGGGCGAGCGAGTGCGAAGCCGAGCGAACCGGGAAGCAACAGTAGCAACGGACCGACGGGTTCCATCCCGTAGCTCCAGTAGACCGGGATGACGTCCGCGGCGAGCGCGGCGATCCCGATACTCATCACTGCAGTGAGCAAGAACGTATATCTCGTTGCCCTCGCAGCGAGCTGTGATATCCGCTCCGTCTCCCCCTGTGACCAGAGTTCCGACGTCGAATGAACGAAGACCGTCTGGAGGACGAGGGGAGCGAACCAGAGGAACTCCGCGAACTCCAGTGCGGCTTTGTAGTAGCCGACCTGATCGCCCCCGATCCATCCCTGTAGCATGAGAATGTCGATGTGGTACAGCGACATCAGGAGGAAAATGAGGGCGATCGACAGCGAGTTGAACGTCACCATCTCCATCCGAGGGAAGGTATCTGGTGGCTGATGGAAGACGTTCCGGAGAGAGTCGCGCCAGTGAAGGAGGAGGAGACCACCGACCGCAGCGAGCGCCGTTGCGACGATCTGGCCGATGATAGCGCCGATTACACCGGACCCAGTCGCAATGAGTGGCAACGCAACGAGCGGAAAGGAGATCGTATAGAGGATCTTCAGTGGTTCGGAATACCGCTCGAGGCCGAGTCCCATCAGAGACTTGCGTGCGAACTCCCAGTACTGTGCCGTGATCACGAGCACGACGAGGAGGTAGAAGTAACTCGAAAACCGGGGTTCGAACACGGTTGCAAAGAAGCCACTGTAGGTCACGCCCGCAAGAACGATCGCCCCGCCGATAGCGAGAACCGTTGCAGTCCGGAGATAGAACCCGATGACGGTCGCTTTCCACCCGTCTTCGTGTCGATCTTCGGCGACGTATTTCCGAACGCCATCGGAGATTCCAGCGCTCACGAAGATCATGAAGATGCCCTGAACGGCCATCACCGTCGCGTACTCGCCGAACTGCTCTGGGCCGAGCAATCGAGCGAGAAGCGGTTTCGATAGAAGTCCCACGACGAGCGCGATGAACTTGCTCGCCGAGACCGAAAGTATACCGCTTACAATACTACGATCCATGATCAAACCATCGCGGTAGTATTGTCTTCATTCGAAAGAATCGGTCCAGAGACCGTGACCACAGGTATTTCGGGAACGATCTCGAGCACCTGTACCAAACGTCGGTACAAACAACCGACTTATTACCCTATTGGTTTCGATTATATAAATTGACCATTAGGGGTAGAGTAGAACGCTTTCAGGTACTAGCGAACGGGTGTAACTAGGTTGCCACGGCTTTGTCGATAATCAGCGCGCCATCGATCGACCCGAGCCGTCGGCCGTCGTACGACCGGTCCAACCGGCGCGTCGCTACGGCTGCTGTGGCTCCGCAATCCCCTCGATCGACGGCGGCGCGACGTCCCAGCGATCCGCAGTGACGCCGTCGACGCCGGCCTCGTGGAGGGCGCGCACGTCGTCGACGGTTCGCGCCGCCTTCCAGGCGATGACGTCGAGCCCGCGGTCGCGGGCGGCGGAGACGATGTCGGTGTCGACGCAGAGGTCGAAGTGGGGGAACACGTGCGTGCAGTCGAGATCGACGGCTCGCGAGAGGTTGCCGTCCGGCTCCTCCCCGAAGAGGAGGCCGTTCGGAACGTCCAGACAACTGGCTTCGACTTCCGCGACCGCCTCCGGGAGGAACGACGTGATGCGGACGTCGGCACCGGCCGCCATCGCGAGTTGCATCGCGTCCGCGGCGACGCCGGTCTCTTTGAGTTCGACCTGTACGGTCGTCTCGTTCGGCACGGCTCGCAACACCGACTCGAGGCGCGGGATCGATTCGCCCGACTCGAGTACGTCCAGTTCGCGGAGGGCGGCCCACGGCGTCTCCGCGACCGGGCCGGCCGCGTCGGTGACGCGCTCGAGGGTTTCGTCGTGGAACACGACCAGTTCGCCCGATTCGCACCGCCGCACGTCGACCTCGACGGCGGGCAGCCGGCGGGCGGCCTCGCGGACGGCGAGGAGGGTGTTCTCCGGGAACTGCGCTGCACAGCCGCGATGGCCGATAATCTCCATCTACCGGGACCGCACCAGTCGACGGATATCAATATTCTGGTTTCGCGGCCTGATACGGTCGATATCCCCGAATGTCCCCGAGAACTGACTCCCGCGTCGGCCAACCAGTGTCGACGACCGGCTCGACGGCAAACTCGCGGAACGAGCGTCCGACGCGGCCCTCGTTCGGCGATCACGCACACCGAACCCGATCGGACGCGAGCCACGCTCGAGCCCGCTCGAGGTCGATCGGTCGGTTGATCTCGATGTGCCGGTCGGCCGGGATCGACACCGGTCGGGTCGGCGTCCGGGGGTAGACGCAGGGGTACCAGTCGTCCAGCCGCTCTCGGAGGGTTCGAATCGCCGCCGCCCGGTGGGTCCGGCTCACGATCCCGCATCCGGCGTGTCGATGGCCGTCGATGAGCCCGTAGGCCGTCACGCGCCCCGACTCGTCCCAGCGAATCGCCGTCTCCGCGTCCTGAAGTCCCGGAATGCAGCCGACGAGGTTGAGACGAGCGTCGAGGTCGTCGAACGTCCCCGCGAGCCGTCCGAGGTCGCGCTCGTCGACGAGCACGTCGCCGTTCAGGATCAGCACGTCGTCGTCGACCCGTCTGAGCGCCAGCAGTAGCGACGCGGCGTTCTCGTAGCGGTCCCAGCCCTCGAGGACGATCGGGTCCTCGGGCTCGTACCTGTCGAGGACGGTCTCGTGGCGGTAGCCCAGCACGACGCTCGTTCCGTCCACGTGGGATTCGAGCAGCGCGCGCTGTCGGTCGTACAGCGTTCGGCCGTCGAACTCGAGGAAGGCTTTCGGGACGTCGTCGGTATAGCGCCCCATCCGTCGGCCGCGACCCGCCGCGAGGATCACGCCGCGCATCGGGTCACCTCCTCGGCCGCACGCTCGCCGGCCCGTCCGTCCATCGGGATGCCGAGGGACGCGAGCCACGACGCGCGGCGGCGTTGCACGGCCGTGGGTTCGCCGTTTCGGTACAGGTCGTCGACGAGGTCCAGGTCGATCGCGTCCGTCGTGACGCCGATCCGCGGCACGTCGCGGTCCGGTGCGTCGATGTCCGTCAACTGGATTAGCGGCCGGCCGGTGTGGAGCCACTCGGCGATCGAGCCGGAGTAATCCGAGACGAGCACGTCGGATCGACGCATGCTCTCGGTTGGCGTCGCGGTCGCGTCGAAGACGACGTTCGGTAACTCGGCGATCCGGTCCCGACACGCTCGAGTAACCGAGCGGCCCGGCTCCTCGCGTCTGTCGGTCGGGTGGGGGCGAAAGAGCAGTTCGTAGGTCGTGTCGGCGAAGCACTCGACGACCGCCCGGGCGGTGTTCGCGTACGCGCCCCGGCCCACCAGATAGTTGGTCGGGGCGTACAGCACCCGGCGCGCTCGGGGCGGCGGCGCACCGACCAGCGCGTCGGCCTCCGGGATGCCGACGACGGCGATCCGCACGGTCGACGGTGCGGCGGCCCGGTACGCTTTCGCCCACCTCTCGCCCGGCGCGAGCGCGGTGGCGACGTGCTCGAGGATCGTCGCCGTCGTCACGGAGAGCTCTCCCCGACCGATCGACGCGCCGTGTCGCACGTGCACGAGCGGGTACTCCTCGTAGAACGTGAACCGATCGATGCCGAACCGGTGGTTGTAGACGACGACGGACGGGTCGATCGCTCGAACGTTGTCGTCGACCGCATCGGGGTCGGCCACCTCGAGTTCGTCGATGCGGTTGCTACAGCCCCGTGCGTCCGTTCGAACCGGGACGAACGCCGACGTAACGTCCACGTGACGGTCGATCGCTTCGAACGTCTTGCGCATGAACGGTCGCTCGATCGCGTACAGTACCTCGACCATGCTGTGAACCACCGACGAGCGCGCCGACCGGCGATTTCATCTCGTCGACGAAACAGAGCAACTGACTACGGATTCCGGCCGGGCCAAACGATACGCGCACCTATGTCGAGTAGGAGGTTAACGTTTACAGTGCCGTTCGGACGGGGCCGTCGAGTCAGTCGGATCGCACGGCGCGCCGCGACCGCAGCCCCCGCCGGCAATCGGCCGGTACACGAGCGCGGTGAACTGCGTCCCCGCGAGCGGACGGCGACGCCGCGAGCGGGTATCCCCGGCCAGCCGCGAACCCACCGCCGAGGAACGCACGACCTACCGGACGCACCTGCCGACCGAACTCGAGGCGATCGGCGAGCGACTCGACACGCTGTGTGCGTGACGATACCGCGGATATCGGCACGGGCCGATGTCCGGTCGATGCGATACGACGGAGGAGCATTCTTTCGGCCCCAAAACTCCGGAGCGGACCGTGGCTGGGTTCGATGACTTCCGGTGGGGTCGGTCGACCTCAAGGCCGCACACGGACGCGGTAGGACGGTTGCGATCGCGGGACGACGAGCGGGCAGAGACTCACAAGCGACACACCCACCCGGTTCAGTCAGGAGTGTCGAACCGTCACTCGACGGCGTCGAACTCCTCGCAATCCTCAGAGTGAAAGTACGTTTTCAGTTCGCGTTCTTTCCCACAGAACTTGCAGCGGTAGACTGTGTGTGGAGTGGTTCCATACCACATTTGATGAGGTTCCACGACGTGCGGACCGACCGTCTCGCTCCGAGATTCGCGACGAAACCGACTAATCCGCGTGAATACGCGCATACCACCGAAGATGGCGACGAATATCAGTATGAACCCGAGGAGGACGTCTTCAGGGACGTTGGCGTCAAATGGAGGGGTTTGACTGGGAAGCATTGCGCGGCTACGTATTCGCAAATATCTAAATAACTGCTGATTTCCTCATTACAGTATCCCATATCCAGTATAGGTATATCAACACCATACACCATATAATTTTTAGAACCCGATCCGGACGGCAGTGCGCCGTCGAACTGTCCGTCGTTACGGACGGTCGGCGGGCGGTCGAGTCGATGCGTGCAGTGACGCGAGGAACCGCCGAACAGATCAGTATCCTAACTCTTTTTACAATCGGTTGAGTACCGAAGAAACGCGCACGAAAGTGCGCAGAGCCGGAGTCCACGCGACCAAGCTAGCACTCCGGCTCCCACAACCCCCGCGTAGCGGGAGCAACTCATGCTTGACGTTGGCGAAATAAAGATGTGCCGACGTCCCGCCAATCCAGTATCATGGACTCGTGGGTTCCGAGCGAGGGTGCTCTCGGCTACGTCGGGGACGCGTAGTGAGATATGCATACGAAACTCACCAGACACAGCGACTGTGGTACCGACGACCGCACGGAGCCGGCTGCTGGCGCGGGTCCGTGCCCGAACGCTGCGTTGGCGTTCGCTGCACCGAGCATCGAACGCCGACCGAACGACGACTCGTGATGCACCCGACCATCGCCGCGGTACTCGAGCGCGTCGCGGCGCTCGAAGGTCGCAGCCCGACGGCGCTCCCGCCGCTGTACGACACCGTCGATCCCGAAGCACTCGCCTCGCTGCTCGAGTCGGACGGAGACGTCACCGTGTGCTTCGAGTACGACGGCTACCGCATCGTGATCGGACCCACCCCCCACGAGGTGGAGGTGATCGACGGGACGCGGTAAGGTCGGGTAACTTTCTTACCACGAGCCGACACACACTCGAGCATGAGTACGATCTTCAGCCAGATCGTCGAGGGAGAGATCCCCGCGCGAATCGTGTACGAGGACGAGACGACGGTCGCCTTCCTCGACGCCAACCCGCTGGCACCCGGCCACACGCTGGTGATCCCGAGAGACGAGCACGAGCGGCTGAACGACGTTCCCGAGGACGTCGCCGAGGACCTCTACGCGACCGTCCACCGCCTGGTCCCCGCCGTCGAGGCGGCGGTCGACGCCGACGCGACCACCGTCGCGTTCAACAACGGCGAGGCCGCAGGCCAGGAGGTCCCGCACGTCCACTGCCACATCGTCCCGCGCTTCGAGGACGACGGCGGCGGTCCCATCCACGCCATCGCGGGCGACCGCCCCGACCTCGCGGACGACGAGCTCGACGACATCGCCGACGACATCGAGTCTCGAGCCTGACCGGCCGACAGGCCGGACCAGCCGACCGGGCCGCCGTGACGTTTTTACGACCCGCGCGCGAGGCTCGCGTATGGCTCTCGCCGGTCTCGTCGCGCAGTTGCGCACCTACCCCGTCGCCGCGGCCATCGAACTCGGCAGCGTCCTCGTCTGCGGGCTGCTGTTCGCCGGGACGTTCGTCCTCCTCTCGAGCGGCGTTCCGACCGGACGGGGCGACCCGTGGCTGGGGTTGATCGGCGTCGGCGTCGCGTTCGTGCTCTTCTGGACGGTCGTCGTGCCGCTGTACGAGCGAACGCGCTGACGCGCGGTCGTTACAACAGCGTCCCCAACAGGAGATCCCCGTAGAGCAGCGCGATCACCAGTCCGACGAACACCGGCACGAGGAACGGCGTTCCCGGCGAGATCCAGACCGTCTCCTTCTCGGCGAGCACCTCGAGACCCTCGCGCAGCGTGTCGGGCGTCGTGCCGTAGGCCGAGCCGTCGATGTCGTCCAGAAACGCGTCCGCACCCCACGGATCGTCGACCGTCGCCCCCGTCGCCGACTCCGGCTCGGCCGCGTCAGCCGCGTCGGCCGCGTCGGCGGGAGCTGACTCGAGCGCACCGCCGTCACCGCGCACCGCCACGTCAGCGGTCACCGCGCCGTCGGTCGGCGGGTTCGGCTCGGCGGGCAGCGTCGCCGGATCGCGGTACCGCTTCGGATCGGCGCGCAACTCGGCCAGCGAGAGTCCGCGCCAGCGGAGGTACATCCGCAAGGCGTCGAGGTCGAGCCCGCCGCGGGAGCGCCCCGACGGCGTCTCGAGCAGGCGGCCGTGACTCGTCGGAATTCGCTCCCAGGAGACGGGCCAACCGACGAACATGACCGGCGCGATCCGACCCGCGGCGGCGTTGCGGACGGCGAGGGCGAGCGGGAGCGCGATCCCGACGAGGACGGCGTTGGTCAAAATCGTAAACGAGAACGGCCTGATAGTGGTCGGTTCTGCGAGCGAACTCGTCTCCGCAAGCGGGAGCGCCACTGACCCCAGCGCGTACTCCGGAACCGTCGGAAAGAGCACGGCCAATACGAGCAGTGCCTTCGCGTCGGCCCCGCCGAAGCCGCCGAACCACCAGAACAGGTAGGCGATGGGGACGACCAGCCCGAGGCTGATCGTCGTCGGGATCAGGAACTCGTAGGACCACGCGGTTCCGCCGGCGCTCCACGAGAGCCAGCCGTCCCAGACCAGCAGCACGGTCCCCAGCAGGGACAGCGGGATCCAGACGGTACTCGAGACCCGGCGGGTCTCGATATCCCGGTAGGCGGTCCAGGCGAAGACGGGGACGGCGACGAGTCGAAGCAGGTCCGGACCCGTCGCCGAGACGCCGGCAACTGTCACGCCCGTCACTCTCGGGCGAAGGGGCGTTACGTTTTCGGCTCGACGAGAAATTGGGTCGGCGACTCGAGGGTTACTGTACCGGGTGGTCGGCTTCGGCGTCCTCGAGGCGGCGGTTGTGCAACGCGTCGCCGGTGCGCCGGTCGAAGACGTGGATCGCATCCTCGGGGAGGTCGACCGTGACCGCGTTACCGCTCTCGAGTCGGCGCATCCCGTCGACGGTCGCGATGAGCGAGACGTCGGCGTCGGCGAGATCCAGATAGACGACGTTGTCGTCGCCCATCGGCTCGACGACGTCGATCGTCGCCGACATCGTGTGATCCCCGGTCGCCGACGCGTCTCCGACTTCGACGTCTTCGGGACGGATCCCGAGGACGAGGTCGGTCGCGTCGCCGAGATCGGCCGCGACGTCGGACGAGAGGGGGTACTGAAACCCCTCGTCCGCAGTCGCGAGCACGTCGCCGTCTCGCCGCCCGACGTCGAGGAAGTTCATCGAGGGGTCGCCGATGAAGTCGGCGACGAAGCGGTTCGCCGGCCGGTGGTAACACTCCAGCGGCGTCCCGACCTGCATCAGCCGCCCCTCGTTGAGGACGGCGATGCGATCCGACATCGTCATCGCCTCGGTCTGGTCGTGGGTGACGTAGATCGTCGTCACGCCGAGTTCCTGCTGGATCCGCTGGAGTTCGGTGCGCATCTGCGAGCGCAGTTTGGCGTCCAGGTTCGACAGCGGTTCGTCCATCAGGAAGACCTCCGGATCGCGGACGATCGCCCGCCCGAGCGCGACCCGCTGTTGCTGGCCGCCGGAGAGATCGCTCGGTTTCCGCTCGAGCAGGTCGCCGATACCCATCATCGTCGCCGTCTCCTCGACGCGGCTGTTCATCTCGTCGTCGGGGAGATCGGTCGATTCCTCGAGTCCGAAGCGCATGTTCTCCCGCACGGTCATGTGCGGGTACAGCGCGTAGGACTGGAACACCATCGCCACGTTGCGGTCTTTGGGCTCGCGGTGTTCGATCGATTGGCCGTCGAGTCGGATCGAGCCCTCGGTGACCGTCTCGAGGCCGGCGACCATCCGCAGGGTCGTCGACTTCCCACAGCCCGAGGGACCAACGAGGACGAGAAACTCCCCGTCCTCGATGTCGATCGTTACGTCGTCGACGGCGACGATTTCGCCGTTGCTATCCTGAAACGTCTTCGTCACGCCGTCGATCGTCACTTCTGTCATCTGTCGTATCTCTCGTAGCTCATACGGTTGCACCTTTCGCGAACTGTTCTCCGAACGCGATGTAGACCAACAGCGTCGGCAGCGCCGCGATGAACGCGCCGGCCATCTGGACGTTGTACATACTCTGCATCGAGCCGGCGAGCGCGTTCAGCTCCATCGTCACCACGAAGTTCTCCGGCGAGTTCAGGATGACGAGCGCGATCAGGAAGTCGTTCCAGATCTGGGTGAACTGATAGATCAGCGTCACCGCGAACATCGGGATGGACAGCGGCAAGACGATGCGACGGTAGACCCGTCGCTCCGGTGCGCCGTCCAGCCGTGCCGCCTCGAGGATCTCGTCGTTGAGGTTCTGGTAGTACGATCGGAAGAGGATCGTACAGATCGGAATCCCGTAGGCGCCGTGGGTGATGATCAGCTCGAAGATACCGGTTCGGTCCGCCAGCGTCTCGCCGACGATCGGAATCAGGACGAGCGTGTGCTCGAGGCCGACCAGCGACCACCCCTGTCGCAGCGGGACGAGAACCGCCTGGTACGGGATGAAGATGGCGGCGAGCAGCAGCGTGACGACGGCGAGCTGGCCGCGCCACTCCATCTTCGTGAGGCCGAACGCCGTCATGCTCCCGAGCAGCGCCGAGATGATCGTCGCCGGGATGGCGACCGCGGCGCTGTTTACCATCGCGGGGCCGAGCCGCGAGAGCGCAGTCGACCACGGCTCGAGCGTCGCCGCGTCGGGCGACGGCGGGACGAAGGGAAGGGTCGTCGCGAACGTGTTCCCGCCCTTGATCGACGTCATCAGTCCGCTGATCAGCGGGACGAGGAAGAGGACGGCGATCGCAGCTAGCACCGCGTAGAGGCCGACACGCCGGTAGTTCAGCCGTTCGAACCGCGATTCCGTCGTTTCCGCCGGTCGTGATTGTGCGTTGCTCATAGGTCACCTCGTCGGTACTGTGCGAACGCGTAGGGGGCGATCACGGCGAGCGCCAGGACGAACAGCACCATCGCAACCGCGGAACCGTACGCCCACTCGGGCTTTCCGGCGAACGCCTCGCGGTACATCATGATGCCGAGGATGTCGGCCGAAGGGCCCGGCTGACTGCCGCCGTAGATCACGTAGATGAAGTCGAACGCTTTCAGCGCGAAGACCATGAGCACGACCGTCGCGCCCATCGTCGCCGCGCGGAGTTGCGGGATGATCACGCGCCAGTAGAGCCGAACGGTGGTCGCGCCGTCGACGCGGGCCGCCTCGTAGTGATCGTCCGGAATGGCACGCAGCGCCGCGAGGTAGACGATCATGCAGTAGCCGCTGAACTGCCAGATGAGTGCGATGATGACCGCCCAGAGCTTGAACCGGGGGTCGCCGAGCCAGTTGGGAGCGATCGCACCGAAGCTGATCGTCTTGAGTACCACGTTGATGACGCCGTCGTTGGCGTTGTACATCCACTTCCAGAAGATGGCGGTAACGACGAACGAGAGGCTCATCGGCAGCAGGTAAATCGTCCGAAAGCCGTTGCCGAAGCGGATCTCCCGGTCCATCAGGATCGCCAGGAAGAGCCCGACGGCTAGCGCGATGACGGTAAAGGCCACCATCAACACGAACGTGTTCCACGTCGCGTTGCGGAACGTGGGGTCCCCCAGGAGTTGGACGTACGTGTCGAACGAGATGTTCGAGTAGTTCGGGTCGCCTAGCCCGGACCAGTCGGTCAGCGATATCAGGAAGTTCCACCCGATCGCGCCGTAGACGAACGCGCCGACGAGGAGAAATCCGGGGAGCCAAAACGGGAGCGACCGCACGAACTCGCTCCGACGGAGGGCGTCGAGCGTCGATCCCGACCGTCCGGGATCGGTCTCGTCCGATCGACCGAGACCGGACTCCGCGGCGTCGACGCCGCCGTCGGAGCGAAGCTCCGACGAGGGTCGCCTCGGACGGCTCGGCTCGCCGCCGTCGGCGCGAAGCTCCGACGAGGGTCGCGGTCTATCGGACCGCTCACCGCCGTCAGCGCGACGCCGATCGGACGAATCCGCGCCCGAATCGGACGACTGTCGGAGGGAGCGCAGGAGTTGCGCGATCATCTGTTCGAAACACCGTGTCGGTGACTCATCTTACTCGAGTGCGTTGACGATACCGTCGTAGGCTTCGTCGGCGTCCCAGTTTTCGGCCATTGCCGTCATGGCGCTCTCGACGTCCGACTGCTGACCGGGGGTAAACGCCAGTCCGTGTGCCATCGACGGCGGCTGCGCGTCGGAGGACTGGAACTGCTCGATCTGACGCTGGTGGAAGTCGGTGAACTCCCCGGTCTCGACGTCGTTACGCGGCGGGATCGATCCCTTCTGCTGGTTGAACCGCCGCTGTGCGTCCGCCGTCCCCACGTACTGCAGGAACGCGAGCGTCGCGTTCGGCGACGGGTTGTACTTCGGGAAGACGAACGAGTCCATGTTCAGCGCGTACTGGCCGTCCGTACCCGGGAACGGGATGTAGTCCCAGTCGTCCTCGAACTCGAACCCGTCCTCGCCGAGGTACTGCCCGGCGGCCCAGTCGCCGTTGTGGTGGAACGCCGCGTCGCCGCTGATAACGCCGCCGTTGGCCTCGTCCCACGCGACGGAGCTCGCATCGCCGGGGAAGTACTCCGAGAATTCGACGACCGTCTCGAGCGAACTGCGGACGGTCTCCTCGTTGCCCGAGACGTCGCCGCCGATAACCGACTCGTAGGTGTCCATGCCGCCCTCGGCCAGCAGCGTCATCGCCCACAACTGCACCATCATGAACGTGTCCGTCGACTGTGCGAAGCCGGTGTAGCCGGCGTCGTCGACGGCCGAGAGCGCGTCGGCGAAGTCGCTCGGACTCCCGAGGGACTCGGGGTCGACGCCCGCGTCTTCGAGCACCGACACGTTGTAGAACACGTTGTTGAGCCGGTGGATGTTGATCGGGACCGCGTAGTAGGTCCCGTCGATCTGGGCCTGATCCTCGGGGCCCTGGAGGTACGCGTCCTGCATATCGCTCTTCCAGACGTGTTCGCCGATGTCGAACAGGAGGTCGTCGTTGGTGTAGGTCGTCAACGCCTGGCCGGGCCAGATCTGGAACGTACTCGGCGGGTCGTTGTCGACCACGCGGCTCCGAACGTCCGTCTCGAGCGCACTGCCGCCCCCACCGGGCGAGTCCTGCAGTTCGTAGTCGATATCGGGGTGTTCCTCCTCGAATCCCGACATGAGAGCGGCGAGCGCGTCGGCCTCGCCACCCGCGGTCCACCAGTGACCGATCTCGAGCGTCTCGTACTCGCTCTCCTCGAGATCGTCGTCGAGGGCATCCTCGAGCGATTCAGCGGCCGATCCCCCACCACCGAGGCAGCCGGCGAGCGCGAGCCCACCAGCGGCACCCATCGCACCGAGAACGCGACGCCGATGCAGCATCGCGTCCGTAATATCATCGTTCTGTGACATGGTATATTCTACCGTGAGCCAGTATTATTCGTTCCCCGTAATAAAGGTAGTGTTATTACTTCACACACGAGTAAAGAATGGAGGTGCCGAATTCGCGGTTTTCGCCCGTTTTACGTGCCGAAAGCGACGGTCCGATCTCACCGGCGGCGTCTCCTATCTATATGGAAAGATCACTCGTAAGACAGCCCTGTTTTCCGACGGCGAACGTCGGACGGCGATCCTCGGCGAGCGCCGGCGGATCGGTCCGATCGAGCCGACCGATCCCACGCGTCGGCGCGGACCCGTGAACGAACGGTATATCAGTCCCCGCAGAGAAGCGAGCGGGCATGAGAGAGGGGACGGCGTTTTCCACCCTGTACGTCGGCGTTCTCCTCGCGGTTCCGGGCCTGCTGGCCTGGCTGACCGGACGAGCGTTCCTCTTCCCAAGTCTGGGGCCGTCCGCCTTTCTGCTGGCGACGGTTCGCGACGGCGAGGTGACCGCCCCCCGACGGGTGGTCGGTGGCCACTTCATCGGCGTCCTGGCCGGGTTACTCGCGTACCACACCATCGCGCCCGAACTCGGCGTGAGCGTGACCGCGAGCGCGCCGATGCTGGCTACCGACCAGCTCCGGCTCGTCGCCAGCGGCGTTCTCGCCGTCGTCTTGACCTCGGGCGGGATGCTCGCGACCGAGACCGTTCACCCGCCCGCCTGTGCGACGACGCTGATCGTCTCGCTCGGTCTCCTCTCCACGTTCGTCGACGGGGCGCTCATCATGCTCGCCGTCGTCGTCCTCGTCGTCGCACACGAACTCGTCGTCTCCGGGCCGTCGGTCGGCGTCGCCGAACTGCTCGAGCGCTGAGAGCCACCCCATCGGCGACGATCGACGCTCGCACCGCTCTCGGGTAAGAACGAAGATGCGACCCGGAAGTGGGACGCATTCGAGGACTGCGCAGCAATGCGTGTCGTCTAAATGACGCGGTTCTGCAGGTAGTCGAGGTGCTTTGCGTTGTAGACGATCTTGACCTCGTCGGTCTCGGCCGAGCCGATGCAGGTCAGACGGACGTTCTTCTCTTCGACCTCCTCGTCGGAGAGAATCTGCTGCATGTCCATCTCGATCTCGCCCTCGAAGACGATCGCTGCGCAGTTCGCGCAGGCACCGGCGCGACACGAGAACGGCCAGTCGTAGCCCTGGGCCTCGGCGGCCTCGAGGATGTACTCACCCTCGGCGACGTCGAGCGTGCCGTAGTCCTCCTCGTCGAGGCCTGCGTCAGCGGCCTCCGCGAAGAGATCGTCGTCGTCCATGTCCCAGCCCTGGTCGTCCAGTACTTCGTAGTTGAGGTATTCTACCGTGGGCATCACCCTGCGATTCGAGTCCCGCACTGGTATAGCTTGCTGTTCGGTCCTAAATTGTCTTTCAGTGAAAATCGACCAATTCGAAGGAAAGAATGCGCCGGTTCGTTACAAGAACGGTGATCGTGGGGGAGAGAAAAAAGAAATGTACGAACGTATTCGCGAAAACGGCGTCTTCGTTGCCGGGTTCGAAACCGACCGGCCGTCACGACGAGACGGGGAGAACGAACACGTCCGCCAGTCCGGTCGACGCGGCGGGCCAACGAATCCAGAACGCGACGAAACGCGACCGCGTCCGGCTGTCCAGCGGCCGTCTCGAGCACCCCATCGGCGGCCGCCGCACGACCGTGGGAACGGTCTCGAGCGGCTCCCGTGTCGGGAGTCGTCGATCGCTCGAGGATGTCATCGGGCGTGAGGGAGACGAGTCCCGCCGGACGGCAGGGACGGGCACCGATCGAACGACGGCGCGCGGTCCGGTCAGAATCCGAAGATCGGGAGGAATCGAAAGGTGAGATAGGCACCGACCGTCGAGATAGCCGGCACGACGTTCTGCATGAGGATGACGCGGGCCGTCGTCGACGGGTCGAACAGGTCCGACGCCTTCGGAATGTCCTCGACGTCCTCCTCGCCGATCTTGGGGGAGCGTTCGCCCTCTTCCTCGGCGGTCAGTGCGCCGACCGAGACGCGCGTCTCCTCGCCGGCCCGAACGCCCGACAGCGTCGTGGTTCGGGTGGCTCGGCCCCAGCCGAGCCCGACGATGCTCATCGTCGCGATGACGACGAAACTCGCGGGGATGCCGATCGACGAGAGGCCGATGACGATTCCGGAACTGATGACGGCGACGACGATCGCCGCCGTCAGCGGCAGGTTCGTGATGTCGTTGCCGAGTGTGTCGAGCGTGCGGCGGGCGATCGTAAAGCAGCCGACCGCGACCGCCGCCGAGCCGATCAGGATCAGCGGCACCATGTCGACGTCACCGGTGCCGTAGATCGGCGCGATCGCGTTGGCGATGTTGCTCGTCCCCGAGGCAAAGCCCATGAGACAGCCGATCGCGACGACGACGAGCGCGCCGGTGATCTCGCGCCGATCGGCGTTGGCACCGAACTGGAGTCGCGGGGCGATCCCGGATCGATCGATCGTGACCATCGGTCGACCGCCCTGCTTGCTTTCGATGGCGACCCACGCGTTGATCTGCGGATAGAAGTACCGGCCGACGACGCCGGCCACCCAGAACCCGATGATCGGTGCGACGATCCACCAGACGGCGATCTCGCCGAGTTCGTTCCAGTTGAGTTCGCCGGTTGCAAAGCCCAGCGCCGCGATCGCGCCGACAGCGGTCATCGACGTCGAGGCGGGGACGCCGGCGTAGTTGCCGACGAACAGCGCGCCGCCGATGAAGAAGAGCACGGCGACGTTCGAGCGCAGCGTGAAGATGGAGGTGTCGGTAACGAGTTCCTCGCCGAGCGTGGTGACGACCTCCGGACCGATGGTGTACGCCCCGATAAAGAAGAAGATCGACATCAGGCCGGCGGCCATCACCTTCGTGATCACGTTCGCGCCGACGGCCGGCCCGAACGCGGGGCCGGTCGTCGAGCCGCCGATGTTGTAGCCGACGAAGATCGCTGTGAGAATGCCGACGACGAGTAGCGGTTCCGCGTTCACGTCCGGTAGTCACACGGTCCGGTGGTAAAAACGCGACTATTCACGCGTGCTTCGCAGTCGCCACGATGCGGCCGTGCGCGTCCGAACCCGTACGAGCGCAGACGATGCACACGATCCCAAATGTTTCGACGCGTCGTATCGTACCGAACGATATCATGTCGCCACGCGTGCCACCGGTTCGGGAGACCGATCGACCGCAGACCGACCGCCGCCGTTCGTCGCGGCGAACCGCACCGATCGAGAGCGCTTCCGCCGGCTGGCAGCCATGAGACCGGCGCGCGTCGACGCGATCATCGACCTCGCGTACGGGGCCCTGATCTTCATCTCGATCGCGCTGATCGCGACGGTCGATCTCCGCGTCGGGCTGACGTTCGGGCTGGGCGTGTTCGCCTCGTATATCCTCCACGTCGTCTGGAAGATGGCCCGGTTCGATCCGGATTGGATGACACAGGCCGTCGGTGAGAGGGTCGAGCAACAGGTCGAGGACGTCCAGACGCAGGTCGAGGAAACCGTCGAACAGACCGTCGAGGAAACCGTCGAACAGACCGTCGGCGAGACGGTCGAGCAACAGGTCGAGGACGTCCAGACGCGGGTCGAAGCCGTCAACGAGCGGGTCGACCGGCGCCCTCGAGAGGACGAAGTCGAGGAGATCATCGAGGAGTCAGTCGAGGACGAGTCGGGGACCTAGCGGCCGAAACGTCAGCGGACGATGGTCACTGGAATCGATGCCCGCTTCGATACCGTCTCGGCGACGTTTCCGACCAGGAACTGGCGCGTCGCACGGCTCCAATCCTGGCCGTGACTGCCGATGATGACCGCGTCGTACGCTTCGGCACGGTCGATGATGTTTCGAGCCGGATGTCCGATGCCAACGGTCGTTTCGATCTCGCGGTCGCGTTCGGCGGCGATCTCGCGAGCGCGCTCGAAGACGCCCGCGGCGCGCTCGGCGGCGGCGTCGTCGAGGTCGTCCTCGAGCGTGAGCCCCACCGCGTCGCCCATCATCATCGACGGGACGCCGACGACGTGGAGAACGGTGACCTCGGCGTCGGGATTGTTCTCGAGCGCGTACTCGAGGGCGCGACCGGCCTGTTCGGAGTCGTCCATCGGAACCAGAATGTCCGAGAGCATGCAGCGAGCTACGGTAGCCAGTAATGTAAGTTCCCGTTAGGCGACGCCGGGGAGGACCGAGAAGAAGGCGTACGCGAGGATCGTCGACATCGACGGGCCGATGATCCACATGGAGACGTACTTGATGATCGCGTGGGGGTTGAAGAGATCTTCGCCGCGAAGCACGGCTTCGGGCTCGGGTTCGCCGATTTTGGGGGCCGTTTCGTCCGCTTTCTCCTCGGCGACGATGGCACCCATTTTGATCTCGGGGTTCTCCACGTCGCGGGTGACCGCCTCGCGGACCGTGATCGGGCGGGTCGCTCGGCCCCAGCCGATGCCGACGATCGTCATCACGGTCGCCATCACGAGGCTGATCGGGATGCCGGCCCACGAGAGGAGAGTCGTAATCGTCGACGCGGTCACCATGACGAACAGCGCCGCGAGCAGGGGGATGTCGCTCAGCTCGCCGCCGACGGAGTCCATCGTTCGGCGAGCGATCGTGAAGCCGCCGAGTCCGATCGCGAGCGTGGCGACGATGATCGCGGTGTTGGCATCCAGTCCGGCGACGGTACCGACGAGGGGGGCGGCGGCGTTCGGGACGTTGCTCGCGCCGGCGCTGAACGCCATGTAACAGCCGATGACGAGGACGACGACCGTCGTGACGAGTTCCTGCCAGGTCGTGTTCGGACCCAGCACCGGCGTCGGAACCGCTCCCTGGCGATCGAAGCGCAGCAAGGGTCCCTCGGACTTCTCGATCTTCACTCGCCGATTGATCCACGAATAGATGTAGCGCCCGATCAGCACACCGATCCAGAGGCCGATGATCGGCGTCACGACCCACCAGGAGATGATCCCCGCGACCGTCTGGTAATTGAGCGTCCCGGTCGCCAGTCCGAGGCCGGCGATCGCGCCGACGGTCGTCATCGACGTCGGGACGGGGACGCCGAAGACGTTGGCGACGAGCATTCCCAGGCCGATGAAAAAGAGGACGGCGACGCCGGCAGTCAGCGTGAGGTCCGTCGTGATGATCCCCTGACTGAGCGTATCCATCACGTTCCGACCGACGGTCCAACCGCCGAAGAAGACGAAAAACGTCATGACCGCCGCCGCCGTGGTTTTCGTCACGATCCCGGCGCCGACGGACGGTCCCCACGTGATCCCCGTCGACGAACCGCCGATGTTGAACCCGACGAAAATCGACGCGACGACACCGACCAACAGCACGGTTTCGGCCATCGATCGATGGTACGCCGCTGTCCGCCAAATAAGTGGGGGAATCGCGTGATACGTCGTCCGGCTGACACCGATATCTCGCGCTCTCGAGGGCCGATTGCCCGTACAGTGGCGACCGAGGACAGATGCGATAGCTGTCACGTGTCGCTCGGACGATCGGCCGCGTTCCGAGGCAATAGCCGATCCCGGCGATCGCACTGGGGCGAGGGGCCGGACCGTCCCCTGCTCGAGCCGGGGCGGCATCCCGCACGCGCCGATGGTGTCGCCAGCGCGGCAAGGTCGACCGTCTCCGTCGGAGATATCGGCCGTTGCATCGGGGTAGGTGCAACCGGCGATATATCGGTCGTCCCTCAGACGCCCCAGATGAGCGCGATGCCGACCACGGTGACGACCGAGAGGAGCAACTGCAGCGGCGCGCCGATCCGGAAGTAGTCGCTAAAGCGGTAGCCGCCGGGACCGTAGACGAACAGGTTCGTCTGGTAGCCGATCGGTCCCAGGAAGGCCGTGCTCGCGGCGAAGGTAACTGCGAGGACGAACGCGAACGGGTTCGCGCCGATCCCTGCGGCGGCCGCCGCCGCGACCGGGATGAGCAGGACGACGCTGGCGTTGTTGCTGATGACCTCCGTGAGCAACCCGGTCAGGATGTAGAACAGCCAGAGCACGACCAGCGTCGGCAGGAAGCCGGCCGTCTCGACGACCAGGAACGCGAGATAGGCGGCCGCACCGCTTTGCTCGAGTGCGATTCCCAGCGGGATCACCCCGGCGAGCAGGAAGATGATGTCCCACTCGACGGCGTCGTAGAGTTCGTTGGGCTCGAGTACGCCCGTGACGATCATCGCGACGACGCCCGCGAGCGCGGAGATCAGGATCGGATAGATCTCGAGGGCGGCGACGGCGACGACGCCGATCATGATGGCGACGGCGACCGGCGCCTTGTCGGTGCGGTAGTCGGGCCGAGGCGGTTCGCGAGCGACGATCACGTCGTCCCCGCGCGCGAGTCGATCGAGCGTGGCCGGCGGCGCCTGAACGAGCAGCGTATCGCCGACGCCGAGCCGTCGCCCGACGATGCGCTCACCGACGATCTCGCCGCGGCTCCGCAGTCCGAGGACCGCCGCGTCGAACTCCTCGCGAAAGCCCGCCGGGTCGAGTCGCTCGCCGACGAGGCGCGAATCGAGCGAGACGACCAGCTCCGTTAACATGCTCTCGCCCGACGTGGAGAGGGTCGCCTCCCCGCTCGGTCGACCGACCGGCTCGACCCCGTCGGCGTCCTCGAGCGCCGTGATCGCGTCGCGGTCCGTCCGAACGACGAGGACGTCGCCCTCGCTGAGGCCGGTTTCCTGTCGCGGTGCGACGGATCGCTCCCCGTCGTGAACGACCTGCACGACGTCGATATCGGGGCCGAGCGCCGCGCTCGCGTCGCGGACCGTTCCGCCCGCGAGCGGCGAGCCGGGAACGACGGCGACGTCGGCGATGTACTCCCCCACCGCGTACGCCTCGAGGTAGTCCGCACGCGGCGGGACCCGCTCGGGGAGGAGGTAGTGGCCGACGAAGATCAGGTAGAGGGAGCCGACGACGACGACGAGGGCGCCGAGTTTCGTAAACTCGAACATCGAAAACCGGTGGAGTTCGGGATAGGTGGAGCCGAGACGACCGCTGACGTCGCTCGCGAGGATGTTGGTGGAGGTCCCGATGAGCGTGAGCATGCCGCCCAGCTGCGAGGCGTAGGAGAGCGGGATCAACAGCTTCGACGGCGACGTGTTCCCTCTGTTCGCGACGTCGATGACGACGGGGACCAGCAGCGCGACGACCGGCGTGTTGTTCAGGAAGCCGGAGACGGGGCTGGTCACGCCGACGGTCGCGAACAACTGCTTTCGGAGGCTCTCGCCGGCGAAGCCGGCCATCCGGCGGCCGAGCACCTGGACGAGTCCCGTTCGGCTGATGCCGCCGCTCAGGATCAGCATCGCCAGGACGGTGATCGTCGCTTCGTTCGCGAACCCGGAGATACCGGTCTCGGGGTCGACGCCCGTCCAGGGCTCGAGCACCACCAGCACGACGATCAGGAGGATCGCGGTCACGTCGATCGGCAGCCGCTCGGTGAGAAAGAGGACGAGCGCGAGGCCGACGACGCCGAAGACGACGAACATGTCCGTCGTCGCGTCGGGTTGCGTGGGAGTCGTTTGTGCGAGAAAATCGCACGCCGCCAGCGGCATGCATCGACCCACACCGGCCCCACATGTACCAATTCTGTTGAGAATGGGAACAGTGTCGCGGCGATGTCGGTCGGCGAAACCGTCGCCTTTACTCGCGCCGGCCCCGCGGATTCGAGTATGAACACCGATGCGAGCGAGGAATTCGAGGCGTTCGAAGTGATTCCGGCAGTCGACATCCAGGACGGGGAGGTCGTCCAGCTCGTGCAGGGGGAACGCGGCACGGAGAAGACCTACGGCGATCCCGTAGAGGCCGCCCGCCGATGGATCGACGCCGGTGCCGGGACGCTCCACCTCGTCGATCTCGACGGCGCGTTCGAGGGCGAACGGCGGAACGCCGACGCCATCGACGCGGTCCTCGAGACCGCCGACGTCCCCACGCAACTGGGCGGCGGGATCCGCACCGCCGACGACGCCGTCGACCTGCTCGAGCGCGGCGTCGACCGCGTCATCCTCGGTACTGCGGCGGTCGACGATCCCGACATCGTCGCCGAGATCAGCGAGTCGTACCCGGACAGCGTCGTCGTCAGCCTCGACGCGAAAGACGGCGAGGTCGTGGTCGAAGGGTGGACCGAGGGGGCCGGGATCTCCCCCGTCGAAGCCGCCGAGCGATACGCGGACCTCGGTGCCGCCGCGATCCTCTTCACCAACGTCGACGTCGAGGGGCAACTCGAGGGCGTCGCGACCGAGCCGGTCCGCGAACTGGTCGACGCGACCGACATCCCCGTGATCGCCAGCGGGGGCGTCGCGACCCTCGAGGACGTGCGGGCGCTCGAGGACGCCGGCGCGGCAGCGGTCGTCGTCGGCAGCGCGCTCTACGAGGGCAACTTCACGCTCGCGGACGCGCAGGCCGCAGTCGATGACGTCTGACTGGCGGAGTTCGGCGATCCGGCGAACCGAACACAGTATCGTCGGGAGAACATCGCGAAACAGCCGAACGCGGCCCAGTGGTATCCGTTACCGGACCATCGAAAGAAAGTAGTTCCAATCGGAACACGAATCGAGAGATGACGAGTGTTTGTGATCTCACATCCGACGATGCACAGGCGCTGACCGCACTATACGAGGACTACGAGTGGTGGGCTGACCGCGACGTGAGCGACGTCCGCGAAGCGCTCGCCAACACGGAGGTCGCCGTCGCGGACTCGAGGAAGACGGCGAACTCGTCGCCGCAGCGCGGGTCCTGACCGACTACACGTATTACGCGAACGTCTTCGATGTCATCGTCGCTGCCGACCGTCGGGGTCAGGGAGTCGGCGAAATCCTGCTGGAAGCCGTCGTCGATCATCCCGGTCTTCAAGACGTCGTTGGCCTCTCGTTGCTCTGCCGTCGCGGCCTGATTCCTTACTACGAGACCGTCGGATTCGAACGCTTCGACCCCGAAACCGAGATTCCGGAAGGGGGTACCGAAGAGATGGTCCGAATGACCTACACGCAGAGCGAGTGAGCCACGCGACTGCCAGGCATCTGGTCAGTCGTCGTGGCCGAAGTACGAGGACTCGAGCGGCGACGCGAGGGACTCAGCCGTCGTAACCGTGACCGACGTAGAGGGCAAAGACGTTGGCCACCAGCAACGTGACGAATGCCACTATGACGGTTGGATCGCCGAGCCCCTGTGTGAGGAGGGGAAGGTACACGAAGGGCAACGCGATAGCGGCCCAGAACGAGAGGAACTGGACCGGTCCTTTGAGCGAGCGGACGATCCGGTCGTAGTACTCGCGGTGGGGCTCCGTCTCGGGGCTCGACGGAGTGATCGATTCGTTCGAAAGGGGGGAGGGGTTGGACATTGGGCGGGGCACCTCTTCTCGAGTACGACATTCAGCCACCACATCATATAATAGGCTGAAAATTGGCGTCGTTTCGGACCGTTTCACCCGCTGTAACCATAGCCAAACAACATTTTTCGACGGTTCAGAAACAGTTAGACGTTTTATAACCTATTCTGAGCCGTTTTTCCGAAACTGGGGCGAAACGGGCGGAATTCGGTCGACGAACACCCGCGATCGGATCGCCGACGGCGACGAGCGGAATGCCCTTGTACCGGGGGCGGCATGGCTCTCTCATGAGCGAGCGAGCGGCGACTGTCACGCGCGAAACGGCCGAGACGACGATCGAGTGTACGCTCGAGATCGACGGCAGCGGCACGGCCGCGATCGACACCGGCGTCGGCTTCTTCGATCACATGCTGACGTCGTTCACCAAACACGGCCTGTTCGACCTCGAGGTCGAGTGCGACGGCGACCTCGAGATCGACGACCATCACACGGTCGAGGACGTGGCGATCGTGCTGGGGGAGGCTCTCGACGAGGCGCTGGGCGACCGGTCGGGAATCGTCCGGTACGCCGACCGACGGGTTCCGCTGGACGAGGCCGTCGCGGGTGCCGTCGTCGACGTAAGCGGCCGCCCGCGCTTCTACTTCGACGGGAGCTTCTCGCAGGCGCAGATCGGGGAGTTCACCAGCGACATGGCGCGTCACTTCGGCGAGTCGCTGGCGATGAACGCCGGCCTCACCGTACACCTCGAGGTGACCGGCGAGAACGCCCACCACGAGGTCGAGGCGCTGTTCAAGGCGCTCGCCCGGAGCCTCGACGACGCGACGCGGCTCGACGAGCGGCGGGAGGGGACGCCGAGTACGAAGGGGACGCTGTAATCGTCGGTCGGCGGACGCGACTCGCTACGCGCGGTGGAGCATCTCTCGTTTCTGGTCGAACTCGTCGTTTTCGACCGCGTAGTTGACGATCGCCTCGACCTCGTCGTCCTCGAGATCGTAGGCACCCGCGGCGAGTTCCTCGACGGCACTGCGTTGCATGGGAAACTCGCGGTTTCGAAGGAGTCGGACGACCTTGTTGTAGGCCCTCGGCGGGCGCTCCGGAACCGCCGACGACTCGGCAGTTGACTCCTCGTCGACAGCGGCCGTCTCAGCCGAGTCGGACGGCGTCTCCGCCGCAGTTGCATCCGCCGAGTCGGACGGTGTCTCCGCCGCGGTTGCATCCGCCGAGTCGGACGGCGTCTCCGCCGCCGAACCGGACGCCGCCTCCGCTTCTACCTCCGCCTCTGCCGCGTCCACTAACTCGGCGACTTCCGCCGAATCGACCCCGTCGTCGTCCGTCCGCTCGTCTCGTTCGAAGGTGATACCGTCGTCGAGTAGCGACTCGGAATCCGATCCAGCGTCGGATTCGACACCGACCGTGGCTTCGGCCTCGGCGGTCGCATCGGCGCTCGTCGACTCGACCGTGTCCGAGTCAGGTGACCGATCCGAACCAGTCACGGCCGGGCTATCCGAGCCATTCGAGCTCGCCGAACCGGCCGCGTCCGATCGGTTCCGCGTCGGTTCGTCGGCCGCAACGGGGGCCGTGCTGTCACCGTCGCCGTCCCCGGCGTCGGTCGCGTCTCGAGACCGGTCCGCGGACTCGCGCCCGGTCTCGGCACCGACGCGGGCGAGCAACGGTTCGAGCAGCACCTCGAGTCGCTCCTTGCAGTCGGGACAGCAGACGACGCGGCGCTGTTCGGTCTCGGTCGGGTCGAGTTCTGGCGGGACGATTTCGAACGTACCGACGGCCTCGTCGGCGCAGAAATCACAGCTCCGGAGTTCGCGCATAGTATCGGCTCTCACTGCGACGGTAAAAAAGCATCCGTCAAACGGCAATGGAGACCGGCCGGATGCGACTCGCGCTCGAGAGGCGGGGGAACGACACCGAGCGAAACCGATCACCGGACATTATACCGGAGCGTCCGTACACCCCTCAACGAATGTTCGACGAAATCATGAAAAAGTTCGAGGGATCGCCGAGTCAGCAGGCCGTCATCCGACTGCTACTCGAGCGGGGCTTCTCCGTCAACGACGACGGGCGAGTCGTCTCCGGCGGGATCGAGATTCCGAACACGGGGATCGCCCGCGAGATCGGCGTCGACCGACGGGTCGTCGACTCGACGACCGACGTCATCCTCGACGACCCCGAACTGCGCCGAATTTTCCAGAACATCTCGCAGGTACCGAGCCTGATGGATCTGGCACCGGTGCTCGACCTGACGGTGCTCTCCATCGAGGTGATCGACGCGGAGCGGAAGGGGATCGTCGCCAAGGTCACGGGAACGCTGGCCGAACACGGCATCTCGATTCGCCAGACGATCAGCGAGGACCCCGAGTTCACCGACGAACCCCGGCTCTACCTGATCACCGACGAGGAGTTGCCGGGCGAGGTGATCACCGCGCTTCGCGACATCGAGTTCGTCCGGAAGATCGAAATTCAGTGATGGCGGCTCAGTCGTCGCTCTCTCCCGCGACGTCGACGGTGTCCGCGAAGTCGTCGAGCACCGACTCGAGCGCGCTCGTGAGCTCCTCGAACCGCTCCATCGACATGTCGTCGGTCGTCACCCAGACGCCGTGCGGGCCGCGAATGACCCGCGACAGGTAGCCGTTCTCGAACATTCGGATCGTCGCCTGATACTCGCCGAGTTGCGTGTTCCGGTAGGCCGACTGCGAACGAAAGCCCAGCCGCTCGTGTTCGGCGAAGCCGATCAGATCCGCGGTCTGTTCCAGATCCGAGCGGAGGTACAGCTGCTCCACGTCGTCCTCGGTGAAGTAGGTGATACTGCGCAGTTCGTCTCCGACCGTCGTCCGGCAGACGCTGTGGATCTCGCTCGCGAGTTCGGAGTCGATAGTCTCGCCGTCCATGTGTGCACATAACACACGGAATGACAATAGCGTACGGGTCGGGGCGAAATGCCCGTCCCGTGCGGGCCCGGACGACGCGCCACCGGGTACCTGCCGTTCCCGGCTCGAACCGGCCGCGGGCGACCGACGGTCTCTTTTCACCGGCCGCAGTACCACGAGCATGGCCAGCCTCGAGCGACGACGTCGACGGCGAACGGCGGCGGGTGAACGGCCGTGAATCGGACGTATCGAACCGTCTCGGAGCCGGCCACCGCCGAGTTCGTCGTCCAAGGGTCGGAGTTCATCGGTCACGTCCGGCCCGTCGAAACCGTCGACGCGGCCGAGGCGTTCGTCGACGCCGTCCGCGAGGAGTACGCCGACGCGACCCACAACGTCCCCGCCTATCGGGTCCGGGACGGCCCCGACGGGGAGTTCCTGCGCGAGTACTCGAGCGACGACGGCGAACCGTCCGGTTCGGCCGGGAAACCGGCGCTGAACGTGCTCAGCCAGCAGGACCTCGAGAACTGCGCGATCGTCGTCACGCGCTACTACGGCGGGACGAACCTCGGGGTCGGCGGCCTCGTCCGCGCCTACTCCCGCGCGGTGAAAGAAGGCGTCGAGGAAGCCGGGATCGTCGAAGCGCGACCCCACGAACGCGTCTCGATCACCGTCGAGTACGACGACTCGGGGACCGTCCGCTCGATCCTCGAGAGCGAGGGCTACGAGTTCGAAGCCGACTACGAAACCGTCGTCAGGTTCGACGTTCGCGTCCCGCTGGCCGACGGCGAGTCGCTGCGGGATCGGATCCGGAGCGCGACGAGCGGCCGGGCCGACCTCGAGTGATCGGCGGGACGTAGCGACCGCGGGGCAGCCGCCCGGTCGCCTCTCATCCGGCAGAAACGGCCGGGCCGTTGGTCGGCAGTTGCCGTTCGATTTCCGCCCGCACGGCCTCGATATCGGGGAGTTCGTCGCGGTCGAAGCGAACGTCGAACGCACCGCGATCTAGCACGAGTTCGCCCTCGCGAACCCGGACGTGCGAGACGTCGGTCCACGGGACGAGCGATCGCGCGTACGGCCGTTGCGTGACGAGACCGGCCTCGTGAACGCGGATTTCGGGGGTCGATCCCCGCGATCCGATCCGCCATCGACCCTCGGCGATGCCGCTGCACGCCCAGAGGATCGCCAGCCCCGTCCACGCGATCGACTGGACCCAGTTACCGCTGCCGGCGCTGCCGACGGCCAACAGGAGCCACGTCGCGAGAAGGAGCGCGTCCAGTCGGGGGCTGCTCGGCGGCTCCCACTGCCAGACGGCGACGGGGTCGTCGCCGGTAACGGCGTCCACGTAGCGGGTCCGCGCCAGCCACTGCAGGAGCGCGCCGGCGATGGCGACGGCGAGAAAGGCGACGAGTGCGACCGGCTGGAATCGTGGCTCGAGGGGGGCGACCAGCGACGCGACGACTCCCAATCCCAGCGGGGCGGCGAGGAGAACGAGCGCCGCCCGCCGACGTCGGGTTCGGCCGAGCCGTACCGCGAACCCGCGAACGCGCCTCGTGAGGCCGACGCCGACGAGACAGCCACCCGAGAACGCGACGACTGATGCGCCGAGAACGGCGGTCGACGGCGCGTCCGTCAGTGCCACGACGGCCGCCGCGAGTCCCGCGACGAGAGCTCCGGCGTAGCCACCGAACGCGAGTCGAAGCCGCGTATCCGCCGTCCCGGCGTCGCGGTCGTCGACGGCGATCGGGTCGGTCGAACGACGATCGGACATGGATATCCGTTCTGCCTCCCGGAACAAAATTGTATCTGTGGTGACAACGGAAATACACGCCATCCGGCTCGGCGACGGCGATCGTTGACGTTCGTCCGACGCCGCTCGTTTTTCGGTACCGATCACGTCGCGACCTGCACAGGCGTACGGGACGACGGGGCTTCGCAGCGAGAGGCCCGCCCCAATCGGCCGACCAGAGCGAATCGAAACGCCGTCCGAGCGGCGTCGGGTGAGCGGTTCGTCTGGACCGAATGGCGGAACATTCACCCGATGGGAGCGGGGTTCGACCGGAAACGAGGGGGTTGCAGGCAGCACCGATATCGACGTCCCGCCCGTCCACTCGATATGGACAGAAACGTCTGTGATTTCGATCGCCTCGGTCGCCTCGTCATCGCGGCGGCGTTGCTGCTGGCCGGCTATCGACATCGGGAGCGAACGATCGGCGCACTGTCGTTTATCGCCGGCAGCGACATCCTCGCGACTGCAGTCATTCAGCGATGTCCGGTGAACGCGCTGCTGGGAATCGATACCTGCGGGACGGATCAGTAGCTGTCCCGGGAGCGCCGTGAACGGGGATGCTCGAGACCCGCCGATCGCTCACGCGTCGGGCTCGTACGGTGCTACGTCGTCGACCGAGGGAGCCCCGATCGCGAGCACCGAGACCGATTCGTCGGCGTCCTCGGGGTTGTACGCTCGATGGGGCGACTCGGGCTGGGCCGCGAACATCGACCCCTCCGTGACCACGAGTGCTCCCTCGGGCGTCTCGACGTGGAGCGTTCCCGAGAGGACGAGGAACGCCTCCTCCTGGGTCTCGTGAACGTGATAGGCCAGCGGTAACTGCTCGCCCGGCTCCGCGTCGAACCGATTGATCGCGACGTTGTCCAGCCCGGCCGCCTCGCCCAGGCGACGGAGGTCGCAGGGTCGGTCATCGACTCGCTCGAGGTCGTCAGGATCGACGACGCTGTACTCCATGGGACTCGGTTCGGGTCGATCCGCAAAAGTCCGTCGGCGCTCGGCTGTACCGTGACAGGTCGGCGAGACGATCCGCTCAGGTCGTCCGGAAGGCCCGGTCTCCGGCGTCGCCGAGGCCCGGAACGATGAAGCCGTCGTCGTCGAGGCGGTCGTCGATCGAGACCGTCAGCAGGTCGGCCACGTCGAACTCCTCGTTGACGCGGAGCAGTCCCTCCGGTGCCGACACCGCCGAGAGCACGATCAGGTTCTCCGGCTGCGTCGCGTTCTCGACGACGTGCTCCAGCACGGTACACATCGTGCTCCCCGTCGCGAGCATCGGATCCGCGATGATGACCGTGTCCTCCTCGTGGATCTCGGGCAGTTTCACGTAGTCGACCGAGATGGGGAACGAGCCATCCTCGGCCCGGCCGGCTTCCTCGTCGCGACTCGCGCTGATGACGCCCTGTCGCGCTCGCGGGAACGCCTTCAACAGCCCCTCGACGAACGGCGTCGCGGCCCGTAAGACGTTGATGATGACCACGTCGTCGAGCCCGCGGACGCGCTCGCCCATCGTCTGCTCGAGCGGCGTCTCGATCTCGACGTACTCGGTCTCCATTCGGCCGTCGATGATCTCGTAGCCGCAGATCCGGCCGAGTTTGACCAGCCCCTTCCGAAAGCTGACCTGCTCGGTCTCGACGTCGCGCAGGCGCGAGAGCGTGTCCTTCGCCAGTGCATGCGTAATGAGATAGGCGTTGTCCCGGTCTTCGATCGGCATACCCGTATGGCCACCCGCCGGGTAGTTCACAGTATCGATCCTCCAGACCGCCGTTCCGGCCGGCGATCTCGGGCCGGGAGCGACTCGCGAAATACCGTCTTGGCGATCGCTAACTGGAAGTTACCGCGCCCCGACCGGTGCTACAGACCGCATTCGAGCGCCGCCGCGTCGGGTGGAAACAGGCGCTTGGCGGCCGGAAACTGTCGTAACGGTGGGTTCGCTTTAATCGAGTGATCGGCGTATCGTTCGATGCCTTCCCACGGGCGAGGAGTATACAATGAGCCACCAGTACAACCAACAGCCGCAGCAGGGACAGCCGAGCCACCAGTACAACCAACAGCCGCAGCAGGGACAGCCGAGCCACCAGTACAACCAACAGCCGCAGCAGGGACAACCGGGCCACCAGCCGACACGGACGTCGGGCCACCATGGAATGCGCGGCGGCCAGCAGATGGGCGGCCACCAAACCGGCGGCCAGCAGATGGGGGCCGGTACGCAGCCCCAAGCCATGCAGGGACAGCAGTCGGGAACGCAGCCGGCACCGTCCTTCGAGGACCATCTCACCGACGAGCTGCGCCTCCTGCTCGAGGATTTCAGCGAGCTGTCACACGTCACCGCCTGGTGTGCAAAGGAGTGTGCGACCGGCGCGCCGGCGCTCGGAACCTGTGCGCGAATCTGCCAGGATCTCGCCGAGATCGCCGAGCTCAACGAGATGCTGATCGCGCGCGACTCGATGTTCGGCCCCGAGGTCGCGGACATGTTCATTCGCGTCGCGAACGAAGGGCTTCCGGAGCTCTACCAGCACCAGCAGCAACACCCCCACATCACAGAGACGATCGCGGCGATCGAGCGGACGATGAACTCCTGTGAAAGCGTCCTGCAGCAGTTGGGCGGCCAGCAGCCGACGACCGGTGGACAGCAGGCCGGTCCGCAGGGGATGGGCGGCCAGCAGATGGGCGGCCAGCCAACGCAGCCGATGCCCGAACAGGGCCAGCACGGGCACGAAATGAGCGGCCAGCCGACGGGCGGAGCAGGATCGATGGGCCGACAGTACTGAGAATCCCCGGTCCAGGATGGCTACCGGAATGGGCCGATCGACGGGCACGGCTCGGTCTCGGAACCGGTGTCCCGTCGAACGCTCGGACGCCACCCTGATAGTTCGGCAGAGAAGTTTATACCTATCCGCACGCTACCACTCGGCCAGCCGAATGGAAGAGAGTATTTCGGGGTTCAAAGTTCGCGGTGACTGGGGCGACATCGTCGAACACGGCGAGCGCATCACGCGAGCGCTTCGAGACGCCGATGTCCACGATCCTGACCAGGAGTACGGTGCCCGCTTCGCGGGCGCGTTCGAGGAGTGGGAAGAGTGGCGTCCCAAGGCCCACGAAACCCTCGACTCCGACGTCAGCGAGAAGACCGCCGACCAGGCCAGCGTCGAGGAAGGGAAAGGCGAGAAAGCCGGCAAGGAGCCCGACGAAGACATCAAGACCGCCGGCGAGAAGCTCTCCGAGTCCTACGAGCAACTCGAGGACGACGACGCCGAGGGTGCGGTAGACAACTGGAAGGAGTCGATCGATTACGTCGCGCGGGCGGCCGACTCCGCGAGTCGCAAGGCCCTCCGGCGGGTCGAGGACACGGTCTACCAGAACGTGATGACCCAGCTCGCGCCCTACTACTTCGACAACGAACTCGTCAGCGCCAACATCCAGCAGGCCGCGCGCAACGGCGGGAACGGCGAACAGTTCGTCTTCGAGGTCAACGTCAACGACGACGTGTTGAAGGAGAGCGTCTCCGACCGACTCGCCGAGTACGAAGACGAGATCGACCGCTGGCACGTCGAGGTCGAGAAGGACACCGACGCGGCCGAGGCGATCGAGGGGGTGGAGCCGCCGCCGGACAACGGCGACAACTCGAGGTCGACGACGAACTGAGGCGGCCAGCCGGATTGCCATCCCCTCGCCCCACAATAATCCGACCGTAATCAAACGAAATTTATACGTCGCGAGCGGCCGTTCCCCACATGGGACGCGGTCTGCGGGGAACCGCGGAGTGGCTACTCGAGCCGTCTACTACTGATGGGCCGGCCGGCATGCAAATACTCGGGGTGCTCGCTCTGCTTCTTGGAGCCGAGTACGGTTTCGCTGCAATCACGACGGACACAACACTCGGAACTGTCCGATACATCTTCCTCGGTGGGTGGTTACTGGCTGCCGGATGGGGCGTCGTTACCGGCCGTCCAATCGGTCTCGCCGGCGGATTCCTTGCTTGGAGCTTCCAGATCACGTCGGGGTTTTTTGGGCTTCTCGAGTCCGGCACCGTCACAGATCACGTCGATCTACTACTGGCGAGCGGGACAGCCGCAGGACTCTGGATAGCCGGCGTATGGGTCCTGTACAGGAACAGGGATTTCTTTCTCGAGCACACCGCACCCGAGCCCAAAGACTGACGAGACGCAAATCGACCAGCAGCCAGTCATCAGCGGCACACTGGCTCACAGCCGCCGCTGTCGACCGCAGGTCGGCACACACTTGTAGGGTCACCCAATAGGAACCGGGTAGATGGTCGAAATCGCCGTGCTCGGTACCTTCCTCGTGGCCGCAGTCGCGAGTCTCTTCATGGCCTGGGCGATCGGTGCCGGCTCGAGCGGGTCGACGCCCTTCGCCCCGGCGGTGGGCGCGAACGCGATTTCGGTGATGCGGGCCGGCTTTCTCGTGGGACTGCTGGGCTTTGCCGGCGCGGTCCTCCAGGGCGCGAACGTCTCCGAGGCGGTCGGGACCGAACTGATCGGCGGGGTGACGCTCTCGTCGCTCGCGGCGACGATCGCCCTGCTCATCGCGGCCGGACTGGTGGCGATCGGCATCTTCACGGGGTATCCGATAGCGACGGCGTTTACCGTCACGGGGGCGGTCATCGGCGTCGGGTTCGCCATGGGCGGCGATCCCGCGTGGGCGAAGTACACCGAGATCGCCACGCTGTGGGTGCTGACGCCGTTCGTCGGCGGCAGCATCGCCTACGCGGTCGCCCGGTCGCTCCGTGCGGAGGTGATCGCGGAGGAGTATCTCATCGTCGTCCTGGCCGCCGTCGTCGGCGCGATCGTCGCCAACATCGAGTTCGCGATCCTCGGCTCCGGAGCCGGCGGCGCGTCGATCGCGCAGGCCTCGAGCGGCTGGGTTCCCGGACCGTCGGTCGCCGGCACCGCCGCCGCGACGCTCGTGATCGCGGGGCTGTGGGCGGGATCGATCGCGCTGGATCTCAGGAACGGGACCGAACGCGGCGAGCGCCACTTCCTGCTGGTTCTCGGCGGGCTCGTCGCCTTCTCCGCCGGCGGCAGTCAGGTCGGGCTGGCGATCGGCCCGCTGATTCCGCTCTCGGGCGAACTCGACCTGCCGCTGATCGCGATGCTCGTCGGCGGCGGCTTCGGACTGCTGCTGGGGTCGTGGACCGGCGCACCCCGGATGATCAAAGCGATCTCGCAGGACTACTCCTCGCTCGGGCCGCGACGGTCCATCGCCGCGCTCATCCCCTCGTTTATCATCGCACAGGCCGCGGTCCTCTTTGGCATCCCGGTCTCGTTCAACGAGATCATCGTCAGCGCGATTATCGGCAGCGGGTACGCCGCGACCGGCAGCGGCGGCGTCAGCGCCCGCAAGATGGGCGTTACCGTACTCGCGTGGATCGGCTCGCTGGCCGGCGCGATCGTCGTCTCTTACGTCGGCTACACCGCCGTCGCCGCGATCCTGCTCTGAGTCGAGCGACATCGAACGGCCTTTACACGACGGGTTGCGAGTTCGACTATGGACGAGGACGCCGTCGACGTCACCGGGAACGGTTCGGCGGACGACGATGCGCTGACCCAGTGGCGACGGGACGCGAGCACCTCGCGAACGGTCCGACTCCTGTGGGCGTTCGGCGTCGGCGCGTTCTTCGCCGCGATCGGAACCGTCGTCTGCTGGCGACTGTACCGGTTAGCCAGCGAAGCCGCCGGACGCTCCGGGAAAGCCGTCGTCATCGCGCTCATCGCAGCGAGCGCTACGATGGTCCTCGCACTGGCCGCCTCGAGCCACACCGACCGCCACCTCGAGCGACTCACTCGACGGCTCCCCGTCGACGTTCCCGCAGGAACGAGTCTAGATCGGACGGTAGACGCCGCGGTCGCGACGGTCGTGATCGGAACGGTCATCGGCGTACTGATGGGGATCGGGCGGTACGTCTCGCACAACGAGCTTCTGGCCGTCGGCGCTGGTCCGTTTACCGGATTAGCTGCGCTGTTCGTTCCGTTCGGGTTCGCCGCGCTCGTCCTCGCGTCGTTCCTGCAATCGGTCGGCGCACTCGACCGTGACGAGCGAACGATTTACCTCTACGAACCCGAGCAGGCGATCGACCTCGCGGTAATCGATGCCGTTTCGATCCGGGAAATCGGGGATGCAGCCGTCCTGAGCCTCACGTACGCTCAGCCGGGCGGCCAGTACGTCCAGGGGCCGCGCCGAATCGTCGTCCCGCCCGCGGTCGCCGCCGACGTCGCGGCGCTCGTCGAGTCGCGGACCTGACCGGTCACTCGTCGTTCTCGTCGATTTCCAGCGGAGCGGCCTCGTCGTCCGTCTCGTCTTCGACGCCTTCGTCGGCGGCCTCGAGTCGCTTCAGCCGGGCTTTCATGATCCGGGTGTTTTCGACTGTTTCGACGGTGATACGGATTCCGTCGTACGTGATCTCCTCACCCTCCTCGACGAGGCGACCGGCGCGGTTGAAGATGAACCCAGCGATGGTCTCGAACTCCTGCCCCTCCGGGAGCTCGATCTCGAGCGCCTCGTTGACGTCCTCGATGTTGACCTCGCCCCGAACGAGGACCGTGTCCTCGTCGATCGACTCGATCGGCTGGTCTTCACCGCCCTCGAGGATCTCGCCGATGATCTCCTCGATCATGTCCTCCATGGTCACCAGCCCCTCGGTGGTGCCGAACTCGTCGATGACGATCGCCATGTGCATCCGGTTTTCCCGCATTTCGGACAGGAGTTCGTCGACGTTCTTCGATTCGGGTACGTGGAGCGTCGGCTGGATGAGGTCCGCGAGTTCGAGTTCGTCGTCTTCCGCCTCGCCGTAGTTGAGATCGCGAACGAGATCGCGGATGTGGACGACGCCCTGGACGTTGTCGAGACTCCCCTCGTAGACCGGGATTCGCGCGTGACCGCTCTGGATACAGGTCTCGATGGCTTCGTCGATGGCGGCGTCTTTCGGGACCGCCGTCATATCGAGCCGCGGGGTCATCACCTCTTTGACGATGGTATTGTTAAAGCGGAAGATGCGCGTGAGCATCTCGTGTTCCTCCTCCTCGAGGACGCCCTCGCGCTCGCCGGATTCGATCATTTCCTGAATCTCGTCGCGAGTGACGTACGGCGTCTCGATCGCACCCGTCGACCCGGTGAGCCGATTGATCTGTCTGGTGAGATAGTCGAAGAGGATCACGAGCGGGAGCATCAGTCTCTCGGCGGCCTTCAGGGGCCCAGCAACACGGACCGACCACGACTCCGTGTTCTCGACCGCGTAGGACTTGGGCGCGCTCTCGCCGAACAGCAAGACGACGGCGGTGATCCCGAGCGTGGCGATCGTGACGGCCGTCAGGCCACCGAAGTACAGCCCGAGGATGGCCGTCGCGATCGACGACATCGCGATGTTGACGATGTTGTTTCCGACGAGGATCGTCACGAGCAGTCGGTGCGGATCGGACTTGAGCGACTTGACGCGCTCCGCGCCCGGAATCCCGTCTTCGACCATCCCGTCGACGCGGTGTTTCGGGATCGAAAACAGCGCGATCTCCGACGAGGAGAAGAACCCGGAGAGCGCGATCAGTCCGACGAGCGCGAGCGCACCGAGGACCGTCACCACCGACTGCTCGATCTCGAGTCCCACGACCGGGACCTCGTAAACAGCCAACACAACCTCGGAGGGCGAAGACAACGCCATTGATGTACAGAGTTATAGCTGGATCGGTTAACCGTTTCCCATTTTACAACGGGAGACGGTCATCGCCGCCGGCGACGACACGTTTACCCGGCTGTTTCCCGTACGGGCGGCCATGAGCGAGACCGCCGAACCACCGATCACGTTCTACCGGTTGCAGGGCTGTCCGTACTGCGAGCGGGTTACCAGGCTGCTCGACGAGTACGGCCTCGAGTACCGATCGCGGTTCGTCGAACCGATGCACTCCGAGCGGAACGTCGTGAAACGCGTCGCCGGCGTCCGGACCGTCCCCGTCGTCGTCGACGAGAGCACGGGCGTCACGATGGCCGAAAGCGCGAACATCGTCGACTACCTCGAGTCGACCTACGGACGCGACCACCCCGACGCGGCCGCCGCGGGTGCCGGGGGTGCCGATTGATGCCGGAGTTCGACGTCGTCGAACTCGGTCCGGCGGACCACCCCGAACCCGGCGAGCAAGCGCCCGAGTTCACCCGCCCGCTCGTCACCGACGAGTTCTGGGAGGATCGGACGCTGTCGGAACTCGTCGCCGAAACCGAGGGCCGGACCGTCCTCGTGTTCACCCCGATGACCGGCTCCTTCCTCGCCAAGTACGTCTGGGACGAACTGGCGGACCGGAGCTGGAACGACCGCGCGGGACGCGTCGTCGGCGTCACGGCCTCGACGCCCTACGGCGTGAAGCGGTTCCTCGAGGACAACGACTCCCCCTTCGCGTTCTTCGCCGATCCCGCCAACGGGGTCGCGGAATCGTACGGGATCGACCACGACCTCGACGGGATGACCGGCGTGAGCGAACCGCGCGTCGCCTTCTTCGCGCTCGACGGCGACCGCACGGTCGAGGGCGCGTGGGTCGCCACCGACTGGCCCGACTTTCCCGACTACGACGCCCTCGAGTCGGAACTCGGCCTCGAGTAGCGAGTCGGACGACTCCGAGCGATAGCTTTTTGCCCGATATGGGCCGACTTCGAATCGAATGAGCGATATCGACCGTGCCGCCGACGCGATCGATTCGGAGGCGCTCGTCGTCTACCCGACGGAGACGGTCTACGGCCTCGGCGCAGCGGCGCTCGAGCCCGACGCCGTCGACCGGGTCTTCGAGGTGAAGGGGCGCGACCGCTCGAAGCCGCTCTCGTTCGCCGTCCCGTCCGTCCCGTCGGCGCTCGAGCACGTCCGCGCGACCGATCGCGAACGGCGGTTCATGGCGACGTTTCTCCCCGGTCCCGTGACGGTCCTCTGTCGGCGACGCGAGACGGTCCCGGACGAACTCACGGCCGGTCGCGACCGCGTCGGCGTCCGCGTGCCGGACGACGACCTCGCGCTCGCGCTCTGTGAGCGAGCCGGGACGCCGATCACCGCGACGAGCGCGAACGTCAGCGGCCGGGCGAGCGCCCGGCGACTCGAGGAGGTCGATCCCGAAATCCGCGAGGCAGCAGCGGTCGTTCTGGACGGCGGCGAAACGGCCGGCACCGAGAGTACCGTCGTCGACGTCTCGACGGATACGATCCACCGACGTGGGGCACAGGCCGACGAGATCGAGGCGTGGCTCGAGACGCATTAGAAGCTGAGCATCGATCGCAACGTCCTCGTTTTGACGCCGCACTCTGTAGCGAACTCGCAGGGGTCGCACTTCGAGCGATTGGCCGTCCGCGCTGGCGGCCCGTCCAGTTCTCGTACCGCCCGGAGCGCGCTTCGGTACTGCGCCTTCCGCCGGGTCGTCAGCTCGAGCGACCGAATCGCGCCGTAGGCCGGATACTCGAGCCAGGCCCGGTCGACCGATTCCCGGTGCTCCCAGGCCAGCGCCTTCGCGGCCGCGACGGCGTGGACCGACTGGGGCTCCCAGACGCCGTTCTCGGGCGGTTCACCGGTCGAGACCAGGACCGGCTCGAGCGGCTCCGCGAGGACCTTGTGGACGACGCCACGGCAGTGTCGTCCGGCCGCGAATACGTCTCGATCGGCGGGATCCCGGAGTCGGTCCCAGTGGCCCGCGTTCTCGAGTCGGTCGCGAGTGGACGCCAGCCGATCGCGGTATCGGACGGACGACACGGCGATCGGCTCGCACTCGAGGTCGTCCGGCGGGGCCTCGAGAAGGGATTCGTATCGGGGCTCGAGTCCCCGGATCGACTCGACCTCCGGGGGCGGTTCGCGGTCCTCGTCGGGCAGCGCCCGCTGATAGTAGCATTTCCGCGGACAATAGGCGGCGGTTCGAAGATCGCTGAACGAGACGTGCGTGCGAGTCACGGGCCGTCTGGCCGCGGCTTGGTATAAGAAGTCGCGCCGAATACCGACGCCGGCAAATCGATGGACGCTTGGCTACGTCCGCCTGTTCGAGGGGGAGCGAGCGACTGTTCCGAGCGCTCGCTTCGCTCACGCTCGGCCTTTTTTCATCGAAGGTTTTGACCGGGTTCGAGCGAACGGCGTGCGCGAGGACCCGGTCGAAAACGTTCGTTGCTTAGAAGTCCACGTCCGTCTCCATCCCTTCCGTCGCGTCCTCGAGGCCGTCTTCGCGGAGATCGGACGTCATGCGCTCGGAGAGTTCCGCGTCGGCGAGGATGCTGTCGAACTCGTCGCGGTAGCGATCGTTTGCCGTCCGGGACTGGTTCTCCGCTTCGGCGACGCGACGGTAGCGGCGGATCCGGTCCTCGCTGACGTCGTACTCCGCGGCCAGCGTCGCGTCGTCCTCGTCGCGGTCGCGGATCGCCGCGAGGTCGACCTCGTCGGCGTCGTCCTCGCCGACGAGGTGCAGCGACATGCGGGCCTCGAAGATCTCGTCCGCGTCGACGCCCATCTCGTCGGCGATCTCGCCGTCGCTTCGCTCGTCGTAGAAGTCCCTGGCGACCGAAATCAGCTCGTCGTCCGAGAGCGCCGTCTCGAACTCGTATCGTTCGCGCATCTGCTGGACGACGCTCTCGAGGCGTTCCTCGTCCGATCGCTCGTCTCGCTCGAGGGAGCCGCGGGTATCCTCCTGCGATTCGGTGACGGTCTCCTCGCCGTCGGTGACGTCGGTGAAGATATCCCGGAGTTCCTCGGTTTTATCGTTCATGGGTGGACACTCCCGACGGGAGTGTATATAAGCCTGTTGCCAGATGACGTTGGGCGACCGAATCGAACACGGACAACAATTATAAACTCGGGATGAGGTGAGAATTTTCGCAAGACGGCGTCGGGGTTGTCCCCCAGCCGGTGTGGCAAGAATTAAGTTACAGCCCACCCCCTCAATGGACATGAACGCTATCGCGCAATCGGACGTGGCGAGGGAGACGTACTGGGGGATCACCAGCGTCGAGTACGCGGTGTTCTACCTCCTTGCGTTCACCGCCATCGCCGTCTTCATTTATGGCGTGTACCAGCGGTTCGCCCGCTACGCCGACGGAGACGACGATTCGTTCCCCCGCCTCGACGATTTGCAGAACCGTGTCGTCAGTAGTGCCAAGATCGTGCTCTCGAACGAGAAACAGTTCAACAGGGACCTCTACGGAGGGTTGATGCACTCCTTTATTCTCTGGGGATTCCTGACGCTGTTCATCGCGACATCTATTCTGGCGTTCGATATGTACGGCGCTCAAAAGCTCCTACATCTGGAAAGCTTCTGGGTAGGTGACTTCTACCTCGCCTACCAGTTCATGGTCGACGCCATGGGCCTGCTCTTCGTCGTGGGCATCGGGATGGCGATGTATCGGCGCTACTGGGTCCACAACCACCGTCTCTGGGGCCGTCACACCTCCAACGAGGACGACATCTTCATCTGGACGCTGTTCGCGCTCGGCGTCGGCGGCTTCCTGCTCGAGGGGCTTCGGATCTACATCGCCGGGATTCCGGACCACGAAATCGTGAGCTTCGTCGGCTACGGACTCGCAACGATGTTCGACGGGATCGGCCTCCCGAGCACCGAAGCCGCAGTGGCCGCCGGCCCCGAGTACAGCGCGTCCGCCAATCTCGGTGCCAACGCCGAGACGCTCCACTGGCTCACGTGGTGGTCCCACTCGCTGATCGCGTTCTTCTTCATCGCGTGGATCCCCTACGCCAAGCCGTTCCACATGATTTCGTCGTTCGCGAACGTCGTCACCCGGGACGAGAAGGCGGGCCAGCGCCTGCCCAACGTCCCCTCCGATCTGGACGCGACCAACGCCGAGTCCATCGACGACTTCACCTGGAAGGAGATCTTAGACCAGGACGCCTGTACCAAGTGCGGCCGTTGTTCTTCCGTCTGCCCCGCGAAAGCCTCCGACCGCCCGCTCGACCCCCGGAACGTCATCCTCGACCTGAAAGCCTACCGCGAGGAGCTCGACGCCGGCGGCGAGGAACAGCCGATCATCGCCGACGGTGGCACGAGCGTGATCAACGCGGAGACGATGGAGTCCTGCATGGCCTGCATGGCCTGCATGGACGCCTGTCCCGTCGAGATCGAACACCTCAAGAGCTTCACCCGGCTCAACCGCCAGATGACCGATCAGGGCGACGTCGCCCCCAGCATGCAGGACGTCTTCCAGAACGTCATGCAGAACGGCAACACCTTCGGCGACTCGCCGCGCAACCGGGGCGACTGGGCGGACGAACTCGAGTTCGACGTGACCGACGCCCGCGAGGAGGAAGTCGACTACCTCTGGTACGTCGGCGACTTCCCGAGCTACGACGAGCGCAACAAGCAGGTCGCCCGCTCGCTGGCGACCATCCTCACGGAGGCCGACGTCAGCTTCGGCATCCTCTTCGACGACGAGAAGTTCGACGGCAACGACATCCGCCGCGTCGGCGAAGAACTGCTCTACGTCGAGCTGGCCGGCCACCACGTCGAAACGTGGGAGGACTGCGAGTTCGACACGATCGTCTGTACCGACCCCCACTCCTACAACACCTTCAAGAACGAGTATCCGGAGGTCAACTTCGACGAGTTCTCCGACGACCCGATGATGCCGTTCGACTACGAGGACCAGTGGAACGAGGACGGCGAGATCGACGTGCTCCACTGGACGCAGGCCGTCGAAGAACTGGTCACCGACGGCAAACTCGACCTGACCGGCACCGAACTCGACTACACGGTCACCTACCACGACCCCTGCCATCTGGGACGGTACAACGACGAGTACGAAGCGCCGCGTGAACTCATCAAAGCGACGGGCTGTACCCTGGACGAGATGCCCCGCAACCGCAGCAACTCCTTCTGCTGTGGCGGCGGCGGCGGCGGCCTCTGGATGGACTTCGAGGAAGAGCCCAAACCCAGCGAAGAGCGCATTCGGGAGGCGCTCGAGGACACCGACGCCGGCAGCGGCGTCGAGAAGTTCGTCGTCGCCTGTCCGATGTGCATGACGATGTACGAGGACGGTCGCAAGACCGGCGGCTACGAGGAGGAGATCGAGATCGTCGACGTCGCCGAACTCATCGTCGAGGCGATCGGAAAAGCCGACGAGGCGCAGGTCGAAGTCGCGGCAGACTGATCGAACCCTCGCGTTTTCTTCGAACGACCCGTTCCGTACCGTCGTCGGATCGATTCGATCTACGAATCCGTCGACGTCGTCACAGTCAGTCGGAACGCCCGACTCGAGTCGCGGTTCGGTTCTCGGTCTCGACGTCGACCCCGTCCGCCCGCACCTCGCCGACGAACTCGAGGAAGTTGTCGAACACCAACTTCGCCTCGCAGGCCTGCCGGTAGTTCGCCTCGGTGATCTCCGCGAGCACCGACTCGAGGCGTTCGTCGGAGAGTTCCTTCCGGTGGACGAGTTCCCGAGCGGTCTTCGTGTCGTACTCCGGGTGGAACTGGACGCCGAAGACCCGATCCGTACGGAACCCGTGGTTCGAGTACTCGTTTTCGGCGAGCGGTTCGGCATCGGGCGGCAGTTCGGTGACCGCGTCGGAGTGGCTGGTGAAGGCGGTGAAGGTCTCGTCGACCCCGTCGAACAGTCGCGACTCGCCGGTGTGGTCGATCTCGCTGTAGCCGACCTCGTAGACGCCCATGTCGGCGACGGTGCCGCCGAGGACGTCCGCAAGTAGCTGGTGGCCCCAGCAGACCCCGAGGAAGGGGATCCCGCGATCGATCGCCTCGCCGACCCACTCCTTGACCGGCTGCATCCAGTCGTCGTCCCAGTAGACCGACGACCGGGAGCCGGTGACGACGGCACCGTCGTACGCGAAGTCGTCCGGGACCGTCCCGTCGGTGGCGTCGAACTCCGCCAACGAGGCGTCGAGTTCGCGCCGGAAGTTCCGCGTCGTGTTCTCGTCCCGATGAGCCGCGTTCAGGACGGCGATTCGGAGGTGGCTCATTGAGCGCTAGTGGCGACTCGATGAAAATAGGTTTTCCGTCCCGCCCCGGCGTTGCCGCGACCGTCGACGGCTCGTCCGCCGCCGCTCGAGCCGAGCGAGCGGGGCTCGGTCGCGGTCGGTCGACGGCTCATCGTCGCAGATAATAGGTGCCGTCCGCCCCGCGCCGGAATCGATCGCCGGTGTCGAACCAGCCGTCGAGAAACCGCCCGCGCTCGTCGCCGTCCTCGTACTCGGCGCTCGCCATTTCGGCGGGCTCGTACCAGTTCTCGGCGTCAGTTCCGGCGGCGCGGACGTACCCCTCGGCGACCGTCGGTCCCGAGAGCTGGAGCCGACCGGTCGCTTCGCCCTCGAGCACCGAGCCCTCGTCGTCGACCACTCGCGCCCGACAGTCCGGCACCGGACGACCGACGGCGGTCCCGTCGGTGTCGGCGCCGGCCTCGAACCCCTCGCTCAGAGCGGTCGGACACTCGAGGCGACCGTGGACGGCCGCGACGGGGACGCCGCGGTCTCGGTAGGTCGCGCGGACGGCGTCGTCGATCGGCCCCTCGCAGATCGCTCGCTCGAGCGAGTCGACGGCGGCATCGAAGCCGGATTCGGCCGCGAGGTCCCGAAGGACCGTCTCTCGTCCGGGGAGCAACGTCGCCGCCTCCTCGTCGATCGCGGCGAGCGTGTCGCCGGGGTCGAACGCCCGATCGAGCAGGAGGGTCCCGCCGGCGTACAGCACCGACAGCGCGATCCGGACGAGCCCGTCCGGGGTCGACAATCGCGTGGTGAGCGGGACGGTATCGTTCGCCGCGAGGCCCCAGACGGCGATGGCCGTGCGACAGTTGCGTTCGACGGTCGCGGCGGAGTAGCCGGCGATCGGGCGTCCCGTCCCGCCGTGGAGGGCGAGCAGGGGACCGTCGTTCGTCCCCGCTCGTCGCTCGTCGAGGTCGACACCGTCGCGGTCCGTGTCGGTAAGCTCCTCGAGCGTTACCGAGCGATCGAAGGGGATCGATCGAACCAGATCGCGCTGGGCCGCCTCGGCGACCACCAGGTCGGGCTCGAGGACGTCGAACGGGCGCTCGACGGTGGCCGGCGTCAGCAGGTGCGAGATCGGCGCGACCGTCGCGTCGAGTCGCCGGCAGGCGAAACACAGCGCGAGCGAGGCGACCCGGTTTCGCGTGACGACGCAGACGGTGTCCCCGGGGCCGATATCCAGCGCCGCGAGCCGTTCGGCCGTCAGCGTCGCGATCGTCGATAGCTCCCCGTAGGAGATCCGATCCTCGTGGATCGTCTCCGCGGGCGCGTACAGCCGCTGCTCGGAGATATCGACGACGGCCGTCCGATCCGGGAAGTGGTCGGCCCGGCGAGCCAGCGAGAGGGTCACGGCCGATGGTCCCACGCTCGAGCACGTAGTTGATAGGGGGTCAGTCGCAAGCACGGGCGGCGGATACCGTGCAGTGGAGGTACGCTCGTTATTTTGTCTCCAGTCCTCCCAGTCGTAACGACGCGAGGTGACCGCGAGGTCGGCCCGGAAGCCCCGGAGCAGCGAGAGATCGGGCGAGAGATGATCGACCAGAGCACGGGTCTCGGATCGGTCGTGATCGGTGTCATCGTCCCGTGTTACGGACTCGCCGGCGGCGGCGCGTTCCGGCCGCGCGAGCGGCAGGCCAGAGGGGAGGTCGAGGAGGCCAAATACGGCGAGCGGACGGAGACCTGACCGAGTCGTGGCCCATCGCGCGGAGACCGATCTGCGTTCCGTCGACCGCTCACTCGTCGTCCGTCTGCGCCTCGAGAGCGCCGAGCAACCGATCGTTGACCGTCCGCGAGCGCTCGACGAACGCGAGGTGGCCGGCCCCCTCGAGTTCGACCCACTCCCCGCGGGGGAGCCCCCGCGCTAACGCCCGTCCGGCCGCGGGCGACACCAGTTCGTCGTCGCTCCCGTGGATGACGTGCGTCGGCTGGGTCACCTCCACCAGCCGTTCGGTCGCGTCGAACCCGTCGAGCGCAGCCGTCTGCGCCTCCCAGCCATCGCGGTCGGCGTCGCCGTCGGCCCGCCAGTCGACGATACCCTCGCACACGTCGGGCTGGCTCTCGAGGAAGTCCGCGGAGAGTCCCGCCTCGAGCGACTCCCGGAGCGCGTCCGGATCGTCGGGTGGGGCGAAAAGCGGCTCGAGGTCGAACGCCGCGCCGCGAGCCGCAGTGCCGAACAACGTCAGCGTCTCGACGCGGCTCGAGGTCCGGGCCGCCTCGAGCGCGATCGCGCCGCCGAGCCCGCAGCCGACGAGGTGGGCGGCGGTGATCTCACACGCGGCGCAAACCGCTTCGAGGTCGGCGACGAGCGTCTCGAGCGCGTAGGGCCCGGCGGGCGCGTCCGAGCGGCCGGTCCCACGGAGATCCCAGACCACGGCCTCGTGGGGGCCGGCGACGGCGGCGTGTTGCCAGCTCCACAGCCAGCCGCCGAGGCCGGCCTCGGGGACGAAGACGACGGACTCGCCCTCACCCTCGCCCGCCCGATCGTAGTACAGCGAGACGCCATCGTTCGAGGCAGTCGACATGGGTCCCTCGAGTGGCCGGGACAAGGCGAGGGTTTCGGTTCCGCACGCGAGTGTCCGAGCGACCGGCGTTTCGGGGAACGACTGGCCGGCGTCGCGATCGGTCAGTCATAGCCCTCACACAACGGCACTATAGTTAGAAATAAATAATAATGGCCACCACCATTGGTTATGGGTTTGGAAAATTCGAGAGTGATAGCCGTTTTCTTCGCCGTGCTGGTCGTGACCTCGATGGTCGCCGTGCCGGCACTCGCGACCGAACCGAACTCGACTTCGGGGAGGAACGAGGTCTCCCTCCCAGACCGTGACCGCGTAGAATCCACCGAAGACGACGACGGGCCGAGCTACGTGGGCCCCGAGTTCCGCGAGAACAGCTCGATCGACCTGATTCTGAACGCGACCGAGCGTCTCGGGGACCTCGAGATCGAAAACGAGACGGCGGCGACGGCGATGAACGACACCGTCGCCGCTATCAACGCCTCGATGCAGGCGTATCGCCGGACGCGGTACATCGACTCGCGAGAGGGGTTCGACTCCCTCGCCGAGGCCCAGCGATCACTCGCGGAACTGAGAGCCGCCGTCGACGAAGACGACGAAGCGATCGTCGACGAAATCAGTCGCGAGCTGTATACGGCGGCGGCCACGAGCGGGAGGCTGACCGTCGGCGACGCGGCCGCGATGGTCACCGTTCACGACGCCGAGTTACGCGGGACGAACCAGCACTCGAAAGCGGTGAACGGGATCGGCGGCGCGTACGTGGCGCTCGAGCAGGCAAACAGATCGATCGCAGGCATAAACTCCTCGACCGGTGAGCCAACGGCGGCGGTCGGTCCGACCGATCGCGCCAGTGCGATCGGATACGTCGAAAGCGCCTGGGTGAACGCTCAGGGGGTTCTCGACGCCGTCGAGGCCGTTACCGAACCGTCGCTGTCGCTCTCGCACGGGCAGCCGTTCGAGCGAAACGGAACGATTCAGGTGCCGCTCGAGGCGACGCTCTCGGACATCCGTCCGTACGCGTACGAAAACGCGACGGTGACCGTCGACGGCGACGACGGGACCGACTCGCTCCCGTTCGTCTCGAACGAGTCGGCCGGGTCGTCCGCGAGCGGAACGACGCTCGTCGACCTGGGGGCCGAACCCGGGAACGTGACCGTCGCGGTGACGGCGACCCCCGGACACGATTCCAATCGGACGGTCGAGGCGAGCCGCGAGATCCGTGTCACCGAGGACGACATCCGATGGGATCGACCCGAACCGGACGAACACCGGGACATCGAGGTCTCGAACGAGTCGACCGACGTCGCAGTCGACGTCGAAGGCGACGGGTTGCACGAGGCCGACGTCTCGATAACCAACGAGACGCCGGCGACCGACGACGAGTACCGGGTCGGACCGACGGTCCGAATCGTCACCGAGACGTCGTTCGACCGAGCCGAAATCACCCTTCCCGTCGACGAGAAGGAACTCGAGCAGCGGGAAGGGAACGTCTCGATCTACACGTGGGACCCGACCAGCAACGAATCGTGGACGGCTCTCGAGACCGAAATCGATCGCGAAAACGGGACTGCTACGGCCGAGGTGGACCACTTCTCGTACTTTTCGGTGTTCGACCACGAACGGTGGACCGAAACCACGAACGACGTGATCACGCTCGAGGATCGCCACGTCGAGGGCGATCCCGACGATCTCCCATCGTCATGGATTCCGCCCGGCGACGAAAGAGACGGGACGGTCTACGTGGGAATCAACACCTCACTGCACGCGATCGACGCGGCAACCGGCGCGACGGAGTGGGAGTTCGAGACTCCCAGACCGATTGGATCATCACCAACCGTCGTCGACGGGACGGTGTACGTCGGCAGCAGCGACGGTTCGATGTACGCGGTAAACGCCCGGACGGGCGAACAGGAGTGGAGATTCGACTCTCGTGGCCCGATCAGTGCGTCACCTACGGTCGTGGACGGATCGGTATTTTTCGGCAATCGTGACCACTCGCTGTACGCCATCGATTCGGAAACCGGAGAGGAAGAATGGGAGTACAAAACGAGCAGTAACGTTACTACGGCATCGACGGTCGTCGATGGGACGGTATATACCAGCATCGGGAGCGCTGTCGTCGCTGTAGACGCGACCACCGGCGACGAAGTGTGGGAGTACGACACTGATAGTTACGAGATACCAGCATCACCGACTGTCTGGAACGATACCGTCTACGCGGGGGAGAGTGCCAGACACAACGACAGCATCTATGCGATCGATTCAAAAACGGGTGAAACGCGATGGAGATCCGAGATAGACCTGTCGGTAGGGGAGAGATCGTCTCCCACCGTTGCGAACGGCATCGTATTCATCGGGGGGTCGTCCGGTCGGTTACACGCTTTTGACGCTGCGACGGGCGATTCCGCGGGCGACTTCCAAACGGGAGACGGCAACCCGATGCCGACTGGTACCGATGAGGGCGAAATTAGCAGGCCTGTGGGGATCAAATCATCACCGACAGTAGCCGACGGGACCGTCTACGTCGGCGGTGGGAGACACGAAAAATCGGGGTCGCTGTACGCTATCGACGCTGTGACGATGGAACAGGAGTGGGAATACCGACTACCCGATGGGAAAGATATCGGGTATTCATCGCCGACAGTAGCGAATGGGGTAGTGTATTTCGGGAGTGAAGAGCACTTTTACGAGAACGGATACCCGAACAGTACCGGCTCCGTACTAGCAGTCGACGCAGAAAGCGGTGAACGGCTTTGGGAACGCGATAGCGACCGCGCGGTATTCTCGTCACCGACGGTCGTTCTGGCGGGTGACGATCGGAGTAGCGACTCCCGTGTGCGGCTCGGAACGCTCGGCCACCACGACGGGTGGGACGGCGAGGATTCGGCCAGTGCGCACCTCCGAGATACCAGCGGCGATGGGATCCCCGACGCCGTCGCCGAGATGGATCTCGGGATGCCCACCGGCGGCCCCGGCGTCGTCGGTACACCGCTGAACCTCGACCCGACCACGGTCGACACCAGCGGCGACGGCATTCCGGACAGCGAAACCGTCGACATCAGCTACCGGGTCATAACGGACGACGGCGAGACGAAACTCGAGGCCGAGGTCACGGACGCGGCCCATCACCCGGCGCGTATCGACACGACCGGTGACGGGGTGACCGACGCCGAGCAGCTCGAGGGTTGGGAGATCGAGGTCGTCGACGAGCCCACCGAGGCACAAGATCTGATGGAGCTCGTTACGGATCCGGACACTGACGGCGATCCCGCTGTGTTCTTCTCGTCTCGAGAGGTGGATGCGGACCCGCTGATAGACGATACGGACGGGGACGGGCTCGCAGACGAGGAAGAACGTGACCTCGGGACCGACCCCGAACGGTCGGATACGACCGGTGACGGGATTTCCGACGCCGACGCGTTTGACGATCCGGAGGAAGATCCGACGGTCTTCTCGACGAGTCCGCCCGAAATGACGCTCGTGGACTACAGGAAGTGGTCCGAACCGCCGAGCGTCGATTTCGAACTCGGCCTCGATCCGATCGACGTAGACGGCCCCTCCTGGCACTTCCAGTATGTTGTTCAGTTCCACGATCCCGGCGGCGTCTCCGAGTACGAGATCACCCGCGGAGACCGAACGATCGGCGAAGGTACGCTCTCGAACGAGCCAGTAATGGCTACGCGCACGGAAACACTCGAGTCACTCACCGAGGGCGTGTTCACCTCGTGGCGCGGCTCACAGGCGACGGCCAAAGCGACGGACGGCCACGGGAACGACGGTGCAGAACGAATTCACAGTGAGTCGTCCTTCTACGGCACCGTTATCGGAACGAACGTCGATCCACACGCCGGTGGCACCCTCTCCGGGTTCACCCATAGCGCAGCCGAACTCCCCGAACTGATAGCGGTGATCGGTGCGGCGTTGTGGGACGATCCCAAAGCGGCCGGGAACGAGCTCGTCGAGTTAGTCGGTGAGATCGATCGCGAACTGTTGGCAGAGTTACTCCCGATGGTGATCGAGAGCACGCAGGACCAACAGCAGCTTGATAATCCTTACTCCGAAGGGACCATCGAACACGAACGATACGCCGAGGGCTGGTACGAAGGCTACACGTTACACTTCTTATCGTCGATAGCCTACGGCGGCACGATCACGAAGGGGGCCACCAAGGGAGCCAACGTCGGCAGTCGATTGAGCCGCGTCAGTGACGACTTGCCGACCGCCTCGAGGGCCATTCGAGCTGACGGCAGTGGGCTCAAATCCGCCCGCATCGCGAACCGGCTGGCTGATCAAGGATACGACGGTCTGGCACAGAAATTCCGGACTGCCGGAAAGGAAGCGCAAACGGTCAAGACGCTCGATGAAGTCGACACTGCGGTTCTCCGATCGCTCGACGAAACCCAACGGACGGAACTCCTTCAGCACATTGCAGACCATCCGAATGGCGCTCGTCTCGTCGACGATCTGGGTCCGCAACGCACGGACGAACTCTTCTCCCTATCGGTGCGACAGACTGACAACGTTCAACTTCGGGAGAATCTTTTCCGATTACACCGACAGGGAGTTCCGTCGGACGAGATCGACCGGTTCGCTCGGAATGTAGACAAACTAGAGGGAACGTCCGGTCTTCATCGGTCTATCGAAACCACAGTGAACGGTGGGAATCCCAGTAACTTCCGCGGCGACCTGTTTGAAACGGAGGTGGCAGTTCGCAAAGGTTCAGACAACGTAAAAGAGATGGGTAAATCGATTCCAGGTGGTGAGGTCGACATCGTTATGGAGAACAGACTCGTGGAAACAAAGAGCGGAAGTTACCAAGCCGTCACAAATCAGGACAGACAATACCAGCAGCTCGCCTCCCAGATTGCAACCTATCAACGATATGCAGACGAATCGGATGTCATCGAGGTCGCATTCAGGGCTAAGCCGAGCGATGATGTCAGATCGCTGCTTGATAACAATGGAATCGAATATACATATTGAAAATACACTAAGATAGCAAAATGTCACAATGACGACTGAATCACTGGATGTACGGTTTTATGCCCCCGATCGAAGGACGAGCGTCGATATCGCGGACCTCCTCCGCTACTGCGGTCGCACGTTCGACCTCACTGGCGATGATCCCTCGAGCACACGAAGTCTCGGTCCAGACGCCGTCGACGAGCTCCCGTCCGTGATCCCGCTCGAAGATGCTATCGAGCGTGTGAGTTCGGGTCGCCATGGAGCGCTCTGGTTCCGAGAGCAGAATATCGAGTTCGGCCTGCATATCCATCCGGATATCGATGACCCGGCAACGTTCACGGTGTCGGTGCCTGACCACTATGTGCGAAGCAGCCAAAAAAAGAACGTGTGTTCGGTCATCGACGACATCGTCATTCCACTCTACGAGTACGCTACGCCGATGTTCGTCTACGGCGGCACGTATCTCGACGATCACATCCTCAGCCGGGAACACATCGAATCTGGATGCATTGACCGTGCGTTCTGGCTGCTCGTGTTCGGACCACAACTCGTTGAGACGCTTGGCAAGGAACGCCTCGCGGGGCTGTCGGCCTCGCGGTTCAGCGAGCTTTCCGACGGCGGGCGCCTCGTCTTGTTAACTGACACCCCCAATACATGCGCCGAGGTACAGCGAGCAGACGCTGAGACGGTACTCCAAGAGGGGTGCGGACCGTAGCCGGCCGGCAGTGGACCCGATAGACTGCCGTCACAGAACATATCTACCGTGCGGCTAGACCCGAGTGAAATCGGTAAAACCGACTACTGGACCCGTCAGCATAGAACCACGGCCCTATACCTCACAGTCACATGAACTGCACAGACCCCTATTTCGGCGACGCTGTCGTTTGAGGAGAGCGGCGAGCGCGACGCCACCAAGGGCGTGCGGCTGATTAACATTACCTATTATGACACAAGGCAAACGCACGTGGTCGCCGGAGCTTTCTATTTCGTTCAGTGACAGGGAGACTGTGCGAACAGTGGTGACACGTGGCCACTGGCCCAGCACTGAACTCAAGCTCTCTGCTCCCGAGACTGACCGTACGTTGAAACTCGTCTTCGACGACCCCCCTGACGTGGTCATTGATTTCGTTGTGAGCGCCGTTCTAGATGCGAATTACGGCACACAATCACTCGTAAGACCTGCAAACTGGTACTACTATCGTGAGGGTGTCCAGCGCGAGCGTGGCGAAGGGTCCATAATCTATCGGCCAGTCGAGACTGGGACGGTCGCACTCGATATCGTTGATGTCGATAGCGACAGTGCACCCGAAGGCGGTCGAGGACGGTTCAACGAAGCCGTGTCTCTCGATTCGAAGCTTCGGATCAACCCTGTACCGGTTTCGGCACGGGAACAGCTATCGACGCTATACGACTTCGGTCAGAAAGTACTCGAGATCTATCGAGAACATGGAGGTGACCGATCAGAGCCCCAACAGCAACTACAAAAGATCGTCCAAGATGTAGAAGGTGCATTGACTAGCGGAAAGGACGACAATCGTGTCGGATTCGATACCTCCCTCGATAGATACGAGGAACTCTTCTTGGAGAATCCAACGACTACTGAGGATGTCCACGGGCCAATTCAGGACGAGTGGCTCCGAACGCACGCCCTCGAGACGGATACCATCGAACGACTGGTCGACGAACGGATCCGCTCTGCAGATGGGGAGTCCGCACGACGCTGGTACAAGGCCCTGTTCATGATCGAGGACGAGATCACCGAACGAACGCTGAATGCTCTGGCCGCGGATCCGGATCAACGTGCAATTGGCGGGCTTTTGCTGTTCGTATGGGACGACGATCCACAATTTGCTCCGCAAGCAGTCTCGATCCTCGGATCACTACTCGCAGCTCACGAAACGTTCGAGGAAGCTAGAGAAAGCTACCAGTACGTATTCCAGCAGATAGAGAACCTGTCAGCCCAGTCAAATCACACTTCCGTCCGAGCCGCCGCCGTCGAAGCGCTCGAGAAGATCAACTAATCACGCTCGTAAAACGCAGTAGAGAAAACTCGTGACCATCGTTACGCTTTCTATCGCCGACGGCTGGAAGCGTACACTGCGAGCGAAACGGACTCGCAGTAGACTGTGATATCGAGCGTCCCGGCTACAAGTTCGTCTTCGAATTTCGCGTCGATGATCGCCACGGAGTGAGCTCCGTCGAGCTCGAGCAATCCGGGGTCACGGAATTCGCCGATTCGTATCCCGCCGCGCCGACGGTCGAGGAATCGGTCGACTTCTATGGGATCAGGCGTTCAGCACCTGCCGCAACACGTCGGGGGCGTCCTCGAGCGCGTCGTCGAGCGCCTCGGTGTCGGGGCCGCCGCCCTGCGCGAAGTCCGGCGGGCCGCCGCCGCCGCCGCCGACCTTCGAGGCGAGTTCGCCGACGACGTCGCCGGCGTTGACGCCGACGTCGTCGGGCACGGCGACGACGAACTGGGCACCGCTCTCGCCGCTGCCGAGGACGGCGATCTTGCCGCCCTCGACGAGGGCGTTCGCCGTGGCGCGCAGCTCGTCCATGTCGGCGTCGAGGCGCTGGACGACGGCCGTGGTGTCGCCGACCTCGACTTCCTCGCCGCCGCCACCGCCGCCGGTGCGGGCCTCGGCGAGCTGTTCCGTCAGGTCCTCGATCTCCTTGCCTCGCGCCTTCCACTCCTCGAAGAACCGTTCGGCGGTGTCGGGGACGTCTTCGGGCGAGACGTCCAGGATCTCGGCGGCCTCGTAGAGCGCGTCTTCTTTCCGTTGGGTCGCCTCGATCGCGGCCTCGCCGGCGGCGAACGTGATTCGTTCGACGCCGTCCTGCACGCGCTCGGTGTTGAGAACCTTGATCGTGCCGATGTCGCCGGTGCGGGCGACGTGGGTGCCACCGCAGGCCTGAACGTCCTCGTCGACGTGGATCAGGCGGATCTGCTCGCCCGGCGGGATCCCGCCCTGGTAGAGGTCGAAACCGTGTTCGGCCTCTGCGTCGTGGCGGTCGGGCCACTCCTGGGAGACCGCGGTGTTGTCCATCACGATCTCGTTGGCGCGTTTCTCGATGGTTTTGACGTCATCGCGAGCGATTCGGTCGTAGTGGCGAACGTCGATCCGCGAGCTCTCGACGCCTTTCTGGGCACCGGCCTGTCGGATGTGCTCGCCGAGCACCTGTCGCGCGGCGTGGATGACGATGTGAGTCGCCGTGTGGTGGCGCATGAGTTGTCGGCGGCGGCTGCCGTCGACCTGGCCGTTGACGAACTCGCCCTTGCCGGGATCCTCGCCGGTTCGGTGGCAGATGACGCCGTCCTCGATCTGGACGTCCGTGACCTCGACGGTGGTATCGTCGGTCGAGAGCGTCCCCGTGTCCGCGGGCTGGCCACCGCCCTCGGGATAGAACATCGTCTGGTCGAGGACGACGTCGTACCCCTCGTCGCGCTCGAAGACGTCGAGAACGACCGCTTCGAACTGGGTGCGTTGCTGATCGTCGTAGTAGAGTTTCTCCGTCTCGGGGAGGTCCTCGAAGCGCTCGTCTTCGTCCTCCTCGGCCTCCGGCACCGCCTCGGGCGTGTCGTGGCGCTTCGCGACGAGGCTGTAGAAGTCGTCGGGAACCTCGACCGTTGCCCCCGTGTCTTCGGCGATCTCCGCGACCATATCCGGCTGAATGCCGTGGGAGTCGTAGAGCTCGATCAGCTCGTCGGTCGGGATCGGCTCGCCTTTCTTCGCGTACTCCTCGGCCAGCGTCTCGACCCGGCGGCCGCCCCGTTCGAGCGTCTCGCGGTACTTCTCGACCTCGGTGCGGACGATGTCCCGGATCGTGTCGCGGTTCTCGTAGTCGAGGCGCTCGGCCTGCATGTCGACGAGTTCGTCCAGCGGCGCGTCGACGCCGACGGTATCACAGAGCCGCTTCGTTCGCCGGAGGACCATTCGCGCGAGATAGCCCGTGCCGACGTTCGAGGGGACGATGCCGTCCCCGAGCATGTACGCCAGCGTCCGGCAGTGGTCGGCGATCGCGTAGATGTCCTCGAGGGGTTCCATCAGCTCCTCGAGTTCCGCCGCGTCGACGTCGAGTTCGGCGGCGATTTCGCCGCGAGCGGTCTCCATATCGTCGGCTTCGTCGATGTCCATGTGACCCGCGAGTTTCGCGGTGCGGTGGACGAGCGCCTCCTGCTCGTCGGTGTGCTCGAGTCCCGCGTTCTCCTTGAGGAAGGCGATCATGTCGGGGTAGACCGCCTCGTAGACGGTCGGCGTCCCCTGGGAGACCCAGGTCCACCGCTCGAGCCCGTAACCAGTGTCGACGATGTAGGTGTCCATCGGGCTGTAGCGGTTCCCGTCTTTCATCTCGTACTCGCCGTCGGGGTCCTGCTCCATCGACATGAAGACGAGCGTGGCGAGTTCGACGCCGCGGTAGATGACCTCGATGGCGGGCCCGGCGTTCCCGCCGCCGACCCACGGGTCCTCGATGTAGACGACCTCCTCCAGGTCGACGCCCATCGACTCGAAGAAGCCGTCGCAGAGTTCGACGGTGTGGTCCTTCCAGTAGACCTCGCCGTGGTAGGCGTAGGCGTCCTCGTCGACGTCCTCGCGCGTGTTGAACGCGTGGTGGGCCATCATCTCGAAGGCCATCGTGTGCCGACCGGTCTTGCCGACGTTGTCGATGTCCTGCATTCGAATACAGGGCTGGGAGACGCAGAGCGGGTTCGCCGGCGGGGGCGTCTCGCCGCTCGTCACCAGGGGCTGGAAGTCGTAGATCGACGCCTGCGTCAGCAGGACGTCGTCTCGCCAGCGGTTCGCCGCGACGGGATAGGGCTCGATTCGCTCGTGTTCGTTGGCCTCGAAGTAAGAGAGAAAGGCCTCGCGCATCTCCCCGAGATTGTACGAGTCGTCGAATCCCGAGTTGTCGATGAAGCCGTACTCCTCGCAGGGTGGCTCACCGCAGGTTACCCTGCTCTCGTCGCGCGTCCAGAAGTGAGCGCCACACTTCGGACACTCCTTGCGCTCGAATCCTTCCTCCTCGAAGTACTCGAGGCGGTACTCCTCCTCTAGTTCGCTCATTACGCGTGTATTGGCCTTGCAGCGCGTAAAACAGTTCCGCAACAGGTGTCGGCGACCGGCGACCGGCGCGAGCGTGAGCGAGCCGTCCGCCGAACGGAGGCCGGTGTCAGCGCGTCTCGAGAGCCGCCAGTCGACTTCGCGCCCGTGTTTATTGGGCGTCTGTGACGGGGGCATTATGTTCGTAAGTGATAAGCAATTAATAAGTATAGTCGTCTGAAACGTATCGGTAATGGTGGGACTTCGACAGACGCCGACGAATCCGACGGGTGCACGTGGACGCGGACTCGATCGACTCGAGCGATCGATCCGGGCCGACCCCGGAGAGCGCCGTGATCGCGGGACGGGAATCGAGTCCAGGGGCCACGAGTGACGATGTCGACGCGACGAACCCTGCTCCGAAAGGCCGGTCTGACCGGCATCGGAACGGTCGCCGGCGTTGCCCTCCTCCCGTCGCCGCCGAACGCGACGGAGCCGAGCGGCACCGTCGAAGCCGCCGAGCCACCCGCAGGAATCGCCGACTGGCTCGACGCCCCGATCACCGACGAAGACGCATCGCCGATCGGTCGGTACCACTACGAACCGACGGGCGACGGGTTCCGCGCGACGGCCCCGTTCAACGTCGTACTCCTCCCCGACGCCGACGGGGAGCGCGGCCTCGAGCGCGTCATGTCCGTTCTCGACGCCGAGGGCTGGATCCGCAGTCCCGAGGAGTACACCCGGTTCGCCTGGGATCGGACCGACGAGGAGTACGTCCGCCAGCAGGCGACGGCCGCCCAGTCCTACTACGGGACGAACGGTCGGCGACACGTCCGGTGCTGGTCGTTCGAGGGGGTCGTCTCGATGCAGGCCCACGAGGATACCCCCGCTCGGCCGAAACACGGCGTCGCCTCCTATCGTCGCGGCCGGGACACCGTCGAGGCGATCTTCGCCGCGGACGGCTGGCGGGTGTCACCCGACGCGATCGAGCTGGACAACGAGAAGGGGCCCGACCACGACGGGTTCGCGACGGTCATCGCGGAGGAGCCATGAGTCCCGAGACCGACGACCGACGATCGCTCGGGGCGCGCGCAGCCGTCGGGGCCGCCCTCGAGCATCCGCTGGTCGGCCTCCATCGCCGGCGAACGGCGCTCACCGTGACGTATCTGCTGGGACTGACCGCAACGTTTCTCCTCAGTTACGTCGGAGCGAGGCTGCCAGTCGACGACGCCGTTCTACAGACGCTGACGACGGGGTTGGATACGCTGAGCCTGGTCTTCATCGCGGTCGTGACGCCGACGATCCTGGTCGTCCCGCTGGTCTCCGCGGCCTGGAACGGCGGGCCGGGGCTGTCCGCCCTCGTCCCGGTCGTTCCGGTCGCGCTGGGTGATATCATCGCCGGCGCGTACGTCCTCGATCTCGACGTCGCGATCGCCCTGACCGTCTGTCCGAGCGCGGCCGCGCTCGCGCTCGTCTCCGCCGACGTGCGACGAACCGGCTCGCTTCGGTTCTGGCGGAGCGGCGTCGACGAGGATCGGCTCCTGTTCGTCACGGCGATCGCGATCGTCACCGCCGTCGGCGTCGGCCGGTTCGTCAGCACCGCGCCGTCGTACATGCTCGAGTGGTACGCGCCGATGGGCGGCTACTGGCTCGTCACCGCCACGGTCGTGGGGAGCTACTGGCTGGCCGCCGTTCGATCGACGTGGCGCACCGACGACAGTCACGCCGCTGCGGATTCGTAGCTCGCGACCGGCGATCCACCGCTCGTCCGCAGGCACGCTCTGCTCTCGAACGCGTCGATCGCCGGAGACGACTCAGCGGTCGATACGGGCGGCAACGTTTTATCGTGGGAGACGGTCACGCCATACAGGCAATTGAACGGCGACGGAGCGAGTCCGCGACCGCGAACGGTGCTCTACGTGGCCGCCACCGAGACGGCCGCCAGCGACGGCGCTGCGGCGCTCGAACGGGTGGCGTCCGGACCGGCGCGCTCGGTACACGGTCTCACCGCGGACGAGCGGGTTCGCAACTGGGCACCCGACGCCGACTGCGTCGTCTTCGCCGAGACGCCGACGACGGCGGCCGGCTCCACGCTGCTCGAGGTGGTCGACGCCAGCGGCTCGACGCCGGTCGTTCTCTTCACCGACGCGTCGTTCGCGCCGACGGCAGCGCGCTCGACGGACGGCGTCGACGGCTACGTCCGCCGCGATACCGCCGACGCCGTCGCACATCTCGCGGACGAGATCGAGTGGGTCTGTAGCCGCCCCGAGACGACGGGCGGCGACGACCCCGAATCGGATGCCGACCGCGAGACCGACGCGATCGCGATGACCGGCGAGCGAGCGGTGTCGAACGCCGATGCCACCGGTCGGATACTCGAGTCGCTCCCCGACCTGGTCGCCTGTCGGGATCGCGACGGACTCTTCGAGCTGCTGGTCGAGACTGCGGCCGACGCCCTCGAACGCGAGCACTGCTGGTTCTCGACGGTCCACTTCGGGGAGCTCAAGCCGCGGGTGACCGCACCGGCGATTTCGGACGGCGATCTCGAGCCGGTGTCTCGCGACGGCACGCTCGGCGAGACGCTGCGAACGGGCGAACCGCTCCGTCTCGACGAACTCGCAGCGGACGAGCGACTGACGGCACCGCTCGAGGGGGTCGAATCGCTGTGCTGTGTCCCCGTCGGCGACGTCGGTATCCTGCAGATCGCCGCCGAGGAACCGGCCGCGTTCGACGAGACCGACTGCGAGCTACTGGCCGCGTGGTGCCGGTCCGCCGCCGCGGTCCTCGAGCGGATGGACCGCGAGGCGAGCCGCCACGCGGAACGTGATCAGCTACGCGGGGAGCGGGACCGACTGCGGGCGCAACGAAACCGCCTGGCGACCGAACGCGATCGGCTCGCGGACGAACGCGAACGCTTCCGGACCCTGTTCGCGAACGTGCCGGAACCGGCGGTCAGATACGAACTCGACGACGGTCGACCGATCGTCCGAAGCGTCAACGACACCTTCGCCGAGGTCTTCGGCACCGACCCCGAGACGATCGTCGGCGAGCCCGTCGACGAGGGGACCGTGCCGCCGGGCCTCGAGCAGCGGCGGGCGACGCTGCTCGAGTCGCTGCGGGCGGGCGAACGACGGCAGCTGGTCAGTCGCCGGGAAACGGTCGACGGCGTCCGCGAGTTCCTCCTCACGCTGGTTCCGGTCGAAGCGGGTACGAGCGGCGACGGGGCCGGCTACAACCCCGAGGGACTGATCGTCTACAGCGACGTCACCGAGGCGAACCGCCGCGAACGGGAACTCGCCGCGGTCGAAGATCGGCTCGAGCGGATCGCAGATCTGGTCGACGAGAACGTACGAACGCCGTTGAACGTCGCCCGGGGATACCTCGAACTCGCCGCGGAAACCGGCGACCCCGAGCACTTCGCGGAGATCGACGACGCACAGGAGCGGCTGCGGGACCACGTCGATCAGCTGATCTCGATCGCCCGACGGGACGACGTGCTCGTCGACACCGAACCCGTCGCCATCCACGACGTCGCACGGCGGGCCTGGGTCGCCGTCGACACCGACGACGCGCGCCTCGTCACGCGGGCGGCGAACGATCGCGTGCTCGCGGCCGACAAAGCGCGGCTCCGGGAACTGTTCGAACACCTGTTCGGAGCCGTAACCGAGGGCCCGGGCGAGAACGGTGTGGCCGAGGCGGACGGGAACGGGACGTTCGGGTCGGACGATGCGACCCCGGTGGTCACCGTCGGGGCGACCGACGACGGCTTCTACGTCGCTCGACGCGAGCCCGACGGCGCGGCTGTCAACAGCGGTCTCGAGACGGACCCGGTCCCCGGCCAACTGGCCGCGGCCGACGGCACCGGCTTCGGGCTCGGCACCGTCGAACGGATCGCCGACGCACACGGCTGGAACGTCGGCGTCGCAGCGGACGACGACCGCGTCGCCTTCGCGTTCCGCGGCGTGGACGACGGCGATCGGGCCTGAAAACAGTTCCAGTCGCGACCGGCGATCAGGCGTCGTTCTCGAGCGCCAGCGACGCCAGCATCGCCTCGAGTTGCAGGCGCTCGTTTGCGCCCTCAGTGATCCGGTAGTCGACCTCGCCGAGACGCTCGAGCAGTCGGACCGTCGCCCGCTCCGGAACGTCGAACTCCCAGGCGGAGCGGTGGAGCTGGTCGATGACGTCGCCGCCGGCGAGCCCGCGCTCGGTCAGGAGGTCCTCCAGGGCGGCGCGGGCGGCGGTGAAGTCGCCGCCGATGGCGTGCTCGACCATCGCCTCGACCTCCTCGGGGCGGGCGGTGGCGGTGATCGCGAAGACGGTCTCCTCGTCGACGGTCTCGCCCATCACCGCGGCGGCCTGCAGGGCGTTGATCGCCTTCCGCATGTCGCCGTCGGCCGCGTAGACCAGGGCGTCGACGCCGTCGTCGGTCACCGCGATCTCCTCGTTCGCGGCGATCTCTCGAACCTGTGCCTCGATGGCCGTCTCGGTGAGTTCGGTAAAGCGGAAGACCGCACACCGCGACTGGATGGGATCGATGATCTGGCTCGAGTAGTTACACGAGAGGATAAAGCGCGTGTTGTTCGAGAACTGCTCCATCGTCCGGCGCAGGGCCGACTGGGCGTCGGAGGTCAGCGCGTCGGCCTCGTCGAGGAAGATGATGCGATGGGAGTAGCCGCCGAAGGAAGAGCGCGCGAAGTCCTTGATCCGATCGCGGACGACGTCGATCCCGCGCTGGTCGGAGGCGTTGAGCTCGAGGAAGTTCTCCCGCCAGTCGTCGTCGTAGACCTCTCGAGCGATCGCCTGCGCTGCTGTCGTGTTGTGCATGACCGTCGGAACGTCCCCTGCGACGTAGTTTCGCGTTCCGGGTACCGTCAGGTCGTACACGCGCTGCTCGTCCTGTACTCGTTCGACGTCCGTCACACGGTCGAAGTAGAGCGTTTCACGCGAGAGTCGGTCAAGTTCGACCAACTGTTCGACGACCGCCATCGAGCACATCTCGTTGGCCACATCGAGAACCCGATCGGCAACGGTCTCGAACCGAGGCAGTGACGCGAGGTCGTGATCGTCATTCTCAACGAGGGCACGGACATCCCTGCCCAGTAAATCCGTCTCGTCCGCGATTCGATTGTCCGAGACGCCAAGTGCGTCGATCGCATTCCGGAGCGATTCCTGGACTGAATTGGTCTCCGGCGTTTCGGTACGCGACTCGAGCATGACGAGTAACTCCCCAGTGCGGCTCGCAGTCGGCGACCGTCGGCTATCAGCGTATTCGAGAAGACGATCCGTCCGAACATCGGTTGACGCTTCGACGTCTTTTCGCGCCTCGATCGGTTCCAGCGCATCCCGCTGGCTGATCCATTCAGTCGGAATAGCACTCACTGAACGGAGATCGGATCGAACCTGTTCAATTTCTCGCTTGACCTGCTGTGCAGCCTCGAGGCGGTCCGACGCAGCCTCGAGCATGCGGTCGACGTCCTCGAGGTAGGCCTCACGACCGGGATTGTCGGAATTCAGTGTCTCGCTCACCAGCGGCTCTTTTTTCAGTGCGAGCGTTCGACAGAGGTCGTCGACGGACGCCTGTGCGGGCATCGTGTCGTAATTCGGATTCCCGGAACCGGTCGTCGCGTCAGCGAGCCGCTCCCGTTTATAGCAGATAGTGAACCCGACCGCATCTTCGAAGCGCGAGAGCGCCGAAACCCCGGAAATGTACAACTGGTGGTACTCCGTTTTCGATCCTGAGCCGTTCGTCGCCGTCTTCTCGACGCGCTTGCGCCGCGTCGGAATTCCTAACGAAGCGAGCAGGTATGAACAGAGCGTGATCAGCAATTCGTCTTTCTGTGTCAGTTCGATCGTTCCCTGCTTCGCAACGTACGCTTCCGAATCGAAGACAGCCTGCAGGAACGCCGCCCGAACGTCGACCGGAGCGTGAACGAGTGTCGAGCCGATACACGATTCCGACGACTCACCGAAGACGTCGAAACAAGATTCGAGGAAGTGGTGAAGCGACTTGGTCCGAAGTTCGACGTATGGGACGTCTTTCTGTACGCCGCGGGTCGTTTCGAGGCCGAACAGTTCCTGTGCGATGTGTTCGAACGACTCACGGAGTGCATCGTCCGTGTTGTAGAATTTGATACGGCCGTTCTCGATGCGCGCTTCGCTGATCGCCAGTCCGACGAACCGCGCCAGATCCGGCGTGAGTTCCCACGGCGGCGTGATCGGATTGGATCGCTTGTTGTACGGCGTGACGTACTGTACGGATTCGACGTTGGCTCGAAGGTCAGGTTCCGCGACATCGAGCGATCGGAGGTACGCAAGCGAACAGGTCGTCGACGGGTCCTCGAGATCGATCGAGATATCTCTTGCGTAATTCTGCGCCGTTTTACGAGCGATATCGTGCTCAGCGACGATCTCGGCTACCGAATCGCCTCGTCGAAGGCAGCCAATTACTGTCTTCTTCTGCCCGGCGTAGTTCTCTTCGGCTGGGATTTCGTATCGCTCGGCGAACGACTCCGAGACGGTAACAAACGTTCTGTCGCCGTCCATCGACGAGAGCCAGTCGAGCGACGCGGATGTGTCGTCAGTAGCGAGTGGCGTTTCCAGTGGCCGAACGATCCGCTCTCCGCCGGATAGCGATTCGGCCTCCCGCCACTCGAGGCCCGTCTCGTCGGCCACGAGAAGTTTGTGCTCCGGCGTGACCGTGAACTCGTTCCCGTCACGTGTTGTAACCGAGACGAGATCGGCTGCTTCCTTCGAGAAGACGTGAGATGGAGAGACGTATTCGAACGAACCGTCGTTGTCGTACGTCAGAATCTCGAGGTCGTCGTCTGGCGTTCCGAATCCGTCGACGTCACCGACGACAGTGGAGATGGGAGTGATACCCTCGTTCGTCAGCACCGGTGTCTCGCCGGTGACACACTTCCCCGTTCCGGCCGGGCCCGCGAACATGAGATGCGGGAGGTCGTCCTGCTCGACGTAGTTCTCGAGTCGCGGGACGATGTCCTCGTGGCCCTTGATGTCGTCGAGCCGTTCCGGGCGATACTTCTCGATCCAGACTTCGGTCTTCCCGGGTGTGGGCTCCGCCGCCTCGGCGTCGGCCTCGCTCATACCGGTCGAAGGGACGGGCGCAAGATAAATCGCCCGAAGGTCGCTCTCGAGTCCGGCCACCGCGGCGAATCGGCCGGCAACGGAGCGGACGGCACGCGCCGGTTCGCCCGTGGAGAGCCGGTGCCGTCGTCCGCGACCGGTACGAGATCTTACATCTGCGTAACAGGTTTTACTGTCTGCTCGATGAAGGACGACCCGTGATGTCCGAGAACGATTCGCTATCGTGGCTCGTCGTCGTGCTGGTCGCCCTCGTCGCCGTCGGTACCGTGCCGGCGACGGGGGCCGCCCAGACCGACGCGCAGACCGGCGGCACGGTCGTCGTCGAGGAGGGTGAGACGGTCGACAGCCTCGAGGCGTTCGGCGGGAGCGTCATCGTCCGCGGGACCGTCGACGGCGACGTCAGCGCCGTCGGGGGAGACGTCCGGATCGAGCGCACGGGCGAGGTCGGCGGCAATCTCGAGGCCGCCGGCGGGAGCGTGACCATCGCTGGGACCGTCGCCGGCGACGTCGACGTCGGAGCGGGCAGCTTCACCGTCACCGAGGCCGGCACCGTCGGGGGCACCGTCACGGCCGGTGCCGGGACCGTGACGATCGACGGCACGCTCGAGGGCAACGCCGAAATCGGTGCCGAAACGATCCGACTGGGAGAGACCGCGTCTATCGCGGGCGATCTGCGGTACGACGGGAACCTCGAGGGGAACACCGACGCAGTCGCCGGCGACGTCCAGGAGGACGCCTCGCTCGGTGTCGACGTCGCGCCGACGATACAACCCGTCGCGTCGTGGCTGTTCGCGGTCTACGCGCTGGCGGTCAACCTGCTGCTCGGTGCCGCGTTGCTCGCGCTGTTCCCGCGGTTCTCCGACGGCGTCGCCGACCGCGTCGCGTCGGGTCCGCTCCGCTCCGGGCTCGTCGGACTGGGCGTCTTCGTCGGGATTCCCGTCCTCCTGGTCGCGCTCGCGATCACCGTCGTCGGCATCCCGCTGTCGCTGATCGGCGGCTTCGTGTTCGCCCTGTTGCTCTGGGTCGGCATTATCTACGGCCGCTTCGCCGTCGCCGCCTGGCTCCTCTCGCTGGTCGGCCTCGGCAACCGCTGGCTCGCGCTCGTCGTCGGGCTGGTCGCCGGTGCCGCCCTCTCCCTGCTTCCCGTTCCGATCGTCGGCGAGGCGATCGATCTGCTCGTCCTCCTGCTGGGACTGGGGGCGCTCGTCCGCGGGCTGTTCGGCCACTGGCGCGCCGCCCGCAACCGAGATCGAGAGCGCCGCGTCGGTCCCGACGAACCGACCGCGGACTGACCGCGAGCGACGCGCTCAAGGCGGCCGCCGCTATACGTGGGCGTATGCACGTCACCGTCGACGTCAAGGGCGAGGACAGCTACGAACTCGAGCTCGAGGCGGTGGCGGGAGCCGCGGACGCCGACGCGACGCCGACCTACGCGGACCTGCTCCGCGAGGTCGAGTTGAGCCCTCACGAGGTGAGCGTCCTCGTCGACGGCCGCCCGGTGCCCGAGGACCAGCCCGTCGAGAGCGACCACGTGACGGTGTTGCGCCTGATCAAGGGCGGCTGATTCGGTCGATCCGCCGGCGACTCGGATGCCCGGCGCGGACGACAGCCGAGGGGTGACCCGCTCAGTACTTGCCCCCCAGCGACTAGGGGTAGTATGGAACCGACACATCGACGACTACTGGCCGCTGTATCCCCTCCCCGTGCGGGGGCGGTGGCCGTCGCACTCGTCGTCCTTGCCACCGTCGGCATCGTCGGGAGTCTCGCGGTGCCGGTTCGAACCGTCGACCTCCCGCTGTTCGACGCGCTCCCGGCGGTCGGACTCCTCGGTCTCGTCATCCCCAGCGACGTGGGGAACGCGATCGCGCGCTTGACGGAGAGAATCGAGCGGTTCGAAGCCGGTACGGACGACGGAGACTTCTCGACCGACTGTCCCGACGAACTCGAGCCCCTGGCAGACGCCATCGAGAGCATGATCGCGACCGCCCGCGAACGCGAACGGCGGCTCGAGCGGTCCATGGGGTTTACGAACGACGTGCTCGACGCCATCCAAGACGTGTTTTACGTCCTCGATGCGGACGGAGAGATCCAGTGCTGGAACGAGCGACTCCCGGAGCTGACGCGCTACTCGGACGAAGAGGTCGGGTCGATGCACGTGCTCGATTTCTACGAGGGAGACGACGAGGAATCGATCCGGGCGGCGGTCGACACGGCCCACGAGACGGGGAGCACTCGAGTGGAAGCCAACGTCCGAACGGCCGACGGCGAGTTCGTCGCCCACGAGTTCACCGGGGTCGCACTCGAGGACCCGGACGGAAATCCGGTACTGGCGGGTATCGGTCGGGACGTGAGCGATCGCAAGCGCCTCGAGGCGGACCTCCGAACCGAGAAGGCGCACTTTCGCGTCGCACTGGAGAACTCGCCCATGATCGCGTTCAGGATGGACACCGACCTCCGCTACACGTGGGTCTCCAGTCCGCATCCGGATTTCCGGCGCGAGGACGTGCTCGGCAAACGCGACGACGACCTGTTACCGCCGGGAGAGGCGGAGAAGCTGATGGGGCCGAAGCGGACGGTCCTCGAGACCGGCGAGGGCAGCCGCGAGGAGGTGACGTACGACCTTCCCAGCGGGGAAGTCACGTACGACCTGACGGTCGAGCCGCTGCGCGACGAATCCGGCGCGGTTACGGGGCTATCTTGTGCCTCGCTGGACGTTACCGACCGGAAAGAGCACGAACGGGACATCGAACGCACGCGCGATCTGCTCCGCCAGACACAGCGGATCGCGAAAGTAGGGGGCTGGGAGCTCGACTTGCAAACCGGGCCGCCCTACAGCGGAATGCTCACGGACGAGGCCTATCGGATCCACGAGCTCTCCGCCGGAGACTGCTTCGACATGGCGGAGGGGATCGAGTTCTACCACCCCGACGATCGGCCGCGCATCCGTGCGGCCGTCGAGCGGGCCATCGAAACGGGCGACCCGTACGACCTCGAAGTGCGGCTGATCACGGCCGACGGCAACGTCCGATGGGTCCACACGACCGGTGATCCGATCGAATCGAACGGCGAAACCGTCGCGCTCAGAGGGGCGCTGCAGGACATCACCGACCGTAAGGAGGACGAACTCGCGCTTCGGTCGATTCACGACGCCACTCGCGAACTCCTCAACACGGAGACGGTGACCGACGTCGCCGAACTGATGGTCCAGACGACAGAGAACGTACTCGACGTCACCGGCGTCGGCGTCTACTGCCTCAACAGCGGGGCGACCCGACTCGAGCCCCTCGCCTCCACCGCCGGGTTCGACGATCACGCCGGCGACTCGCCGTCCGTCCCCGTCGGTGACGTCGACTCCGCGATCTGGAACGCGTTCGTCACGGGAACGCAGACGGTCGACGACGACCCGATCGAGCGCCGAGTCCCGTTCGACGGCCCCGTCGACGGTGGGGTGTTCGTTCCGATCAGCGGGTACGGCGTCTTCGTCGTCCTCGCACCGTCCGCGATCGACGACGAAACCCGGCGGCTCGTCGAAACGCTCGCCGCGACGACCGAAGCGGCGTTCGACCGACTCGAGAGCGAAGCGAGCCTGCAGGTGCGAGACGCCGAACTCGAGGAGCGAAACCGTCGTCTGAAACGCCAGATCCAGATCAACGAGATCATTCGATCGATCAACCAGTCGCTCATCGGTGCCACCACTCGCGAGGAGATCGAACGCACCGTCTGCGAACGGTTGGTCGCTAACGACGATATCGCGTTCGCGTGGATCGGGAGCCTCGACGCCAGCGAGACCGCGCTCCAGCCCCATACCTGGGCCGGAACCAATCAGGAATACCTGAACGTCGTCGACCTCGAGACGAGCGGAGCGACACCGGAGCCGTCCGCGCTCGTGGCTCGAACCGAGCAGTCGACGGTCGTTTCGAACGTTCTCGACGATCTGAAAGCCGAGACGTGGCGACGGAGCGCGCTCGCCTACGGATTCTCCTCCTGTCTCTCCGTCCCGATCTGGTTCGACGAGTACTCCTACGGCGTTCTCTCCGTCTACGGCAACAGGCCGGACATCTTCGACGACCTCGAGCGAACGGTGTTCGAAGAGCTCGGCGAGAGTATCGCGAACTCGATCACCGCCGTGAAGACGCGACAGGCGCTCCAGGCCGACACGCTCCTCGAACTCACGCTCCGCTTCGAGGGGGCGGAGACGTTCCTCGGGCGGGTCGCCCGGAACGTCGACTGCCAGGTCGAGTACGAGGGGATCGCGACCCATTCGATCGACGAAACGCGCCTCTTCTTTTCGGTGGTGGACGGTGATCCCGACGCGGTCGACGAGGCACTCGACGCGCTCGTCTCCGTCAGGAGCCACAATCTCGTGAACGAATCGGCCGACGGATGCCTCTTCGAAGCGACGGTTACGGGCAGCGACGTCGCCTCGAGACTCGTCCGACACGGTGCGCGTCCGCGGTCGATACGTGCCACCGGGACGGAACTCGAGGCGGTCGTCGACCTCCCCCCGGCGAGCAACGTCCGGGAGTTCGTCGGAATGCTCGCCGAACAGTGCTCGAGCGTCGAACTCGTCGCCCGGCGCGACGTCCAGCGGACGATGCATACCAGGGAGGAACTGGTAACGTCGCTGTTCGCCGAGCTGACCGAGAGGCAGTTGGAGGTTCTCAAGACCGCCTACTACGCGGGCTTCTTCGACTGGCCGCGCGAGAGCACGGGCGAAGAAATCGCCGAGATGCTGGGCGTCTCCCAACCGACGATCAACCGCCACCTCCGGCTTGGACAGCGGCGACTCCTCGAGCAGCTGTTCGCGAGCGACGAGCGTGCAGTCGCCGGATAACCGCCGCGGTCCTCCTCGCGGAGGGCGATGGCCGTCCCTCTCTCCCTCTCTCAGTCGTCGTCGGAGGTGGCCGACCCGGTCGGCGCGGCGGACCGGTCCTCCTCGCGGAGGAAGACCGCGCGACGGCTGCCGAAGACCCAGATCATGACGCCGACGGCGATCAGCGTGATGATCGCGAAGGGACCGCCGGCGATGATCGCGGCCTGTTGCAGCGCTGCGGTGCCGCCGGCGACCATCAGCAGCGAGGCCAGCGCGCCCATGAGGCCGCCCCAGATGACGCGGTTGATCGTCGAGGGCTTCCGTTTGCCGCCGGTGGTGAGCATCCCCAGCGCGAGCGTCGAGGAGTCGGCCGACGTCACGAAAAACGTCGTCACCAACACCAGGAAGAGGGCGGTGAGCAACTGGCCGGCCGGCAGCGCCTCGAACAGCGGGTAGCCGGCGACGGCCTCCTCGAAGCCCCACGCCTCGAGCGTGCCGAGGATGTCGGCTCGCCCGGTCGATTCCAGGTAGATGGAGGTCCCGCCCATCGTCGCGAACCAGGGGATCGTGATGGCCGTGGACGCGACGACGCCGGTCGCGGCGACCTGCCGGACGGTCCGTCCCCGGGAGATGCGGGCGATGAACAGGCCCACGAACGGTGCCCAGGAGAACCACCACGCCCAGTAGAAGATGGTCCAGGCGCCGACGAACTCGTCGTCCGCACCCAGTCCGCCGCTTTCGCCGGCACCCATGTAGAGACTCATCGAAACGAACTCGTTGACGTAGGCCCCCAGCGCCTGGGTGCCCACGGTCATGACGTATATCGTCGGTCCGAGCACGAAGGCCGCGGCCGTCAGGAGGCCGAACAGCGCCATATTGAAGTACGAGATCCGGCGGATGCCGCGCTCGACGCCGAGCGCGACCGAGAGGGTAAAGGCCACGGTCAACCCCGTGATCACGAGCACGGTCCCGGCGTCGCCGAACGTGACGCCGCCGGCGTACTCGAGGCCGACGAGGAACTGATTGCCGACCAGCCCGAGCGTCGTCGCGATGCCGCCGATGGTGGCGAAGACGGCGAGGATGTCCACGAGCTTCGCCCATGGGCTGTCGAGGTTGTCGAAGCCGATGATGGGCGCGATGATCGTCGAGATGCGCATCGGCGCGTCCCTGCGGTAGGCGAAGTAGGCGATCGGAATCGCCACGATCACGTACGCCGACCACGCCGAGACCCCCCAGTGGAAGAACGTGTACTGGAGCGCGCTGACGGCGGCGGCCGTCGACTCCGCTTCGACGCCCGAAAACGGCGAGGGCGTCGAGTAGTGGTAAATCGCCTCCGCTGGCCCCAGAAGACGATGCCGGCGGCGATCCCCGCGGAGTACAACATCGCGAAGTACGCGAGGAAACTGAACTCGGGGTCCTCGTCCTCCTCGCCGAGCTTGATGTTGCCCCACGGGCCGAAGACGAGGTACAACACGAATCCCACGAGAACGAACATCGAGACGAGGTACGCCCAGCCGAGGTTCGTCCAGAGGAACTCGTTGGTACCCTCCATCAGATCGAGCGTTCGGTTCTCACGGAAGAGAAACGCCGCGACGATCACCACGGCGACGACGAAACCGATCCCGAAGACGGTCGGATCGAGTTCGTCGAGGAAGGTTCGAACCGCGCCGTCCCCGCTCCGTTCGGGGTCACTCATCGCGGATCACACGCCACCGGCGTCCGGAAACTCGATCGCTCGCTCGGTTCGATTCGGGTGCGCTCACGGACGGATCGACGAGCGCACCCTCGTTCGGCACCGGCACACCTCCAGTGACATTGTATGGCACGTTGTCACACACCGTGTGGATAGATACCAAGATCCTCAATCAAGATTTATCTTAATAACCGGCGTTGCTTTTACGGCTTCGACCGAACCGGTGCGGTCAGGCGTTGACGTGTCGGACCTCGTAGCCGTGATCGCGAATCGAGCGAACGATCGTCCGTGACTGTCCCGAACCGCTCGTCTCGATCTGGAAGACGAGGTACGCCTCGCCCACGTCGAGTTCGGGGGCAGAGCGGTCGTGGCGGACGGTCTGGATGTTCGCACCGCGGTCGGCGATGAGCCCCGATACCTCCTCCATCTTGCCGGGTCGGTCGGCGATCCGGACCCGCAATCGCAGCAGTTGCTCGCGGTCGGTCAGCGCGTGGACGAGAACGGTCTGTAACATCGTCATATCGAGGTTCCCGCCGCCGAGCAGCGGCATCACCGTCTCGTCTCGCACGTCGAGTTCGTCGCTGATGATCGCGGCGACCGACGCCGCACCGGCCCCCTCGACGACCTGTTTGGCGCGCTCGAGCAGGAGCAGTACCGCCCGGGCGATCTCGCCGTCGGTGACGGTGACCACCTCGTCGACGCGCTCCTCGATCAGCGAGAGCGTCAGCTCCGAGAGCCCGCCGGTGGCGATCCCGTCCGCGATCGTCTCCACGGAGTCGAGCGCGACGGGCGTTCCCTTCCGGAGGCTCTCGGAAACGGTCGACGCACCCTTCGCCTGCACGCCGACGATGCGCGTCGACGGCGAGCGCTCGGCGAAGGCCGTCGCGATTCCCGAGATGAGGCCCCCACCCCCGATCGGGACGACGACCGTGTCCACCGTCGGGAGGTCGTCGTACATCTCCAGACCGAGCGTCCCCTGCCCGGCGACGATCGCGGGATCGTCGTAGGCGTGGACGAACGCCGTCCGTTCGTCGTCGACGAGGCCGCGAGCGTGAGCCATCGCCTCCCGGAAGTCGCTGCCGACGAGCTCGACGTCGGCGCCGTAGCCGCGGGTCGCATCGACTTTCGCCTGGGGCGCGCCGGTGGGCATGACGATCGTCGAGTCGATACCGAGTTTCGTCGCCGCGAGCGCGACGCCCTGTGCGTGATTGCCGGCGCTGGCCGCGACGACCCGGTCCGTCTCCCCCTCGGCGACGCACTGTGCGATCTTGTTGTACGCGCCGCGGGTCTTGAACGACCCCGTCCACTGGAGGTGCTCCATCTTGAGGTGGACCTCGCCGCCGGTCAGTTCGTCGAGGGACGTGCTCCGTTCGACCGGGGTCCGCTTGACGACCGACTCGTCGTCGAGTCGGTCGCGGGCTGCTTCGATGTCGGCGAACGCGACGGCGCTGTGTTCCTCGCCCATGGCTGTCAGCGAAGCATCTTCTCGCGGTCGGGGTCGAACAGCGGCTCGTCCCGGACCGTCGCGGCGTGGCGTTCGTTCTCGTAGCTGATCTCGACGTCGCGACCCGGTTCGGCGTCGGCCGCCGGCAGGTAGGCGTACGCGATCCCGGCGTCGATCGTGTACCCGTAGTCCGCGCGGGAGACGTAGCCGAGCACCTCGCCGCCGTCCGGATCGAGCACCGGGTGTCCCGCGTCGACGACCGCGCCAGGCTCGTCGAGCGTGATCGGCGCGATCGTTCGATCGATCCCCTCGTCGCGGGCCTCGAGCAGCGCCTCCTTGCCGACGAAGTCGGTCTCGAGGTCGACCGCGAACCCGATCCCCGCTTCGTAGGGGTCGTACTCGGGCGTGACGTCGCTGCCCCACAGCCGGAACCCCTTCTCCAGGCTCGTCGACCCGAGCGCCGCCCAGCCCATCGGGACGATGCCGTACTCCTCGCCGGCGTCCTCGATTCGCTCCCAGAGTCGCGCGCCGTACTCCGTCGGCGCGTAGAGCTCCCAGCCGAGTTCGCCGGCGTAGGAGAGCCGGAGCATGGTGACGGGCAAGCTCTCGAGGAACGTCTCCCGCGCGGTGTAGAACGGGAACGCGTCGTTAGACAGCGCCGCTTCGACCAGCGGCGCGAGCACGTTCCGCGCGTCCGGCCCGAAGACGCCGATACCGCACAGACTCGAGTCGCGGGTCGTCACCGACACGGAGCCGTCGTCGGGCGCGTGCTCGCGGACCCACCGCGAGTGCAGCGTCGCGGAGGGACCGCCGCCGGTGAACACCGTGTACCGGTCGGCCGCGAACCTGGCGACCGTCACGTCGGCGAGGATTCCGCCGTCCTCGTTGCACATCGCCGCGTAGCGAATCCGGCCGGGCGAGACGTCGATATCGTTCGTCAGGAGCCGCTGGAGGAGGTCGGTCGCGCCGTCGCCGGTCACCTCGATCCCGGTGTAAGTGGTCATGTCGACCATCCCGACGCGGGCGCGGACGGCCTGGTGCTCGACGCCCTGGGCCTTCGACCAGCCGCGATCGAGCCAGTCGGGCCTGTCGGGGACGTCGTACTCCTCGAGCAGGGATTCGTTCGTCTCGTACCACTGGGGCATCTCCCAGCCGCCCGAGTCGTAGAACTCCGCGCCGAGTTCGTCCTGTCGCCCGTAGAACGGACTCCGCCGGAGGCCGCGCTGCCCCTGGGGCTGTTCGCGGGGATGAATCAGCTGGTAGATCTCCCGGTACTGCTGTGCGCCGCGACCCCAGGTGTACTCCCGCGAACCGGCGTGGGGCTGGAACCGCGAGACGTGCGCCCTCGTGGCGTCGACGCGTTCGCCGTCGAGTCGGGGAACGCCGTCTTCCATCCAGTGGGCGACGATGCTCCCCGCACCGCCCGACTGGGTGACCCAGATCGCGAGCGCCCACCAGAGCCCGTCGACGTCCGCCGTCGGGCCGAGGATGGGCATCCCGTCGGGGGTGAAACAGAACATCCCGTTGATCCCGGACTCGAACTCGGCGTCCCGCAGCGACGGGACGAGTTCGCACGCCGCGTCGTGGGCCGCCTGCTCGTGATCGGGGTGGGTGTTCTCGGAGAAGTGTTCCGCGGTGAACTCCCGCAGCGAGGGGTACTCGAGGCCCAGATCCTCGAGTTTCTCGGGGCCGTAGATGTCCGCGGGGTCGACCAGCAGCGGCTCGTGGTTGTAGGAGCCGACGCCGTAGCGCTCGCCGTGCTGGCGGAAGTACAGCGACCGGTCCTGGTGGCGGAGCAGGGGCTGTTCGATCTCGCGGCTCGCGCCCGCGAGCTCGTCGAGGTCGTCCGAGACGAGGTACTGGTGGGCACAGGGTACCAGCGGAATATCGACGTCGACCATGTCGCCGAACAGCGGCCCCCAGATGTTCGTCGCGAGGAGCACCTCGTCGGCCGCGATACGCCCGCGATCGGTGACGACCGCCCGGATCTCGCCGTCCTCGACCTCGAGATCGGTCACCGTCGTCTCGCCGTAGAACTCGGTGCCGGCCGCTCGAGCCCGCTCGGCCATCGTCGCCGCGGCGTCGACCGCGTGGGCCGTCCCGTCCGTCGGGACGTAGTAGCCGCCTCGGACGACCTCGGGGTCGACCTGGGGAACCCGGTCGGCGACCTCGGCGGGCGAGAGGAGTTCCCCGCCCTCGATCCCGTGGGACTGCCCCCGCTCGCGCTTTCGCTTCAGGAAGTCCCAGCGGTCGTCGGTGGACGCGACCTCGATCCCGCCGCAGGTCCGGAAGCTCTCGAGGTCCGCGTACAGCTCGCGCGTGTACGACGCCATCCGCGTCATCAGCCTGGAGCCGCCCGTCTGGAACACCAGCCCGGGGGCGTGCGAGGTGGAGCCGCCGGTCTCGAACAGCGGTCCCTGGTCGACGACGACGACGTCCTCGCGACCGAGGCGAGCGAGGTGGTAGGCGGCGCTACAGCCGACGCAGCCGGCACCGACGACGACGGTTCCCGCGCTGTCGGGAATCGTGGTCCCTGTACTCATGTGTCATAATTACTGCCAGACGGCCGAGCATAGCTATCCGGGTGGATAATCTGTGGCGTATAACAACCGGGGGCCGGCGCAGGCGAGAGCCGCCGAAATCGGTCGTCGAGACCGGCCGACTGTAGTCCGACTCCAGCGGGGTCGGCGGCGGATCGGAAAACGGACCGCGGAAGCGCTACGCCTCGTCGAACCGGTCCAGTCGAAACATGTCGATCGGGTGGTCCGTCTCGCCGTCGACCGCGAGGTCGGCGAGGATCTCGCCGATGACGCTGGCGAACTTGAAGCCGTGACCCGAGAAGCCCGCGCCGACGACCACCTGCGGATGGTCGGGGAGCGTGTCGAGGATGAAGTGCTCGTCCGGGGAGTTCGTGAACATGCAGGTCGCGAGCCGCATCGTCGGCCCCGCCGCCTCGGGGAAGTAGTTCGCCGTGACCTCGCGGAGCAGGCGCTCGTCCTCGAGTCCGGGTTCGGTGTCGTAGTCGTCCGGATCGACCTGCTCGTCGCGGTGGTGGTACTTGCCGATCTTGAACCCCGGCACGTCGTAGATCGGCAGCCCGTAGAACCGGCCCTCGGGGACCATCAGGTTCCAGACCGGGAAGTTCTCCGGCTCGAAGATCGACGGGCGGTCGGGCTGGAACCAGCCGAGCACCTGCCGTTCCGGGACCGCGAGCCCCTCGAGCGCGTCGGCGAACGTGGCGTTCCAGGCGCCCGCGGCGAGCACCATGCGCTCGGCCTCGTAGGTCCCGCGGTCGGTCTCGACCCGGACGCCGCCGTCCGGCGTCGGCTCCCACTCGAGGACCCGTTCGCGGGCGCGGACCTCGGCACCCGCCGCCTGCGCCGTCTCGACGTGGCCGATGATCGACTGTTCGGGGACGACGAACCCGCCGTCGGGCTGGTAGAGCGCTCTGTATCCCTCCGGAAGCCGATAGCCGGGGAACCGCTCTGCCACCTGCTCGCTCGTGAGCACCTCGTGGGGAATGTCGTACTCCTGGCAGGAACGCAGCGACCCCTCGAAGACGACGTTGTCTTCGGGACCGGCGTCGATCGATCCGGTCCGGTGGATCACCTCGCGACCGGACGCCGCCGCGAGGTCGTCCCAGAGCTCGTACGCTCGCTCGATGAGCGGAATGTAAGACGGGTGTTCGTAGTAGGCCCGCCGGATGATCCGCGTGATGCCGTGTGACGATCCCATCGTGTGCGGGACGTCGTAGCGCTCGAGTCCCAACACGTCGAGTCCGCGGTCGGCGAGGTGGAACGTCGTCGCGCTTCCCATGCCGCCGACGCCGATCACGACGACGTCGTACCGCGCTCCGTTCGTGTTCATACTGTCGACCGGTTGGGCGAGAGATCCCTTGATTGTTGGTCCGTCTCACGGCAGACCCTTTTGAATCGTCGCCGGTCGCGCGCTCGGTATCGGCCGTCGTCCACCACCGCGCGTTCGACGCGGCCGTTGACTCGAGCCGTCGGCGGAGCGTCGCCAGCCGCGGTCGCCCGTCACCACTTATACGTACGAACTACCTGCGATCAACCCTTATTGAGTGATACGACAAGACATACCACAGAGTATGTCACGGTGGAACAACGGTCGCGACGAGGTCGAACCGGTCAGTCCCGACATCACCGACGAGACGAACGCGCTCCCGGCGCGGTACTTCACGGACCCGGACGTCCACGAGATGGAGAAGGAGGCGGTGTTCGGTCGCTACTGGGTGTACGCCGGACACGCGAACTGCATCCCGAACGCGGGGGACTACTTCACGCGGACCATCGGCGACCGGGAGATCATCGTCGTCCGGACCGACGACGGCGACGTCCAGGCGTACTACAACGTCTGTGCCCACCGCGGATCGGCGATGGTCGAGAAGACGCCGATGACCGATCCGGACAACGCGCGGCGGATCCAGTGTCCGTACCACCTCTGGACGTACGACCTCGACGGCGACCTCGCGAGCACGCCAAAGAGCTTCGAGGACGCGCGACTGAACCCCGACCTCGCGGACGAAGACGTCCCCGAACTAGACGCCGAGGAGAACGCCCTCATGGCGGTGCACACCGATCGGATCGGTCCGTTCGTCTTCGTCAACGTCGACGAGGAGCCGATGAGCCTCGCGGACCAGGCCGGGACGATGAAATCCGAACTCGAGTCGCTCCCGCTCGAGGACTACCACCTCGCCCGACGCATCGTCTCGGAGGTCGAGTGCAACTGGAAGGTCTTCGCCGGGAACTACTCGGAGTGTGACCACTGTCAGGCAAACCACCAGGACTGGGTTCGCGACCTCGAACTGCTGGACTCCGAACTCGAGGTCGACGACTACCACTGGATCCTCCACTACCAGCACGCGGAGGACGTCGACGACGAGATGCGCATCCACGAGGAGCACGAGGCGAAGTTCTACTACTTCTGGCCGAACTTCACGGTCAACATGTACGGCACCGCCGACGGCTACGGCACCTACATCGTCGATCCCATCGACGAAGGGCGGTTCCAGCTCGTCGCGGACTACTACTTCCGGGATTCCGACCTGACCGAGGACGAGGAGGCGTTCGTCCGAACGAGCAGACAGCTCCAGGAGGAGGACTTCGAACTCGTCGAGCGCCAGCAACGCGGCCTCGAGTCCGGAGCGATCGCCCAGGCTCGGCTCGGGCCGAACGAACACACCGTGCACAAACTGCACCGGCTCGCACAGGAGGCCTACGAGGCCTAACGCCCCCGCATCGTTTCACCGCTTATGACTCGACGACACCGTCCCCCCTTCGTGGCCGCGTGCGAAGAGTGCGGGGTCGAGACGGAAATCGAAACGGCGAACGAGATCGTCGCGTTCTACCGCCGCCACCACCGGCAGACGGGACACGACGTGGTGCTCACGCGCGCCGCCCTCGTGTTCGAACCGCCGGCGGGAGCCCTCGAGACCATCGTCGCCGACCTCGAGCGACGCTACGAGGACGGCGTCCCGATCGGGATCGTCGCCGCGGCGATGAGCGAACGGGGGGTCTCCGTCGGCGAGACGCTCGCGGAGATCGACGACGTGCGGATGACCGGCTCGCTCTACGAACCCCGCGACGACCACCTCGCCGCCGTCTGACCGACCCGTCGCAGCGCCTGGTTCGTCTCGGTCGCCGACTCACTCGTCGAGGAGCGTCGTCTCCACGAGCTGGCCGGTCCCGCGACGGATGCGTCCCCCGACGGCCGTCGGCGAAATATCGAGCCGATCGGCGAGTTCCTCGAGCGAGGTCTCGCGGGGCTCCTCGAAGTAGCCGTCTCGATAGGCGCGTACCAGCGCGACGCGCTGCTCGTCGGTCACCTCCGGGGCCGTCACGCCGGTCCACTCGTCCTGCCGAAACATCCGGCGGAGTTCGAACGAGATACCGGTCTCCTCGCAGCGATCACAGAGGTCGGAGAGCGCCTCGCGGTCGGGGAGGTGGAGGCGAACCGTCCAACCCCAGCCGTTGCTCTCCGCTTTCAGCAACAGGCCGCCGAGTTCGGTCGTCATCGGTGAGATGAGTGCGGCCGCCTCGGCGTGCTGGAGCCGATAGATCCGTGCCGAACCGAGATCGTCGACGAGCAGCCAGTCCGTGACCGTGTGATCCCGCTCGAGCACGTCCTCGAACGTCTCGTCGACGCCCTCGACGAGGAAGAAGAACAGTCCGGTCTCGGGATCGGTCGTGGAGTGGGGAACGACCTCGATGGACACGTCCGGACGGTCGCGGATCGTCGGCGTCAACGCGAGATCGGGATGTGCGATGTCGAGGATTGCGATCAGACTCACGGTTTTTCACGTCGGCGTTCGTCGTGGCGCTGTTCGGTTCCGAACCCGTCCACCGACCGATGAGTTCTCGGCTGCCCGTCGACGGAAGCGCCGCGTTCGTCGCCCATTTTGCTAATCGGTACCACATACCATTACTTAACCGTTACCTCGAACCCGGAACGGAAAGCGAAACCGACAGCGGTTCATCCCACCCGTGGGAGCCGACGAATCGCGGCTCAGAAGGGGCGCTCCCGTCTACCGCCGCTGTGTCCGGACGTACCAGCCTCTCCAGAAGCGTCACCGCTCTATCCGGAGTCGTCACCGCTGTCTCCGGACGCGCTGCCGGCCCACTGAAAGCCCAGCCGCTTTGCCGGCCGGCGTCGTAGGTCGCGCATGACCGACTCCGCCGACCTTGCAGTGACCGCGACCTATCGCAGTCGAACGGTGCTCGATCGACCCGGAATCGACGCGTTGTTGGCTCACCCCGACCGACGCTCCTGACGAATGTTCGTCCGCACCGCGACTCCAGACGACGCCCTCGAGGTCCGACGGATCCTCGACGGAGCGATGCTCGAGCCGGGCGACGTCGAGCGCCGAATCGAGGCGGCCGACGTCTTCGTCGCCGGCGATCGACGGGGCGGTACGGGGGACTCGAACGCCAGCGACGACGGCACCGAACGGCTCCTGGGCACGGTCGTCCTCGAGCCCCTCGAGAGCGACCGGGGGTCACACGTCGCGGCCATCGGGGTCCGCCGTCGCCACCGCGGTCGGGGGATCGGCTCGGCACTGATCGACCGTGCGCTCGAGCGCGACGGGCGACTCACGGCGCGGTTCGACGACGGGGTCCGCCCGTTCTACGAGCGGCTGGGATTCTCGATCGAACCGATCGACGAGCAGCGCCACCGCGGCGTGGCCGTGACGAGCGAGCGCGCCTGACCGAGGCCTCAAAGGAACCCGTCTCCTGCCAGCGCAGCTTTATCCGACGGAACGTGGTACATGTCTTCGCATGGCGCTCCAACGGCTGCTCAGCGGCGATCCGTCGAAGAGTTCGAAGGTCTATCTGGCGATCGGAGCCCTCTCGCTCGTGAAGGCGATCGCGGTCCGCAACGACCGGGAACGGTTCCGACGGGAGTTGTTCGACGCCGGGCTGTTCCTCGGTGCCGGGCTGGTACTTCGCCGGTTCGGCAGGATGAAAGCGCAGAAACGACAGGAGCTTGAGTCCCAGCTTCCGAACTGGGCTGCCGATATGGTGACGTCCGAGTCCGCCTCGAGAGGACTGCAGACGCTCGCGAAACGCCAGCTCCGGAGCGGCTCGGAGCCCGAGCCGGAGCCGACGCTCGGCGACCGCGCTCGGAGCGTTCTCTCGAGTCGCTAACGCCCATCGTCGGTCACGGCCGTCTCACTCCGAGCCCCCGTCGGCGGCGGCCGCGCGCTCGGCGGACACCGGCTCGAGTGACGCCGTAAAGTGACGGAGTTCCGGAACGGCGGGGTTCGAGACGATCTCGAGGCCGGCGACCTCGTGGCGCTTCTCGAGGACGGCCTCGGCCGTCTCGGCGACGTGATCGAAGTGCTCCCGGTGGTAGGTCCGGCGCGGGACGGCGAGCCGAACCAGCTCCGGGCGGTCGGTCTCGGGGAAGGCGAAGCTCCCGAGTTCGACGCCCCTGACTCCCCCTTCTCGATACAGTTCACAGACCAGCGCCTGCCCCGGAAACTCGTCGGCCGGAATGTCCGGAAACGTCGCCCCCGCGTCGATATAGACCGCGTGTCCGCCGACCGGCTCGTACACCGGGAGACCGACTGCCTCGAGCATCGCGCCGAGTTCCCGGACCTGTTCGATCCGGTCCGTGATGTACGATTCCTCGACGGCCTCGCGCAGGCCGACGGCCATCGCGGCGACGTCGCGACCGGCCATGCCGCCGTACGTGGGAAAGCCCTCGTAGAGGATCGCACGCTGTTTGCACCGCTCGAAGAGTGCCCCGTCGTCGGTCGCGACGAAGCCGCCGACGTTCACTAACCCGTCTTTCTTCCCGCTCATGACGAGCGCGTCGGCGTACCCGAGTTGTTCGCGGGCCGCGTCGGCGACCGTCGCGTCGGCGAACTCGTCCTCGCGTCGGGTCACGAAGTAGGCGTTCTCCGCGAACCGGCAGGCGTCGATCACGAACGTGGCGTCGATCTCGTCGGCGAATGCCCGGACCCGGCGGGTGTTCTCGACGCTGACCGGCTGGCCCGCCGTCGAGTTGTTCGTGACCGTCTGGATCACCAGCGGGACGCGCTCCGCGCCGACCTCGTCGACCACTGCTCGCGCCCGCTCGAGCGAGAAGTTCCCTTTGAACGGCTCGTCCGTCTCCGGGTCGTGAGCGCCCGCTATCGGACAGTCGACCGGCTCGGCACCCTGATTCGAGACGTGCGCTCGCGTCGTGTCGAAGTGAGTGTTGTTGAGCGCGACGTCGCCCTCGGAGAGCAACGCGCCGTAGAGAACGTTCTCCGCGCCGCGGCCCTGATGGGTCGGGACCAGGCGCTCGAACCCCATCACGTCCGCCACCGCAGACGTGAGTTGATCGAAACTCGACGAGCCGGCGTACGCTTCGTCGCCCCGGAAGAGCGCGGCCCACTGATCGTCGCTCATCGCGCCCGTCCCGCTGTCGGTCAACAGATCGACGAAGACGTCATCGGCGGCGAGATTGAACGCGTTGTACCCGGCTTCCTCGAGCGCCGCCGCCCGTCGTTCTCTCGACGGGAGGCGAATCCGCTCGACCACTTTCGACTTGTACGCAACCATACCCGTTCGACGTCGCCGCGCGTGTTCAGTCTAGCTGGAGCCTTCTGCCCGTTGATGGCTCGAGACGCGCCCCCGAGAACGGATCGGCGCATCGATGAACGGAATCGGTCGCAGCCGTCGACGGATCGACGAGCGTCGGCTCAGTGACTGCCGAACGTATCGTCGGTCACACGCGTCGTCGTCGGCTCGGGGCCGACCAGTTCCAGCCCGTCGGTTCGGCCGTCGCGGAGGGTGAGCGTGCCGGACGAGGCGGTTTCGACCCGGTCGTCGTCCCGGACGGCTACGGCCGCGTCGCCGACGAACTCGAACTCGCGGTCCGCGACGCGGTCGGACGCGTCGTCGCGATCGTCGCCGCCCTCGTCGGTTCGGCGCGTCTCCTCGCACTCGCCGTCACGTGGGGGCGAGTTCGTCACGTCCTGGTCCCCGTGGTCGGCGAACACTTCGGCCGCGGTCACGTCGCTGATCTCGTCGACGGCATCCGCCTCGTGCCGCCCGCCGCTTTCGACGAGTTCGGCCGGCGTCTCCGCATCCCACGCCTCGAGGATCGCGTCCGGATCGGCCTCGACGTCTTCGAAGACTTCCGTTACGGTCGAATCGGTGCTCATGGCTCCGTCGCCACTGCGCGACACCTTCGTTACGGACGAGCTACCGGTGGATTAGTCCGAGAATACCGTCGAGGGAGATAGTTTCACGGAGCGCAACTGATCGAGGATCGATCAGTACCGACGGTCCAGCAGGGAGCTGGCGGTGGGTTGGAGGAGAGAGTGCCCCGTCCGAGACGCATCGAGGACGGGAACCGGGAACCGATATGGTCGCTCGCCTAGAACAGGTCCTGGGTGAGCTCGAGGGTCTCCTCGCGGTCGTCCCACTCGACGAAGAGGGCGACGCTGGTCGCGCTCGTGATGATGTCCTGCAGGTGGATTCGGGCCTCGGCGAGGGGGTTGACGATCTCGCTGATGATCCCCGGCTGGTTCGGGAGTTCGCCGCCAGTCACGCGGATGACGGCGATCGGCGAGTCGACGGTGACGCTCGAGAGTTCGTCGCGGGCGATGACCTCGCGGTGGAGGATGTTCTCGGCCCGCTCGGCCTCCTCCTCGTCGATGTAGAACGTGACGGTGTCCATCCCGCTGGCGACGGCGTCGATGTTGACGTCGCTCTCGGCGAGCGCTTCCGAGAGGTGGTTGAAGACGCCGGGTTCGTTGCGGATCGCGCGGCCGGCGACGGTCAGGCAGGCCAGCGGTCGCTCGCGCAGGTCGACCAGGTTCTTGAACTCGCCTTCGATGCTCGTCCCGCCCGAGAGCAGATCGCCGTGCTGGTAGTGGACGACGCGGACGTCTAACTTCCCGTCCTTGTACGACAGTGCGGACGGTGCGACGACCTCGGCCCCGCGGAACGAGAGATTCCGAAGTTCGTCGACCGAGATTTCGCCGACGTTACGAGCCCCTTCGACGACGTGCGGGTCACCGGTCATGACACCCTCGACGTCGGTCACGATGACGACCTCGTCCGCGTCCATGTACTTGCCCATCATGACGGCCGTGGTGTCGCTGCCACCGCGTCCGAGCGTCGTGATCGAACCGTCCGGCCCCTCCGCGAGGAAGCCGGTGATGACCGGGACCGTCTCGTCCATATCGGACGCAACCTCGCGGGCGCGTTGCTGCGTCTCTTCGACGTTGACCTCGCCGTACTCGTCGGTGACGACCGGCCACTGGTCGCTCCCGGGTTCCAGAAAGACCGCGTCGATACCGCGGGCCGACAGCGCGGCCTTGAGCATCCGAACCGACGTCCGTTCGCCCATGCTGACGATCTGGGCGCGATCGGCTTCGTCGGTGTCGAAGGTGATCTCCTCGAGGAGTTCGTCGGTGGTCGATCCCATCGCGCTGGCGACGACGGCGATCTCGTGGCCGTCCTCGACGGCGGCCGCGATCGAATCCGCGGCCCGATTGATCCGATCCCCGCTCCCGAGGCTCGTTCCGCCGAATTTGGCTACGACGCGCATACTGACACCTCACTGACAGCGTGCGTTACGGTAGTGTGGTTCATACTCGGTTCGTTACCAGAGCGGGCAAATAACTGTGTCCCATCGACTCCGTTCGTCTCTCCATCGCTACTCGAGAGCGAACCCGACGTGCCCGCACGGCGACCGCCGGGCCATCGGGCCGATCGCGACGATTCCCGCGACCGGGATTTATTGTCGTGCGCAGCATTACCATACGTCGATGAACGTACGGGACGCACTCGAGGCCGACGCCGACGCGCTCGCGTCAATCGCCGACTCCCCGACGGACGTGATGCGGAATCTCGTTCACGACCGGACGGTGCGCGTCGCGGAGGACGGGAACCACGATCCGAACGCGGACGTCTCGGGTTCGCAGTACGACGGCTCCGATCCGGAGGACCTGCTGGGATTCATTAGCTTCGATGCGCGTGAGGACACCGTCCACGTCACGCAACTCGACGGCACCAGCGAGGCCTGCAAGCGGCTGCTGGCCGAACCGGTCCGGTTCGCCGAGCGCGAGTCGATGGCCGTCGAACTGCTGGCGTCACAGGACGCGACCACGATCGAGGAAGCCGCCGACGAACTCGGCTTCGAGCGACGCGGCCGCGGCCCACGGTTCGACGGCTCCCCGACGGTCCGGTTTCGACTCGAGCCGTAATCGGAGAGGTCCCGAAGCTTCGAGGTGAAACTGTGGCAAAAGTAACTGTGGCAAAAGTGGTTGTTCCGCGAGCGCCGGCGGCGCGAGCGGGCCGACGACCGATGTGAGCGAGTGGAACGAGCGAACGGAGGGAGGAGGCTTTTGATCGAAATTTTGCCGAGCGTCGGCGAGACGTGTGCCAGCTCTGCTGGCATCGTCTCGCCAGAGCGCAGCGCAAAATTTCGTTAGGAGAACTTCTGGACTGTCACGTCGAGCGTATCCAGGTCGACGATCGGGGCGAAGCCGGCGTCGGGGTCGATGTTGACGCTCTTCTGGAAGTCCGTCTGGGCCTGCCAGCAGCCGGAGTTGATCGCGAGGACGTCGTGGTACTTCCCGAAGCCGAGCTTGTGGACGTGACCGGTGTGGAAGATGTCCGGCACCTCGTCGATGACGAGGTAGTCTTTCTCCTCCGGGGCCAGTCGGGTGTGGCCGCCGAACTGCGGCGCGACGTGGCGCTTCTTGAGGAGGTGATACATCGCCTTGTGGGGGTCGTCGTAGCTGGCCTTCGACTCGGGCAGTTCCGCAATGACTTCGTCCAGCGAGACGCCGTGATACATCAGGACGGAGACGCCCTCGACGGTCACCATCGACGGGTTGCTCACGATCTGGGGGTCGTGGGCGGACATGATCTCCCGGAGCTCCTCGTCGAATCCGGGCTGGGGTTCGGCCAGCCGCACCGCGTCGTGGTTCCCCGGAATCATGACGATCTCGATGTTGCCCGGGATCTTCTTCAAGTGCTCGCTGAACGCCTCGTACTGCTCGTAGATGTCGACGATGTCGAGTTCCTCGTCCTGGTCGGGGTAGACGCCGACGCCCTCGACCATGTCGCCCGCGAGCAACAGATATTCGACGTGTTGGGCCTCCGGGGTGTGCAACCAGTCGGCGAACGCGTTCCACGCGTCGGCCATGAACTCTTGACTGCCGACGTGGACGTCGCTGATCAGCGCCGCCTGCACGTGGCGGTCCGCCGTCGACGGCTCGTGCGTGCGGGGCACGTCCGGGAAGTGCATCGAGTCGACGAAGGCGATTCCCGAATCGTCCGCCAGCGTCCCCTCCATCGCCAGCACCTCGTCGCAGAGCAGTTCGTCGACGAGGTCGACGTACTCCCGGTCCTTCATCACGAGCCACGGGAAGGTTCCCGTCGCATCCTCGAGTTCGACCAGCCAGTGGCCGCTGGCGGTCGACCGGATGTCGTTGACCAGTCCGACCATCGCGACCTCGCTGCCGCCGGGCATGCTCTGAATGGCCGTCGCCGGTCGATGGTTGATCCGGCCTCGCAGCTTCGCTCCCAGCCGATCGAGGCGGTCCCGAAAGACGGAGACGAAGTCGCCGTACTCGCCGGTTCCCGTGCTCTGGCCGGTCATGTCGCCGACGATCTCGAGCGACCGCTGTGCTGGATCGGCGGAACGACCGGCGGGAGCAGACCCCTCCGTTTCAACTGGAGAGTGGGTCGTCGATTCGTTCCCCTCGTCCCGGGCTGTTCCAGTTGAAACGGAGGGGGTGGAGTCGGCGGCCGTCGTGTCGTCACCGACGGCAGCGTCGGCTCCAGATCCGGAACCGGCACTGGCATCGGCAGCAGCATCGGTGCTCGCGCCGCCCGCAGTCGAGAGCGCAGCCGCGACGTGCTCCGTCCGAACGACCAGCGCGTCGTCCGGAATCTCCTCGAGCACGCGCTCGAGCGTCGCGTTCGGGTCCTCGGCCGCCGCGAGCCGCGTCACCGCCTCGCGCTCGGCGTTGTACCCGCGACTCGTGAGTTCGCTGACGATCCGAGCGGGAGCCTCGAGTGGCACACACCACGAATTCGCGAGGGGAGGCAAAAGGATAGCGGATCCCGCGCTCGCACGCTTCGAGTGCCGCCGGAAGCTTGATAGCTCGGACGGAGAAATCGAATCCCGATGGACGGTGCCGACGGCGGTGAACGCGACGACGATCGATCCGGGGCTCGTAGCGAGCGCTCGAGACCGCAGTCGTTCCCGCCGACCGAACCCGGCAACCGGAGGCCGGCGCCCGGCGACGACCAGGAGCCGACGCTCGGCGCTCGATCGCGATCCGTCTCCGGTGACGCGGTCACGATCGAGGACGGCGTCGTCCGCTGGCTCCGCGAGACCGACGACTGGCGGATCTCCGTGTGCCGAGACGTCGCGACGAGTCTCGCCATCGTCGTGGTCGTCGGGCTCCTCCTGTTCGGGATCGCCGGTACCTGGCCGGCGTTCGTCACCGTCGAGAGCGGCAGTATGGAACCAAACATCGCGACGGGGGACTTCGTCTTCGTGGTCGACGACGACCGGTTCGTCGCCGACGCCGCCGTCGCGGGAACCGGTATCGCTACCCTCGAGAACGGGCGGGAGAGCGGCCACGAGAAGTTCGAGCGACCCGGCGACGTCATCGTCTTCCAGCCGAACGGCGATCCGACGAAAACGCCGACGATTCACCGCGCCCACTTCTGGGTCGAGGAGGACGAAAACTGGATCGAGACCGAAGCCGATCCTCGATACACGAACGGCGCGACCTGCAACGAGATCGTTTCGTGTCCGGCACCACAGGACGGGTTCGTCACGAAGGGTGACGCGAATACCGGGTACGATCAGCTCCCCCACTCCGGTTCGAAGACGACCGTCGTCAGCCCGGACTGGGTCGTCGGAAAGGCGATGGTTCGCGTCCCGTGGCTCGGACAGCTACGGCTCGCAGTCGATTCGGTCCGGGCTGTGACCGGGCTCGGACTGGCGGGGACGCTCGTCCTCACGGGAACGATCATGATCGCCCTGTTCGGGGCGGCTGCGGGTGAGCGCGAGCCGTAGGACGGAACGGCTACCGAGACGACCGCGGTCGCAGACGAGCCGACTGTCAACGGATCACGCGAACAGAAAGTTGATTGGCGGGCCCTGCAAATGGAGTGACGATGAGCGGCTCTAACTCCGGGCGACCCCCCGGTGATTCCGGCGACGATGAACACTCGGCGCAGGATCGTAGCGCCGGGACGTCGCGAACACCACCCGACGAATCGTCACGGCGCACGGCCGATTCCAGTTCCGATCCCGTGACGATCGAGGACGACGGCCTCGTCCGCTGGTTCCTCGGGACCAACGACGAAACCGTCGTGATAGTGCGGGATATCGCGAGCAGCGTCGCCATCGTCGCGGTCGTCGGGCTCCTCCTGTTCGGTGTCAGCGGAATCTGGCCGCCACTCGTCGCCGTCGAGAGCGGCAGTATGGAACCGAACATGCACAGAGGCGATCTCATTTTCGTCGTCGACGAGGGGCGATACGCCGGCGACGCCGCCGTCGCCGGAACCGGCGTCGTCCCGCTCGAGAACGGGCAGGAGAGCGATCACAAGAAGTTCGGCAATCCTGGCGACGTCATCGTCTTCCAGCCCGATGGCAATCCGGCGGAGACGCCGGTGATCCATCGCGCCCACTTCTGGGTCGAGGAAGACGAAAAATGGGTCGAGACGAAAGCCAGCGAGGAGATCGTCGGCAACGCGACCTGCACGGAAGTCGCTACCTGTCCCGCCGACCACGCTGGCTTCGTCACGAAAGGGGACGCTAACAACGGATACGACCAGTACGGAAACGGGATTAGCGACATCGTCAAACCCGAGTGGGTTCAAGGCAAAGCGATGTTCCGCATCCCGTGGCTCGGCCACGTCCGCCTGACCTTCGACAAGATCCTCGGCGGGATGCTCGTTCCCACGTCGCCCCAGAGCGCGCCTCTACAGGGGCCGGCGGAACCGACGACAGCAGCCTCCGCGAGTCCCGACACGGCCGGTCCCGGACTCGACCTGAACGGAGAACTCGCCGGCGCCGCCGGAGTCGCCGGTACCGGGGCCGGTGCGGCGGTCGCGATCGGCCGGTATCGTCGCTGAGTCGACCGTTCGACCTGGCCGAACGGTGATCCGTCACGCCGCGGAAGGCTACCGGCGCGATCTCGAGGATTTCATCGTCGTCGACCGTTCTCCGTGTACTTCTTCGATAGCGGACGCATTTCGAGTTGAAATAGGGGGGTTCGCTCCCCTCCCGAGCGATCGGGTTACGGGCTCGCGCAAAGCGAATCGCGGTGAGCGGTCGCCGAAGCCGAGCGATACGGCCACATATTCAAACGGCGGTTTCGTCGGGAAAGAAGGCGTGAATCGCCCGATCAGTTCTCGAACCGAGCCTGAACGAACGGCTGAATGTCGTCGATATCGCTCAGTCGAGAATCGCTCAGCAGGACGGCCTCCGTCTCTTCGAGTGGAACCGAGAGGCTGATCTCCTTGGTCCGGCCGTACCGCCCCTTCGAGACGACGACGGCGTTGACGATCCCGAGCATGTCGAGTTCGCTGATGAGATCCGTCACGCGCCGCTGGGTCAGCACGTCAGCGTCGATCTCCTCGCAGAGGCGCTTGTAGATGTTGAACACCTCGCCCGTGTTGATGCTGTGAACGCCGTTCTTCTCGAGCAGGATGATCGCGAAGAGGACGAGTTTGCTCTGGGTGGGGAGGGTACGGACGACCTCGACGACGCGATCGAGTTCGATCTTGTCCTGGGCCTGCCGGACGTGGTCCTCGACGATCGTTTCGGACTGAGACCGCTCGGCCAGCTCGCCGGCGGTCCGAAGCAGATCGAGCGCGCGTCGCGCGTCGCCGTGTTCCTGCGCGGCGAAGGCCGCACACAGCGGGATCACGTCGTCCGAGAGCGCGCCGCCTTTGAACGCGACCTCCGACCGGTGCTCCAGAATGTCCCGTAGCTGGTTCGCGTCGTAGGGCGGGAAGACGATCTCCTCCTCGCCTAGCGAGGATTTGACTCGAGGGTCGAGGAAGTCCGTGAACTTCAGGTCGTTCGAGATGCCGATGATCGACACCCGCGAGTTCTCGAGTTCGGAGTTCATCCGCGAGAGGTTATACAGGGTGTCGTCGCCGCTCTTCTCGACGAGTTTGTCGATCTCGTCTAACATGATGACGACGACCCGCTCGTCGTAGTCGACGGCGTCGAAGAAGACGCTGTAGACCCGGTCGGTCGGCCAGCCGGTCATCGGGACCTCCTCGAAGGAGTCTTTGTCGTCCGCGAGCGCCGAGATCCGGTCTTCGACGTCGCCACGCGTTTCGAACGGCGTCGACTCGAGAGGATGTGTCGGCCGGTCTGTGGCTGCCCCGTCGGTGGTCCCGGTGTTGCGACCGCCTTCGTCGGTCGCCGTCAGTGCGGGGTCGTCGGGTTCGTGTGACCGATCTGAAGACCCCCTTGTTTCAACTGGAGAATCGCCAGACGTAGATTCGTTTTGAGTTCCAGTCGAACTCTCTTTCGGTGGCTCCGGGTCCGCCGCCGAGACGAAGTCGAACGGGTCCGACGCCGTCCGGTCGTCCGCCGGATCGGTGCTGTCGCGCTCGACGGCGGCGTCGAACTCGTCGAGATCGTCCAGCAGTGACTCGAGGTCAGCGATCCGATCGTCGATCCGCGCTTTGTTCTTCTCGATGAACTTGTTCGCGAGTTGCGCGAGCACGCGGTACTGTGTATCGGTGACCTCGCAGTTGATGTACTCGACGTCACAGGGAACGCTGTATTTCTTGGACGTGCTCTCGAGTTCCTTGCTGACGAACTTGGCGCTCGCGGTCTTTCCGGTCCCGGTCTTTCCGTAGATGAGGATGTTCGACGGCGTTTCGCCGCGGAGCGCGGCGACGAGGATCGTCGCCATCTTGTTGATCTGGTCGCTCCGATGGGGGAGCTCGTGCGGGGTGTACGACGGGCGAAGGACCTCTTTGTTCTCGAAGATCGGTTCACCGCTGAGGAGGTCGTCGAACAGTCCCTGGTTCGACTCCTCGTCGTCGAGGTCCGCGTTCTCGAAGTTCGCCGAGAAGCCGCTCGTTCCGTCGACCTCGACCTCGTCCGAACTCGTTCGCTCTGAATTATCGTCTGACATCCGTCGTACAGCAGCCCCCTTATTTCGAGTGGAACACTGACCCCGGGAGCAGGAATTTCGCAGTATGATGGCCTCGGTTGGAGGATCCACCGTACCAGATACCCGATCCGGGTCCAGTTGATGCAAACGAAACAGAGGAAAACCATGCTAATAAAGGCTTCCCTTCCCCCGGCGATAGAGGCTGATGGCGACAGTCGCGACCGAGGAACGGAATCGACGCTTTCCCTCCGTTGGGCTCCCGTTATCGGACGCCCGCTGGATCGAGATCAGCGGGATCGCGACGAGGCTCGTTGGACGAGCGTTGCTGTCGAAACGAAGGGGTTCCCGCTCACGAAACGGGAGCGAAAGTGGGAAGCGGAATTTCCTCTCTCGAGGAGGACGATCCGTCGATCGCTCGTTCCGGAGAACCCGCGGACGTGAACGCTGGCAGGGCCTTCGAGACGTGCTTCGGTTCGCGAGGCGAGGGTCGGAACGTTCGGTTCGCGAGACGCGGTTAGGACGATATCGACCGCGATTTCCGTTCGAGTGATCGAGTCGTCTCGAGTCGTTCCGCCTTCGGTCGTCGATCGAGTGGAGGGAGTTTCGATCGTTAGTCGTGCGGTTGGGGGTTAGTCGAGTGGTGGGAGTAATGTTCAGTGATGTGTTCAGTGATGTCTGACATTTCATCGCTGAGAGACATTCGAGACGATTCGGAAGCAGCGATCCGTCGATCATCCGGCGGCTATCCCCGTGAACAGCTGGGGTGGAGCGACCGGCGCTTCGAGCGACGGTGAACGACGTTCGGACGATTTCTCGAGTGGATCGGTAGCATATCTCAAGTTGATCGGTAGCACGTGCCGGTGTTGGCTGACCCCCCCACCCCTTCGTTTCGGGTGGAACGTGCCGAAGGGGCGGGTGGGGGTGAGACGGAGCCTGATAACGGGAAGTTTTATTTGTATTGGATAGAAACAGTATCCGTAGAACTAGCAAACCACATACTTTTACTAGAGGTCGTTTTGCTGTTACTAGTTGCTGCTAGAATCGTGTTTTGTAGCCATCTGAATTGCTAGATTGGAATTTGAATTACTAGAATCCACTCTACCGGCGAATTCCCTCATCTTACTGTGCCGTATCCGGCCTCGAGTCGAAATGAGGGGCTGATCGACTCTCGATCGGGGCCGATCACACCGCGATGGGATCATCCCCCTCGACGGTTTCCACTCGAAACGAAGGGGTGGGGGACTTCGGGTCCTTCGCGTTCTGCTAGTATTCTCCCCGTGTGATTAACCACCATCCTATCGACGGCTCCGCAGCTCGATCGTCACATGCGTCCGATCGATCTTTCCGGACAGCCGATCGATCATCACAGGCGTTCGACCGATCGTCGCCGATACATTTCTCCGCCCGAACACACTCTCGATATCTCCCAATTCATTTTTGTCTGATAGTATATACGTCTGACGTAGGCTTAAGTGAGTTCAGTTTGTAGTACGCGCAGATGCACCCCGCGGTGCTGGAGGGTCCAACAGATGGGACTGTTCACAGAACTCAAAGATAGTATCTCTCGGGCTACGGATCGCCTGTTTTCGGAACAGGAGCCCAAACGAATCGGTATCTATGGTCCGCCGAACGCCGGTAAAACGACGCTCGCGAACCGAATTGCACGTGACTGGACTGGCGACGCGATCGGTGCTGAGAGCCACGTCCCCCACGAAACGCGCCGCGCACGCAGAAAGGAAAACGTCGAGATCGAACGAGACGGCAAGACGGTGACCATCGATATCGTCGACACGCCGGGCGTGACGACGAAGGTCGACTACGAGGAGTTCACCGACGAGATGGGCGAAGAGGACGCGATCCGCCGCTCCCGCGAGGCGACCGAGGGCGTCGCCGAAGCCATGCACTGGCTTCGGGAGGACGTCGACGGCGTCATCTACGTCCTGGATAGCGCGGAGGACCCGATCACGCAGGTCAACACGATGTTGATCGGCATTATCGAATCACGAGATCTCCCGGTTCTCATCTTCGCGAACAAGATCGATCTCGACGAGTCGAGCGTCAAGCGGATCGAAGACGCGTTTCCACAACACAAGACCGTTCCCTTGTCCGCGAAGGAAGGCGACAACATGGACGAAGTGTACGACAGCATCGCTGACTACTTCGGGTGATTACGATGCCAAAAGCAACCAACGCGGACGACTCGGACGCCCCCGACGGCGTGCAGATCGATCTGATCAGCGGCGAGCGGATGGACGGGATGGCGACCATGGAGAAGATCAGAATGATCCTGGACGGCGTCCACGACGGCAACATCGTCATCCTCGAGGAAGGGTTGACCCCCGACGAAGAGAGTCGGCTCATCGAGGTGACGATGGCTGAGATCAGTCCCGACGAGTTCAACGGGATCGAGATCGAGACCTATCCCAAGTCCGAAACCCGGGACTCGTCGCTGCTCGGCCGCATCATGGGGGGTGACGAGACGGAGGCGAAGCTGACAGTGATCGGACCGGCGAACCAGATCGAGACGCTCCACAAGGACGAAACGCTCATCAGCGCGCTCGTGTCCCGTAACTAATGCCACACCAGTGTACGAACTGCGGCCGGACGTTCGCCGACGGCTCGAAGGAGATGCTATCGGGCTGTCCCGACTGCGGCGGGAACAAGTTTCAGTTCGCACCGACCGCGGCGGCCGCAGCCGACTCGTCCGCCGGCGCCGACGGCTCGGTGGATACTGCGAATTCTCACGCGAGCGCACCCGAGTCGGACAGCGTCGCGACCCGCGCCGCGGAGACGGTTCGGGACTGGGTTTCGACCGACTCCGCCGACGAGTCGGACGACGCGTCGTCCGATCGCTCGCAGTCCGCCGGGTCGGCGTCGGCTCCACAGCCGGATCGGGCCTGGCCCTCGAGCGACGTGCCCGACGGTACCGAGTCGAACGCACCGCCGGACGAATTCGACGAGTGGCCGGAGACGGCGCGGCGACCCGAAGACCGATCGGGGTCTCCGGACGAGGTGGCTGCCGAGTCGGCGGCCGAGACAGTCGGTAGCGACCGAACCGAAGCCGCACGGCCCGACCGGTCGTCGGACGAAGTGACCGCGACGATCGCGGACGACGAGAACGCCGCGCAGGCCGACGCCCGAAGCGAAGTCATCGCCACGGACGACCTACCATCCCACTCCGATAGCAACAGCACCGACGGGGACGGGGCGGCGCATACTGTCGACGCGGCGGGCGTCGAACCGCGGGTCGACGCCGACGACGACCGGCCGCCGGAACACGGTCGCGTCGTCAGCGAGCCGAGCGGGCAGCGGCCGTCGATCGAGGAGCTCCGGGCGGAGCTCAACGATCAGTTCGAGAGCATCAAGATCGTCCGTCCTGGCCAGTACGAACTCAACCTGATGGAACTCTACAACCGCGACGAGTACATCATCTCCCTCCAGGAGGACGGCCGGTACGTGATCGACGTCCCGGATTCGTGGCGCGGTGACGACGACGAGTAGCTGCCGTCACTGCTCCCTTGCCGTCGGCGTCGGCAGTTCTCCGGCGACCGCCGGCCGACCGATTCGGTTCGACGGCACGCTCCCGGTCACAGTAACGTGATGGTTTGATCCCCCAGCAACGCGGTGTCTTATGCCCCAGTAACGCGACGGCCTGATCCGCCATTTTGGGACGACGGTACGTTCGATTCGAAACGAGGGTGCGTTCGTTTCCACACCGCCACAGCTTCCGTACCGGGCGGAACGAGCGGAGACAGATGGATTTAAGCGACGCGGATACGACCCCACGAACATGAGCACCGCAACCAAGGTCGTTCTCACCACGGTCGCCGTATCGGCGCTGCTGTCGATCCTGCTCGTCTTCCAGAACGCACTCGCCTGATGTTCGAGGCTCGAGCGCTCTCGGATCGGATCGACGCGGTCCGCGAGGCACGCGCCCCCGACGTACGGATTCTCGACTGCGAGCGTGACTTCGAGACGCTGCCGCCGGCGCTCGCCGAGGACCTCGGCCTGCTCGTCGACGCCCTCGAGCCGGCGAGCTATCCCGCGACCTGGCTCCCGGACGACGCGCCGACGCTTCTCGCCCGCTACGCGAGTTCGGATCTCACGATCGGGATGCCGGGCGACGGCAGCGTCGTCTGGACGCGCCAGACCGAACCGCCGCTCGTCGTCGTCAAACCGCGAGTCGAGGGATCGCCCGATTCGTTCGTCGACTTCTTGATCGCCGAGGCGCTCGTCCAGCTCGATCTCGGGGTTCCCGAACACTTCGTCGGGTTCTTCGAGGACTCGTATCGCGACCTCGACGCGGCGGTCGCGCTCGACCCGAACGGAACCTATCAGGTCGCGGCCGCGCTGTACGATGGCTGGGTCGGGCTGCAGACCCGCGAGGTCTTCGCGGACTGGCACGACGACCATCCCGAACTCGCCGACGCCTGGCAAGACGCGGGGACGCGGCTTGAGGACCGCGTTTCGGGACTCCCGCGTGCGGTCGCGCGCGGCGATACGGACGTCGCCGACGCGACAGAACTGGCGTGTGCCGCGATCAAACACGCGATCGAGCTGCCAGCTCCCTTCGCCGCGCTCGATACCGACGCCTACGGCGACCACGGGCCCGAGTACGCGATTCGATGGGCCGAGAAAACGTTCGACTCGCTCGAAGACGAGTGAGCGATATCGTCCCGTTTCGAGTGCCCTCTTTCGTCTTTCGTCTTTCGTCTTTTTTCTTCCCGCTTCCGAGCCGTCATCGGTACTGCTCGAAACGATCTTCGCCCGGTGTGAGCCGCGATTCGCCGATCGGTCGTCCCGACCCGGTGCGCTATCACAGTGGCTCCGTCCGATACTGCTCCGGAAAAACCGATCCCCGCACTCCCGCTCCCGCTCAGAACTCGGCGTCGACGCTGCCGTCCTCGTCGAGGTCGATGATGCCGTCGAACAGCCCCCGGAACTCGTCGACGAGCGCCTCGTCGTGGGGCTCCTCCGAGACGTGAAAGAGGCCGACTGCATCGTGTTCCTCGAGCAGTTCGAGGATGCGCTCGACCGTCTCGAGGGCCCGCTCGTCGCCGGCGTAGTAGGCGAGTTCGGTGACGGAGTCGAAGCTGATGCGGAGTTTGCCGTCGTGATCGTCGAGGAAGCCGTCGATGTGTTCGACGATACCGTCGACGTCGTCGGGGGCGGCGACGTAGTGGACGGTGTCCGACGAGCGCCGGGAGTAGCCGCGTTCGATGCTCAGCGTGTCCAGAATTTCGGCGCGTTCTTCGTCGACGTCGTAGTACTCGAGTTTCTGTCTGACTTCGCGGGCGGTGGTTCGCGTCGAGATAACGAGGAAATTGTCGGTGTCGGTCTTGAGGAAATCGGTGTCGATCCGGTCGGTCTCACCGGTGCTCGGATGGAGGAGGAGGACGCCGGTTCCACCCGGTACCGTCTCCGGTGTGCCGTCTATCTCAAGCGTGTAATCCATACTGGAGTGAACAACTTTGGGAACTCCCTTAAGCGTGCGGATGTTTCTCTCGTCACCGTGTCGGTACGGAAACGGCGGAAGGGTCTGAAAAACTGGCGAGGGTGGGACAGCGCGACTCACCGAGTCGAGACGAAATCCGGATGCCCACGGATTTCGGTCGGCGACCCTTCACTCCGATAATTTTAGGCCAGCCTAAAGAATCTGTCGGTGGTTCCCGTCTCAGTGAGAACGGCCCGGTACACCGGGGGACGTGCCGATGTGAGAGAGCGGATGGGAACGCGTTTAGGGCCGCGGAGCCCATCGGGTTGCATATGAGCGTGCGCGAGGAGTTCGACGACTGGGCGACGAGCGGCCGGGACAAGGGAATGGAGGACCGACACTGGCACACCGCGAAGCACGCGCTGGCGCGAATGCCGGTCGAACCCGGCGATACCGTCCTCGATCTGGGCTGCGGGAGCGGCTACGCCGGGCGAGCGCTCCGCGATACCAAGGGTGCCGGTCGAGTCTACGGGCTCGACGGTGCGCCCGAGATGGCCCGCAACGCGGCGGGGTACACGGACGACCCGAACGTCGGCTACGTCGTCGGCGACTTCGACGAGCTCCCCTTCGTCGACGACTCCATCGACCACGTCTGGAGCATGGAGGCGTTCTACTACGCGGCAGATCCCCGCCACACGCTCGAGGAGATCGCTCGAATCCTCCGATCCGGCGGGACCTTCTACTGTGCCGTCAACTACTACGAGGAGAACGTCCACTCCCACGAGTGGCAGGAGTACATCGACATCGAGATGACCCGCTGGGACCGCGGGCAGTACCGCGAGGCCGTCCGCGACGCGGGCCTGATCGTCGCCGAACAGGACACGATCCCCGACCGCGAAATCGAGATTCCGAACGCTGCCGAGTTCCCGCTCGAGGAGTGGGACACCCGCGAGGAGATGGTCGAACGCTACCGGGAGTTCGGCACGCTGCTCACCGTCGGCGTGGCTCCCTGATACCGCGACGTCGTCTCCCGACCCTCGATTCGTCGACCGGAACCCCCTGGTTTCCACTCGAGAGCAGCGCACTCGAGACACAGGCCCCGATACGCCCGGTGACTCGAGTCGAAACGCTCCCCCCGTCGGAACGGGTCGACGAACGTGACGGTTCACCGGCGACGCAATTACGCCGGTCGACCGATCCCACCGTCCCTGTGATTACTCGTACCGCTCACCGGCCGGAACCGTCACCTCGAGCCAGTTCTCCTCGGGCGGGAGCGGACAGTCGAAGGTGTCGCTGTAGGCGCAAAACGGCGTGTACGCGAGGTTGAAGTCGACGACGATCTCGTCGCCGTCTTCGAGCGCCGCCGCCGGCTCGAGTTCCATATATCGACCGCCCTGGTAGGTCTGCTGGCCCGTCGTCTTGTCCCGGAACGGCACGAACAGCGGCTGCTCGTTCGGACGCTCCTGGCGGTAGGCCGCGAGTTCGAACGTCCCGTCCTCGAGGTCGTCGTCCTCGCGATCGAGGGCGAACTCGAGTGTCGCGACGCGGAGGTATCGCATCTCTCGACCGGCGGTGGTGTCCATCAGTACGACCTCGGGGTCGTCGTGGACCGTCGCGGTCGCGGTCACGCGGTAGGTCGGATCCGGATCGAAGTAGTCGAGCCCGTCGAACGCGTCCCGCGATTCGGGCGGGATCGGCGACTGCGGGTGCTCCGCGAAGAAGTCATCTTTCTCGGCGCGTTTCGACTCGAGTTCGTCGCGCCAGCGGTCGGCGTCGATGGAATCGCTCATAGCCGTGGTAGTCGACGGACCCGGGAAGGCGTTGCGTTTCGGTCGGCCGGCGCTCCGGTCCGGCGTCCGTCGGTCGGTTCCAGCGGTGAAAATAGGGACGGAATCGGCGGCGTGGCTGTCGCGGTCGCCGGTTCGACTCCGGTCTCGGCGTTACTCTTCGATCGTGAGGACGCCGTTGCGCGCGGTGACGTCGCTCGCCTCGGGCGGCAGTTCGAACTCGAACTGCTCGTCGCCCGCGAGGATGATCGCGGTCGAGCCGACGACATCGACCGAAATCTCGGCGGCCGAGGTGCCGAAATCGACTGCGATAACGCTCCCGTCGTCGTATTCGAACGTGCGGACGACTGCGTCCTGGTCGACGTTTCTCAGTGATTGGGGGACCTTCACACGCGACCGTAGGGACTCAGCTAAGTAAAGGGTCACGCTGGCAGCAACCGATGGGGCGAGGCGGCGCAAACACGGTAGCGGCGGGCGCGTAACGGAGGGAGAACGGGCGCGTAGGCGGCAATAGGTTCGACTCGCTCGAGCGGGTCGATCCGAACGCCGGATCGTTCGATCGGGCCGGTCCGATCACCCCCTGATACGTATCGCCAGATCGTTCCTGACATTTATCCACCGTGGCGCGGCTACTCCAGTCCGTCAACGCTATGGACGACCGACGACGAGTACTGGCAGCATGACGGACTGGCGGACGGTGTTCGGCCACGAGCAGCCCTACGAGCCGCAGGTCGACGGTATCGAGACGGCCATCGATACCGGGCACGAGGGCGGCTACACCGTTATCGAAGGGGCCTGTGGCACCGGGAAGACGATGATCGCGCTCACCGCGGGGATCGACCTCGTGCGCGATCCGGACACCGACTACGAGCGCGTGCTCGTCCTCACGAGCGTCAAACAGCAACTGCGCCAATTCGAGGCGGACCTCGAGACGATCAACGAGAACCTGCCGGCCGACTGGGACCCGATTTCGGGGCTCACGCTCGTCGGGAAGGCCGACGTCTGTCCGTACAACCGGGAGGGCGCGGCGGGGTTCGACGACGGCAACGTCTACGACCGCTGCGAGACGCTGCGGGACCGCACGCGGGATCTCACCGGCGAGGGCGGCGAGACGACCGCACAGAACCTGGCCGCCCGCGCCCGAAGCCAGCAGATCGGACTGGCCGACAGCGGGAACCGGTCGAAGAACACGTTCCTCGAGACCGCGGGCGAACCGACGCCGTACCCGCCCGACCTCCCCGAGTACGGCGAGGGTGGCCCCGTCGGGGCCGAGACCGAGTACTGTCCGTTCTACGCGCAGTACCTGGAGGACCTGCCGGCGGACGAGGACGGCTCCGCGGCGGAAGCGGTGCCGTACGACGTCACCGATGTCGGAATGGTCACGCCCGACGACCTGGTCGCTCGGTCGGTGACCCACGGCACCTGTCCCCACTCCGTGATGGGTGCCGCCCTCGGCGAGGTCGAGGTCGTGATCGGAAACTACTACCACGCCTTCGACCCGCGAACCGTCGGTTCCTTCACCGGCGCGCTGCTGGACGAGTCGACGTACGTCGTCTGCGACGAGGCTCACATGCTGGAACCGCGCGTCCGCGACCTGGTCAGCGAGGGCGTCGCCGACAGCACGCTCCGAGACGCCGAGACCGAACTCTCGCGAGTCATCCAGCCGATTAAGTTCGAACGCGAGGGCCGGCAGGCGGAAGGTGGTTCCAAGACCGCCGACGCCGACCTCGTTCGCGCGGAGCTGAACGATAGCGACGTCTCCTACGAGGAACTCAATCGCACCCTCGAGTTCGTTCGGGACCTCCGCGAGGAGCTCGACCGCCGAGTCACCGCCCATCTCGACCGGAACTACCGGGGCTGGCAGTCGAACCTGAACGATCTCCGCAACGAGGAGCTCCCCCTTCGGGACCCGAGCGAACCAGCCGAGGACGAACTCACGGCGTGGGCGGAGGGTGCGGGGTACGGCGACGCCGACTGGGTTCGCGCCGAGGCCGTCGGCGCGGTCGTCCAGCGGGTGCTGAACGAAGCGGAGGACGAGGATCGGAGCCGCGCCGCGCCCGCCGTCGGTCGGGTCCTCGGCGAGTGGTACCGCCGCGGTCACACCGACTACTTCCGGGAGATCGAACTCGAGCGAACCTGGGACGACACCGAGCCCGCCGACTCGTGGCGGCGGGCCTACAACGCCCGGTTGGCCCTGCACAACTGCGTGCCAAGCGACGCCATCGGCGACCGACTCGGCATGTTCGGCGGTGGGATTCTGATGAGCGCGACCCTCGAACCGATGGCGGCCTTCACCGAGGTCACGGGACTCCAGTACCTCTCGCGCGCGGAGGACCGACCGGTCGTCGAGCGCCGTTACGGCCTGCACTTCCCGGCCGAGAACCGCGAGAGCTTCGCCGTCGCCGCGCCGAAGTTCACGTACGACAACCGCGGCCGGCCGGGCGACGACACCCCGACGCGGCGGTCCTACGCGACCGCGACCGCGACGGTCGCCCGGCTCCCCGGCAACGTCCTCGTCGGCATGCCGAGCTACGCCGAAGCCGAGTGGATCGCCGGACGGCTCGAGGATCGGGTCGAGAAGCCGGTCCTGCTCGACGCCGCCAGCGACGACGAGACCACCCAGTCGCTCAAAGACGAGTTCTTCGCGGGCGAGGGGAAGGTACTCGTGACGAGTTTGCGGGGCACGCTGACCGAGGGCGTCGACTACAGCGGCGACCGCCTCGCCGCGGCGGTAGTCTGTGGCGTCCCGATCGTCAACACCTCGAGCCCGCGGACGAAGGCCGTGCGCCGCGCCTACGACGACGAGTTCGGCGACGGCTTCACCTACGCGCTGACGATCCCGGCGGTGCGGAAAGCCCGGCAGGCGATCGGCCGCGTCATCCGCAGCCCCGAGGACGTCGGCGTTCGGGTCCTGCTCGACGAGCGCTACGCTCGCGACAGCTGGGACTCCGTCCGGCCGTACCTGCCCGACGACGGCGAGTTCCAGCCCGTCAGTCCGGACATGCTCGACGTCGGCCTCGAGCGGTTCCGGTCGCGGCTCCCGTCTCGGTAACGGTGGTCCCGCTCGGCGGCCGTCGGAACGGCGGACGGCGACGTCCCGAATCGAGGGCTTCAAGCGGGACGATCAGTATATTCTGACTGTCTACCGTGTCTGGACGTCTCCCGCCAGCTAACGGCGTTGCTCCGCTGGCCGCCGACGCCGGCGGTCTCGCCGTGACGCCCCAGATGCTGGTCGTGTTCGGGATCATCGCGCTCGCGCTGGTACTGTTCGTGACCGAGTGGCTCCCGATCGACGTCACTGCCATCCTGATCATGGTGCTGTTGATGGTGCTGGGCGCCGACGGCGTGGTGAATCTCACCGAAATCTCGACGGCCGAGGGGACGTCGGGCTTCTCCAACTCGGCGACGATCACGGTCCTGGCGATGCTCATTCTCAGTTCGGGGATCAGTCAGACGGGGGTCGTCCAGATACTCGGTCGCAAGATGTCCGCGTTCGCGGGCGACGATCTCGACAAACAGCTGCTCGCGACGATCGGCGTCAGCGGCCCGATCTCCGGGTTCATCAACAACACGCCGGTCGTTGCGATCCTCGTCCCCGTCGTCTCGGACATCGCCCACAAGGGGAATACGTCGCCCTCGAAGCTCCTCATTCCCCTCTCCTACGCCTCGATGTTCGGCGGGATGCTCACGCTCATCGGGACCTCCACTAACATCCTCGCGAGCGACGTCTCCGCGCGCCTGCTCGACCACCCCTTCTCGATGTTCGAGTTCACCAAGCTCGGGATCGTCGTCCTGCTCGTGGGGAGCGTCTACCTCCTCACCGTCGGTCACCGACTGCTGCCCGAACGGGTCCCGGTCGAGGAGGACTACGTCCAGGACTACGCGATCGAGGAGTACCTGACCGAAGTCGTCGTCACCGAGGAGTCGCCGATCGTCGGCGAGACCGTCGCCGACGCCATCGATCAGGTCGAGTTCGACGCCGACATCCTCCAGGTGGTCCGCGACGACGAGGAGTTCATCGAGCCGATCGGCCAGAAAACGATCCGAGAGGGCGATCTACTCCGGCTGCGTGCCGACCGCGACACCGTCCGGCAGTTCGTCGTTCGGGGAACGCTCTCGCTCGCAGGCGGCCCGGAGACGGCCGACGACCTCGAGCCGGACGAGATTCCCGAGCGGACCCTCGTCGAGATCGTCGTGCCGCGAGGCTCGTTCCTCGTCGGCGAATCGCTCGAGAGTTCGACGTTTCGCCAGCGCTACGACGCGACGGTGCTGGCGTTCCGGAGCCGCGGCGAGACGGTCCGCGATCACATGGACGAGCGCCGGATCCGCGTCGGCGACACGCTGCTGGTGCAGGCGGCCCCGGACAGCATCGATCGCCTCTCGCGGAACGACGACTTCATCGTCGCACACGAACCCGAGGAGCCCGATTACCGGACCGAGAAAATTCCCCACGCGGCGGCGATCATGGCGGGCGTCGTCGGTTTCGTCGCCGTCCCGTGGGGCGCGATCGGCTCCACCCTCGCTACTGCGACTGGACTCACCGGGTTCGAGGCGATGTCGGCGCTCTCGCTGCCGATCCTCGTCACTGCGCTCGCGGGCGTCGTCGCGATGGTCGCGGCGGGGGTCCTCAAGCCGACCGAGATCTACGACGCCGTCGAGTGGGACGTGATCTTCCTGCTGGCCGGCATCATTCCGCTGGGAATCGCGCTCGAGCAGACCGGCGGTGCGGACGTGCTCGGCAGTCTGGTCGCCGCGACCGGGGCCTACCTGCCGATGATCGGCGTCCTGTGGGTGTTCTATCTCGCGACGGGGATCATCACGGGCGTCATCTCGAACAACGCGAGCGTCGTGTTGATGCTCCCGGTCGCCGTCGAAACGGCCACGCAGATCGGCGCGAACCCGTTCGCCTTCGTGCTGGCGGTGACGTTCGCGGCTTCGACCGCGTTCCTCACGCCCGTCGGCTACCAGACGAACCTGTTCGTCTACGGTCCCGGTGGGTACAAGTTCACGGACTTCGTCCGGGTCGGCGCGCCGCTCCAGTTGCTGCTGTCGGTCGTCACCGTGTTCGGCATCACGTTCTTCTGGGGGCTCTCACCCTAGCCGTCCGTCGCCGCGCCGTCCTCGCGGGACGGATCGAATTCGAGGGGGTCCTCGAGCGGCGGCTCGGCCTCGTCGGCTCGCTCGAGCGCCTCGACGAGTTCCCGTTCGCGCTGTCGGCGTTCGGTGTCGTGGGCCTTCTTCGTCCGACCGGCCTTCGTGTGTGTCATCAGATAACATATAGCACAGACCGATATAGTTCTTCCCCCGTTCACCGCCGATCGTAGAGCGGTCAGCGGGAGCCGATCGCGCGATACGGGCGGAGCGCGGCCGCGTTCGGCACGACGCGGACGAGCGTCGACGCGGGCTTGTACGCCACGCGATCGGTCGGCGACTTCGCCGCGACGAGCTTCCAGAAGCCCGGCGAGCCGAACTGCAGGCGGCACAGGCCCCGATCGTCCGTCCGTGCGGATTTCGTTTCGGTCGAGACGATCGCTCCTTCGATCGGCTGTCGCCGATCGTCGCGAACGCGAACGGTGACGTCGGTCCCGACCGCTACCTCTCTCCGACCGACGTCGATCCGTAGCTGCCGGGTGATCTGCATGCGAGACGGTACCAGGAGAACGCGGAAAAGGACCGCCCTGCAGGTTCCGGCCGTCATCGGCGGCGGGACGGCGGCTCGCTCGCGACCGGCGCGGCCCGCCGATCGTCCCGGGCCCCGGACCGCCGTCCGCGAGGCACCGCTGCCCGCCACGCCGTCCGCTCACTCCGTCGCGACGACGTGTGCGTCCTCGGGTGCGAAGCCGACCGTCAGCTCCTCGGTTTCGGGAACCGCCGGCAGACGGAGGACGATCTCCGCGCCGTTCCACCGGCCGTTGACGCGGACGGTCTCGCCGAGGAACTCGCTCGTCTCGACGGTCACCGTCAACCGGTTGCGCTCGGCGGCCCGCGAGAGCGCGCCCGGTCGCACGCAGACGGTGACGCGATCGGTTCCGTCGGGCACCGCCGGCACCGCGAACAGCTCGCCGGCGATGTCGACCCGCGCGTACTCGTCGTTTCGGCTCCGGACCTCGCCGTCGAAGACGTTGTTGTCGCCGACGAACTCGGCGACGAACCGCGTCGCGGGCTCGCGATAGATCTCCTGCGGCCGGCCGACCTGCTCGACGCGGCCGTCGTTCATGACCGCGACGCGATCCGAAATCGCCAGCGCCTCCGCCTGATCGTGCGTGACGTAGACGGTCGTGATCTCGAGGTCCGACTGAATCCGCTTGACCTGCCGGCGCAGCGATTCTCGGAGCCGGGCGTCGAGCGCACTCATCGGCTCGTCGAGCAAGAGCAGATCCGGTGCCGGTGCGAGCGCGCGGGCCAGCGCGACCCGCTGTCGCTGCCCCCCCGACAGCGCCTCGGGGTCGCGGTCGCCCGTTCCCTCGAGATCGACGAGTTCGAGCAGTTCGGCCACGCGCTCGTCGACCGTCTGCCCGTCCGGTGGCTCCCGAAAGCGGAGCCCGTAGCCGACGTTCTCGGCGACGCTCATGTGGGGGAACAGCGCGTAGCTCTGGAAGACGACGCCGACGTCGCGCCGCTCGGGCGGGACGCCGGTCATCTTCTGGCCGTCGAAGCGGACGGTGCCGTCGGTCGGCTCCTCGAACCCGGCGATCGTCCGGAGGGTCGTCGTCTTCCCGCAGCCGGAGGGGCCGACGAGGGTGAAAAACTCCCCGTCGCGGACCGCGAGATCGACGCCCTCGAGCGCGGCGGTTTCGGCGTACACTTTCGAGACGTCCTCGAGAGCGAGGGCGGTCATTGCTCGAACCTCCCACCGACGCGGTCCACGACGACGAAACTCGCGGCCGTGACGACCAACAGTACCGTTCCCATGGCGATCGCAGGGCCGGGACGGCGGCCGAGGTAGCGCTCGACGGCGACGGGCATGGTGTAGGTCTGGCTCCCGCTGGCCAAAATCACCGTCGAAGAGAACTCGCCGATCGAGATGGCGAAGGCGAACGCCGCGCCGGCGACGATGCCGCTGGCTACCAGCGGGAGCGCCACGTCGCGCAGCGCGCGGTATCGAGTGGCCCCCAGCGCGCGTGCGGACTCGACCATCGCCGGATCGAGCGTCGCGAGCAGCGGCGAGACGTTGCGCGTGACGAAGGGGTAGGCCGCGACGGCGTGGGCGGCGACGATCGCGACCGCGCCCGTCACCTGGAACCGCCAGCCGCCGGGCAGCGGGATTCCGAAGACCAGCCCTTGCAGGAGCCCGATGCCGAAGACGACTCCACTGACCGCCAGCGGGAGCATCGCCAGCGTGTCGACGATCGCGCCGCCCCAACCCGCACGAACCGTTACGACCGAGACGACGACCCCCATCGGCACGGCGACGGCCAACGTCGCGACCCCGAAGCCCAGCGAGTTCCGAATGGCGACCCACGGCAGGGTCTGGTAGGACGCACCTTCGAGCTGGCGCTCGAGCAGGAACGCGTAGTGGCGGGTCGTGAGCCCGTTCCCGTCGGTCACGCTCCCGACGACGAGGCTCGCCATCGGACCGACGAAGACGAGCAGGGCGACGACCCCGTAGCCGAGGATCGCCAGCCGCCGGGGTGACAGCGCCGTCCGAAGATCCGGAACGAGCGGCTCTCTCGAGGTGTCGGCGGCCCTGCGGGCCAGCCCGGACTGAGCGGACTCGTACCGGAGATAGACGTAGGTCAACCCGAGCGAGAGGATCGTCTCGAGGACGGCGAGCGCGGCGGCCTCGGAGTAGGCCAGTCGGCGGACGCGGTCGTAGATCCAGACCTCGACGGTCGCGAGCCGCAGGCCGCCCAGCGCGAGCACGATGGGGAATGTCATGAACGTGAAGATGAAGGTCAGCAGCGCGCCGGTCAGGACGGCCGGCAGGAGCTGCGGAACGACCACGTCCCGAAACGCGCGCCGGGGGCTCGCCCCGAGACTGCGGGCGGTCTCGACGGTCCGCGCGTCGACGGACTCCCAGGCGGCGACGGTAACTCGCGCGACCAGCGGCGCGTTGTAGAACGCGTGGGCGACGATCACGATCGCGAGCGGGTTCCACTCGATGAACGGGTACGGCCCGAGTCCGACCAGTCCGAGCAGCCCGTTGAGCGTTCCCGTCCGCCCGAACATCGCGTAGAAGCCGACCGCGACCATGATTCCGGGGAGGACGAACGGGAGGATCGTCAGCGAGCGCAGCGTCCGCCGCCCCCGAAACTCGTAGGTCGCGAGGACGTACGCGGCGGGCAGTCCGAGCGCGACGCTCGCGACCGTCGAGAGGGTCGCCTGATACGCCGTGAACCCGAACAGCCCCGTTCGAACCCCCGGCGTCTCGAGGCGCGGCCACGGAACCGGGAGGGACACGCTGGGGAGCGGCCGCTCGACCGAAACCGAGATCGAGACGCCCGCGAGCCAGCCGGCGAGCGACTCGAGGTGCGTCCCCACCGCCAGCGGCTCCGCGAAGACGTCCGCGAGCGCGCCGACGTAGAACGGGTCGGTGAGGATCTCGCGGAAGACCGCGAGCGTCGCTCCGCCGTCGTCGACCACGGCGTCGACGAAGACGATGCCGACCGGCAGATAGAGCATGATGGCGAGGACGACGGCCGTCGCGAGCGCCGTCAGCGAGAGCGCGCGCCGCTCGAGCCAGCGCCGCGCGGCGGCGGCCCGCCGTCGAATCCGGACCGAACGCCCGGACAGTCCCGGTCGAGACACGGGCCTACTGGCCGGCGAACTCGCGCGCCCAGTCGTCGACCCAGCCGTCGAGATTGCCTCGGAGGTCGTCGTAGCCGATCGTCACCGCCTCCGGCGGGACGTGTGCGTACCGGTCGAACTCCTCGCCGAGGTCGACGTGTTCCGACGCGACGGCCGGGAACTGGACGTTTCGCTGGGCGATCACGGCCTGTGCGTCGCTCGAGAGGGCGAAATCGAGGAACTCGTAGGCGAGGTCGACCTCGCTCGCGCGGTCGAAGATCCCCATTCCCTCCGGGTTCGCGTACCCCTGGTCGTTCGGGAACGCGACCTGGTGGCGGCGCATGTCGTAGCCGAACTCGTTTGCGAACACCTGATCGGTCGAGTAGGAGACCACCATCGGCCGTTCGCCGTTCATGTAGGCCCCGCTGTAGGAGTCGTCCCAGCTCTCGAGGACGCGAACGCCGTTGTCGTCGAGCTCGCGCCAGTAGTCGAGATAGCCGTCCTCGCCGTAGGCGTCGATCGTCCACAGCAGGAACGCCTGTCCCGGGTCCGACCGCTGGGCGTTCTGTGCGAGCAGCGCGTCCTCGTAGGCCGGCTCGGTCAGCTCGTCGAGCGTCTCGGGTTCGTCGACGACGCGCTCGTCGTAGACGAGACAGATGTAGCCGGTGTCGTACGCGAGGATGCGCCCGTGGGGATCGCCCATGTCGAGCCCGTCGCGGATCCGCCCGGCGTTGTCGATGCGATCGACGTTGAGTTCCCGAAAGAGACCGCCGTCGTCGAGGGTGTCGTCGACCCTGACGAGGTCGTCGATGTTCGCCCCGAGATAGACGTCGGCCTCGAGCGCCGCGTTCTGCCGTTCGCGATCGATGTAGTCGTTGATGCCGTTTGTCGGAACGGTCCACGTCAGCTCGGCGTCCGGATACGCCTCCTCGAAGGCCTCCTTGAGCCACGGGCCGGCCGGGTTCTCGCCGTCGACCATCGACTCGTACGTCGCGATCCGAAGCTCCCCCTCGAGGTCCGGGTCTTCCGGTTCCGGATCGCCGTTTCCGTCCCCATCGGTTGACTCGTCTCCATCGCGCGTCAGACAGCCGGCGAGGCCGGCGACCACGCTCCCACCGACCGCACCGATATACGCCCGTCGTTTCATTACTCGGTGGTTGCACCGGGTAGTCTTAAGACCCGTGATCGGCGTCGGTCCGTTCCACGCCGGCGCGGCGGATCGAGCTAAAAGACTTTACCCGTCGACTGAGAGTCACCGCTGTGACAGGGAGTTCGTCCGGCCGCCCGAGCGCGAACAGACGCCGATACGTGCTCGCGGGAATCGTCGCCGCACTTGGAGTCGTGACGGGCGGTATCCTGCTCGACGTCCTCGGGACGATTCTCTTCGCGCTTACCGTCGCGTACGTCCTGCTGCCCGTTCAAGGCTGGTTCGTCAGGCGTGGGCTCTCTGAGTGGACGAGCACGCTCGCCGCGACGGTGATCGGGTTCGTGAGCGCGATCGCGGTCTTCGCCCCGATCGTCGTGGCGCTCTACTTCCGTATCGATTCGGTCGAAGAGACGATCGCGACCCTCCCGCGAGAGGTCTCGATCACGGTTTTCGAGGCGACGTATCCGATCGAGGCGGGCGAGGTACAGGCGATGGCGACCGACTACATAAGCAGCGCTGCGACCACGTTCGCGCTCGCGCTACCGGTGCTCGCGATCAAGTTCGCGCTGTTCGTCGTCCTCCTGTTCGGACTCCTGCTCAAGGGTGACGAGGCCGGTCGGGCCGCCATCGCACCGATCCCGCACGGGTACCGGGACGTCGTCTACGCGCTGACCCAGCGGGCGCGCGAGACGCTGTACGCGATCTACGTGCTGCAGGTCGCGACCTCGATCGCGACGCTGGCGATCGCCTATCCCCTGTTCTGGAGTCTCGGCTACGAGGCCGCCCTGACCCTCTCGATCGTCGCCGCCGTTCTGCAGTTCGTCCCGATCATCGGCCCCAGTATGCTCATCGCCCCGATCGCGCTCTATCACGTCGCCACCGGTGACCTCGCCGCGGCGACCCTGATCGGCGTGCTCGGACTCGTGCTCGTCGCCTGGCTCCCCGATATCGCCGTCCGGCCGCGGCTGTCGCGCCGATCCGCCGGATTACCCGGCAGCCTCTACTTCGTCGGCTTCACGGGCGGACTCTTCACGCTCGGCCCGATCGGCATCGTCGTCGGGCCGCTGCTCGTCGCGGTTTTCGTCGAAGCGGTCGACCTGCTCGCCGACGAGGTCAACACCGACGCCACGTTCTCGGAGATCATCGAACACGATCTCGAGGAGCCACCCGAGGAACCCGCCGACACGGAGACGACGTTCGAGGAATCGAACTCGACGGTCGCCGACGCCTGATCGCGCTGGCGGTCCAGGCGGGGACGAGGGCGATCGACACCACTGACCACCGACACTTTTCCCCTCGCCCACCGTTCGTTCGGTATGGTACGGAACAGCACGATCGTCAACGCGATCATCGGAGCCGTCGTCGGCGTCGTCCTCTCCGTGATTCCGTTCTCCACCGTGCTCGGCGGGGCCGTCGCGGGCTTTCTCGAGGGACCGGACGAGCGAGCGGGCGCGATCGTCGGCGCGCTGGCCGGGCTGATCACCTTCCTCCCGGTCGCAGGGGGGCTCCTCCTGCTGTTCGGATTCCTCGGGCTGGGGCTCGGGTTCGGTGTTCCCGCCGAGGGGATCGCCTTCGTGACGTTCCTGCTCGTCGCCTCGATCCCGTTTCTCCTCTTCTACTTCGTCGGCCCGTCGCTGCTCGGTGGGTATCTCGGCGCGTACCTCGCGCGCGAATACCCCGAGCGACGACGGCGGACGCGGGACACGATCGGATTCGACACGACGTCGGAGCACCCCTCCCGGACCGTCGAGACGGTGTCGACGCGAGACCGCGACCGCGATACGATGTCGAGCGGGGACCGCGACGTCCGCGACGATCGTTCCCCGCCGGGCGGGCTCGAGGGAGATGGCGACTCGGAGCGGGGCCAGGGCCGGGACCGGGAACGTGATCCCGAATCGAACCGCTGACCGCCACCGAAACCGGCCGCCCCGGCGGTCGAGCTACTCGTATCTGAGCGCGTCGATCGGGTCCGTCCGCGCCGCCCGCCAGGCCGGATACAGCCCGGCGAGAATCCCGACGAGCATCCCGACGGCGATCGCGAGCGCGACGTACTCGAGGGGATAGACCAGGGGGAGATCGATGTACTCCGCGCCGACGTAGCCGGCGACCAGCCCGAGGCCGGTCCCGAGGATCGCACCGACGACGCCGAGGATCACCGCCTCGGTCAGAAACAGCCCGAGGACGTCCCGGTTCTGCGCGCCGACGGCTTTCATGATCCCGATCTCGCGGGTTCGCTCGGTGACGCTGACGAGCATGATGTTCGCGATCCCGATCGATCCGACCAGCAGGGAGATGGCCGCGATGCCGACGATGAAGTTTCGCAGGAGATCCAGGACGTCCTGGAGCTGCTGGAGCAGCTCCGTACTCGTCCGGAAGGTTACCGCGAGATCGTCGCCCAGCAGCTCGCTCGCGTCGGACGCGTCGCTCTCGAGGTACTCGGTCGCGCTCTCGCGAGCGGCGTCGATGTCGGACTGGTCGGCCGACTCGGCCTCGACGACGATCGCGAGGAAGCGAGCGTCACTGTCTCCGCTCCCGTTGCCACCGCTCTCGTTGCTCCCCGCACCGTCGTCGCCCCCGCCGATTCCCAGCCCGGAGGCTTGCTCCGTGTAGTAGGGGTCCGTCGGCACGTAGACCCGCGGCGAGGACTCGAACCCCTCGAACGGGCTCTGTCCCTCGCTCGTGTCGGTGATGCCGACCACCTCGAGCGTCGTGCGCTGGCCGCCGAGGATGGTCACCGTGAGCTCGTCGCCGACGGAGACGTTCTCCTCGAACTGGTTCGCCGCCGCGGGGTTGAGCACCGCCTCCCGTTCACCCATCTCGAACTGCCGTCCCTCGGCCAGCCGGTCCTCGCGGATGTACGACGGCCCCGATGCGATCAACCCGTTCCCCTGTGCTACCTGCTCCTCGCCGTTCGAGATCGCCTGCGTCTGGATCGTCGCGTACCCGTAGGCCGCTTCGACGTCCTCGAGATCCTCGACCGCTTCGAGGTCGTCCTGCGTGAAGACGGGCTGGGCACCTGCCAGCGGACCGCCCTCGGTGTCCGGCTCGGCGGCCCAGCCGTAGACGTTGCGCTGGTCGTCGGGGCTGATGTCACCGATGATCCCCGCCTGCAGGCTGGCTCCCAGCGTGACGAACGCGATCACCGCCGCGATGCCGATGACGATCCCCAGCGTCGTCAGGGCCGAGCGGAGCTTGTGACCGCGAATCGATCGCCACGCGAGCCGCAGGCTCTCGAGCGGGTTCATCGGGGATCGTCCCCCGTTTCCGTTTCCCGACCCGGCGTCGTCACGCCGTCGCTGCCGGCTCCGTCGAGTTCCTCGATCCGTTCGATCCGTCCGTCGAGCAGGTGGACGATCCGGTCCGCCCGCTCCGCGACGTGGCGCTCGTGCGTGACGACGAGCATCGTCGTTCCGGCCGCGTGAAACTCGTCGAAGAGATCCAGCACGTCGGCCTCGGTGTCGGTATCGAGGTTCCCCGACGGCTCGTCGGCCAGCACGATCGCCGGGTCGTTGACCAGCGCCCGTGCGAGCGCGACCCGCTGGCGCTGCCCGCCCGACAGCTCGTTCGGCAGGTGGTCCGCCCGGTCGGCGAGACCCACCCGCTCGAGCAGGTCACGCGCCCGCTCCCGGCGCTCCGCACGGCCGACGTTCTGGAACAACTGGGGTAGCGCCACGTTCTCGAGGGCGTTCAGCCGCGGCATGAGGTTGAACGTCTGGAAGACGAAGCCGACCTCGGTGCCCCGGAGCCGGGTCCGTTCGCGATCCCCGAGATCGCCGATAGCCCGTCCGCCGACGACGACCTCGCCCGCCGTCGGCGTATCCAGACAGCCCACGAGGTTCATCAGCGTCGACTTCCCGGAGCCGCTCGGCCCCATGATCGCAGTGTAGGAGCCGCGGGGTACCTCGAGGGAGACGCCGTCGAGCGCGTGGACGGGCTCACCGATACGGTATGTCTTGCGGACGTTCGAGAGGGACACCGCCGTCTCCCGTGCCATGCAGGGTCGTCCACGGACGATTCAAAAAAAGTTCGGCGCGACGGTTCCGAGCCGCTCGGCGGCTACCACTCGCCGGCTGGTCCTTCCTGCACCGGCTCGGTGGCGGTCTTGTCGCCCCGAATGATCACGTACGCGATCAGGGCGACGACACCCACCGGAAACGCCACCAGCAGCAGTCCCCCGACGCCGAGTCCCCACGCGAGTTCGTTGTTCTCGCGCTTGGCGGCGTCTCTGTACACCCAGTACCCGGCACCCGCCGCGATCACCAGCCCGATGATGAATCCGACCACCGTCGCGATGAGAACCGTCGTCTGGTCGAGGCCGGCGGCTTCGCCGCCGGCCTGCAGCGGCAGGAGGGCGAACTGCAGCATCACGCTACCTCCTTCGAGCCGGGACTCGATCGGACGGCCGACCGCTGGTGCCGATCGGTAGCGCTGCGAGCGTCGGAACGCGAAGTAGTCTCGTCCATAGTGTCACCCATAAATAATTATTGGCCAACACCTGCTATATTTCTTTCCCTCCCGGTCGTGGTCGTTCTTCCGGCTGTCGGCCGGGTAACGAACGGCCGACAGCATCAGTCGGTCGCGCTCGCTGTTCAGCGGGCGGTCGCGGTGTTGGTGATGGACCGCCGATCGGCTCGAGGGTCCTCGTGACTGCCTATCGGACAAACTATTTATGTGCTTACCTTAAATAATTGGATAATTAACGTGACTACCATCGATCTCTCCGGCGTGACCAAACGCTACGGCACCGAACGGGCGCTCGACGGGCTGGATCTCACCGTCGAACCGGGCGAGATATACGGCTTTCTCGGGCCCAACGGTGCCGGGAAGTCGACGACGATCAACCTCGTCCTCGATTTCATCCGCCCGACCGACGGCGAGGTGCGCGTCTTCGATCTGGACGCCCAGACCAACACGATCGAGATCCGCGACCGGACCGGGATCCTCCCGGAAGGAGTCAGCCTGTACGACCGGCTGACCGGCCGCCAGCACGTCGAGTTCGCCATCGAATCGAAGGACGCCGACGACGACCCCGACGCCCTCCTCGAGCGCGTCGGTATCGCCGACGCGGCCGAGAAGAAAGCCGGCGGCTACTCGAAGGGGATGGCTCAGCGGCTCATGCTCGCGACGGCGCTGGTCGGCGAACCGGATCTGCTGATCCTCGACGAACCCTCGACGGGGCTCGATCCGAACGGCGCCCGCGAGATGCGCGAGATCATCCGCGAGGAGAACGCCCGCGGCGCGACCGTCTTCTTCTCCTCGCACGTGCTCGGCCAGGTCGAGGCCGTCTGCGACCGCGTCGGCATCCTCCGGGACGGCGACCTGATCGCCGAGGATACCGTCGACGGGCTACGCGACTCGATGCCGAACCAGACGCGACTCCGCGTGACGCTCGATCGGATCCCCGACGACTCGTCGGCCGCGCTCGCGGGAATCGAATCGATCGCGGGCGTCTCGTCGGTGACGCCCGAGGGACGGACCCTCGTCGTCGCCTGCGAGGACCACGCCAAAACGACGGTGTTGCGGACGATCGAGGAGTACGACGTGTCCATCGAGGACTTCGAGACCGACGAGTCCTCGCTCGAGGACCTGTTCGTGGCGTACACCTCCGATACCGGCGGTAGCGCGGGGGTAGTACGATGAGCGCGATCGTCGTCGCGAAGAAGGACTTCCGGGACGCCGTCCGCTCGCGCGTACTGATCGGGCTGACGGTCCTGTTCAGCCTGTTCACCGTCGGCGGTGCGTTCCTCGCCTCCCGGCTCTCGGAGCTGTTCGAGGAGGGCGGTGCGTCGTCGACGATCGATCTGATCCTCGCGCTCCAGACGCCCGCGAGCTTCCTCGTGCCGGTCATCGCGCTGGTCGTCGGCTACGGCGCGATCGCCGGCGAGCGGGAGAGCGGGAGCCTGAAGTTCCTCCTCGGCCTCCCGCACCGCCGTCGGGACGTCGTCCTCGGGAAGGTCCTCGGCCGAACGGGCGTCGTGGCCGTCTCGATTCTGGTCGGCTTCGCCGTCGGGCTGGTCGGTCTCTTCGCGTTCGTCGGCTCGGTGTCGATCGTCGACTACGTCGCATTCACCCTCCTGACGGTCCTGTTCGGGTTCGTTTACGTCTGTATCGGCGTCGGCCTCTCCTCGATGACGCGATCGACGACCAAGGCGGCGATCGGCGCGTTCGGTCTGATCGTCGTTTTCTGGATCGGCTGGGGGGTCGTCGGGCAGCTCCTGCTGTTCGCGATCGAGGGGACACTGTTCGTCGAATCGTTCCCCGACTGGTACATCTCGTACCTCTCGCTGCCGCCGGACGCCGCCTACGGCTCCGCGATCGGGGCCGTCCTCGGCGAGAACCAGCTGTCGATGGCCGGTATCGTCGAGAACCTACCGGTCGTCGCCCAGCCGTGGTTCGGCTTCGTCCTCCTCACGATCTGGGCGCTCGTCCCGCTCGGACTCGGTCTCTGGCGGTTCGATCGCGTCGACCTCTGAACGACGGCCGCGAGGTGTAACGTTTTTCTCGTCGCCGCCCGCTTGCACAGCCATGAAGACGGCAGGCGGCTCCGACGAAGCGAAACGCCGCGCCGGCGAGCGGGCGGCCGCGGCGGTCGAGGACGGATTCGTCGTCGGGCTCGGAACCGGCTCGACGACCGCCCACGCGATCCGGGCGATCGGTCGGGCAGTCGACGACGGCCTCGAGATCCGCGGGATTCCGACCTCCTTCCAGTCCCGCCAGCTCGCGCTCGAGGTCGGCGTTCCCCTGACCGACCTCGACGCGGTCGACGGCGTCGACCTCGCGATCGACGGGGCCGATCAGGTGGTCGACGACCGCGACGCGGCCGCGTTCGGCGCGCTCATCAAGGGCGGCGGGGCGGCCCACGCGCGCGAAAAACTCGTCGACACGGCTGCGGACCGGTTCGTCGTCGTCGCCGATCCCTCGAAGCTGACCGACCGCCTCGAGCGCTCGGTGCCGGTGGCGGTGTTGCCCGACGCGCACTCCGTCGTGGCGGATCGGATTCGCGCTCTCGACGGGGAGCCGACGCTCCGGGACGCCGAGCGCAAGGACGGCCCGGTCGTGACCGACAACGGGAACCTGGTGCTCGACTGCGCGTTCGGTCGGATCGACGACCCCGACGAGCTGGCGACGCGGCTCTCGGGTATCCCTGGCGTCGTGGAACACGGCCTGTTCGTGGGGGTCGCCGACGCGACCTATATCGGCACCGACGACGGTGTCGAGGTCCGCCGCTACTGACCCGATTCGGTCGCGCCGAACTGGCCGGCTCAGGCCCGTTCGTCGCGCCGTTTCGTGTTTTCGTCCGCGTCCGCCGGTGTGCCGACCGGCCGTGCGAACAGTCCTGCGATCACGTAGACCGCCCCCAGCAGGCGGGTCGCGGGTATCACCCACCGCTTCAACTCGAGTTCGTCGGCGTTCTCGTAAGCGACGTCGAGGTTCAGTTCGACGACCGTTCGGGGGAACAGCGCTAGGACGAGTCCGACGGCCGCGAGCACGTGCTCGATCCCCGCCGGTGGCCCGTCGCGACCGAGCAACCAGACGAACGCCAGTCCCTCGAGTCGGGCCATCGGAACCGTCCACGGTCGCAATCGTCCCGCGTCAGGGTCGGCGAACGCAACCCGTTCGCCGACCGCGATGATCCGTCTCGGGGCGACGATCTCGAGGAGTGCGAACCCGATCACCGGCAGTCGTCGCACGGCTCGTCGCACTCGTCGTTACCTCGCGCGGAGCCGAAGTCGGCTCGAGGAGCGGTCGGCGTCGGGCTCGCTCGCAGCCGCTGCCGGCTCCTCGCTCGCGCTCCGCGAGAGCAGCGAGACGGTCAGGTAGAGTACGCCGAGCAGTCGCGCCGCGGGCACGACCCACGGCTGTAGCTCGAGCCTGTCCGTGTCGGCGTAGACCAGGTGCTGACTGAGTTCGATGATCGGCTGCGGAACGAGGACGAGCGTCAGCCCGACGAGCCCGAGCAGCGTGGAGACGAGCGTCGACTCCTGTCGGTTGCGGACGAGCAGCCAGACAAAGGCGAGTCCCTCGAGCCGAGCGCCGGTCAGCGCCAGCGGCCGTCGCTTCGCCACCTCGGGGTTTCGAAGCCCGATCCGCTCGCACGCTTCGATGATCGGCTCCGGCTTGACGATCTCGACGAACCCGAAGCCGATCAGGAGCTTGCGCAGCATGTGTCTCGCTCGTACCACGGCGGGGGGCAAAAAGCTCGAGCCGGCAGCCGGACGGCCGATCGACGATCGCGGATCGGTCGAGAGATCGAATAGACAGGTTTTCAATCCGGTCGCGTGACCGTTCGAGCAGAGACGCTTCGATGCCCGAGACATCCGATAGAAAAGACGATCACCTCCGTATTATCGAGGAGGAAGACGTAGAGACGAGCGGTGCCGGGTTCAGCGACATCGACCTCGTTCACGAGGCACTGCCGGAGGTTCACCGCGACGAGATCGAGACGACCACGGACCTGTTCGGACGCGAGCTCGCGGCCCCGATCGTCATCGAGAGTATGACCGGCGGTCACCCGAACACGACGAAACTCAACCGGCGGCTCGCCGAAGCCGCCGAACGAACGAACGTCGCCATGGGCGTCGGCAGCCAGCGTGCCGGCCTCGAGCTCGACGACGAGGGCGTCCTCGAGTCCTACACGGTCGTTCGGGAGGCCGCGCCGGACGCGTTCCTCTACGGGAACGTCGGCGCGGCCCAGCTGCTCGAGTACGGCGTGGACGACGTCGAGGACGCCGTGGCGATGATCGATGCCGACGCGATGGCGATCCACCTGAACTTTCTGCAGGAAGCGGTCCAGCCGGAGGGTGACGTCGACGCCCGCGGCTGTCTCGCGGCGATCGAGCGCGTCGCCGACGCGCTTTCGGTGCCGGTCATCGTCAAGGAGACGGGTAACGGGATGTCGCGGGACACGGCGAGTCGACTCGCCGATGCCGGCGTCGACGCCGTCGACGTCGCCGGGCAGGGCGGAACGACCTGGTCGGGGATCGAGTCTCACCGCGCGGCTGCGATCGACGCCGATCGACAGGAGGCCGTCGGTCGCCTGTTTCGCGCGTGGGGCGTCCCGACTGCGGTGAGCACGCTCGAGGCCGCCGAGGTCCACGACTGCGTGATCGCGAGCGGCGGCGTCCGCTCCGGGCTGGACATCGCCAAGGCGATTGCGCTCGGCGCTCGTGCCGGCGGGCTCGCGAAGCCGTTTCTCGCGCCGGCGGGGCAGAGCGCGGACGCGGTCGTCGAACTGATCGAGACGCTCGTTCTCGAACTGCGGACGGCGATGTTCGTCACCGGCTCGGCGTCGCTCTCGGAATTACGGGAAACCGAACACGTCGTGCTCGGCCGGACGAAGGCGTACATCGACCAGCGCCGCCGCTGAGTGACGGACGACGGCGTATGCGTCGATCACGTCGCACTGTCTCCCGTCCTGCCCGGCGATGCTGTCGGTCGCCGATGCTGGACGCTCTCCGACGTGCGTCCGAAAAAATCGCGCAACTATCGAACCTTACAGGTCGCGGGGCTGGACCGTCTTCCGGTCGTTAGCCTCTGCGCGTCGGGCAGCGTCCTCGAGCAGCTCGTCGACTTCGTCGTCGAGCGCGTCGTAGAAGTCCGAGGCGACGTTTTTGTCATCGAGCGCTTCCTTTACGGCGGCTTTGACGATAAGATCTGCCATACGATGTATCCGTTTCCCGTTACCCCATATAAGGATTCTGGTTAGTAGTCGAAATACGGGGGTTGCAGGGGTTGACCCGGCCGTTTCGACGACCAGAATCACCGGAAAGTATATGTTTGATGAGTTGCCGACGAGGATTTCGGGGCTCACGAACGTCGGCATTCGGCTCGCGCGCGCTCCTCCGGGGCTCGCGCGCGCGTTCAGTGATCGAAGTCGCTGGCGATTCGCGTCGCGGCCGGAACACGTTCGGGTCGACGGATTCGAGTGCGTCGCTCGCCGAGGACGAGTATGCGCGAACTCCTCGAGGCCGTTGCCGACGGCTCGCTGTCGCCGGCACAGGCCGAAGCCGAACTCAACGGGTACGTGACAGGTGAGGCGGGCCGGTTCGACGCGGCTCGCGACCAGCGACGGGGCATTCCGGAGGCGATCCTCGCCGAGGGGAAGTCGGCCGAACAGGTCATCGCGCTCGCCGAGGCTGCCCTCGAGACGACGGATCGGGCGTTACTCACTCGCGTGTCGACGTCGCAGTTCGAGGCGCTCGAGCGCCACCTGACGGAGGCGTATCCCGACGCGACGATCGATCGTCGGAGCACGACGATCCACGTGCGGACGGACGATCACGAGCCGCCGTCGCTCGATGCGACGGTGGGAATCGCCACCGGGGGAACGGTCGACGGACCGATCGCCGACGAGGCGGCGGCCGTCTGTCTGGATGCGGGTGCGACGGTCGATCGCGTCGACGACGTCGGCGTCGCGGCGCTGTCCCGGACGCTCGACCAGCTCGAGCGATTCCGCGAGGCGGACGTGTTGATCGTCGCCGCCGGCCGAGAGGGTGCCCTGCCGACCGTCGTCGCCGGACTCGTCGACACACCGGTCATCGGCGTCCCGGTTTCCAGCGGCTACGGCTACGGCGGCGACGGCGAGGCGGCACTCGCCGGGCTGCTTCAGTCCTGTACCGTCCTCTCGGTCGTCAACATCGATGCAGGGTTCGTCGCCGGCGCACAGGCAGTGCTGATCGCTCGAGCGATCGACGACGCGCGCGACTGAGTAGCGTACTCGTTATCAGAAAAAACCTTTCCGCAAACGAAAAGCCAAACAGCGTATGGAGAAAGTTACTTATCCAGTCGCCGAATAAGACGAACTACCGGCTTCGGCCGGTGTGACCAATGCCCAAGTGTGATCACTGCGGCGCGCACGTCTCCGAACGGTTCGCACGCGTCTTCGCCGACGAACACGGTGAGATTCACGCGTGTGTCAGTTGCTCGGCAAACGCTGGCATCGCGGAAGCCGCAAAAGAGCGCGCTCGCGGTACCTGACGCATCGCGACTGACGACCACGCGCCCCCCTTTTCGGACGAGACGCTTTTTACACTCCCGCGCCTGCTCCCGGTCGATGGCCGATCACGTCGTCTACGTCCTCGAGTGTGCCGACGGTTCGCTGTACACCGGCTACACGACCGACCTCGAGCGACGCGTGGCCGAACACGACGCGGGCGAGGGCGCGAAGTACACCCGCGGGCGGACGCCGGTCGAACTCCGTTATCACGAGCGGTTCGACTCGAGGTCGTCCGCGATGTCCCGCGAATACGAGATCAAACAGCTGAGTCGGGCCGAGAAGGAACGGCTCGCCGGCCTTGAGTGAACCGTCGATCGCTCGCTCGTCTCTCTGCCGCCGGCCGCTATACTATCGGACACACGGTCCGAAAAATAGATACATATCGAGGGTGACAGTCGTCTCGAGATGCAACTCGATGTCGTCGACGATCTCAAGCAACCCGAATACACCGGTGAGAACCGGTGTGAGCCCTGTACCGTGTTGAACCTCGTTATCGCAGCGGTTGTCGGTTCCGTCATCGCGCGGAAGTCCCGTCTCGGCGGCCTGCTCGCGATCGGGATCTCGATCGCGCTGATCTACCTCCGCGGGTATCTGGTTCCCGGAACCCCGACGCTAACCAAGCGCTACCTCCCGCCCGAGGTCCTTCGCTGGTTCGGCAAGGACCCCGATCCGGCGGTGGCGAGCGGGCTCGGCGCCGTCGACGCGTCGACGACCGCCGACGGCGCCGAGTTACCGTCCGAACGGTCCGCGAGCGAACCGACGGCCCGCTCTATGGAGTCGGACGACGTGGCCACCTTCGACGAGCGTGACGTCGCCGCGACCGACGAGGGAACCGACGCTGACACCGATACCGACGCCGCCGAACCGTCGACCGTCGACCTCGAGACGTTCTTCCTCGAGCACGATATCCTGGAACCGTGTTCGGATCGAGACGATCTCTGTCTCACCGAGGCGTTCGAAGCCGCCTGGTTCGACGAGATCGAACCGCTCGACGAGTCCGGCGTCGACGTCGCGGCGGCCGTCGACGCGTTCGGATTCGAGGCCGATCCCGACGAGTTCGAACTCGAGACGCGCGACGAAACCCACGTCCTGCTGTCCGGAGCTGGCGGGGCCGGCCGCTGGCCCTCTCGAGCGGGACTGATCGCGGACGTCGCCGCGAGCCGGGCGCTCGCGGCGTGGCTCGACGACTGGGACGCCTACGACCCCGGGACGAAAGGCGAGGTGCTCAACAGCCTCCGGATGTTCCTCGAGACCTGCCCCTCCGGCGGCGACGTCGAGATGGGCGAGGAGGTCGTCGAATCCTGCTGTACGTCCCACCAGGTCGTCGCCGTCACCTGCGAGGAAACGGGCGAGCGGCTCTTCGAACAGCGTCTCACCGACGTCGACGCCTGATCGAGTCTTCGTCGCGGGGCGACGGCGAACCGGCGGCTCCACGGCGCGTACGTCTCGGTTTTGCGCTCGCTGGACGGTCCCGTCGCTTTTTTCGCGTCGGCTGTCGACCACCGGTGCATGGAGACGATCAGCTTCGGCACCGACGGCTGGCGGGCGACGCTCGACGAGTTCACGGCCCCCCGCGTTCGGATGGTGGGACAGGCAGTCGCGACGTATCTCGCGGACGAGGGGCACGAGGGCCCAGTTGCAGTCGGGTACGACGCCCGCGAGACGTCCCGTGGCTTCGCCGAAGAACTGACGCGGGTGCTGTGTGCGAACGGGTTCGACGTCCTGCTCTCGGACCGTGATCGACCGACGCCGCTCGTCGCGCACGCAATCGTCGACCGGGGACTCGCGGGCGGGCTGGTGATCACGGCCTCCCACAATCCGCCGGCGTACAACGGCGTCAAGTTCATTCCCGAGGACGGCGCGCCGGCCCTGCCCGCCGTAACGGACGCGATCGCGGATCGCCTCGCCGAACCGGACCCTCTCCCCGAGGCCGAACACGGAACCGCTCGCGAGGTCGACTTCGCCGGCCCCCACGCCGACGCCGCGCTCGAACTGGTCGAATCGATCACCGGCACGGCCGGCCTCGCGGGGCTGACCGTCGCCTACGACGCGATGCACGGCAGCGGCCGCGATACGACCGACGCGCTGCTCGAGCGCGCCGGCGCGACCCTCGAGCGCTCCCGCTGCGAGCGCGACCCCGAGTTCGGCGGTGGCTCGCCCGAACCCGCCGCGGTAAACCTCGCGAAACTGATCGAGGTCGTCACGGCCGACGGGAGCGACGTCGACCTCGGGATCGCCAACGACGGCGACGCGGACCGGATCGCGGTCGTCACCCCCGACCGCGGCTACCTCGACGAGAACCTGTTTTTCGCCGCGCTGTACGACTACCTGCTCGAGGACGCGTCGGGGCCGGCGGTCAGGTCCGTCTCGACGACCTTCCTGATCGACCGGGTCGCCGAGGCCCACGGGGAGACGGTCCACGAGGTACCGGTCGGGTTCAAGTGGGTCGGCGAGGCGATGGCCGACCGCGACGCGCTGGTCGGCGGCGAGGAGTCCGGCGGCTTCACGGTTCGGGGGCACGTCCGCGAGAAGGACGGCGTCCTGATGGCCCTGCTCGCGGCCGCGATGCACGCCGCGGAACCGCTGGACGACCGGGTCGACCGACTGCTCGAGACCCACGGCACGGTCGTCCAGGACAAGCGTAGCGTGGCCTGTCCCGACGACGAGAAGTCGCGAGTGCTGGCCGCCCTCGAGGACGTGATCCCCGAGACCGTCGCCGGAACGGCGGTGGCGGACGTGAACACCGCTGACGGGTTCAAGCTGCAACTCGCCGACGGCTCGTGGCTGTTGATCCGTCCCAGCGGAACCGAGCCGGTCCTGCGAGTGTACGCCGAAGCCGCCGACGACGAACGGGTTCGAGCGTTGCTCGAGGCCGGCGAGGAGCTGGTCGAACCGCTGGTCTGACCGATCCGAGTCGGATCGGGGGCGCACGTTCCGGGTCGATCGGTATCCATCTCGGTGTCGACGAGCCAGCCGTGAGTGGACGGAAGCGCCGGAACGAGGACGCCGCGTACACCGAACTCGAGCCCGACGCGGAGTCGACCGACGATTAGCGGTCGGCGGCCGAGCGGCGACCGCGACTCGAGCGCCGTCCGGTACTCGCCTCCTCAGTCGACTCGTTCCGCGGGCACGCCGACGACGGTCGCGCCCGGCTCGACGTCCTGCGTGACGACCGAACCGGCGCCGACGGCGGCGTTCTCGCCGATCGTGATATCGCCCAGCAGCGTCGCGTTCGCCCCCAGTTGCGCGCCGTCCTCGACCGTCGGATGGCGCTTGACGGGGTCGTTCGTGTCGCCGCCGAGCGTGACGCCGTGGTACATGTGGACGTCGTCGCCGATGTCGGCGGTCTCGCCGATGACGACGCCCATCCCGTGGTCGATCGTCACTCGGCGGCCGATCGAGGCGGCCGGATGGATCTCCACGCCCGTCAGCAGGCGTACGACGTGGGCGAACAGCCGCGCGAACAGGCGGCCGCCGGCACCGCCCGTCCAGCACCGGTGGGCGAGCCGGTGCGCCCAGACCGCGTGGAGCCCCGGATAACACAGCAGGACCTCGAGTCGACCCGTCGCGGCGGGGTCGCGCTCGCGCATCGCCCGAACGTCTTCACGCACGCGTCCGAACATCGCTCCCCGTCGCGGTCGGTGAAACGGTCTCGGACCGATGCCGTCGGCGGCCCCGAATCGACGTGCGAGTCGGCGAGCGACAACACCGGCCCACGGCGCGACGAGGACGGTTCCGAGCGGTACACGCGGTGTGGCCGGTGGATGCCATGCCCGAACGTAGCAGCGGGGGGAGTGTAAAACGGTTCGCTTCCGACTCCGACCACCGCCGTCCGGAGCCACGGCCGCTCACTGGCCGACCGCGCTCACTCGCCGCGAGCCAGCCGGGTTCCGATACGCGTCGGCAGCCCCGCGTCGTCGACCGCGTCCACTACCGCGTCGATGTCGTACTCGACGCGACGGGTGTCGACCGTCATCGCGTCGAGGTCGAGCACCGCGTACCCCGCTCTCGGATCGCCGTCTCGCGGTTGCCCGACGCTACCCGGGTTGACGACGATCCCCTCCGCGAACCGCTCGACGCCCTGCACGTGCGTGTGACCGAGCACCAGCACGTCCTCGTCCTCGAGCAGCCGCGGCGAGAACTCCCGCGGGTACGTGTACCGGGTGTAGCGGTCGGGATCGCTCGGATGGCCGTGGACGAGTTTCACCCGGTCGTCGCACTCGCGGCGCTCGCCCGGGAGCGAGGCGAGCCACTCGAGTTGTTCGTCCGACAGCGCCGCCGTGGCGTGTTCGACCCCCGCCCTCGCCATCCCGTTGAACCGAAACGGAGCGGTCCCGGCGACGGCGGCGTCGTGGTTTCCCATCACCGTCGAAACGTCTCGCGCTCGCAACTCGTCGACGCACTCGGCGGGCCAGGGGTTGTAGCCGACGACGTCGCCCGCACAGCACAGTTCGTCGACGGCGGGCATCTCTTCGAGGACGGCCTCGAGGGCCACCAGATTGCCGTGAACGTCCGAGATGAGTCCGACCTTCATGCTCGAGGGTAACAGGCTCGAGGGGTTTGTAGGTTCGCTGGCGGTCGGTCCGCGGACGGGTCGCCGAGGCGAACGCTCGCCCCGCCCGGTAGCGCGGAGCGATCGTCAGCGGGCGATCCGGTCCCCGTCCTCGGGAACGTGGACGTCCGCCGTTTCCGCCCGCAGTTCGTCGCGCGTGAGGAGGCAGTGGTTGATGGCCTCCATGTGAACGACGACGACCGTGGCGTCGGTGGCGTCGCGGACGGCGGTGACGTCCGAGACGCCCATGGTGATCGGGTCGCCGTGATTGAACTGCGCTTCGCCGCCGTTGAGGACGACGGTATCGGGGTCGAACCGCTCGAGCGTCCGTTCGACGCCGTCGTACCAGACCGTGTCACCGGCGACGTACAGCGTCTCGTCGGCGTCGAAGACGAACCCGGAGACCGGTCCCATCTCCTCGGCCAACTGCCCGTGCCCGTGGCGGCCGGGCGTCCGGTGAATGGTAACGCCGTCGAACGACGCCTCGTCGTCGACGGGTCGCACGTCGGTGAAGCCCTCGTCGACGAACGCGTCCGCCTCTTCGGGCTGACAGAACAGCGGGACGTCCGCGTCGAGTTCCGCTTTCGCCGCCTCGTTGAAGTGGTCGCGGTGGCGGTGGGTGACGACCACGGCGTCGTGGGACAGGTCGACGTCGGGCATCGGTACGAGCGGGTTCGCACGGTCGTTCGGCGTCTCCGGTATCGGCGGTATCTCCCCCGGGGACGCGAACATGGGATCGACGAGGAACGTCGTTTCACCGACGGTCGCGAGAAGGGTGGCGTTCCGGACGAGACGAATGCTGCTGTCGGAATCGGTCGACATACGCGATACTCCTTGGCGGGAGCAGGGTTAGTAGTTACCTCGGACGCACGCCGTCCGAGTGGTCGCTATCGCTTCGATCAGTCGCCGTTCTCGACCGCCGTCTCGAACCCGTCTCCGGTCCGGGCGACGCCGGCCGCACAGACCGCGTGCTCGAACTCGAGGTCGTAGACCTCGCTGGCGGCCGCCGCGGCGCTGTCGGCCTCGAGATCGATCGCTTCGGGCGCGTCCGTCTCGTAGGTCGCGACCAGCGTCGGCTCGTCGACGGTCTCGACCAGGAGGGCGTCCGTCCGGACCGTCCCGATCAGCGCCTCGCCGTCGTCGCCGATCGTCGCCGCGATCCGGGGCGTGTCGTAGTCGTCCTTCTCGTAGTCGAGCGCCAGCAGGCTCTCCGCCAGCGCGTCGCGGGCGGGATAGCCCAGCTCGAGCTTCTCCGCGATCGGATCGACGTGCGAGCCGTTGCCGAAGGCGGCCGTCTCGCCCGTCGGCGTCTCGACGACCCGCAGGCAGTTGTACGAGACGTAGGGGTTGTCCGTCTCCGGGGCGTCCGCGGTGGGACCGACGGTGAGCGCCTCCTCTCGCGCAGTGATCTCGCGGTTCGGGAACGACCGCGACGACACGCGGTACGCGCCGACTTCGGGACCGACGACGACGAATCGTCCGACGTACATACGCGGGACTGCGCGGGAGCGGGAAAAAGGGGTATCGGTTCGCGCTCGAGCGACCGACGTCCGCGACACCGTCCGGGAGTTTATAAGCGATAACGCGGCGAACGGTGGTGTGGCGACGGAGGAGGACTGTCTCGAGGCGTTGCAGCGGGCAGCCGAACGACTGGACGAATCGCCGACGAAGGCCCAGTACGAGGAGCTCGGGCTGACGCCGGCTTCCGCGACGATAATTCGAACGTGTGGCGGCTGGAACGACGCGAAGGAGATGGCGGGACTGGAAACGGCGTACTCGAGGGGACCTCGAGTGGAACCGAAACCGGACGAGGTGGAACTTCCCGAGGAGACATCGTGGGAGGCGCTTTCCGTCGACCAGCGGTGGCACTATCGAAACGTGGAGTGGAACACGGAACGGACGTTGCAACGCCGCTCTCGGCTCCGTTCGTGGCTCAATACGCAAAAGCGCGAACGCGGCTGCTCACGGTGTGGCGTCGATACTGCTGCGTGTTTGGATTTCCACCACGTCGACGAAACGACGAAGGAGATGGCAGTCGGACGAATGGTGACTTACGGATACGGAAAAGACGCACTTCGTGCGGAGATCGAAAAGTGTGACGTACTGTGCGCCAATTGTCACCGCACTGTTCACCACTCGCGACCGGAACGAGAACGTCGGCAGTGGATCCACGACCTAAAACGCGACACAGGGTGTGATCGATGTGAAACGTCGGACCCCGCTTGTTTGGATTTTCATCACTCGAGCGCCAAAAAGGAGACCGCTGTTTCGAAACTCGTCTCGAACGAGTACCCGAAAGAGCGTATTCGCGCCGAAATCGATCTGTGTCTGGTCCTCTGTGCGAACTGCCATCGGAAGGAACACCACGTTCCCCCGATGCGGTAACGCCCGCCAGGGCTGGGATTTCCACCGAGCGATTCGACGTTCCGATCCGCGATTGAGTTCGTAACACTCTAATACGGACACCCACTACTGAGTGGTACGTCGTCGGTAATCGGAACCGACGAGATCATGTCAAGTCCATTAGGGTAGTGGCCAATCCTGAAGCCTTCTGGGGGCTTCGACCCTGGTTCGAATCCAGGATGGACTACTTCTCCGCCGTTTCGACTCGAGCACTTCTCCAACCCCGTCTCCCGGTTTCCAGTTGAAACGAAGGGGTCGAGCGAGCGATCTGTCCGTTACCAGAACCCATATTGGGTCGACGAACGTACAGTCGGTCGATGAATCGACGGCAGTTTCTCGCAGTGGGATCGGCGGCGTTCGTGACGACCGTCGTAGGGTGCCTCGGCGGCAGCGGTGGCAACGAGGGTGACGGATACGGCCCGGAACCGGAATCGGAACCCGAAGAGCGCTCGATCGACACCAGCACCTACGAGACGCAGACGTTCGACGGCGTCGAGGTTCCGCTGGCCCCCATCGATGACGTCTTCTACTGGTATCAACGGCAGGAAGCCAGAATCGCCGACGCTCGTGGATCCGACCAGTACGAGAAATCACACATCGCCGGCGCGGCGCTGAGCACCGCGCCGCCGTACACCCCCGACGACGATCCGGTCGCGGACTGGTCGAAGGACGAACGGATCGTTACCTACTGCGGCTGTCCACATCACCTCTCGGGATTGCGGGCCGGGAAACTCATCGATAACGGCTACGAGGAAGTCTACGCGCTCGACGAGGGATTCACTGTCTGGACGAATCGCGGATACCCGCTCGAGGGGGCAGAGGTGTCGTCCGAGCAGGCGACCTATGAGATCCACGGCCAGTCGGATCCCGCTTACGCGGGCGAAATGGTTCGTCTCGAGCAGGTCGATGCGGAGCGCCTCGAAGCCAACCAGATCGCGTCCGACGGCACGTATACCATCACGCTCCACTACGCGGGCTCTCCGGCGTCGCGATTCAGGGTCAAGACCCCCGAGTACACGACCGAAGGGACCCTCGAGGAACTAACGAGCGACACCGTCACGGCCTGACTTACTCTCCCGCAGTCCGGTCGTAGGCACCGTCCCGCTCGAGTTCGCCCCGTTTCCGAAGCACGTCCGGCGTTCGACAGATCCCCGGCGCGCCGGTCGCCTGCGGCACCGTGCAGTTGTTGCAGCTCTCGCAGATGACGCGCGGGTTCTCCGTCCGCGCGTCGGTCTCGAGCAGCCGCGCTCCCAATCGAGGTTCGGCGTAGAACGGGCGAGCCATACCGACCATGTCGCAGGCGGGTGCCGCGCCGCCGCCGGTAGCGCCCCTCTCGCTCGAGCCGAGCAACCGATCCATCTCGCCCCGCTCTCGAATCCCGCCCTCCGCCAGTACCGGGATCGACACCCGCTCGCGGACGCGCCGACAGAAGTCGGCGTTCCACGCCGGCTCGAACGTGTACTGGAACGACTGGACGCGGTTCGCCAGGGCGACGAGCCGCCTGCGAGCCGAGCCGCCGAACGCCGCGTCGTACTCCTCGCGCAGCGCTTCGTTCTCCCACGCCCGCTCGGGATACTCGCCGCGGACGATACTCATGTCCCACGCGACCGACGTCCGGACGGGGACGACGGCGTCGTAGCCGATTCGCTCGAGCCGGCGGGCGATTTCGACGCCGTCCGCGAGGGAGAGCTTGCGGCGGACGACCGGCGACGGCGGTGCCGGCGTCTCGGCCGGGACTTTGGTCATGAGGGGCACGTCGCCCGCCCGCTCGCGGATCTCGTCGTGAACGACCGCGAGAAACTCGAGGCGCGCCTCGGGGGAGCCGCCGAACTCGTCGTCCCGCCGGTTGTAGAACGGCGAGCAGAACTGCTGGACGATCCCCATGTTGGCCCCCGCGAGGTGGACGCCGTCGTAGCCCGCCTCGACGGCGCGAGCCGCCGCGCGACCGAAGTCCGCCGCGAGGTCGTACACCTCGTCGGTCGCGAGGACGTGGGGGTCGTAGTCGAGAAACCCGAGCCGATCGAGCAGCCGCAACTGCCACGGCGGGCGGGAGACGGCGAGTTGCTCGAGTTCCGGATGCGCCGCGCGGTACTCGGCGTGCCAGGTCTCCATGCTCCGGAGGCCGCCGTGCTCGAGCTGGACGACGATCCGGCTCCCGTGGTCGTGAATCCGGTCGGTCAGTCGCGACAGCCGAGCCACGAAGTCGGGGTCGTGGACGCGGGTCATCCCCGGCGCGGCACAGCCGCCGTCGCCGCGGACGATCGTCGCGCCCTGACAGACGAGGCCGACGCCCGACTCCGCGGCGGGCTCGAGATCGTCGATCAGCGTGTCGACCGCGTCGGGACCGTTGCCCGCACACTCGAGCAGCGGCGCGCGGTAGAGCCGGTTGGGGACCGTGACGCCGCCGATCTCGATGGGGTCCTCGAGGGTGGCCATGCAGGGCGTATCAGGTGGGCACACAAGAGCGTAGCGCCGGTTCGAGCCCCGCGACGCACGACGCTCGCGCGATATCGAGCCGCTCCGTCGCGGCCGCGTCAGGGCGGGAGGACGACCGCGCGTCCCTCGATTTCGTTGTGCTCGAGCCGCTCGGCGACCGTGTTGATCTCGTCGAGGTCGTGGCGTTCGGTGTGCAGTTCGACGTCGCCGCGGTCGACGAGCGCGACGAGTTCCTGGAGTTCGGCGTACTTCCCGACGAGCGTGCCGCGGAACGAGAACTCGCCGTTGACCAGCGCCTGACTGGGTTCGTGGACGTGACCGCCGTAGCCGACGACGTGGTGGTCGCCCCCGGCGGCGACGATCTCGGGTGCCAGCCCGGTCGTCTCGTCGCGGCCGACGAAGTCGACGACCTGCTGGGCACCCTCGTCGTCGGTCAGGTCGGCGATCACCGCCGGGAGGTCCTCCTCGGCGGAGTTGACGGTGTGGCGAGCGCCCAGGTCCGTGGCCAACTCGAGCGCCTCGTCTTTGATGTCGACGGCGACGACGTCCGCGGCGCTCATCGCCTCGAGACACTGGAGTCCGATGTGACCGAGGCCGCCGACGCCGATGACGACGGTGGTGTCGCCGGGGTTCAGTTCGTCGACCGCTTTCTTCACGGCGTGGTAGGCCGTGATCCCCGCGTCGGCGTGGGGTGCGATCTCGGTCGGGTCGACGCCGTCCGGCAACGGGATCACCGCGCGTTCGTTGGTCCGGAGGTACTCGGCGAAGCCGCCGTCGGTGGTGAGGCCGTTGAACGCGCTGTTCTCGCAGTACATGTCCTCGCCGAGCCGACAGGGTCGACAGATGCCGCAGGTCTGGACCGGGTGGCAAATAACCGGGTCTCCCTCCTCGACGAGCGTCACTTCGTCGCCGGTCTCGGCGACGATTCCAGCGTTCTCGTGGCCGAGCGTCATCGGTAGCTCCTGCGGCGCGTAGTCGGTCCACATCCCCTCGATGATGTGATTGTCGGTCTGACACCACCCCGCCCCCTCGACCTCGACCAGTACGTGATCGGATCGCTCGAGGCCGGGACGGTCGATGTCCTCGACCTGTAGCGCGTCGCTCATGTCGTCGGTGTACTCGTGGAGTCTGGCTGCTTGCATGGTATCGCGTCACAGTTCCACGGCATCCGTGATAACGTTCCCCTCGCGTATCGGTCCGTATGAATGTTCGAACATTGATATATGGATATGAATATGCAAATTTTGACCACGTACATTCAACTCGTATTGTGATTCGTATATGTGCGAAAAAAGAGTAATGTGGTATGGTATCGATGTTCACTATGGGATGTATCAGCACAACGGAGAGGAGATCTTCGTCATCGACGGTCACGTACACCTGTGGGACGCCACGGAGGAGAACATCAAACACGAGGGCGGGGAGGAGTTTATTCAGTGTTTCTACGATTACCACACGACGTTCACGCCCGAGGAACGGCAGTGGGACATGGCCGAGTATCGCGAGTACGGTGCCGACCGGATGGTCGAGGATCTGTTCGGCAACGCCGCCGCGGACATGGCGATCTTTCAGCCGACCTACCTCACCGACTTCTACACGGAGGGGTTCAACACGACCGAGCAGAACGCCGCACTCGCGACCGAGCACCCCGAGCGGTTCGTACTCAACGGCACGTTCGACCCGCGCGACGGTGAGACGGGCCTCGAGTACCTCGAGGAGCTCCACGAGACGTACGATATTCCCGGCGTCAAACTCTACACGGCGGAGTGGCGCGGCGATTCGAAGGGGTGGCGACTCGACGACGACGAGGCCTTCGAGTTCCTGGAGAAGTGTTCGGAACTCGGCATCGAGAACATCCACGCGCACAAGGGGCCGACGATCCGGCCGCTGAACCGCGACGCGTTCGACGTGGCGGACATCGACGACGCGGCTTCGTCGTTCCCGGAACTCAACTTCGTCGTCGAACACGTCGGCCTCCCCCGCCTCGACGACTTCTGCTGGATCGCCGCCCAGGAGAACAACGTCTACGGCGGACTGGCCGTCGCCGCGCCGTTCGCCCAGAACCGACCGGGCAAGTTCTCCGAGATCATGTCCGAACTCCTCTGGTGGCTCGGCGACGATCGCATCCTCTTCGGCTCGGACTACGCGCTCTGGAACCCCGACTGGCTCGTCGAGGAGGTCCTCGACGCCGAACTCACGCAGGAACACCGCGTGGAGTACGGCGTCGAGTGGGACCTCGAGACCAAGAAGAAAGTCATGGGCGAGAACGCCGCCGACCTCTACGATATCGACATCGAGGCGAAACGGCAGGCGTTCCAGGACGACGCGATCAGCCAGCAGTTCGGGCTCGAGGACCACTACGCGAGCGAGGAACCCGCACCGGCCGACGACTGATGAGCGCACAGACTCCCGACGGCCCGACTCGAGCGGCCGTCCGCGACCGACTGGACCGGGTCACCGATCCGGAACTCGACCGCTCGATCGTCGCGCTCGACTATGTCGACCGGATCGAGATCGACGGCCGGACCGCCGCCGTCGACCTCACGCTCCCGACGGCGTGGTGCTCACCGGCGTTCGCGTGGATGATGGCGGTCGACGCCCGCGACGAGGTCGAGTCCCTGTCGACGGTCGAAACGGCCCGCATCGTGCTCCACGATCACATGCACGAGGCGGAGATCAACCGCGGCGTGAACCAGCGGCTCACGTTCGCCGAGGCGTTTCCGGACGCCGACGGCGACGTCGACGCGGTCCGTACGGAACTCGACGAGAAGGCTCGCGTCGCCCGTCAGTACGATGCCGTCGAAGCGCTGCTCGATGCCGGCCTCGACGCCGGGGCGATCGTCGAGCTCCGTCTCCGCGACCTCGAGCGAGATGGGGCCGGGTCCGACGACGCTACCGAGACCGTCGCCGTCTACGTCCGCGATCGTTCGTTCGCCATCGCCGTTCCCGAAGCGCCGATCGAGCGCTACCTCGAGAAGGCCCGCGAGACGTCCCTCGTCTCGAATCCGGACGACGTCCTATTTCGAACGCCGGAGGGCGAGCCGATCGACGCCGAGTCGTTCGACCTCGTCCACCGGCGAGGGCGGCTCGCGACGGTCAACATGTCGAGTCAAGGCGGCATCTGTGACGGGCTTCGAGAAGCGAGGGAGGGTCGGCTCGAGGGGAGCGCCGACGACTGACCGGGAGGCGACTACTTCTCCACCTCGAGCAGCGCGACCCGCTCGCGAACCAGCGCCGCCAGCGGTGCGTCGGTGGCCGCCCGCTCGGCGTCGGTCACGTCGAAGAAGTCGCACAGGGTCTCGGTGTCCTGGGGGTCGAGCGTCGACGCTCGCTCGCCGAACGCGTCCAGCGTTTCGAGATCCTCGACGGCGGCCGCTTCGGCCTCGGCGGCGTCACGGCCGCCGTCGACGAGCACGACCGCCGGGGTCTCGCCCTCGTCGACGCCCATCTCGAGCGCGCGATCGATCTGCCGGCGGCCGGCGGCGTACAGCAGGATCTCCACGGCGCGATCCCGGGCGACGTTCTCCCCGCGTTCGATGGCCCGATCGGCCAGTTCGACGGCCCGCTCGAGGTGCCGCCGATCGGCGACGTACCGAGCGTCGAAGGCCTGAACCGTCGTTTCGTGGCGGTCGCCGATCGCACCGATCTCGGCCACGAACGAGTCGAGATCGTCGATCTCGAGGCGGCATTCGACTGCCTCCATCAGAAATCACCCAGACTCGCCTGGCTGTCGTCCGCGTTCGCCGTCTCCGTCGCCGCCGTCTCGTCGCCGTCGGCATCGTCGCTCGAGTCGACCACTCCGCCGTCCTCGCTCTCGGTCGACTTCGGCTCGACGCCGTCCATCGACGGGTCCTCGCGGCCGGCGTTCTCGAGGATGGTCTCCGCCGTCTTTTCCCCCTTGAGCACGTCGAGCACGACTCCCTTGTCCGCAGTTCGCAGGTCGGCCGGCTCCTCGATTCCCGCGTCGGCGAGCCGACGGGCACGCTTGCGGCCGACGCCGCCGACCGAGACCAGCTCGAGGAGGTCCTCGCCGACCCCGTGTTCGACGCGGGCGCGGGCCTCCCGAACCGCGACGGTCCACTCGCTGTCGATCTCCGCGGCCAGCGACTCGGCCGCACCGAGCAGCCACTCGGCGGTATCGACCTTCCCGCGGAGGTCGCCCGGTCCGATCTTGTACCGGTCGGTCAATCGTTCTTCGTCCGTTTCGTCGGCCCAGTCCTCGAGCAGTTTGCCCGTCTTGAGCGCGGACAGCCAGTCCTCGAAGCGCTCCTCCTCGAATTCGCTGGGCGCGTCCCCCAGCAGCTCGGCCTCGCGCTCGTAGAAGAGCTCGCCGTATCGTTCGTCCTCGCCGGAGCGCAGGTAGAGTTCGTACATGTCCGGCGTCCGGGAGACGAGCTGGTAGAGCCCGAGCGCGGTCGGCCGTTCGTCGGCGCGCTCGAGCCCGTGGACGATCTCGGCGGCGCTCATCGGGTCGAGGTAGAGCCGCGAGACGGTGTGGCCGAGGCTGGTGGCCGCGAGCGCCTCGTCTCGGTCGCCCTCGGCGAGGTCGGCCGCCGTGGTGAACGCGCCGTCGGGATCCTCGTCCGCGTCGTCGCCGTCCCCGCCGTCGCGCTCGATGAAGTCGTTCGACTCGAGGTACTGCAGGACCGTGTCGGTCACCGTCTCCAGCCGGCCGGCTTCGGTCGACTGGCTCGCGTACAGCGTCGCCTCGAGGAACTCGAGCAGCCCCGCTCGCGTGCGAGCGAAGCCGGAGGCGATGGTCGCGAGGACGTGGGTCCGCAGGGCGGGCTCGGCCGCCAGCTTCGAGCGGACTGGCTCCGGATCGGCCCAGACGTAGCGGTCGAACAGCTCCTCGCTCTCGTCGTGGCTCGTGGCCAGGAGCACGGCCTCGCCGTAGGGGTCGAGCCCCGGGCGGCCGGCCCGCCCCATCATCTGGTGGACCTCGAGCACGTCGAGCGGAGCCATCCCGCCGGCGCTGGGGTCGAAGCGCCGCCAGTCGCGGACGATCACGCGTCGTGCGGGCGTGTTCACCCCCGCGGCGAGCGTCGGCGTCGCGGCGATCACCTTCAGGAGCCGGTCCCGGAAGGCGTCCTCGACGATGCCCCGCTGGGTGCTCGAGAGGCCGGCGTGGTGAAACGCCGCGCCGCGTTCGACGGCCTCGGCGAGGTCGGTACTCGTCTCGGTGTCGCTGTCGTCCCGGATCTCGTCGGCCAGCTCCGTGAGTTCGTCCTGCTCCTCGGCGGTCAGTTCGGTCTGCGAGACCTGCCCCAGCCGCCGCGCGGCCGCCTCGGCGTTCCGTCGGGAGTTGACGAACACGAGCGAGGAACCGCCCTCCTGGAGGATGTCCCGGACGAGGGCGGCCTCCTGTTTTTCGCTGCCCTCGACGGGGACCGCTCTGGTCGAGCCGTCGTCGAAGTTCAGGGCGTTCCCGTAGTGGACGCCCATCCGGAGGTCGATCGGTCGCCAGTCGGTATCCACGAGTGCGGCGTCGAGCCAGTCGGCGATCTCGTCGGCGTTGCCCACCGTCGCCGAGAGCGCGACCTGCTGCATCCCCGGGTTGAGCTTGCGGAGTTTGGCGAGGGTCACCTCGAGCGTCGGGCCACGGTTCCGGTCGTCGATGAGGTGGACCTCGTCGCTGACGACGCAGGTGAGGTCCGAGAGCCAGTCGGCCCCGTTGCGCACGAGCGAGTCGACCTTCTCGCTGGTGGCGACGATGATATCTTTCGTCGCGAGCCAGTCGCTGGTGCTCTCGTAGTTGCCGGTCGTCACGCCGACCGTGACGCCGAACCGTTCGTAGGCCTCGAACTCCGCTTTCTTTTCGCTGGCGAGCGCCCGCAGGGGGACGATGTAGAGCGCCTTCCCGCCGCGTTCGATCGCCGACAGCATCGACAGCGCGGCGATCATCGTCTTCCCGCTGGCGGTGGGAACGGCGGCCACGAGGTTCGCTCCTTCGGTCGCGCCGGCCTCGACCGCCTCGGCCTGCGGCGGGTAGAGCGCCTCGATCCCCTCGCTTCGGAAGTGGTCGAGGGCACCGGCCGGGAGCCCCGTCAGCTCCTCGATATTCATTACCCGCCTTTGGCGCGTCCACTGGTTTAAACTGTCGTCTCGGACGCCGGCCGGCGGTCCGCTCGAGGCCCCCACGAACGACCATCCCTGCGCGGCGGTAGACCGATGAGGTCGGCGACCGAAGCGACGGCCATGGTCGAGTCCGATCCCGCCCGCGTCCTCGTCCCGACGCTCGGCCGTCCGCGGGAGGACGACGCGCTCGCGTACGCCCTCGAGACGTTCCCCGACGCCGAGATCATCCTGCTCTCCGTCACGACGCCGCTCGACGCGTCGCTCAGCGAGGGTGGCGTCTTGGAGCGCACCGAGGAACGGACGGCAGCGGCCCGGGCCGCCGCCGACACGTTGCTCGAGTCGGTCGCCGATCCCGACGGGGCGGACCGCGTCCGGATCGAGACGGTCGAGGGACGACCCGGTACCGTCGTTCCCCGATACGCGTCCGAGGAAGGGATCGACCACGTCGTGATCTCCGGCTCCGGACGCGGGTCGGCGGGATTTTTCAGGCGGTTTCTCGGCCGCAGTATCGCCGCCACCGTCGTCGAACGCACCGCCGAGCCGGTGACGGTCCTCGAGTGAGAGCACGCTCGAGTGGCCCCCGTTTTACGCACCGGCGACGGTTGCGAACAGTCGGTAGAGTCCGTAACTCACGACGACGGAACTCCCCAGCGTTAGCAGCCAGAAGGCGATCGTGACGCCGACCTTACGCCGCGAGACGCCCGCCGAGCCGCCGGCCAGCCCGCCGCCGATGACCCCGGAAAGGACGATGTTGTTCAGCGAGATCGGAATCCCGAGCGCGATCGCCAACTGGGCGATGATAAAGCCCGGAACCAGCGCCGCGATCGACCGCCGCACGCCGAGCTGGGCGTACTCCCGGGAGGTCGCCTGCAATAGCCGCGGCGCCCCCATCCAGGCCCCCGCGAGGATGCCGGTCGCACCGATCGCCAGCAGGAGGGTTCCCGGCAAGCCGAGTTCGACGCGGAAGAGGTTCTCGAGCGGGCCGGTCGCGAGCCCGACCTGCGAGCCGCCCGAGGAGAAGGCGACGATGCCGCCGAGGACGAGCAGGAACGAGCGGATCCCGCGCTCGACGGAGACGCGGACGCGTTCGCGGACCCAGTAGAACGCCACCAGTCCCGCCCCGATCGTCACGAGGACGGTGCCGAGGTCGACGCCGGAAACGACCGTCGGGCCGCCGCCGACAAGCTGGGAGACGAACCGGGCGAGGGTGCCCTGATCGGCGTCCGGATCGGGGATCGCTCCGAGCCGGACGTTGGCGAGGATCGCGCCGACGACGCCGGCGAGCAGCGGGACGCCGACCGTTTCGGGGACGTCGTCCCGTCGCAGGATCGTCGCCGTCGCGTACGCCAGTCCGCCGGACATGATCGGTACGAGCAGCCAGAACGTCCCGAGCCGACGGTAGGTCGCCATCGCCGGGTCGCCGCCCAGCGAGAGGCCGACGCCGACCATCGCGCCCGTCGTCGCGAACGCCGCCGGAATCGGATAGCGGGTGTAGATCCCGATCGCCATGAATCCCGCCGCGGTCAGCAGGCCCGCGGTAGCCGCCAGCGGCGTGATCGTCACGCCGTCGATCAGGTCCGCGCCGACCGTCTCGGAGATGCTGCCGCCCTGCATGAGCGCACCGGCGGCCGCGAGCAGCCCGATGACGAACGCCGCTTGCATCGTCGAGATCGCGTTCGCCCCGATCGCCGGGGCGAACGGCGGCGAGTTGCTGTTCGCCCCGAGCACCCACGCCATGAACAGACTGGTGAGGATAGCAGCCCCCACCAGGACCGCGAAGGACAGTGCGACCATTCCGTCTCTCGTAGGCCGTCGTTCAACGACCGGCTGCAAAAGCGTTCCCTCGGCGATCGCCCGCCCGATCACGGCCGCCGTCGCTACCTTCCCGCGGCGTCCGTCCCGGTCCCCTTCTCGAGTACTGCCCTGTAGTGGGCGTCTCCGTCGCTTCGCAACACGTCGCGCACGCGCCACGGCGTTCCGATACCCGCCTCGCGAAGCCGGGCGGGCGAGCACAGCAGGAACTGCAGCGTCCGCCCGACCTCGCGGTCTCGCTCACCGCCGTCCGCCTCGCACGCGAACTCGAGGTGGAAACACCGGTGTGCGACTCCGTCGCGGGGATCGGACCGGTAGCCGAAGAAATCGTCGTCCAGTCGCGTCGGATCGTAGTTGTCGACGACGGCCACCCCCGACCCGTCGGTGACGCGAGCAAATTCGCCGAGCAGTTCGCCGATCCCGGCCAGCGAGCGGCCGAGCCCGACCTGCGTGCCGATCGCGTGGACGGCACCGAACGCGTCCGTTTCGACCGGCAGGTCGAACATGTCGCCGACGAGGACGCTCTCGAGGCCGCGCTCCGCGGCTTCGCCGCCTCGCAGCCCGCTCGAACGGGACGTGGAGCGTTGCTCCACGCAACTCCGCCTCGAGGTCCTGCGGACCTCGCACCGCTCCCGGGCCGTTCGTACGGCGTTCGGGCTCGCATCGACCCCGACCGCGTCGATGCCGCGATCGGCCCACCACAGGAGGTGTTTCCCCGCGCCACAGCCCACGTCGAGCACCGGTTGGCAGTCCGACAGCCGTTCGAGTAGCTCGATCGTCTCCGGGTCCCACGACGCCGGACTCGAGAAGTAGAACGCAGCCACGGTCCCGTCCTGGACGTCCGCGCCGTCGCGATAGGTCAGCCGACCCGGCTCGTCGTAGTGGTGAGCGAGCATCGCTCGTCCCAGCGGGTCCGCCGGGCGCGAGTCGGCCGGTTCGGAATCGTCCCGCTCCATGCTCGAGTCGAGGGTCCGATCAGTAATAAAATCACGATGACATGTGGTTTCTGTTATCGTGTATCGCACCTACTGGTCACGACGTTCGCGACGCCGGTGCGATGGCGTTTCGCGCGGCTGCCGACCGCTAACGATTTACGCGGATCGGCCGAACGATCGCTCATGAAGGTCGAATTCGACGAGGACACCTGTATCGGGATGTTCCAGTGCGTCGCGGAGTGGGACGCGTTCGAGAAGGACGAGTCGAGAGGGAAGGCGATCCTCGCGGACAGCGAGGAGGTCGAGGACGGGGTCTTCGTCCGCGAAGTACCCGCGGACGCGGAGCTCGACGCGAAGTTCGCCGCCCGATCCTGTCCCGTCGACGCGATCACGATTTACGACGACGACGGCGAGCAGTTGATCCCCTGAGTCCGGTCGTCCGCGTTCTCGCGTCCTCGTTTCTCATCGCCCCAGTGCCGCGTCCACCAGTTCCGACTCGACGGTCCGGAGTAGCGTCGACGCCGCGCTCTCGGAACACTCCAGTTCAGTTGCGACGTCCGCGAGCGAGCCGCTCCGGGGCACGTCGTAGTACCCCACCGCCCGGGCCGCCTCCATCGCCTCGAACTGACGCGCGGTCAGCCTGCCCGCGAGCGTCTCGGCCCTGTGCCGGTGGTCGCTCACTCGGTCCACGTCGATCTCGACGTCGTCGGGGACCCCCTCGAGCAGGCTCGCCAGCGCATCGGGTTCGCCGAGGACGGTCACGTGGACGGTGCTCGATGCGGTGTAGACGACCGGCGGGACGATGACGAGCCCCGGTTCGTCGAAGGCACGCATCAGCCGTTCGTCGGCGGCGCGAACGTCCATCACGGCGTAGGCGTAGAACGTGTCCTCGTCGATCGGCATGATCTCGAACCGGTGGACGACGTCCAGTTCCGTCGCCACTTCTCGGGCAGCCTCGCGGTCGCCGGCGATCACGGAGAGAAACCGGACTCGCTCCGTCTCGGGATCGACGTGCCACGAGAGCAGTTCCTCGCGGTGGACCTCGAGTCCGTCCTGGGACTGCGGAACGGGAAGCGCCATCCACTCCGGCAACCGGAGCGTCAGATCCGTCGACTGCATATCGGCCCCTTGCGGGCCAGTATAAAGAAGTTCATAGCTTCGGGCGAACGCCGACCGTCGCTCCCGCGCTACGTTCTCGTATGTCCGAGACGCACTCGCGACGGACCGACGGCTCGACCGCGGAGACCGATCGACCGGGCGACGACCTGCCGCCGGGACCCCGCGGACTCCCGTTGCTCGGGAGTACGCTGTCGATCGCCCGCGACCCGCTCGGGTTCGCCGAGTCAGTCAGGGAGTACGGTGACGTCGTCGCCTACGAGGCGTTCGGCACCGAGTTCGCGGCCGTCTTCGATCCCGATATCGTCGAGACAGTGCTCGTCTCGCGAGCCGACGAGTTCCGGAAGGGCGAGTTCGAGATTGGGTTCGGGGAACTCATCGCCCCCGACGGCGTGGCGTTCACCGAGGGCGAGCGGTGGCGTCGCCAGCGGCAACTGTTGCAGTCGTCGTTCACCCCGGATCGGATTCGGTCGTATGCCGACGACATGGTCGCCGAAGCGGCGGCGCTGGTCGACGACTGGGACGACGGTGAGTGGGTCGACCTCTCGCAGGCGCTCTCGCGGTACACGCTCCGCGTGCTCGTGCGGACGCTGTTCGACCGCTCGCTCGACGACGATCACGCTGTGACGGTCAGGCGAGCGACCGAGGCGCTGTCGGCGTACGCCTCTCCCCAACAGTTCGCCGTCCAGTCCGTGCTGCCCTCGTGGCTGTCGACGCCCACCGAACGCGAGTACGAGGCCACGATGGCCGATCTCGAGGCACTCGTCGACGACCTGGTCGCGGATCGACGCGGGCGAGACGGGGTGACGGACGCGGCGACCGACGATCTCCTCTCGGTGCTGGCCCGCGCCGAGTACCCGGACGGCTCCCCGCTCTCTCCCGACGAGGTCCGGGATCAACTCGTCACGTTCCTGTTCGCCGGCCACGAGACGACCGCGACGGCGCTCACGTTCGCGTGCTGGCTGCTCGCCGGCAGTCCCGCGATTCGAGCGGATCTCGAGCACGAACTCGAGACCGTCCTCGGCGACCGGGAGCCGGCGTTCGCCGATCTCCCCGCGCTCGAGTACACGGAGGCCGTCGCCAGAGAGGCGATGCGGCTCTACCCGCCGGTGATGGCCCTGTACCGCGAACCGGTCGAGGCGACGACGTTGGGCGGCTATCACGTCCCGGGCGGGACGACGCTGCAGCTTTCGGTCTACGGCATTCAGCGGGACGAGCGGTGGTGGCCGGAGCCGACGGCGTTTCGGCCCGAGCGCTGGCTCACGGACGGGGACGAGAGTCCGACGCTCGCGATGGACGCCGACCGGCCCGAGTACGCCTATTTTCCGTTCGGCGGCGGCCCCCGCCACTGCCTCGGAATGCGGTTTGCGATGACGGAACTCACACTCGCGCTCGCGACGATCGCTCCCCGCGTCGAGTTCGATCGCGGTACCGAGCGTCTCGAGCCCACCGTCGAGATCACGCTCGACCCCGGAGAAATCGCGGTTCGCGTTCGAAAACGATAGCCGACGACGCCTGCGGCGGTGGCCGTCTGAGTCGCGGACTCGCCGTCCCCGATACCGTCTCACTCGGGGGCTCGAGTGGGTTTTCGTCCGCCTCCTGTTCACTCGCCGGTGGAAATCCCCCGTGACCCGTATCGCGAGGTCACGTCGGCGGCCTCCGACCGCGACAGAGCAGCCGATCCGGACGTCGCCCCTTCGACCGTCATGTATCCCACTGTCTCGGGATCGTCGACGGGACGGCCCTCCACGCTCCGTTCCTGTTCGACGAACACCCTGACGCTGCTACTCAGGAGATCCGAATAGCGCAGCCCCGCGGGTTGGTCGTCGTTGAACGTCTGCATGTCGGCCATGAATCGCGGCTCCTGGTAGGTCCCATCGAACCCGACCCTCGTCCGCGTGTGATCGACGCCGTCTACCGTTCCCATCTCGAAGCTCGTCCCGTAGAGCGACGCGGTTCCCGGTTCCATCACGATGGCACCGATTCGCTCCGCCGGGTGTTCTTCGCGTTCCGCCAGTTCGCGCTGGACCCGCCACTCGACGCTGGCCGTCCCGAGGTTTCGCTGCCGCGAGACGATCGGGAACTCGCTCCGGAACGTCTGGGGCTGGGCGAGTACGACCGGCGTTTCGTCGAACGCGTGACCGAAGTAGGCCGTTTGCCACTCGTGGTCGATCCCGTCCATGTGTCCGGCGACGATCCGGGAGCCGTCGGGAAGCGTGTGAACGCCTCGCTCCATGACGACCCAGTGCATCGTCTCTTCGTTGGCGTGCCGCCCGGGGCGGTACAGCCACTCCTCGATCTTGAACTCGAAACCCGTGGACGCGACGTTCCGGAGACGGATATGACACTCGTGGGGGCCGTTGTGAGTCAGCGGCTTCATGACGACGACGGGGTCGTCGTATTCTTCCTCGAACTCGACCTCGTGCCAGAACGCACGCTGTGGCTGGCTGGCCGTCTCGGTTCCGAATTCGGCGACCGGGCCGGTGACGATGTTGTCTTCGGCCGAGACCGACCCGACGACCGAACCGAGGGCGACGCCGGCGGCGATCCCGCCGAGAACGCGACGCCGCGTGGTGGTCGACCCGCCCGAAGTCTCGAACCGCGGTTCGTTCGATTCGTGCTGTGCATCCCGTCCGACCGGTTTTCTTCCATCGGACATTGCGATCGGTTATTTTATTCCGTAGTATATATGCGCTATACTCGTTCTCAAATACTAAAAATAGTAATAAATTATAGATATAATTGATCCAGACGGCGGCTGAAATCCCCGCTCGATCGGGACGCCTGTCGCACTCTACGCGCAGCACTCGAGCCGATCCCCGCCCCCGGTCGGCGTCCGTCCGAGGCCGCCTCGAGTAGCGGGTCGTCGGCCTCGCACGGCGTACGACCCGTGCCGCTGCGAGCGGGCGGGACGGTCGACGAGTAACGAGTCGCGCGAGTTTCACGATGGACAACTGTTCTCCGACCGGTTCCGTCTCGTCGTCGGGTACTTATCGACTCTCTATTTTTCACGCCCGGTTCGGTAGCATCGAGCAACCGTCTGCCCCGCAGGACGCGGGCGGGCGGAACGGACGTGGAAAACGTGACCCGAAAGACCCAACCCACCGACAGTACAGACGAGAAACCGCTCGGGAAGCCCACCGACACCCCGTCTGCCTCCCGTCAGCGTCGGACCGATTCCGGTAGCGATCGCGTATCGGACCGCACATCCCGAGGACGCAGCTCTCGACGCGGATTCCTGCACGTCGGCGCCAGCGCACTGGCGGCGACGGCCCTCTGTGGTACCACCGTCGCCGCGCAGACGACCGACACCCGATCGTGCGGTTCGTTCGATACGATCGACGTCGGCGACGGCGACTTTCTGCTCATCAACAACGATTGGGGAACCGACGCGGCCGGCGGCGACGTCGAGATGTGCATCTGGGCCAACGACGACGGCACGTACGGGTTCGACTGGGACACCAGGACGACCGAGGGCGAGCCCAACTACCCCCAGGCGCTCGTCGGAACGAAACCGTGGGGCACTGACACCGGGGCTGATCCGTTCCCCGTTCCGCGCGGCGAGGTCGCGGAACTCGAGTTGACGTACGATGTCGACCTCGAGATTACCGGCGAAAACTGGAACCTCGCCGAGGAGTGGTGGCTTCTGGACGGCCAGCCGAACCCGAGTGGGTCACACGTTCAGGAGATCATGCTGGTGCTCGAGTGGGGCGACGAGCACACGCACGGTCCGCCGGCCGAGCCGGGTGCCATCGAGGACGCCCATGGAAACGTTATCGACCACTGGGTGAGCTACGACAGCGGCGGCACCAACGCGGACTTTCATATCTTCAGACTCGCCGAGGGGTCCGCCTCGGGGACGGTCGATCTCACGGCCATCATGGAGTACGTCTCCGATGAGGTCGGTGTGAGCGACGACCTTCTGCTCAGCGGTATCGAACTCGGCACCGAGTACTGGGCCGGTACGAGTGGTGACGTCACGTACAACACGTTCGACGTCACGATCAACGGACAGACGTACTCGAGTGGCTCCGACGGCCAGGACGGTTCCGACGACGACCAGGGCGGTTCCGACGACGACCAGGACGGTTCCGACGACGACCAGGACGATTCCGACGACGACCAGGGCGGTTCCGACGACGACCAGGGCGGTTCCGGCGACGGCCAGGACGGTTCCGGTGACGACCAGGACGGTTCCGACGACCAGGGCGACTCCGACGATGGGTGTGGTTCGTACCCGGCCTGGGACCCGAAGCCGGTCTATACGGACGGCGATCGAGTCACCCACGACGGCACCGTCTGGGAGGCCCAGTGGTGGACCCAGAATCAGGAGCCACGGAACGAAGACTGGTACGTCTGGCAGCCGGTCGAGTAGTCAGCCCGTCGGTATCGTCGGCGCTCGAGACGAACCGGATCGTCTCGGCTTCCGTTTGCGTCGCAGGTTGGGGATATCTGGTTGCAGTGGGCGGCTGGAGGGTCGATCGCGGATCGATTCGCAGCGGCGACGCGGTTTCGGTGCTGTCCGCGCCGCACAGCCGGAACCGGTGTCGACCGCTTACGAGATTTCGTCGTACTGATCCGAGAGCTTCTCGGCGGCCTCGCCGAGCTGGTTGCGCTCGTACTCGGTGAGGTCCCACTCGACGATCTCCTCGACGCCGTCGGCACCGAGCCTGACCGGCACGCCGAAGGCGGTGTCCTCGTGTCCGTACTCGCCCTCGAGTGTGACGCTCGCGGGAAGCACTTCACCGGTATCGCGCAGGATGGCCTCGACCATGTGGCCGACGCCGGTCGCCGGCCCCCACTGGGTCGCGCCCTTCTTCTCGATGACGTTCATCGCCGAGGTCTGGAGCTCCTCGAGCAGTTCCTCCTTTTCGTCCTCGTCGAACTCGGGGTCCCGGCCGTTCACCCGCACTTTGGAGAAGACGGGGACCTGGGCGTCGCCGTGCTCGCCGAGGATGGTGGCCTCGACGTTTCGGACGGGGACGTCGAAGCGCTGCGAGATGACGTACCGGAATCGGGCGGAATCGAGCCGGCCGCCGAAGCCGATCACCTTCTCGCGGGCGCGGTCACCGGTTTCGTAGAGGTGCCGGTTCAACAGATCGACGGGGTTCGAGGTGGTGACGGTGACGAAGTCGTCGTTGTGCTCGGCCAGCGAGGACACGATGTCCTCCATGATGGGCGCGTTGTCCCCCGCCAGATCGATCCGGGTCTGTCCCGGCTGACGCGGGATACCCGCCGTGATGACGACGACGTCCGACCCCGCGGTGTCCTCGTACCCTCCCTGTCGGATCGTCGTGTTCGCGTCGTAGGCCGCGCCGTGGTTGGCGTCTGCGGCCTGTCCGATCGTGTCGTCTTCCTTGTCCGGAATGTCCACGAAGACGAGCTCGTCCGCAACGTCCCGAAGCGCGATGTTGTAGCCCGCAGCGGCCCCGACCGTCCCGGCCGCCCCGACCACGCTAACTTTCGTCATACCACGTACTGCTACCCCGCCCCGCGCGTTAAATCCGTCGAAATGTCCGAATTCGTATATATGTGCCGACGGCCGCCCTCGCGCCGAAATCGTCTCGAGACCGAACCGATCATATTCGACGACCGCGGCCACTCGGGTATGCGCGTCAGCGTCATCGGCGGCGGAACGATCACGGACGAACAGGCGGCCCGCGCCGAGGCGGTCGGGCGCGAACTCGCCGCCCGCAGCCACACGGTCGTCTGCGGCGGTCGCGGCGGGACGATGGAAGCGGTCTGTCGCGGGGCGAAACGCGAGGGCGGGACCACGATCGGGATCCTCCCCGGCGACCGCGCCGACGCCGCGAACGACTACGTCGACGTCCCCGTCGCGACCGGCCTGGGCCACGCCCGGAACGCGCTCGTTCCACTGAACGGCGACGCGGTCGTCGCGCTCACCGGCGGCGTCGGCACCCTCTCGGAGATCGGCTTCGCCGGCATCTACGACCGACCCGTCGTCGGCCTCGAGACCCACGACGTCTCCGCACTCGGGATCGACCTCGAGACCGTCGACACGCCGTCGGAAGCCGTCGATGCGGTCGAAGCCGCCCTCGAGCGCCGATCCTGACGCCCCCGGACCGTCGCGTCGGGATCGGTCCCGGAACCATCATTTTCGCGGCGCGTCTCGGTTCGCCTATGGCTGATTCGACTCCCGCCGATCCGTACACCGTCCGCGAGGAACTCCCCGACCCCGAGACCTTCGCCGCGTTGCGCGAGGCCGCGGGAATGACACCGCGGTCGCTCGAGGGAATCGAACGCGGTCTGCCGAATTCGCTGTACGGCGTCGTCGCGGTCCACACCCCGACCGACGACGTCGTCGGAATGGGCCGCATCGTCGGGGACGGCGGGACCGTCTACCAGATCTCCGATATGGCCGTCCACCCGGATCACCAGGATCGAGGGCTCGGCACGCGAATCATGAGCGCGCTCGAGGCCTACATCGAGGACGAGACCCCGCCGCAGGCGTACGTGAACCTGCTTGCCGACGTCGACGGCTTCTACGAACGATTCGGCTTCGAGGAGACCCGCCCCGCCTCGAAGGGGATGTACCGGCGGACCGAGTAGCGGTCGGCGACTCGACCCGCGTGTACTCGAGCGTTCTCAGCGTCGGTACTTCCTTCGCAGCTTTTTCGACGGTCCGGCGTCTCTAGACCAGTATGAGCGACTTCGACAAGGAAGCCGAACGCGAGAAACTCCGGGAGAAGTACGAACAGGACAAGGAGGAGCGGAAGGCGACCCAGCGGATGAGCGACCTGTTGCTCAAGGGCGCGACGATGACGAACGCCCACTGCGGGACGTGTGGCGACCCGCTCTTCCAGCAGAACGGGACGACGTTCTGCCCCAGCTGTCACGGCAATCCCGACGCCGTAGAGGGGACGGACCTCGAGGCGCAGCCGGCCGAGGACGGGGCTACCGCCGACGCGAACGCCGATACCGGTGCTGAGCGGACCGATGCCGACCGAACCGGTGTCGACGCGGCGGCGTCGACCGCGGACGCCACCGACGAGACCGCCGGCTCGACCGCAGCCGAATCGGACGCGAACGCCGAGACCTCGACCGCCGGTCGACCCGACGGCCAGCAAGGCCGGGACGCGGGAACGGCCCCGAGCGCGTCGGCCGACGATCCCCAGCCTCACTCGAGGCCCTCGCCGACGCGAGCCGAGCGACCGGAGTCGTCACGGACCGACGCTGCCGCAGCCGATCGCGGCCGCTCTCCCGCGTCCGGCGACCGCCCGTCGGAATCCGAGCCGTCCCGGCACGCCCCCGTAACGAGCCCGTCGGTCGACGGCGACCTCGAGGCTGCCCGCGACGCGCTCGTCCGGTCTCTCGAGACGTTCGCGAAAAAAGCCGCCGCGACGGACGACCCCCGCTACGCGACGGAGTGTCTCGAGGCGGCCCACGAAGCCGGTGAGGCGCTGTCGAGCTTGCGCTAACGGGCTCGCGACGCTGCACCGCTCGCGAACTCGCGTTCCGCGCCCTCGAACCGTCGTGAGCCGTCGTCCGGTCGACCGATCCGGAGACGAATCATCTATCAATAGATATATATTTGGTGCGTTCACATCATTGATTAAGACTTTACGAGGGGGATGGATCGGCGGCTGCGTGCGCCGATCTACGGGTATCGTCGTTCGCCCTCCGCGTTCCCAGGCCCGTCCCCTCGTGAAGCAACGGACTCACAACACCCAACAATGGCACTCGGATTCGTCGTCCTGCTTACGGTACTCGTCGTCTGCAGCGGACTCGTCGGAACCTGTGCGATCTGTCTCGATCGGACCGCCATCAGTCGAACGGCGGCCGAACTTGATCACCGTTTCGTCGAAATCTCCCCGTATCTCGCCGTAACGGGGGTGTTCTTCCTGGCGAAACGAGCGACGCACGGGCACAGTTTACGGCTCTCGCGCGCCCTCGACTGGGACCTCACCGCGGAAATATACGCGCTCGAAGGGGAGTTCGTCGCGTTCCTCCAGACCGTCGTCCCCCAGGCCACGCTGGAGTTCTTCTCGGCGATGTACATGTTCGGGTTCCCGTACCTGCTGGTGACCGCGCCGATCCTCTACTTCCTGTTGCCGTCCCAGCGCCATCTCAAGGAACTCCTCGTCGCGTACCTGCTGAATTACCTGATCGGATCGCTCTTCTACACGCTGTTTGTCGTCTACGGACCGCGTAACCACCTGTCGTCCGTCGACGGACTGATGTACTCGTTCTACCCCCAAACCCAGGAGATGACGGCAGCAGTCTCGGCGAACACGAACGTGTTCCCCTCGCTGCACACGTCGCTGTCTGTCGTCGTCATGCTGCTCGCCTGGCGGTCGCGCCGGGAGCACCCGCGGTGGTTCCCGATCGCGTCGTTCGTGACCGCTTGCGTGGTCTTCTCCACGATGTATCTGGGAATCCACTGGTTGATCGACGTCATCGCCGGCGTCGCGCTCGGCGTCGGAAGCGTCTTCGCCGCCGAGTGGCTCGTCGATCGGGCGGAAGGCGACACCGGTCGGGTTTCCGTTCCGGACGATCGCGAGGACGGGATCGCGTCCGACGCGAGCGACTGAACCGTCCGGCGGCTAGGTGCCCGTGTAGTCGCTGCCGACGACCTCTCGAATCCGCTCGGCGGTTACCTTGCCGACGCCGTCGGCCGCCTGTAACTCGTCTTCCGTCGCGATCATCACCCCCTCGACCGTCCCGAACTCCTCGAGCAGGGATCGCGCGGTGACGGGGCCGATTTCGGCGATCGATGCGACGACGTACTCCTGCTGTTCGCTCAGGGTCTTGCTGCCCTTCTCGCCGTGGACCGAGACCTCTCGATCGGCGGTCGACTGTTCACGGCCGGCGATCACCGCCAGTAGCTCGGTCGTATCGGCCTCGCTCTCGGTTCGCAGAACGCTCGCACCGAAGTCGACGGCGAGACTCGAGAGCGCGCCACGGACCGCGTTCGGGTGGACGTCCCGCTGTTCGTACAGTCCCTCGCCCTCCACGATCACGATCGGCCGTGAGTAGTGGCGGGCCATCGCGCCGACCTGCTCGAAGACCGATCGGTCGCCGCCGACCAGCGAGTCGACGAAGTCGGCGACGGACTTCCGTTCGACGACGACCCGGTCCGAGCAGACGTAGTCGCCGACGTCGAGCGTTTCGAGGCGTACGTCCATCTCCTCGCGCCGGGAGAGGTCGCGGGCGATGTTCGCGTCCATCTCCCGCTGGTCGGCGACGACCGCAACGGTTTCGCCGTCGGCGTGTGGCTCGGGGGTGTCGACGTCCTCCTCGATTTCGTCCGCCTCGCCTCCAGTTTTCCGATCACTACCCGTTTCCGAGTTGTTTTCTCCGAATTCCTGCAGTCCCGGCCCCGCTGCAACCCCCTCGCTTCCGCTGGAGGAATCGCCGACGGCGTCGGTGTTTCCGTCGTCCCCGTCTACTTTCACTCCGCCCTCGCCCGCCCCCTCGAAATCGGCCAGTGACTGCTGTGAGTCGTCGAGTTCCTCGGCGATTTCGGGGGCCAGTCCTTTCAGTTCGCGCAGTTCGTTTTCCATCTCCTTCTCGCGTCGACGCGAGATCCAGAAGTAGGCCTCGTCGCGGGTGTCCTCCGCCATGAGGACGACGACCCGTCCCTCGGTCTGGCGTCCGGTCCGCCCCTTCCGCTGGATCGAGCGGATCGCCGTCGGCACGGGTTCGTAGAAGAGCACGAGGTCGACCTCCGGCACGTCCAGCCCCTCCTCGGCCACGGAGGTGGAGACGAGGACCTCGAACTCGCCCGCGCGGAACTCGTCCAAGACCGCCTGTTGCTGTTTCTGGGTCATCCCGTCGGAGCCCTCGCGGTCGCCCTGTCCGACGAACCGCTTCGCCTCGAAGCTCTCGGAGAGAAAGTCCGTCAGCGCCTCCGCCGTGTCGCGGGACTCGGTGAAGACGATCACCCGCTCGCCGCCCTCGAGTCCCAGGGTCTCGGCGAGCAGCATGCGGGCTTTGCTGTACTTCGGGTGGATCTCGTCGAAGCTCTCGGCTTTCCGCATCGCCTCGCGCACGCGCGGATTGGAGACCATCCGCTGGCTCGCCTTCGACGCGCCCGACGAGCGAGCCTGATTGCGCTGGCGCTCGAAGTAGCGACGGAGCGCCTCGACGCTCTGGGTCTCGACCAGCGTGACGGCCTGCCGGAGCTTCATCACCTCGGCGTGGATCGACATCCCCTCGAACCCCTCCGACTGGTCGTTGTTGATCAGCTCCTGGAGCTCGGCCCGCATCCTGTTCAGGTCCTTCTGGGACTGGTCGGGCTGGGTCGAGCTCGCGACGCCGAGCTCCTTCAGCTTCTCGAGGCGCTCTTTGATGACCTCGTTCAAGGCGTCCCGGATCTCGAGGACCTCGTCGGGGAGGTCGATCCGTTCCCACTCGACGTCGGTCTCGTGGGTGAACTCGTCGACGTCGGCGTCCTCGTCGGTCATCACCTCGACCTCGTCGATTCCGAGGTTCTCGCAGACCTCGAGGATGGCCTCCTCGTCGCCGCCGGGAGAGGCCGACATGCCCGTCACGAGGGGCTGCCGGGCGTCGGCGTGGTAGCGCTCGGCGATGTAGTTGTAGGCGTAGTCGCCGGTCGCGCGGTGACACTCGTCGAAGGTGATGTGGGAGACGTCGGCGAGCGAGATCCGGCTCCCGACGAGGTCGTTCTCGATCACCTGCGGCGTCGCCATCACGACGGTCGCCGACGCCCACGCCTCGGCGCGATCGTCCGGGCTCACGTCTCCGGTGAAGACGACGATCTCCTCGTCGGGGATCTGCAGGGCGTCCCGGTAGAAGTCCGCGTGTTGCTGGACGAGGGGCTTGGTGGGGGCGAGCATCAGGGATTTGCCGCCAACCTCGTCGAGCCGCCGCGCCGTCACGAGCAGGCTCACCGTCGTCTTCCCCAGCCCGGTCGGGAGACAGACGAGCGTGTGGTGGTTCGCGGCCGTCCCCGCGAGTTTCAGCTGGTAGAGTCGCCGTTCGAGAAAGTCGGGCTCGAGGAGGGGGTGCTCGATAGAAGCGATATCCTCGTCCGTCGTAGCCATTACCGGCCGTTCATCGGCGTCGCGAATAAGGGTTCCCGTACCGCGGTGAAAGTGGTCTCGGGGTCGGCGAGCGGCGCTACCGGGTCGCGGCGGGACGATAGTATACGTCCGTCGGTGACGTAGGAGCCGTATGGAAACCCGAACGCTCGCTCACCGCCTCCCGGACGCCGGATCGATCCTCACTGCGCTCGGCTTCGTCCTGCTGGTCAACCTCGTCGGTGCGCTCCCGAGCGTCTTCTTCTCGCCCGACACACCGTGGTTTCGGTCGCTCGAGAAGCCGTGGCTGTACCCGCCCACGATCGCGTTCCCGGTCGTCTGGACGCTGCTGTTTTCCCTGCTGGGCGTCGCGCTGTGGCTCGTCTGGCGCAGCGACGCCGACGGTCGTCGCCTCGCGCTGGGGCTGTTCGTCGGGCAGATGTCGTTGAACGTCGCCTGGACGCCCGCGTTCTTCGGGCTCGAGGCACCGCTGGTCGCGCTGGGGATCATCCTCGCGCTGTGGGCGTTCGTCGCCGGAACCGTCGTCGCGTTTCGACGGGTCGACCGCCGTGCGGCGGCGTTGCTGGTTCCCTACCTCGCGTGGGTGACGTTCGCGGCCGTCCTCAATTACGAACTCTGGCGATTGAACGCCTGAGCGACGCGTCGATCCCGTTCTCGAAACTCGGTTACTGCTCGTCGAGTGGGGGGAGCCACCACGTTAGCACCACTGCGACGGCGACGAACCCGGCCAACATGAGGTAGGCCTCGTCGAAGAACCCGCGATCGGCGAGCGCACCGAACAGAACCGGACTCAACGCCCCGATCGTCATGTAGACGGTCCGCAGGAAACCCAGCCCCGTCCCCTGCATGTCCGCCGGGAACGCCGTGGTCATGTACGGCAGCGTGATCGTGCCGTAGCCGAGGATGCTCGAGAGGAAGACGGTCCCGACGACGATCGGCCAAAACCCCTCGAGCACCGGTAGCGCGAGCAGCGAGAGGACGACGATCCCCAGCACGGGCGGGAGCGACTTCCGGATCCCGAACCGGTCGTACAGCCGGCCCGTCAGCGGCTGGACGACGATTCCCATCGCGAAGAAGGCGCTGAACAGGCCGGCGGCGACCCCCTCGGAGAAGCCCTTGATCTGGATCAGGTAGGTCGGGTAGAAGCCCGTAAACGCCTGCCAGACGCAGTAGGTCAGGACCTGGATCGCGGTCACGGTGACGATCTCGGGTCGGCGCAACTCCGAGCCGACGTAGCGGACCGTCTCGAGCGAGACGTTGTCGACGGCGCTCTCCGTGCTCGAGGTGCGCGCGGGGACGACCAGTCGAAGCCCGATCGCGACGACGGCGAAGGCCGGCACCGCGAGGCCGAAGCCGTACTGCCAGGCGTAGGCCGAGGCGATGCCGCCGGCCGCGAGGGGGAGGAGCGTGTTACCCGCCTGCCCGGCGGCCATCGTCACGCCGATCGCGGTGCCGTCGTTGTCGGGGTAGGTATCCGAGAGCGTCGTAAAGCGGGCGACGCCGTACAGCGCCGTTCCGAACCCGAACGCGGCCGTCGCGACGTACACCACGGGCGCGGAGCCGGCGACGGCGACGAGACCGAGGGTCACCGCGGAGATCACCGTGCTCGCGACGAGGACGTTCCCCTCGCCGAACCGGTCGGCGAGCAACCCGCCCGGGAGCTGGCCCAGCGCGTAGCAGAGCCAGAGGGCGGTCAGCAAGAAGCCGGCCGTCGTCAGGTCGAGGCCGTAGGCCCGCCGGAGAAAGGGGAGCAGGACGGGGTACGCGAGGCGGACGCCGATCGAGAGGAACCAGCCGGCGGCGACGGCGACCAGAATCTCGCCGCGGCCGTCCGTCAGGAAGGTCCGCACGGTCGCCAGACGGGTCCGCGCTTCGAGCAACGACACGGTTCGCTTCGCCCCTTCGTCGGGGACGGCCTTGAGCGGCCCAGAACGGTACGGCTTTGCCGTTACCGGAACCGCACGCTACGCCGGAATCGGTCCGAACTCGAGGGCCAGATACGCCAGACAGGCGGCGTAGATCGGGATGGTCAGGTTGTCGTCGACGATGTAGGTGCGGATCTCGAGGGTCACGCCGTCGGCCAGCGTCGCGCCCAGCGCGGCGGCCATCCCGGCCACGAGTCCCATGAAGGGGATCGCGATCGCCGTCGAGACGAGAAACATCGTGACGAGGACCTTCGGCGGCTTGACTCGCTGGAGGCTGTTGTCCGAGACGGCCCCGCTGATCGGATCGCCCAGCGAGAGCATCAACATCGCGGGGAGGGCGATGTCCTGCTGGAAGACCACGACGACGGCGGCCATGCTGATCATGTACAGCGCGTAGCCGGCAGGGTTGTCCTGTTCGTACTCGCGCGTGAGCACGTCGTAGAGCCGCCAGTCGAGTCCGATCTGGAGCCGGATGAACTCGAGGATGAGCGTGCCGGTCGCCAGAACGACCATGAAAATCTTGAACCGGCCCCACGTGAGCCCGAGATCGAGAGCGTCCGCGAGCAAGTAGAGGGCGACTAGCCCGGAGCCGCTGGCGTGGACGAGTCGCCGCTTCAGTTCGTCGGCCATCACTTCGTGCCTCGGGGGAGGTGACCTTCAGTCCGTCGGTTAGTTCTCCCGATACCTATATATTATTTAAAGGACGGAACGCGATCGATATCGATTCCCGCCACGTCGTCGGGCGTCTCCGTTCGATTCCGGTCGGTCGCGTCGCTTACTCCTCGAGGTCCTCGAACTCGCGGTCGCCGGCGCGGATCGCCGACAGCGTCTCCGGCAGCGCCGCGGCGGGGAGTCGCTTCTGGTCGGTCGTGTCCCGCTCGCGGACCGTGACCGTCGTCGCCTCGTCCTCGAGCGTCTCGTAGTCGACCGTCACGCAGAACGGGGTCCCGACCTCGTCCTGTCGGCGGTAGCGCCGGCCGATGTTGCCCGAGTCGTCGTAGGTGACCGACAGGCCGGCTTCGCGGAGGTCCGCGGCGATCTCCCGCGCTTCGTCCTCGAGGTCGTCGTCGTTTTGCAGCGGGAACACGCCGACGAACGTGGGCGCGACTTCCGGCTCGAGCTCGAGGAAGGTGCGCTCCTCGCCGGCGACCTCGTCCTCGCGGTAGGCGTGGTGGAGGACGGTGTAGACCAGCCGGTCCACGCCGAAGGAGGGTTCGATCACGTGCGGGACGATGTGCTCGCCTGCCTCCGTCTGCTCCTCGACCGAAAAGTCGGTCTTGTCGACGGGAATTTCGTGGGTCTCGCCCTCGAGGTCGATCTCGACGCTGTCCCCGTCGAACGCCGACCGCTCGCGGGCTGCGAGCTCCTCGAGTTTCTGGACGACGGCCTGCGCGTCGCCGCCGAACTCCGGCCCGAGGTAGCTCATGTCGGGATCGACGGTGGCGCGCTCGACGGTCTTGGGTTCGTCGTACTGCTTGAAGATCGTAAACCGGTCGCCGGAGTGTTCGGCGTGCTTCGAAAGGTCGTAATCGCTCCGGTAGGCGAAGCCGGCCATCTCGATCCAGTTGCCGTCGATTTCGCTCTCCGCGTCCCAGCAGTCGGCCGCGTAGTGGGCGCGTTCGCCCGAGAGATGCTGACGGAACCGGAACCGGTCCATGTCGACGCCGACGGCGTCGTACCAGGGCTTGGCGACGCCGAGGAAGTACGCGACCCACGGACTGGTGATGGTTCCGTCGTCGACGGCCGCACCGATCGTCGTCTCGATCTCGGTACCGTCCTCGGCGTTCTGCTCGCTCGCGGGATAGAGCGTCACCTCGACGTCCGCGACCTGCTCGAGGGCCGGCTCGTTCTCCTCGGGATCGATGAAGTACTCGAGTTCGGCCTGCGTGAACTCGCGGGTGCGGATGATCGAGCGCCGGGGGCTGATCTCGTTGCGGTAGGCGCGGCCGATCTGGGTCACGCCGAACGGAAGCCGGTTGCGCGCGTACTCCTTCAGGCGGGGGAACTCGACGAAGATACCCTGCGCGGTCTCGGGGCGCAGGTAGCCCGGTTGGGAGTCGCCGGGGCCGATGTTCGTCGCGAACATGAGGTTGAAGGCCTCGACGGCCTGACCGGCCAGCCCCGCACCGCACGACGGGCAGACCAGTTCGTACTCGGCGATGACCTCCTCCACCTCGGGAATCGGGAGGCTCTCCGCGTCCTCGTACTCGGTGTCGTCCTCGACCACGTGGTCGGCTCGGTGACTCTCGCCGCACTCCGGGCACTCGACGAGCATGTCGTCGAAGCCCTCGAGGTGGCCCGACGCTTCGAAGACGGGTTCGGGCATGATCGTCGGTGCGTCGATCTCCATGTTGCCCTCCGCGACCGCGAAGCGATCGCGCCAGGCGTCCTCGACGTTGCCCTTCAGCGCCGCGCCCTGCGGTCCGAAGGTGTAGAAGCCGCCGACGCCGCCGTAAGCGCCCGAAGACTGGAAGAAGTAGCCCCGTCGCTTGGCCAGTTCGACCAGTTTCTCGCTCGTCGCGTCCGGTTCGTTCGCGGCCGTCTCCGCGTGGTCTTGCTCACTCATAGAGCGCCTCCAGGAGATCGACGTCGCGGACGATACCGACCAGCTGCTCGCCGGTTACCATCGGAATCTGTTCGATGTCGTTGCTGATCATCCGCTGTGCGGCCTCCTGAACCGCGGTACTCACCGAGACCGTCACCACGTCGTCGCTCATGAATTCGCCGACGGACTCTGCCGGAATCTCGATATCTCGCGTCGGGAGGTAGCGGCTGCCGACGGCCTTGATCCCTTCCCAGGACCACTCGTCGTCCTGGTCGCCGAAGTTGTCGCCGGTCTCCTCCTCACCCTCGACGATGCGGGCGACGTCGATGATGTCGACCTCGGTGAGGATACCGCACATCTCCCCGTCGTCGTCCAGCGCCACGGTGTAGGGGACGTTCGCGTAGGACAGCTCGCGCTCGGCGACCGGCAGCGGCGCACCCTCGTAGGTCGTGTTCACGTTCTCGCTCGCGTACTCCCCGACGGTCCCCGCCGCCGCCTGATCGCCCGTCGCGATCGCGTGGATCACGTCCGTCACGGTGACGATCCCCTCGAACTCGCCGTCCACCACGGGCACCCGACGTGCGCCCTCCTCGACCATCGTTCGCGCGACGTCCTCGAGCGCGGTCTCGGCGGTCGTCGTCGGGAGGTCCTCTTGCATCAGCATGACGAGCTGGTCCTCGTCGGGCTGGTCGATGAGCGTCTCCCGGGAGATCAGTCCCCGGTACTCCGGCCCGTTGTCGGTCGGTTTGACGACCGGCACGGACGAGAACGATCGTTCCTGGAGGTACTCGAGCACGTCCGAGCGGGTCCCCGGTAGATCGGCGGTCACCACGTCCTCGCGAGGCGTCATCGCGTCGGCTACGTTCATATTTCCTCGATACGGCGAAAATGAGTATAAACCCAGTGTTTCAGAGTCCGGTATCCGTCCACCGTGCGACTGGTTTCCTCGCTGGACAGTCCGATTCGATGAGTTTATATGTACGTGGTTGTCACTCTCTCACATGGCGACGAACCCCCACGTAATGTCGTCCGACGATACGATCGTCGGTTCAATCGACACGACGGCTGCGAGCGACGAGTACGTTATCGCGGACATCTCCGCGGACGGTGCCTGGCTTTCCATGCAGGCGGACGACGCACCGACGCTTCCGGCGTGGCGATAATCGGGGGAGGGGGTGAAGACGAGTGCCGTTTTCGACGGATCCGGCCGCGGCGGTCGTCGCGACCGATACTGACAGACTGACAGTCGCTACTGGGGCCGTCTCGCTTCCCGTTCCGGCGCGGTCCGCGCCGAAATGCTGCCCGACGGCCGGTCGCGACACCGACCTCGAGACGAGCGGTTCGCAGCGAGGCGAATCCTCCCGTATCGTTTAGTACGCTGGGCTGGTCGCACCGCCTATGGAACGGTCTCGCCCGCGACGCGGGACGGAACCGAACTCGAGCGACGAGCTCGGATTCGACCGTGACTCGCGCGCGTCCGCTCGCGTTCTCGCGAGAGTGGTCCCGCACGCGCTCGCCCGGCGTGCGATCGACGTCTCCGTCGCGACCGATCGCGACGTCTACGAGCGAGACGAGCCAGTCGAGATCACGGCCACGTTCGAAAACCGGCTCCCGATCCCCGTCGAACTGCCGACGCCGACCCAACGCCGCTGGGGCTGGACCGTCGACGGCGAACTCGAGGCCAGCGACGAGCGGCGCTACGTGCGAGCGCGGCCCGCCACCGTCGACTTTCGCGGCGGCGAGCAAAAGCGCGTCTCGGTGACGTGGAACGGTCGTCTCGTGCGGACCCGGCACGGTAATCAGCGCGAATCCGTGCTCCCGGAGCCGGGCGAGTACGAGATTCGAGCGTTCGTCGCCACGCGGGAGGTCGACGGCGGGCCCAGCGACTCGACGACGATCGCGATCCGCTAGGGGCGTCGAATGCGGCCGCTATCGGAGCGAGGAGAGCATCGAGAGCGGCGGTGAACCGCTCCCGGAGCACAAAAGGCGGACGTCGTTCGCAACTCGCCGTGTCGGTCCGGTTCCCCGTTCGGTGGGGAACGAATCGAGTGTGGCATTCTCGGTGGTGGGTCGCTACCGGCTTACCCGGTCAGGAACCCGCCCGGCGAGACCTGCGTCTGGGGGCGGCCGGTGTCGGTCGTCTGGACGCCCGAGAACGACGGCGAGTGTTCGATCGTTCGCTGTACCTTCGCGCCGGTTTTCGTGGTCGATGCCAGGATGGCGAGTATCTTACTCATACACGAGTAAATAATAGGCTCGCCCTCTTAAGCATTATTGCGATGAACGACCGTGTTGGATAATCTTCTCTCATGCCATCAGTGCACGACTGTCATGAGATCGAAAAGCCATCAACGAATTCGATAGGCAGTCTATCGCGACTATCAGACACAGACACTGGAGGATGGTCGACTCGAGCGTCGAGTTCTCACCGTCGGTCACACGCCCAACTCATCCTCCACGAACTCGGCGAGTACCTCGACTACTCGCCACCGCCGCTGTTGGAACGGCTGATCGAAGACGTACAGAAGATCCATCAGCAGCGACCGATACTGCAAGAGACGCTCGCTACCGCTACGCAACCGAGGTGTGAGTCTTAGTTAAAGACGATTGGAAAACTATTTTACGACATAACCTACTCTATCATTTAACGGGCCCTATTGCTGTCCTCAGCCTGACAATCGTGTATGTATCGATACACGTGCTACTGTCAATTCTTGTGTTGAAAGACGCAGAGAAACGAGGAATCGAAAATTCGGTGATGTGGGCTGCAATTGTTGTTGTCTTCTCTGGGGTTGGACTCGTTATCTACCTCATCAGACGGACTATGCCTAAAAGTGAAGCTGAGGCTCCTGACGATGCAGAATCTCTACTCCCCGACACAGAGCATTCTGATGACTCATCACATACAGACGGGTGACCGAGTTATTTTACTGAACTAGTCGTTATGTGAGTTCCCTGCACTGATCACTCACTACTCATTCCAGACCGGCTCTCGATCAGTGCCACAGTCGTGCGTTGTATTCAGCACGGCTGCTGAAACCCATCACCAATTGAGGGTTTCAACAGGGCCGAAAAATTCTATTGAGTTGGTATCTCACAGCGGCGCTAGGTTCATTCACCGTAGTATTTATCCTGACTCTGGTGCGATAATCGTTCTATTCCGGCGAGGAAGTCATCGACTCACCGTCGTTACTAGAGTTGGTGTAGTATGTGTCTTGATTTACTGGAACTGACGTCCACGGTTCGGAACTCCCATTCCAGAATATTTCTGAACGTTCGATTTTATCGTAATTTATTTCAATTCCAGACATGAACGTCATACTAACTGTTGGCGACGGATAGTCACTGCGCAAATGCACTTTACCCCGAGTCAACTGGTCCAACTGCGGCGTATCAATTTCCCAGCGAAGCGGGACAGTATATGCCTCATCTTCAGTCGGCTTCGAAAAGTCAAGAACAGCCACAAGCTGATCCGCGGCAACTTGATATGCCTGAGCCGACTCGATACTCGGTCTTGGCTCTTCATCATCTTCACGGAATTGGCACCCTGCTAACCCAATTACAACCCCAACTCCACCGGTCGTAAGAATGCTCCGACGAGAAACGCAGCTTTTTCGCTTTCTCATTTTATTCCTTGTGCTACTGATTTTCTACTAAATAAATAAGTATAACGCTGTGGCTTTATTTTGTAGTATCTGCCATAGCTAAAGTAGAATCCGAGTTCACGTTGGTGGCAGAATGTAGATTGGTTCTGAGGCTTGATAGTAAGAGTCTAGATAAATTAGGTTAGATATTGAGCTATAACCCACTTGGTATCTACTCCCACTCTACAAAACCCAAGCAATCCCGTTGCCACAAGTACTAAGATGATCGATTTCAGCTACTGAATAGATGAACTCACTCTGTCGATTTTCATCCTTAACTAATCTTCCCCTCCAGTTTCCGGGACATAAATAGTATAGTCAAGCGTCTTGCTATACTGGTCCGTGGGTTCACGATCTCCAGTCCAATCAGTAGCTGGTTTATATAGAGCATTGTTAAGGGTGTGGGTTACGGATACATCAATAGTATCTGAACCCAGTTCATTAGCAGGTGGGAATTTGTGCGAATATTCAATATAATGGCCCAATACAGATTGGCCATAGTTGTGTGCATGCCATTCTCTATTAAGGTCAGAATTTATCGTAGACTCCTTATAATTTGAATATATCTGCATGGCGGTGTATAAACTGGACATACCTTCGCCAAAACTTGAATAAAGGAGAATCGCTGCTTCAGCAACTGCGTCGGCCTCCGAAGGCGGATCATTATTATCGGACCTTCCAAGCACCGAAACCCCCCAATCGGTGTCGTCATGAGCCACTGTTGATACTTCATTAGAATGTTCAGTATCTACATTTATTTCACTCCATGACCGGAAAAGATCCTCGGTTCCTGTAGTGCCATCATCTAATTCGTAACCAGTAGCGGCATATGCCGTTGCGGACATATGAACAGAATACTTTCCGGCCCCCTCATCCCATTGAAGCCCATTAGACAATTGGCGAAATTGGCTAGCTGCGTTTGTATAACTTGTTCCACTACCAGTCGGAAATTCAGAATTTGCCGATCGCTCAACTGTATTCCAGCCTCTGCTAGCGGAAAGATTATTCTCACCACCACACAGACCTTGTGGACAAGTATACCTTTCGGTACCAATGTCTTGGTCTGCCGCTGTAGTGTTTGAAAGTAGAGGTATTCCAATTACCGTGCCACTCACAGTCCCTACTTTCTTTAAGGCAGTGCGTCTTATGCTGTCAATTTCTTCATCTTTCATACTCTAATACACTTTCATTATTGCCATATTTATATTTTTTTGCCACCTATGACTGGTTGTATTTGTACTTTCCAAAGATGGTTAATAACGGGTTGGCAGCTTCGAGGATTATGATACCGTCTGATTGATCACACCCTCCAAATCCAGCACGTCCTGCAGGTCCGCATATCGAGAAAGTCCCGCAGAACTTCGTACCTGTCCGAGCGCAGTTCGTCGTCGAGCAGTCGCGGTGGGTGGTCGTGAGCGGTCTGCCGCCTCGTCGAATACTTCGACGTACGTCGGGTAGTCTGCCAGATGCTCGAGGACCCACGGCGACAGTCGAGCCGTGTTGCCCGGGTACGCGAAACCCGAGTTCGGTTGATCGGTCATCTCGACACCCTCGTCGACAGACGCTCGTACTCCGACGGATCGCCCGCCGGGAGCTCGTTGGGACGCTCCGGACAGCCGCACCGGTGGCCGTACTCCATGTCCGTCGTTCCAGGTGGCCGTCGTGGTTGCTCGCCGTGACCGTGTACCGCGGCCGCTCGTCGGATCTGTTGGCCGCGTTACTGTGCAGGCCTCGTAACGCGCTGTTTCGCGGCAGCACGAACGCTTCGTCCCGTACTTACCGTTCGAAGGGTCGTCACAGGAAGTGGCTGTAACCTTCTACGATTCCGTCAGCACTTGCTATCGGTGCAGGTGACAGCCCACGTAGTGTCGCTCGGTCCCGTGCTGCGATTCCACCTCGTAGGACGGCCGCTCGCGCGCACAGATGCTCTGTTCGGCGAACGACTCGAGCAACAGGTCGGTCGCCGCCTCCCAGCGGTCGGCTTTGTCGGCGGTGCCGTCGGTCTCGCCGTCGGTGGCGACGAGATCGATCGCGTCCTCGACGATCGACCCCGCCTCGCCGCGGGGGAGGGTTCCGTCGAAGAACTCGGCTTCGATCCGCGCCGCTGGCATCGGTTCGAACGTCCGCCGTTTGACCGCCCGCATGAACGCCCGCGTCCGCGGCCACTCCTCGTCAGTCCAGTCGTACGCGTCGGGGGCGATCAGCCGCGGACACCGCGTCCGGAACCGGCAGCCCGAGGGAGGATCGACCGGGCTCGGAACCTCCCCCTCGAGCACGCCGCGCAAGCCGTCCTCCCGCGGGTCGGGGACGGGAATCGACTCGAGCAGGGCCCGCGTGTAGGGGTGCTGGGGGTTCTCGAACAGTTCGCCCTTCTCGGCGAGTTCGACGATCTGGCCGAGGTACATCACCGCCACGCGGTCGCTGATGTGACGGATCACCGAGAGATCGTGGGCGATGAAGAGGAAGGTGAGACCGAACTCGTCTTGCAGCCTGTCCATCGTGTTCAGCACCTGCGCCTGAATGGAGACGTCCAGCGCGGAGACGGGCTCGTCACAGACGACGAAATCGGGGTCGACCGACAGCGCCCGCGCGAGGTTGATCCGCTGGCGCTGCCCGCCGGAGAAGGCGTGAGGATGGCGGTTGTAGTGGCGCGGATCGAGGCCGACCCGCTCGAGGAGGTCCTTCGCCCGCGCTTCCCGTCCCTCGTCGTCGAGCATGTCGTGGGCCCGCATCGGCTCTTCGATGATCTGCCCGACCTTCATCCGCGGATCGAGCGAGGACTGGGGGTCCTGGAAGATCATCTGCATGTCCGAGCGCGTCCGGCGCAGTTTCTCGCCGCCGAGGTCGGCCAGGTTCTCCCCTTTGAAGTAGATGTCCCCGGCCGTGGGCTCGAGCAGCCGCAGGACCGTCCGGCCGAGCGTGCTCTTGCCACAGCCGGACTCCCCGACGAGTCCGAGCGTCTCGCCGGGTTGGATCTCGAGCGAGACGTCGTCGACCGCCTTCACGGTCTCCCGGTCGACGCTGACCGGCGGGAACTGGCTCGGCTCGAACTGCATGCCCGCCAGGAGCCCCGACTCCTGTGCGAAGTGCTTGGTGACCCCGTCGAGTTCGAGCAGCGGACCGTCCCGATCGTACCCGCTCTCCTCGTCCAGCCGGATGCCGCTACTCACTGCCCTCACCTCCGCTCTCGTCGCCGGCCGGGTTCGCCGCGAGTTCGGAGTCCGCCTCGTCGCCCGCTCGGCCGTCCTCGCCGGTTACCCTGCCCTCGAGCGGCGGGCTCTCGTCGTAGCCGACGTCGAAGGCGTCGTGTTTCACGCAGGCCGCGCGATGGGGTTCGCCGGCGGCGTCGGCGACGGTCTTCGTTTCGGGGTGGATTCGCTTGCACACCTCGCGCGCGTCGGGGCAGCGCGGGTGGAACCGACAACCCGAGGGCGGGTTGATCGCCTCGGGCATTACGCCCTCGATCGCCTCGAGCTCCGTGACCGTGCGGTCGGGCCGGGGGATCGAGTTCAGCAGGGCGTTCGTGTAGGGGTGTTTGGTGTCGTAGAACAGCTCGTCCACCGGCGCTTGCTCGACGATCTCGCCGAGGTACATGACGTTCACGCGGTCGCAGATCTCGGCGACGACGCCCAGGTCGTGGGTGACCCAGATGAAGCTCGTCCCGTACTTCGCCTGTAACTCGTCGACGAGATCGAGGATCTGGCCCTCCACGGTGACGTCCAGGGCCGTCGTCGGCTCGTCGGCGATGATCAGGCTGGGTTCGCAGGCCAGCGCCATCGCGATGAGCACGCGCTGGCGCATCCCTCCGGAGAACTGGTGGGGGTACTCTTCGTAGCGCTCTTCGGGGTCCGGAATGCCGACTTCCCGGAGCATGTCGATCGCCTCCCGGCGCGCCTCGTCCTCCGGGAGGCCGCGGTTGAGTTCGATGAACTCGCGGAGCTGTCCCCCGACCGTGAAAACCGGATTGAGCGACTCCATCGGATCCTGGAAGATCACCGCGATCTCGTTGCCCCGGATCCGCGTTCGTATCTCCTCGTTCGAGAGCATGTCGTCGCGCTCTCGAAGCTCGCCGTCCGGCCCCTCTTCGAGACCGAAGATCGTCTCGCCTCTGTAGGTTATTTCGCCGGCGACGATCTCGCCGGGGTTCTCGACGAGGCGCAGCAGGCTCATCGAGGCGACGCTCTTGCCGGCACCGCTCTCGCCGACGAGGCCGACGATCTCGCCCTCGCGGACGTCGAAGGAGATACCGTCGACGGCGCGTACTGTACCGGCTTCGGTGAAGAACTGGGTCTTGAGGTTCTCGACGCGGAGTAGTGGTTCGGAGCTCATTGTCAGTCGTCGATTCGGGGGTCGAGGGCGTCCTGCAGGCCGTCGCCGAACAGGTTGAAGCCCATGATGGTGATCATGATCGCGATTCCAGGCCAGATCGAGAGCCAGACGTTCGAGTGCATGTAGCCGTGTGCGATGTTGAGCATCTGACCCCAGTCCGGCGTCGGCGGCTGTGCGCCGTAGCCCAGGAACGAGAGGCCGGCGACGATGAGGATCGTCACGCCGATCTGGAGCGTCGCGTACACCAGCACCGGCGCGAAGCTGTTCGGCACGACGTGTCGCATGATGATGTCGCGATCCCTCACGCCGGCCGCTCGAGCGGCTTCGATGTAGTCCATCTCGCGGACGCTGAGGACCCGACTTCGGATGATACGGGCGAACACCGGGATGAACGCGATCCCGACGCCGAGCACCGCGTACCAGATATTCGCACCGCCGACGAAGACGGTGAAGACGATGATGAGGATCAGCGGCGGGATCGCGTACACCGTTTCGACCATCCGCATCAGGATGTCGTCGACTCTGCCGCCGTAGTAGCCGGCGACGGCGCCGATGATCGTTCCGCCGGCGAGCCCGATGAACGTCGAGACGATCCCGACGAACACCGACACCTGCGTGCCGTAGACGATCCGCGTGAAGTAGTCCCGCCCCGTGTGGTCGGTTCCCAGCGGATGCTCGAGCGTCCCGCCCGCCGGCAGCGGGTTCCACGACTGTTCGGCCAGCGGGAAGTACGGCGGCATGTGCTGCGTTCCCTTGCCCGGCGGCGGAATGTGCGTCGGATGATCGAAGATCGGCAGCAGCCTCGCGAACGTGTAATCCGACGCGATCCCGAACGTGAGCAGCGAGAGGTTGCTGTCCACGACGGCGTAGATCGCGACGAACAGCACGAACGCCACGATGTACAGTCCCCAGCGGGCCGTCGTGTCTCGCTTGATCCGCGCGACGGTGTATCGCCAGCCCACGCGGGCCTCGACCTCTTCCTCTTTGGCCGCCGATTCCGTGTCGCTCTCGAGTTGTGATTCGCCGACTGCCATGGTTACTCCCTCTCACCGTAGGTGACTCGCGGATCGACGTACGCGTACGAGATGTCGGTGATGACGACGCCCACGACGAACAGCGTGCCGAGCACCATCGTGACGCCCATCACGAGCTGGTAGTCGTTCTGCTGGATCGCCTCGACGAACAGCTGTCCCATCCCGTTGATGTTGAACACCGTCTCGGTCAACACCGCCCCCCCGATCGCCGTCGACAGGTTGAGGCCGACGATCGTGATGATCGGGAGCTGGGCCACCTGGAAGGCGTGCTTTCGCAGGATCGTCCGCTCGGGAACGCCGTACGCGCGGGCCAGCTTGACGTACTCGCCCTGCAGCGACTCGATCATCTGCGTGCGCTCGACGCGCATGATCGTCGCCATCTGGAGCGTTCCCAGCGCGATCATGGGCAGCAAGAGGTGTCTGGCCGACTCGTAGTACAGCTCGAGGTGGCCGTCGATCCCCGGGTAGGAGCTGGGTGGTCGCCACGGGTAGTAGAGCCCGCTCGAGGGCAACCAGCCGAGCTTGACCGCGAAGACGAGGATCAGGACGATCCCGATCCAGAACGACGGGGTGCTGACGCCGACGAGCGCGGCGATTCGCGAGGCGTGATCGGTCGGTTCGTTGCGGCGGTCGGCGGCCACGATCCCGAGCGGAATTGCCGTCGCCAGCGCGAACGCGTACGCCGACAGGACGAGCAGGAGTGTCGGCCCGATCCGATCCATCATCAGGGCGGCGACCGGCCGCTGGTAGTGGATGCTCTGCCCGAGATCTCCCCGCAGAAGGCCGGCCATGTACGTCACGTACCGTTCGTGTAACGGCCTGTCGAGCCCGTACCGTCGCTCGATCGCTCTGACGAGTTCCTCGCTGTGTTCCTGTCCCTGGAGCATGAGGCTGACCGGGTCGCCCGGTCCCAGGTTCGCGAGGAGGAACGTGATTACGGAGATCCCGATCAGGACGGGAATCGCTTGCAGGAGCCTGTATATCGTGTACTTGAGTAGTTTCATTGATCCACGAGTGGGTCGATTTCTCGCCGCTGTTGTCCGGATTCGGTACGATCGCCGGCGGTGCAACGGGGGACGCGTTCGCTCGCCCCCGCCGATCGCAGTGGGGCAGCGCTCGCTGCCCGGTCACTCCATCGACACGTTCGTGTGGTCGGCGACCAGGTCCGGGTTCCGCGTGACCTCCGGGTGGGCCTGCAGGTCCTGGACGTAGTCGCGCGAGGCCATCGTGTTGTCCTGCGTGAACGCGGGCAGCGCGGGCAGCTGTTCGACGATCTCCCGAATGACGGGTTCGTAGATGTCGTAGCGTTCCTCCTGGTTGGCCGAGTTGCGCCCGTCGGCGATGGCCTGGTGGAAGCCGTCGCTCCCGTCGTAGTAGTGGCCCTGATTCGTCCCCGCCTGACTCTCGTGAAAGAGCGGGTAGAGGTAGTAGTCCGGGTCGGGGCCGCCGGTCCAGCCCAGCAGGTACATCTGGTAGTCGTCGGCGCTCCCGCTGGTGTACGTGTCGACCAGCGTCGCGAAGTCCAGCACCTGGACGTCCGCACCGTAGCCGATCTCGTCCATGCGGGTTGCGATCCGCTCGGCCAGTTGCGCGCGGATCCCCTCCGGCGTGATGATCGTCGGCGAGAAGTCGTCGGGCGCGTGCTCGTCGAGCAGCGACTGGGCCTGCTCGGGATCGTACTCCGGCAACAGCCCCTGATACTCCTCCTGTGGGAACCCCCAGACCTCGTTGACGACCGGCGGAATCGGACTGTACATCGGCGAGTTCACGTTCGCCCCGTTGGACTCGATGAAGTCCTGCATCGAGAACGCGTGGGCGATTCCCCGCCGCACCTCGGGAGTGGTCGTCGGCCCCTCGTTACAGTTGAACGCCATGTACATGAACGTCGGACTCTCGGCCGAGTGGAGGGTTACGCCGTCCTCGCTCTCGAGGACGTCCCAGTCGTCGTTCGGAATGCCCGCGATGACGTCGGTGTTCGACGCCCGGATGTCGGAGACGCGACCGGCCGGGTCCTCGTGCGCCTCGAACCGAACCTGCTCGAGATTGGGATCCAGATCGCCCCAGTAGTCGTCGTTGCGCTCGATCTCGACGTACTCGTTCTCCTGGAGTTCGGCGAAGGTGAACGGTCCGGACCCGACCGGATCCGTATTGAACGCGTCGCGGTCGTCGGTCCGGACGCTCTCGGGAACGACCGTCACGCCCATCGTCGCGAGCTCGAACGGGCCGTACGGATCGTCGCCGAGATCGACCTGCAGCTGGTAGTCGTCGATGACCTCGGTGCTCTCGATCATGTCGTACTCCGAGGCGTTCTCCGTCTCCTCTTCGACCGGTGCGGTGAAGGAGTGGGCGACGTCCCCGGCGGTCACTTCGTCGCCGTTGTGGAACGTCGCACCCTCCACGAGCTCGAAAATGTACCGGGTGCCGTCGCGCTCGACGGTCGGTTCGCCCGCCGCGAGTTTGGGCTGTAACTCGAGGCCCTCGTTGTACTCGTAGAGCCCGTCGAAGACGAGCTGAATCACCTGAAAACTGTAGGCGTCGTTCGAGACGACGGGATCGAACTGCTCTTCGCGCGCTTGTTCTTGCGTGAAGTGGAACGTTTCACCGTTACCGCCACCACTCCCACCGATACAGCCTGCGATAACTGACGCGGAGACGGCCGCCCCCGAGGCGAGGAGTCGCCGCCGCGTCACGGTCGAGTTGTTCGGCACCATCTTGATAGATGATAGCAACCAGCCTATTTTGGTATCAGCAGGGTAACGTCTACAAATCGGTTGTTACTGGCTCCTAATGGACTCGTACCGGATCGAATGAGTCCAACTAGTGCACAGTATTGTAACTACCTGTGCAGCGATGCCTATTATCTCCCGTTCGCTATCGAATCAACAGAGTCCGGATTTCCGGAACGGCTCGGAACCGCGCGCGAGCGGGAGCGTCGGTCCGGCGTCCGCTGACCCGGTCGGCCGCTCGCGGATCGTACGGCGATCGGTAGGTCACGCCGCTTTTCCCCCGACCGATCTCGAGTCGCCGAGAGCGAACGTCGCGACCGGTGGGCTTTTTCTGCCGGCCGACACAGTAGCTGTGTATGAACTATCGAGCCGTCGAATCCGCGGGGGAGTACGTCGCCCGCCTCGAGACCGGAGCCGACTGGCGGGCCGAGATCGAGTCGCTCGCCGACGCGGTCGAGGCAGACGCCGCCTGGTTTACCGCGATCGGTGCGGTCCAGGACGCCGAACTCTGGTTCTACGATCAGGACGAGTGCGAGTACTATCCGATCGCGTTCGACGAGCCCCTCGAGGTCGCCAGCTGTACCGGGAACGTGTCGCGGCTGGACGGCGAACGGTTCGCGCACACCCACGCGGTCCTCTCGGACGACGAGGGGACTTCCTACGCCGGGCATCTGAACGAGGCGACCGTCTGGGCCGGCGAGGTCCACATGCGCGCCTTCGCGGAGCCTCTCGAGCGCGAGTACGACGAGACGACCGAGCTGGATCTCTGGCTCTAGCATGCGCACGGAAGACGAACAGTACTTTCAGGGGCTCGAGGCGGAACTCGAGGCGGCTTTCGACGTGGCCGAGCGGGCCAAAGAGCGCGGCGGGGACCCGAAACCCGAGGTCGAGATTCCGGTCGCACAGGACATGGCCGACCGCGTCGAGAACATCCTCGGAATCGACGGCGTCGCCGAACGGGTCCGCGAACTCGAAGGGCAGATGAGCAGAGAAGAGGCCGCCCTCGAACTCGCCGAGGACTTCGCCGAGGGGCGGGTCGGCGACTACGAGACGAAAGCGGGCAAGGTCGAGGGGGCCGTCCGCACCGCGGTCGCCCTGCTGACCGAGGGGGTCGTCGCCGCGCCGATCGAGGGGATCGACAAGGTCGAGATCCTGACGAACGACGACGGCACGGAGTTCGTCAACGTCTACTACGCCGGCCCGATCCGCTCCGCGGGCGGGACCGCACAGGCCCTCTCGGTGCTCGTCGCCGACTACACGCGCGCGCTCGTCGGCATCGAACAGTACAACGCCCGCCAGGAGGAGGTCGAGCGCTACGCCGAGGAGATCGCCCTCTACGACAAGGAAACCGGCCTCCAGTACACGCCGAAGGCGAAGGAAGCAAAATTCATCGCCAAACACCTCCCGATCATGCTCGACGGGGAAGCCACCGGCGACGAGGAGGTGTCGGGGTTTCGAGACCTCGAGCGCGTCGATACGAACAGCGCCCGCGGCGGGATGTGTCTCGTCCTCGGCGAAGGGATCGCGCTGAAGGCACCGAAGATCCAGCGCTACACCCGCAACCTGGACGAGGTCGACTGGCCGTGGCTCCAGGATCTCATCGACGGCAACTACTACGACGACGAGGAGGCGGACGCGGACGCCGATCAGGACGACGCTACCGACGAGACTGCCGAGGCCGACCCGGCAGAGACGGACGACGGCGACGCCGACGGCGACGAACCGACGGGACCGCCGCGCGTCGACGAGTCCACCAAGTTCCTCCGGGATCTGATCGCCGGCCGTCCGGTCTTCTCGCATCCCTGCGCAGCGGGCGGGTTCCGCCTGCGCTACGGCCGCGCGCGCAATCACGGCTTCGCGACCGCCGGTGTCCACCCCGCCGCGATGCACCTGGTCGACGACTTCCTCGCGACGGGCACCCAGATCAAGACCGAACGTCCCGGGAAGGCCGCCGGCGTCGTCCCCGTCGACTCCCTCGAGGGACCGACCGTCAAACTGGCGAACGGCGACGTCCGGCGAATCGACGACCCCGAGGACGCCCTCGAGATCCGCAACGGCGTCGAGAAGATCCTCGATCTCGGCGAGTACCTCGTCAACTACGGCGAGTTCGTCGAGAACAACCACCCGCTCGCGCCCGCCTCCTACACCTACGAATGGTGGGTTCAGGACCTCGAGGCCGCCGGCGCGGACGTGCAGGCACTCGAGGACGACCCCCGGATCGACCTCGAGTTCCCCGACCCCGAGGAGGCCCTCGAGTGGGCCCTCGAGTACGACGCACCGCTCCACCCCGAGTACACCTCTCTCTGGCACGACGTCTCGGTCGACGCCATCCGAACGCTCGCCGACGCGGTCGACGGCGGCCGGATCGAGGGCGACCCCGACGGCGACGCGACACTCGTCCTCGACTACACCGAACCGGTTCGCGACGCCCTCGAGACCATCGTCCTCGAGCACCGCCAGCGCCCGGACGAGGGTCGCATCGAGATCGACGACTGGCGGCCGTTCGTCCGCACGGTCGGCTGCGAACCCCGGCAGGCCGTCGCCGACGGCGCGACGCTCGAACCCGACGGACGGGAGGCGGCCGTCGAACTCGAGCGCACCTGGAGCGACGACGACCTCTCCGAGCGCGCTCGAACGTGGGGCCACGACGAAGACGGCGACAACGCCATCGAGGCGATCAACGAGGTCGCTCCGTTCCGGGTCCGCGAACGAGCGCCGACCCGGATCGGCAACCGGATGGGGCGGCCGGAGAAGTCCGAGCGCCGCGACCTGAGCCCGCCCGTCCACACGCTGTTCCCGATCGGCGAGGCCGGCGGCGCACAGCGAAACGTCGCCGACGCCGCCAAACACGCCGAGACCATGTCGGACACCCCCGGCGTCGTCGAACTGCAGATCGGTCGGCAACGCTGTGACTCGTGCGGGACGGAGACGTTCAAAAATCGGTGTCCGGACTGCACTACCCGGACGACGCCTGACTACCGCTGTCCCGACTGCGAGCAGCGCCTCGAGCCCGACGAGGCCGGCCGCGTCGAGTGCGACCGCTGCGAACGCGAGGGAACCTGCGTCGAGATCCGCGAAATCGACGTCCACGAGGAGTACCGCGACGCCCTCGAGTCGGTCGGCGAGCGCGAGAACGCCTTCGAGATTCTGAAAGGCGTCAAAGGGCTGTCCTCACGGAACAAGGTCCCGGAGCCCATCGAGAAGGGGATTCTGCGGGCGAAACACGACGTCTCCTCGTTCAAGGACGGCACCGTCCGGTACGACATGACCGACCTGCCGGTCACGTCCGTCCGCGCGAGCGAACTCGACATCGACGTCGGGCAGCTACAGGCGCTCGGCTACGAGGAGGACATCCACGGCGAGGCGCTGATCCACGAGGATCAGCTGGTCGAGCTCAAGGTCCAGGACATCGTCCTCTCCGACGGCGCGGCCGAACACATGCTCCAGACCGCCGCCTTCATCGACGACCTGCTCGAGCAGTACTACGGCCTCGAGCCGTACTACGAGTTCGAGGAGCGTCAGGACCTCGTCGGCGAACTCGTCTTCGGGATGGCACCGCACACGTCCGCGGCAACTGTCGGGAGAGTTATCGGTTTCACGAGCGCGGCGGTCGGATACGCACATCCGTACTTTCACGCCGCGAAACGACGGAATTGCGACGGTGACGAAGACTGTGTCATGCTCCTTCTCGACGGACTTCTCAACTTCAGTAAATCTTTCCTCCCGGACCAGCGTGGGGGCAAAATGGACGCGCCCCTCGTCATGTCCTCCCGCATCGACCCCTCCGAGATCGACGACGAGGCCCACAACATGGACGTCGTCTCGGAGTACCCCCGCGAGTTCTACCTCGCGACCCGCGAGCAGGCCGACCCGGAGGCCGTCGACGTCGAGATCGCCGAGGACACCCTCGGCACCGACACCGAGTACACCGGCTTCGAACACACCCACGACACCACCGACATCGCGATGGGCCCCGACCTCTCGGCGTACAAGACGCTCGGCTCGATGATGGACAAGATGGACGCCCAGCTCGAGCTCTCGCGCAAACTCGCGGCGGTCGACGAGACGGACGTCGCCGAGCGGGTCATCGAGTACCACTTCCTCCCGGACCTGATCGGCAACTTGCGGGCCTTCTCCCGGCAGGAGACGCGCTGTCTCGACTGCGGGGAGAAGTTCCGCCGCATGCCCCTGACCGGTGACTGCCGCGAGTGTGGCGGCCGCGTCAACCTCACCGTGCACAAGGGCTCGGTGAACAAGTACATGCAGACGGCCATCCAGGTCGCCGACGAGTACGACTGCCGCGACTACACGAAACAGCGGTTAGAAGTGCTCGAGCGATCGCTCGAGAGCATCTTCGAGAACGACAAGAACAAGCAGAGTGGGATCGAGGATTTCATGTAGCGAAATTTTGCTCTGCGGTCTACCACGCTGACGGCAGCATAGCTGCCGCACAGCGCGATGTCCCTCGGCAAAATTTCGATCGAAAGCACTCCTCCTTCACTTTCGGCGTCGCGAAGCGACGCCTTCAGGTCGGTCGTCGGCCCGCTCGCTCGGCCTTCGGCCTCTCTCGCGGGTGGTATCGGTGAACTGCCTGCCCTCCCCCGGGTCGCGCGGTTCGCCGCGGCTGCGGCGAACACGCGCTCCCGGCCGGACGGTGAACGGAGGAGAGAACGAACCAGCGCTAATCGCTGCTGGCGCGAGTGACTCCGGGCATTCCGGCCTTGGTGTACTGCGGCTCGGGCGCATACTGCGGGTCGGGAAGCCAGTTCCGGAGGCTCTCATTGAACCGGTCGGGTCGTTCTCGAGGCGTCCAGTGACCGCAGTCGTCGATCAGGTCCAGTTCGGCGTCCGGAATCAGGGTGGCTGCCCGGATCGACCATTCGACGGGAACGAGTGGGTCCTGTTTGCCGTGGACGAGCAGGGTCGGCACGGACAGCGACTCGAGTTCGTCGACGAAGTTCGTCTTGACGCGGCCGTTGAACGAGAGTTCGTTGTTCTGGAACGCTTCGAACGCCCGTATCGAGCCTGGTTCCATCAGCTTTTGCTGGGCGTCCTCGACGAACCGGTCGGACAACGAACCGGCGTCCGCGACGAGGCTGTCGAGGACCATCCGAACGCTCCTCGTCGAGGAGCTGGCGGCGAGTTTCCCGAACTGGGTCATCCCGGGGATCTGTGACAGGACTTTCCACTGGAGAGCGCTCGGCAGTCGACCCCCGAGCCCGTAGCTGTCGACGAGCGTCAGCCGATCGACGCGGTCGGGGTTGTCGAGCGCGTAGCCGAGTGCGACGCCCCCGCCCATGGAGATGCCGGCGAGCGAGACGCGCTCGAAGGGAAGCGTCTCGAGGAACCCGTCGAGGATCTCGACGTAGGTCTCGACGGTGTGCGTGACCTCCCCCGTACTGTTCCCGTACTCCGGCCAGTCGATCGCGTAGACGCGGTAGTCGTCCGCGAGGGCGTCGATCGCGTGCCGCCACGAGACGGTCGCGTCGTCGATACCGGCACCGTGACAGAGGACGACCGGCGGTCCGCCGGTCCCCGCTCGCCGATAGGCGATCCGACAGTCGCCGACGGTAGCGACACCGGTCCCGCTCATGATCGCATCACGTCGATGATGTAATGAACCGAGGCCGTATTAGCAATCGGATTGCGCCTGGTGGGTGAGACCGACCAACATGCCGACGGGACGCTATCCGCCGATCGTCCCGGTTCGCGTCCCTCGAGCGGGCACACGCCGGCTGGACCGACAGTGTCGGAGAAGACCTGCGTGAGACGAACTATCATACCTCGTGTCTCTATCCGGGGGGTGTATATTGTTTTCTATTACCGTGTGCCTATCTGTCATCCTGGCTGCAATCGCCGACGGCTGGCGGCTCGCTTTCGGTCGCGCCGCTCGGTTCGTCCTACTCGTCCTCTCTGGTTCTGGGCGTCTCACACCGTCGAACGGGTGGCCGCACAATGCGCGCTGTGTCTTTATCGCCGTCGCTGGTGTGGCCGTGTCTATGGTCAAAACTGGCGAAACACCGGCAAAAGAGGGTGACGAAGAGGCAGTCGAGGAGGTGGCGAAACTCAATTTCGGACAGACGGTCTACGACGAGGACGGCAACAAGCTCGGCCGCATCCGGGGTTTCGAACAGAGCGGATTCTTCGTCACCACGCGCGAGGGTGCCGAGGCGATGAGCGTCGAACACGCCCGTTCGGGCCACGAGTTCGGCGAGGCGGAGCTCATGTGGCGCTGCATGGAGTGTGGCGAGATGGGCGAGATCAACGACGGCCTCCCTAAGGAGTGTCCGAACTGCGGGACCGAACGGGAGGATCTGATGTACTGGACCGAGGACTGACTCGACGACTCGGGGGAACGGCCGTCGTCGAAATCGGATCGATTCTATATATCACGATAGGATTTATTCGGACTCGCATCGTAGAATCGTGCCAGTGAGTAACATGGCTCGGGAACGGCCACGACTGGGATTCGGGACGTGGGTCTACACGGCGGACGGCACGGAGATCGGCCGCATTCGCGGGGTCGACGAGAACGGACTCTACGTCACCCTTCGCGACGGAATCGAGGGGATGAGCGTCGAACACGTCCGCTCGGGGCAGGCGTTCGGCGAAGCCGAGCTCATGTGGCGCTGCTGGGAATGTGGCGAGCTAGGGCGGCTCGACCACGACGTGCCCGACGAGTGTCCGTCGTGCGGTGCCGACCGCGAGGACCTGTACTACTGGACCGAAGACTGAGTCCGACCGCCGTCGCGTCGAGACCGAACTCGCCGCAAATCGGGGTACTGTAGTACCGGTCGTTCGAAGGTCCACCATGGAAATCGTCGTCTTCGGTGCCGGGAGCCTCGGCAGTCTCGTCGGCGGGTTGCTCGCGCGCGAGCACGACGTCACCCTCGTCGCTCGCGGGGACCACGCGAATGCCGTCCGCGAATCGGGACTCCGCCTCGAGGGCGTCGGCGACCGCCCGTCGCGCGTGTTTCCGGCGGCGACGACCGACGGAACGGGTCTCGAGGCCGAGCTCGCCGTCGTGACGGTCAAGTCGTTCGACACCGCGGCGGCCGCCGAACGACTCGCGACGGGGTCGTTCGACGGCACGCTCTCGCTCCAGAACGGCATGGGGAACGAAGCGACGCTCGCGGCGCGGCTCGAGGCCCCGGTGCTCGCCGGAACGGCGACCTACGGCGCGATCCGCCGGGAGCCGGGCGTCGTCGAATGCACTGGCAGCGGCGAGATCGTCCTGGGCGCTCGCGACGGCGGACCTGCGGCGATCGCAACTCGAGCCGGCGAGGCGTTCGCGGCTGCCGGCCTCGAGACGACCGTCGCCGACGACATGCCGCGTCGGCTGTGGGAGAAGCTCGCGGTCAACGCGGGGATCAACGCCGTGACGGCCCTGACCGCGACCGAAAACGGCGCGGTCCTCGAGGAGCCGGCCAACGATCTCGCGCGCGACGCGACCCGCGAGGCGGCAGCCGTCGCTCGCGCCTGCGACGTTTCCCTCTCGAACCGCGAGGCGACGGCTGCCATGGAGAGCGTCGCCGAGGCGACGGCCGCGAACACGTCGTCGATGCACCAGGACGTTCTGGCCGATCGCCGTACCGAGGTCGACTCGATCAACGGGTACGTCGTCGACCGCGCGATCGAGCTGGGGATCGAGGTGCCGACGAATCGGACGCTCGCGGCGCTGATCAGGACGTGGGAACGCGGTCACGGCGTCCGCTGAGGTCGACGCTCGGCTGCGATTTCGATCGGACTCCGCCGCCGACAGCAGCGACGCTACCGGGTCGAAATAGCGAAAACGGCAGATCGACTCCGCGCGTGACGAACGACGGGTTAGAACGGTGCTTCCGGTCCTTCGTCGGGCTCGCCGCCGTCCTCGTCGACGGTCTCGCCGGGGAAGGAGGGGCTCATGCCGCCGCCCATCTCGTCGCCGCCGTCCATACCGGTAGAGGCGTTGACTTTCTCGATTTCGGGAATCTCCTTGACCATCCGGCTCTTGATCGCCTGAATCGTCATCGGCGAGATCCCACAGCCGCTGCAGGCACCGCCGAGGGCGATGCTGACTTCGCCGCTCTCGCGGTCGATGTCCTGAATTGCCGCGCTGCCGCCGTGCATCTGAATCTGCGGGAAGTTGCGTCGCAGGAAGTTCGTCACGCGTTCCTCGAGGTCGTCCCCGTCGTTCTGGGTTTCGGTGCTCATACGCAGCCCTTGGGTATCAGCCCCCCTAAACCTTCCGTCCGCCGTGTTCGGCTGCCGGCGGCTGAGACGCTGCGGGACCGCTCTATGCGAACCCGAACACCCGCCGGAGCTCGGTTTCGATCTCCTCGACGTGCGTCTCCAGAACGGCCTCGAATCGCTCCTCTTCGACGAGCACGCCCGAGAGGCGATCGTAGGGATCGGCGGGGAGTTCGACGCGGAATTCGCCGTCGCCCTCGTAGAAGGGCTCGCTCTCGTTCAAGACCTGCTGGTCGATCGCGTGGACGAGTTCGGAGTCGTAGCGATCGTTCATCCTGTTGAACGCGTTCTTGTACGCCTGCTGGAGTTCGGGAAAGTAGTTGGCGTATTTGTCCTCGAACTTCTCGGGATCGAAGTCGGCCATACGCTAGTGCAACGGTAGCGAGGACAAAAGTCGGACGATCGGTCCGTCCGACGACTGCTGCTAGTGGCCGACGCGTGAGAACCGCGCTGCGGTCGATCTCGACACGGTGTCTCGAGAACACACCAACTCGCTGACGCTGTAGGCACTCCCTATATAGATACCCGCGCTTGCAAGCGGAACGAACACTCCCGCTCTCGGCGAACCCGACGTGTATGCTCGCAGATCAGGACCCCATTCCGCGGGAGGCGCTCCCGCCGAAATGGGGGCTCGCCGACCGCTGTGACGATCGGCTCATCTATCGACACCGCCGTCCGGCGATCGAACTGATCGCGGAGGCCACCAGTGCCGATCGAGCCCACCCGGGGCTCGGAATCTGTCGATGCTGGGAGCTTCGCTATCGCTACTTCCTCGTGGATCGATCGATCACCGAGTCGATCGGTCGTGTCTCGACCCAGCGGGCCGCCGTCGACGGAGTACTCGAGTGCATGCACCGAATTCACGACACTATTTCGGCGGCAGACGGGCCGGTCGAGGTCGGCGACGTCCTCGATACCGTTTGCCTCTCCGATCTCGTCCCGTCCGACTTCTCCCAGTCGAAGTAATCGGGTCGACCGCTCGTTCCCGCTCTCCACCCGACTTAGACGCGTCGCGTCAGATGCGCTCGAACCGTGCGCTGACACCCGCCACAGATCTCGTTCAGGCGGGTCGCACTCGAGAGCACTGGGTGCCGCACCGAGAGGTCGGCGTAAATCGAAGTTACCACCGTTCGGCGCTGCGTCCCGCCCCTGCCGTAGCGGTTCGTGGATTCGGTAAGCTGTGCTTGCCGCTCCGCCGCGAGGGTTTCGAGCCGCGACCGATACCCCTCGAGTCGCTCGTGTTTCCGGCGTAACGCGTCGAAGTCACACTGCAGCAGCGATTCGTCGGCCGTCGACCGAAGCCACGCGGTAATCTCCTCGATCGAATCGATGGCATCTTCGACGGTGTGGCGTTCGCTTCGCAGGAGCTCCTGCAGCGACTCCACTTCCCGTCGTCTGGTCGCGACCGACTCGAGGACGGCTCGTTTGAGCGCCGGCGTCCAGCCGGTCTCCGTCGCGAGCGCGACGGCGACGTCTTCGGTCAACTCCGCCGCGAGCGTTTCGACGAGCGATTCGTCCGTCTCGTGATCGGCGATACTGTGTGGACGAACCGTCTCCGCGAAGGCCTCGCGGACGGTAACGCAGCGATCGGCGGCCGTCGCCGCGGTCGTTTCCCGCGTCGATCTCTCCGTCGCCATCGCGACCGGCGTCGCCGCGGTTGCGTGCCCGGAGACGGTCGACACCGGCCGCTCCGCGGGGACGGCTCGAACGCGCCGTGCGAACGTTTCGAACGCCGCCCCCCGGTCCGTTACGGCCGTCCGTTCCTCGTCGATGCACTCGAGCGCCCCGTGGACGGCGGTCGATCCGTTCATCTCGGCTCCTCCTGTGTACAGACGAGTCCGCCCGTGGACCCGTCGTCGCTCGTCAGCACGAACTCCCAGTCGCCGTCGCCGAGCGCAGTGACGTCGGTCACGCCCAGCGCGTCGTCCGGCGCTGCCGACCGACGCAGGATATCGATCCCGATCGGGAGCGTCGGGAACCGTCGCTCGCCGCACTCGATCGCGTACCCCCGCAGAGAGACCGTCCAGACGGGACCGTCGGCCGCCTCGATCGAGTCGCGCGTGACGCCGTACTCCCGTATCAGCGACAGCGAGTCCAGAAACCCGAGGCTCGCTTCGACCGGATCGTCGGCCGGTTCGACCGGCGGGAGGTTCGCCGCCGCGGCCTCGAGCAACCGCGTTCGCTCGGCGGCCTCGAGGTGCCGCTCGAGCTCCGACGCCACGGTCTCGAGCAACACCAGACAGAGCGTGTTCCGATCGGTCGTCGCTTCGGCCGCGGCCAGGTACGTCTCCATGATCGCCCGTTCGGCGGCCTCGTGATCGCGGGCCGAGAGCGTCTCGAAGATGGCCCCCGAGACGTCGTGACAGAAGCTAATTAGCGGGGTATCGCTCGGGACCTCGTGCGTGCGGTCGGCCCCTGATCGCGTTCGGGCTTCCGCGGTCGGACGATCCGAATCGCGGTGACCGGCGTCCGCGTCTGCCGGCCGTTCCTGACAGGCGACCGGATCGTAAAACGGCAACTGGGGATCGTACCGTCTGAGCGCGGCGCGGTACTGTTCGGTCGCCCGTGCGGCGTCCGCCGCGGCCGTCCGCGTGGGGAACCGTTCGCCGGCGACGGGAACGGGCCGTTCGCCGGAGCGAGCACAGACCACGTAGTACTTGCCGTCGTCGCTGGCCAGTCGTTCGATGTGCGTGCGAATTTCTCGGAGCGTGGTTCCGACCATGGTGTTCCTCCAGACGTACCCGGTCTCCGTACCCGATGGTCTCTCCGTACGAACGGTGCCGCGTACGGCGACCGCCGCCGTCGAGTGATTGCGTCGGCGCTCGGAGACCGTCGCCTCACCATTTAGGCCAACCTAAAACATGATAAGTCCACCGAACTTTAGGCCAGCCTAATTAACCGCCGCTCGGGCCTGCGATCCGACGGCCGCCCCCATTACGTATATCGATATACGGTTTCGCTTTTCCGGGTCGGTGCGAGGTCGGGACGGCCGCGCCCCGAACCGGTTGTACTGTGGCTCGAGGGTCGTCTGCGGTCGGCCGGTACCGAGCAGCCGTCTGCGTCTCCGAAAACGTCCGGCTCTGACGCCGTGGCCGAACCGCCCGCGACGAACCGCGGTCGGATGCTCGAGTGCAGTCACACTCGCGGACGACTCCGCGGAGAGACCGGACGGCGTCGGTACCGCGCGTCGGCTGCGGGCGGATCGCTCTCGGAACCGACGCACTCGCGATCGGTGTCGCCGAACGGGCCGCGCGAGCAAGCCAGCGTTCCGCACACGCGCACGAAGAGTGTACGCAGCTCGTCGCAAGGGCGACCGTGGTCGTCGACGCCCGCGCCCGCGTTCGAACCGACAACGGCGACCCCTCCTGTTACTCGCTCGCCGTCGACGCTCCCTGCGGCTGGCACCCGCTCCGACGCGAACTCGAGTTCGGCCTCCGCGCTCGCCGTTTCGCCCCCGAGTCCGCCCTGCTCGGGCACCGACTGGGTCACACGATTCGCGCGCACGGCAGGCTCCGCCCCCTCGAGCGCCGATCACACGCGTGGCCGCTCACTGATAAACTGGGTAATGATATATTAAAACCGGCCAGCACGCGGCTGCCGGCCGGCAGCACAGTGTTTATGCGGGTCAACACGCTATTGGTGGTAGCGCCTCCCGCTGCACCTGATACACGGCATCCCCATGACCACTCAGATTCCGTTCGCGATCGACTTTCACGTCCACTCCGACGACTCCTACGACGGGCACGAACCGATCGAACTCATTCTCGAGCAGGCCGCCGATATCGGACTCGACGGGGTCGTTATCACCGACCACGACGAGATCGACGAGTCGCGCCGCGCCGCCGATCTCGCACCCGACTACGGACTGATCGGGATCCCCGGTGTCGAAGTCTCGACGCGCCACGGCCACCTCCTGGCGATCGGCGTCGAGGAACGCCCCGACCCCGGCCGGCCGTTCATGGACACCGTCGAAATCGTCCGCGGACTCGGCGGCGTGGCGATCGTTCCCCATCCCTTCCAGCGCAGCCGTCACGGCGTCCGGAAACGACACATCGACGACGCCGACGCCATCGAAACCTACAACTCGATGGTCTTTACCGGCTACCGCAACCGCCGCGCTCGCACCTTCGCCACGCGTCGCGACTATCCACAGATCGGTGCCAGCGACGCCCACTACTTGCCGAACGTGGGAAAGGCCTACACCGAAGTCCTCGTCACGCCGGACACGAAGAACCCGACCAAGGCCGATATCGACGGCGCGGACCTCGTCGAGGCGATCCTCGAGGGCCGGACCCAGATCCGCGGCAAGCGCACGCCGATCCGGAAGAGCGTCGTCCAGTACGGCAAGGGGGCGGTGCGGAAGACGGCCTACACGTTCACGTCGCGCGCGCCGTTGCTCCCGACGGTACCGGCGTCGATGGATAGATCGACCTGATTCGACGACTGCGTCGAACGACGCGGTCCGGACGCTTCGTCCACGACGATCACGGAGCGGCGGTCTCGCTGCCGGCTAGGACAGTTGCTCGCCGACGATTTCGTCGGCGCGCTCGATGAACGCTTCTTCCTGTCCGGTCGGCACCGTCGCCCCCGCTGCGACGTCGTGGCCGCCGCCGTCGCCGCCGACCGCTCGCGAGGCCTCGCCCATCACGACCGAGAGGTCCAGTCCCTTCCGGACGAGCGAGTGGGTGCCGCGGGCGGAGACCTTGACTTCGTCCTCGTTTTTCTCCGCGAAGGCGATGATCGGCTTCGAGCGGCTGATCCCCGCGTTGCCCATCGCCATCCCCGCGACGATTCCGACGATGGTCTCGCGGATCTCGTCGCTCGCGTGGAACCACTGGACGTGCTCCGCCTGCGTCGCCCCCTCGCGAGTGACGAGATCGATCCCGTTCGAGAGGTTCCGCCGGTGCTCGCGCAGAAGCTGTCGGGCGCGGTCGAGCGCCTCGTTCCGATCGCCGAGACAAACTGCGAGTCCGACGTCGGCCCGCTCGTAGCGGGCGGTCGCGTTCAACAGCGTCGAGAACTCGCTGGCGTCCCGGAGTTCGCTTCCGACCGGCTCCTCGCTGAGGACGTAGGCGGTGCTGACGAGTCCGTCGATCTTCGTCGCGGGGACGCCGCTCGAGACGGCTCGCCGGACGAGCGCGCTGGCGACGGTCCGCTTCTCCTCGTTCGTCAGCCCGGCCCAGCGCCGCCACTCGCCGTCGCGTTTCAACTCGAGATCCAGCCCGTCGAGAAAGCGCAACGCGCCGTTCTCGTCGTTCGAGATGCCGGGGATGTGGACGTCGGTGGCGTACTCCAGGAGCTTGGGGAGGGGACGGGTCTGTTTCCCGTAGAGCGCGAGGTCCTTGCCCGTCTCCAGGACGCCGGCGTCGACGCCCTCGTCGACGATCCGCTGGTTCGCGCCGTGGAGTTCGCCGCCGGACGCTTGCATGTCGCCGACGGCACCGACCACCGCGAGGGCGGCGAGGTCGCGGTTGTCGGCGCGGGCGTTCGCGACACCCGACGCGGTGACGATACCGCCGTCGGAGCGCGGTGCCGACGAGGATCGCGAACTGTCGGTTTCCTCGCCCCCATCAGCTGCGACCGAGGGACTCGTCGCCTCGGACGAGACGGCCGCGAGCGCCCGCGCGAGGACGTAACTCGCGCCAGCACCCGAGAGCTCGGCGGCACCGTTGATGCCGACCAGGAGCGGGTTGAGGTGGAACTCGGTCTCGCGGTCGGCAGGCTGGTGGTGGTCCGCGATGACGGGCGTGAGATCGCCCGCCGCCTCGTGGTCGCCGATGATATCGAGCTGGCCGCTCCCGAAGTCGGTAAAGAGGACGGTCTCGTAGTCGGTCGCCGCGATCTCGGCGATCGCGTCCTCGTCGAGCTGTTTCTCGAAGACCGTCTCGAACGGAATTCCCGCCCGCTCGAGTGCGCTGGCTGCGATCGCCGCGCTGGTGAGGCCGTCGGCGTCGATGTGCGACGCGAGCAGCACGCGATCGGCGTCGCACAGCCGCTCGGCGCACGCTACCGCGCGATCCTCGAGTTCCGGAACCGGCCCTGCCATCGAGGAATGGTGGGGCGGCTTCCGGGATAAAGGTGCGGTCCTGCGGATCGTGACGGAACGGTATCGCTGCTACTCGCAGTAGTGACGCTCGCATCGACGCTGGGTACCGACGCTGTCGTCGCCGTGACGTCGCCGACCGAGCGGGCAGCTATCAGTCAGTACCGTTATACTATCGTGACGGCAAGACACGATATGGACGTCCTGGTTGCGGGTGGCACGGGGTTCATCGGCCGGGCGCTGTGTCGCGTCCTGATCGATCGCGGTCACGGCGTCACGGCAGTCTCGCGGACCCCGGACGCGGACGATCTCCCGGGGGCCGTCGAGACGGTTGCAGCCGACGTGACGGGTCCGAACCTCGGGTCGATCGTGGACGGTCACGACGGAGTCGTGAATCTCGTCGCGCTCCCGTCGCACGTCCAGCCGCGGGACCGGAGTCACGACGCGGTCCACTTCGAGGCGACCCGCCGGCTCGTGGCGGCCAGCGAACGGACCGGAGTCGAGCGATTCGTCCAGTTGAGCGGCCTGGGTGTCGAATCGGGAATCGAGACGGCCTACTTTCGGGCGAAACGGCGGTCCGAACGCGTCGTTCGCGAGTCCGACCTCGAGTGGGTGATCTACCGCCCCTCCGTCGTCTTCGGCGACGGCTGTGCGTTCGTTCCGTTCGTCGAGCGGATGGTACCGCCGCTGGTGACGCCGCTGCCGGGGGGCGGACGAATGGCCCTGCAGCCGATCTGGGTCGACGATCTCGCGCCGATGCTCGCGGACGGACTCGAGGCCGATCGTCACGTCGGGCAGTGCTACGAGATCGGCGGGCCCGAACGGCTCACGCTCGCCGAGACGGTCACGCTGATCCGCGGCGGGGGCGTCGTCGTCCCGATCCCGATGTCGGTGGCGGCAGTTGCGGCGATGCTCGTCGATCCCGTCCCGTGGATCCCGTTCGGTCGCGACCAGTACCGCGTGCTGACGGTGGACAACACGACGGCCGACAACGACGTTACGGCGTTCGGAGTCGCGCCGGAGTCGCTCCGAACGCTGTCGGCGTCTCTCGAGGGGCCGGAGGTGTCGCTGTGACGGGTCTGTTCGAACGCGAGATCGGCGACGACTGGCGGACGCTCCACCCTCGAATCCGGGACCGGTACGGGCTCGAGTCGGGGACGGGCCGCGAAGCGGTGGGCACCGGTCGCATGTACGAACTCGACAGGAGTCCCCTCGCGGTGCCGGCCCTCTGGCTCGGTTCGCTCGACGATTTTCTCGTTCCCGAACGGGGGACCGACGTTCCGTTTACCATCGTGACGTCGCCGTTCGTCGACGCCGCGGGGAACGAGGCGCTGGTCCTCCGCCGGCGCTTCGAGACCTCGCCGCCGCGAACGTTCGTCGACACGCTGCGGTGGAACCCGGATCGCGGCTGTCTCACCGATCTGTTCGGCAGGAGCGGCCACCTCGCTGCTGACGTTCGTATCGGTGCCGACGACGGCGCGTTAGCGCTCTCGATTGGCACACAGTGGCTCCGGGTGAACGGCCGGTACGTCGAACTCCCGTCCCCGCTGTCGGTCGACGGCACCCTCCGGGACTGGTACGACGACGACGCCGGCCGGTTTCGGGTCTCGGCAGCGATCACGAATCCGCTGCTCGGAACGGTCTTCGGGTACGACGGTGTGTTCGAGAACGACCTTCGACCAGCCACACGGGCTGTAACGGGGCGACCGCCCCTCGGCGGAATCGAGCTGCCCGGTGAGAACGCGTGACTGACGTCGAGGCGGCTACCGGTCGTCTGCCGCGTTCGGCGGCGATCCCACACCCTCGAGTCGCGGGTCGGCGCGTCGCTGACGTGACCGCGGCGGTGGGTGGTGTCCTCTGGCTCGGCCTCGTCGCCGGCACGGTCAGCGGAGCGGTTCCCGTCCCCGTCCCGGCGCTGTACGTGTGCCTCGCCGCGCTCGTGCTCGTCCCGCTCGGTCTCGGACTGGTCGCGGTGCCTCGAGAGGTGGCTATCGCGACGACCGCCTATCGAGCCGCCGTCTTCGGACAGCTGCCGGCCGCGCTGGCGCTCGCTATCGCGCTCGCCACGCCACGGGGATCGATCGGCGGGATCGCGCTCACTTTCCCGTGGCTCGGCGTTACCGGTGCAATCGCGCTCTGTGGCGTCGGCCGGCTCGCGTCCCGCAGCGGCGGCCCGATACCCGAACTCGCGATCGATGCCGGCCTGTTGTACGTTCCGGTCGCCGCGACGTTCCTCGTCCTGCACGCGGCCGGCATCAGTCTCAGATTCGCGCCGATACTCGTCCTCCTGACGGGCGTTCACTTCCACTACGCCGGATTCGCGTTGCCGCTCGTCGTCGGCCTGACGGGGCGACGCCTGACGGACGGAGACGGGCGGTTCCCGGCGACGATCACGGGACGGGTGACCGCCGTTGTCACGCCGGTCGTCGTCGGTGGCATCGGCCTGATCGCAGTCGGGATCACGTTCTCGCCGCTGCTCGAGGTCGTCGCGGTCGCCGCGTTCACGGCCGGCGTCGTAGGATTCGCGACGTGCACGCTCCGCGGCGTCGTTCCGGCGGTGCCGCGACTGCCGGGACTGCTTTTCGCCGTCGCCGCGCTGTCGCTGTGCTGGACGATGGCGCTGGCGTTCGCCTTCGCTTTCGGCTCGCTTTCGGGGACGCCGCCGCTCGTTTCGATTCCCGAGATGATCCGCTGGCACGGGAGCGTCAACGCGTTCGGGTTCGCACTCCCGTCTCTGGTCGCGTTCCGGCTGCTCGAGGCGTGATCAACCGGCTCCCGATCGTCGCGACGGGTCGACCCGCCGGCGTTACAGCGAGAGCACGAGGTCGTCACCGTCCCGTTCGTACGCGGTCCCGAACGGGGCAGAGCGGTCGCGCATCGTCTCCCGGAGCCAGGCCGCCTCGCTTTCCCCGGCGCGAGAGACGGCTTCGTCCGCGATCACGACGGGGACCAGCCGTAGCTCCTCGAGGGTCCCGCCGTCGACGCCGACTTCGAAGAGGAAGCTGCGGTCGTTCCGGAGGTCGTCTTTGATCACGTAATCGTCGACGATATCGCCGGTGTCGTGGAGCACGACGCCGTCGCCGTATCGTTCGATCCCCTGAACGACGTGGGCGCTGTGACCGTGCACGAGGTCGACGCCCTGATCGACGAGCCAGTGGCCGAACGCGACGAGATCGTCGTCGGGGTGTTCGACCCAGTTCGGCCCCCAGTGAACGGAGGCGACGAGGAGATCCGGATCGGTCGCCGTCGCGCGCTCGATCGCGTTACCGACCAGACGCCGGGTCTCGGAGTCGTCCGGATCCGTCTCGACGTAGGCGGTTCCGGGTCGGTCGTCGGTCGCGCCGTACACCGCGTAGTGATCCGCGAACGAGACGACGGCGACGTCGACGTCGCCGACGGAAAACGTGGCCGGCGCGTAGGCGGCCGCCGGCGTCTCGCCGGCACCGGCCAGTTCGATCTCGCCGGCCGCGAGCGCGTCGAGGGTGTCCCGCAGTGCGTCCCTCCCGTAGTCCATCGCGTGATTGTTCGCCAGCGACGCGAACCGAACGTTGCCGGCGTCGAGGGCTGGAACGGCCCACTCGGGGTCCGCTCGGAAGTAGTACGTCCGATCGGGAAACCGTTCGCCCCGCGTCGACAGGCAACACTCGAGGTTACAGCAGACGCCGTCGAGGGACTGCAGCCGCGGTCGGAGGTCGCCCCAGACGGTCGCCGGATCGACGCCCGCTCGTCCGTAGCGATCGTCGAGGTTTCGGCCGAGCATCGCGTCGCCGACGAAACCGATCGTCGTCCCGGAGCGCTCGTGGTCCTCGAACGCGACCCGATCCGCCGCGGGCGCGGTACAGCCGCCGAGCACCGCGGCTCCGGTCGCCGCGAGGAACCGCCGGCGGGTTCCGCTCATCGATTCGCCGGCCGCGGCCCCGCGACCGCGCCGGCGTCTCCGTTCGCGACCGCTCGAGTCAGGTGACATCGTCTCATCGATCTCCGGTTCACATTCCAGACGCAAATAGTCCGCCGGGCCGTCGGTCCCTCGATCGGCGCGGTTCCCCGTCCCCCACCGCTCCGGCGCGCGCCGACGCGACCCGGCCGGTCACAGCTGGACTACGAGCCCATCCCCGTCCCGTTCGTACGTCGTCTCGAACAGCACGGACCGAGCGCGCATCGTCTCCCGGAGCCACGCCGCCGCCTCCTCGCTGGCGCGGGAGACGCCGTCGTCGATTTCGATCGGGACGAGCCGTATCTCCTGGAGCGCTCCGTCCTCGAGCGTCACTTCGAAGAGGTAGCTGCGGTTGTTGCCGAGGTCGTCTTTGATCCCGAAATCGTCGACGAAATCGCCGGTGTCGTGGAGCACGACGCCGTCGCCGTATCGTTCGATCCCCTGAACGACGTGGGCGCTGTGACCGTGCACGAGGTCGACGCCCCGATCGACGAGCCAGTGATCGAACGCGATGAGCTGTCCGCTGGGACGCTCGACCCAGTTTGGTCCCAGGTGGACGGAGGCGACGAGGAGATCCGGATCGGTCGCCGTCGCGCGCTCGATCGCGTCGCCGACGACCCGCTGGGTTTCGGCATTCGACGGGTCCGGATCGATGTGCGCGATTCCCGGCCGATCGTCGGTCGCAGCGTAGCCCACGTATCGGTCCGCGAACGAGACGACGGCGACGTCGACGTCGCCGACGGAAAACGTGGCCGGCGCGCGGGCGGCCGCCGGCGTCTCGCCGGCACCCGCGACGTCGATTCCCGCGTCGGTGAGCACGTCTCTCGTATCGGTCAGTGAAACCGGCCCGAAATCCATCGCGTGATTGTTCGCTAGCGATGCGAACTGAACGTTCCCCGCGCTGAGCGCGGGGACCGCCCACTCCGGATCGCCGCGAAAGTGATACGTCCGTCCGGGGGCCGGTTCGCCGCGCGTCGACAGACAGCACTCGAGGTTACAGCAGACGCCGTCCAGGGACTCGAGCCGGGGCCGGAGATCGCCCCAGATCGTCGCCGGGTCGACGTCGGACCGCCCGTACTGCTGGTTGAGCTCCCGTCCGACCATTGTATCGCCGGCGAAGCCGATCGTCGTTTCGGTGCGCCCGCCGCCGTCGCGATCGGTCGCGGAATCGCGGTCGTCGGTGACGGCCGGATCGACTTTGGGTGCGACGCAGCCGCCGACTGCGACCGCGGGAGCGGTCGCGAGGAACGTTCGTCGGTGTCGACTCATGGGTTCGCTGGCGTCGGGTGTGGGAGCCGGCCGCGCCCCCGGATCGCAGCCGTTCGGTTCCACTGTGTTCGCCACATAGACCTATTGTCGAATGGACCGGTCAAAACGTTTGCCATTATCATGTCGGTGACGGAGAATTACCTGTTCGCCGAAACCGATCACCCGACGGGCAGCCGTCGACGGTCGACACCGGCGGGCCGTCGTTCTCGCGGGTCGCCGTCGCCGTCCTACTCCTCGCGGGTCGCCGTCGCCGCTGCCACCGTTTCGCGCGCGAGCGCGTCGAAGGTCGCCTCGTCGGGGACCACAGTGACATCGATCCCTCGCTCGGCGGCGGTCGTCGCCGTCGGCTCGCCGATGGCGCCCACGGTGGCGTCCGCGAGTCCCGCGACCGCCGCCTCCCGGATGCCCCGTTCCGCGGCGGCCTCGAGGAAGTGCTCGACGGTCAGCGACGAGGTGAAACACGCGGCGTCGAGCCCGCCCTCGGCGGCCAGCTCCGTCGACGTCCCGCTTCCGTCGGGTCGAACCAACCGGTACAGGACGGTCTCGTGGACGTACGCGCCCGCGTCGTCGAGTCCCTCGAGCAGCACGCGACTGCCGTGGTCGCTGCGGGCGACCTCGACGCGTGCCCCGTCGACTCGTGGCTCCGCGGTCCCCGCGAGCGCCGCGACGAGGCCGCTCGAGGTGAACTCCTCGGGGACGAGGTCGACCGGGTACCCCTCGTCGCGGAGCGCCTCGGCCGTCGCGGGGCCGATGGCACAGACGGTCTCGCCGCGGGGTTCCCAGCCCGCTTCGGCGACGAGTTCGGCCCCCGTTTTGCTCGTAAAGACGACGTAGTCGGCATCGGTTCGGGGGAGTTCGCCGGTCGGCTTCACCGCGAGCATCGGGTCCGCGACCGGCTCGGCACCGAGGTCCGCGAGCAACGCCGCGGCTCGCTCGAGGCGATCGTCGTCGGGCCGGAAGACGGCGACTGTGGGTGTCGTGGGGGTCTCGCTCATCGGTTTACCCCTCCTTCCCCTCCCCGTCGCCGCCGTCGGCGTCGGCTGCGCCGTACTCGTTCCCCAGGAACTCGACGACCGACTCGCGCGTTCCCGCGACGTCGCCGATCACCGTCACCGCCGGCGGCGAAATGCCCGCTTCGTCCCGGGCGTCGACGATGGTCTCGAGGGTACCCGTCGCAACCTGCTGGCCGGGCCAAGTCCCCCGTTCGACGAGCGCGACCGGCGTCTCGGGAGCCATTCCGGCCTCGAGTAACGCCGTCGTGTAATCGGGGAGTCGACCGACGCCCATCAGGACGACGATCGTTCCGCCGGTCGCGGCTAGCGCCTCCCAGTCGACCGCGGACTCCGCTTTGGTCGGATCTTCGTGGCCCGTGACGAAGGAGACCGAGGAGGCGTGATCGCGGTGCGTGACGGGGATGCCGGCGACGGCGGGCGCGGCGATCGCCGAGGTGACGGCGGGGACGACCTCGAAGGGGACCTCGTGGGCCGCCAGATACTCCGCTTCCTCGCCGCCGCGGCCGAAGACGAAGGAGTCGCCGCCTTTGAGTCGGACGACCGACTTCCCCTCGCGGGCGAGTTCGACCAGTCGCTTGTTGATCTCCGACTGGGGCGTGCGCTCGCCGCCCGCGCGCTTGCCGACGTCCTCGCGGCGGTCCTCGGGGAGCGCCTCGATGATCTCCGGTCCGGGCAGCTTGTCGTGGAGGACGACGTCCGCGGCCTCGAGCAGGCGGCTCGCCCTGACGGTGAGGAGGTCGGGATCGCCGGGGCCGCTGCCGACGAGATAGACGGTACCGGGGTCCGCGTCGCGAGTATCTCCTGGCATTCGTTGCTCGCTAGCTATTTCCCCTCGGGTTTATCTCCCTCGGAGACGCCGTCCGTGCCGCTCCCGTCGTTCTCGCGGGCCGCTTCGATCAGGGCCGCAGCACCGCGGTCCGCGAGGTCCCGCGCGAACTCGCGGGCGGCCTCCGCGTGCGTCTCGATCGGCAGGTCTCGGCTTCCCGTCACCGACTCCTCGCCGTCGCGGTCGAAGACGCTCGCGGTCGCGTGGACGTGTTCGCCCTGGACGATCGCGTAGATGCCGACCGGGGCGATGCAGCCGCCGCCCAGTTCCGCCAGAATCGTTCGCTCGACAGTCGTCTCGACGCGGCTCCGCGGGTGATCGATGGCGCTCTGGATCTCGCGGGCGGTCTCCCCGTCCGGGGCGGTCACCGCGAGCGCACCCTGCCCCGGTGCCGGGACGAACGTCGACGTCGGTAGCTCCCGATACTCGACGGAGTGGGTCAGCCCGCTGCGCTCGAGGCCGGCCTGTGCGAGGACGACCGCGTCGTACGCCGTCTCGACCTCGCGGCCGAGCGCCCGCCGCTCGAGTTCCGAGCGGTCGTCGAACCACTCCTCGACGGTGCGATCGTACGCGGGTTCGAAGTCGTCGTCACCGACGTTCCCCTTCCGTTCCTTGTCCGCGTCCGTCCGCTTCTGGTGTTCCGCCTGGAGCGCGGGCGCGAGCAGTTTCTCGAGGCGCGTGTCGACGTTTCCGCGCAGCGGCTCGACCGAGAGATCCGGCCGCTCCGAGAGCAGTTGCGCGCGCCGGCGGAGACTCGAGGTGCCGACGGTCGCGTCCGCGGGGAGTTCCTCGAGCGTCGCCCCGTCGGGGGTGACGATGACGTCGCCCGGGTGTCCCCGTTCCGGGACCGCGGCGGTCACGAGCTCCGCGGGCTGTTCGGTCGGCATGTCCTTCATCGAGTGGACCGCGGCGTCGAGGTCCCCCTCGAGGACGCGCTCGTCCAGCTCGCGGACGAACGCGCCGGTCTTCCCGAGTCGGTGGATCAACTCGTCCCTGATCTGGTCCCCGGTCGTCTCGACGGTGACGAGTTCGACCTCGTACCGGCGCTCCTCCAGGGCGTCGGCCACCAGAGCGGCCTGTCGCCGGGCGAGTGCGGACCCCCTCGTCGCCAGTCGCAGCGTCCCGCGCGTTCTCATAGACACCAGTCGGTCCCTCGGGTATGAAAAGCGCACGCTTGTCCGACGCGGGTGAGAGCCGCTCCCGGGACCGACCCGGAACCGGCGGACGCAGCTGGGTGGGGCCGCCGGTACCCGCCCCGACGATACGTGCGTGTGAATAACATGCATGTTTTTTCCACAACGTGTTCGCCATGGTGTTTATCTACGTGAAGCGAAGATATGCGACCGAATGACCGACTCACTGTACGAGCGACTCGGCGGCGACGACGCGATCACGGCCGTCGTCGACGAGTTCTACGATCGCGTCATGGACGACGAACAGGTCGCAGGCTACTTCGACGACGTCGACATGCAGAAACAGCGCGCCCACCAGGCCCAGTTTATCAGTTCGGTCACCGGCGGACCGGTCGAGTACTCGGGCGGTGAGATGGAATCGGTCCACGCGGATATGGGCATCACCCCGTCGGACTTCCGGGCGATCGCGACGCACCTCGACGACGCGCTCGCCGCGTTCGACGTCGACGAGGACGACCGGGAGGCGGTCCTCGAGGAGATCGGCAGCTATCAGGACGCGATCGTTACGGCGGCGGATTGATCGCCATGCTCCTCGAGTGCGACGGCGCTGGGCGCTGAAACTGCCCATCGGGTCCGCGTCGATGCCGCATTGCTAGACGGCGAACGAGCGAGACGGCGAGTACGAGGGCTCTTCCCCTAACCGCTGTCGCGAACCTGTTCGCCCCTTCTTCCAGATCGTAGGAATCCACGGGCCGTTTGACGGGGTTTTAGCGTCGAGTTTCAGTCGTCATGCAAGTATCCAGAAAGCAACTCGCCACGTTCCTCGCGACGATTTTCGTCGTCAATCTCATCGTTATGGGCGGCGGGGCGTGGCTCTCGTACGCGAACGAACCGGACATTCCGGACACGATCGTCGGTCCGGACGGCGAAACGGTCGCGACGAGCGACGACGTCCGGACCGGAAAGACGGTCTTCCAGGAGAACGGTCTGATGAATCAGGGCTCGATCCTGGGTCGTGGCAGTTACTACGATACCGACTACACCGCCGACGCGCTCGAGTTGAAGGCCGAGTACATGCGCGAGTACTACGCGCAGGAGCGCCACGACGAGAACTACACGGCGCTGAACGCCTCGGTACAGGCCGGCATCGATCAGCAGGTCCGGCAGGAACTGCAGTCGAGCAGTTACGAACCCGACCGGGTCGAGTACTCCGCCGCGGAAGTCTACGCCCACCAGCAGGTGCGGCAGGACTACGTCGAGCGCTACTACGAGGGTGACCGCGAGCGCGGCGTGCCCGAAGGGCAGGTCCCGAGCGCCGAGGGGGCCGAGGAGTTCGCCGACTTCGCGCTGTGGACCGCCTGGATCTCTCACACCGACCGCCCCGACTCGGACACGTCGTTCACGAACGACTGGCCGTACTCGCCTGCCGCGGGCAACGACCCCGGGGGCTCGATCATGACCTGGAGCGTCATCGCGATGGTGCTGCTGGTCGGCGGTGCGGGAATCGCTATCTGGCTCTACCAGAGCGTCGAACTCCCCGAACCCGAGGCCGACGGCGTCTCCATCCCCCACCCGTCGGAGATCGATCTGACGCCGAGTCAGCTGTTGAGTACCAGGTTCGTCCTCATCGGCGCCGTGCTGTTCGCCGCCCAGACGTTCCTCGGCGGCTTGCTCGCCCACTACTACGTCGAGCGCGACGGGTTCTTCGGTATGCGGGAGCTGATCGGGGTCGACATCCTCCAGTGGCTCCCCTGGTCGATCGCCCGGACCTGGCACGTCGACCTCGGCGTGCTCTGGATCGCCACGATGTGGCTCGGTGCGGGGCTGTTCCTCGCCCCGCTGCTGACCGGTCGCGAACCGCCTAAACAGGCGCTGTACGTGAAGGGATTGATCGGTGCGTTGCTGGTCGTCGCCGTTGGCGGACTGGCCGGCATCTGGCTCGGCATCAACAACGTCTTCGACGGCCAGCTCTGGTGGCTGCTCGGCAACGAGGGACTGGAGTACCTCGAGATCGGCCGAATCTGGCAGTTCGGCCTGCTGGCCGGCTTCGTCGGCTGGACCGTCCTCGTGGCCCGCGGGTTCAAACCGTTGCTGGACCGCGAACCCCGCTACGGGCTGGGCCACATGATCGTCTACGCGGGCGGCTCGATCGGCCTGCTGTTCACCGCGGGCTTCCTCTACACGCCCCGGAGCAACATCGTCACGACCGAGTTCTGGCGCTGGTGGGTCGTCCACATGTGGGTCGAAGGCGTCTTCGAGTTCTTCATCGTCGTCGTCATCGCGCTGACGCTGGTCTCGATGAACCTCCTGTCGAAGAAGTCCGCCGAGAAGGCCGTCATCTTCCAGGCCGCGCTCGTGATGGGCAGCGGGATCATCGGCGTCTCCCACCACTACTGGTGGGCCGGCCTCCCCGAAGTCTGGCTCCCCATCGGGAGCGTCTTCTCCACGCTCGAGTTCATCCCGCTCCTGTTCATCCTCTACGAGGCGCTCGGCCAGTACCGCGCGATGGACACCGCGGGGACCGACTTCCCCTACCGGATGACCTTCTACTTCATCGTCGCCTCGTCCGTCTGGAACTTCTTCGGGGCCGGCGTGATCGGCTTCTTCATCAACCTGCCGCTGATCAGTTACTACGAGACCGGGACGTACCTCACCGTGGCCCACGCCCACGGCGCGATGTTCGGCGCGTTCGGCCTGCTCGCGATGGGGATGGCCGTCTACATCCTCCGGCTCACGACCCGGACCGAGCACTGGACCGACCGACGGCTCCGCTGGTCGTTCTGGCTGTGCAACGTCGGGCTAGCGCTGATGATCTTCCTGTCGCTGCTGCCAATCGGCTTCCTCCAGCTCGAGACCGGCTTCACGCAGGGGTACGCCGCCTCGCGGAGCCTCGAGTTCTACGAGGGCGGGCTGATCCAGGCGCTGTTCTGGCTGCGCATGCCCGGCGACACGCTGTTGATCGCCGGTTCGGTGCTCTTCGCCTGGGACGTGGCCACGAAACTGCTCCTCCAGCGGAAGGCGACCGCAACGGAGACGACCGGACACGTCATCGCCGATCGGATCGTCGGCGACCGCGATCCCGTCGACCCGATCAGCGACGACGACTGATCCCCGATCCGGTTCTTCCGACGCCGCGACCGCCCGTGACGACCAGCCCGGACGCTGATGGCCGGAACTGCTAACCGATTCGAACCGAGTTAGCTGGTATGCGACGTCCCGAGAACACTGGTATCCTCTCCAGCGACCGGATTCCCCAGTACTTGATCGGTTTCGCAACGGGACTGACGTTCGTGATGCTCGTCGAAATCGTTCTGCTGTTTTCCGCCGATCCGATGCCCATCGACAGCGGCCCGTTTCTGACGGGCGTCGCGACGACGATTCCCTTTCTCGTCGGAATCGTCTACGCCGGCTATTGGCTCCGCTCGTCCGCGCTCTCGACGGCCCGGTATCCGCGTATCGCGGGGTGGTCTCTCGGCGGGTTGGCCACCTTTCTGTTTATCAACCTCGTCCTGATCGTTACCATTCCGGCCGAATCGTGGATCGTCGCCGTTTCGTGGGTTCGGTGGGCCGTCGCCTTCGGCGCCGGGATCGGGTTGCTCGTCGGCTCTCTCGAAGGACGCGCAATCGAGCGCGCGATCACCGCCGAACGGGCCGCGCTCCGAGCCGAACACCTCGAGGAGCAGCGCGATTACCTCGATTATCTCAACAGCATCCTCCGACACGAGGTGTTGAACACCGCGACGGTCATCGACGGCTACGCGTCGCGAGTCCTCGAGGAGGAGTCGACGCTGGACGACCGGAGCCGCCAGTGGCTCGAGATCGTCATCGACCAGTCCGAGGAGATGTCGACGGTGATCGACGACGTGCGCACCCTCCTCCGGACGACCGACGGGCACTCCCGGCTCGAGCGGGTCGACGCCGCTCGAGTGCTGGCTACGGAAATCAAAAAGCTGGAGACCGAGTGGGAAGCGGTCGAGGTCGAGGCGTCGATCCCGGAGCACGCCTTCGTCCGTGCCGACGACCTCGTCGCCCGGATCTTCAGCAACCTCCTCTCGAACGCGGTCGAACACAACGATGCCGCGACGCCGCAGGTCACGGTCACGGTCGAGTCCACCCACGAAACCGTCCGATTCGAGATCGCGGACAACGGATCCGGGGTCCCGGAATCGGAGCAAGAGACCCTCTTCGACCGGGTCGAAAGCCGCGGGAGCACGCACGGACTGGGGCTCTATCTGGTCGATCAGTTGGTCACTCGCTACGACGGGACCGTCGAACTCGTGGACGCCGGCCCGGCGGGGAGCCGCTTCGCGGTCGAACTCCCGGCGGCCGCGAGCGACTGCGCGGTCGAACCGTTCGGGGAACCCGCGACGGCGGCGCTCGTCCTGGACTGAGCCGCTTTCGCCCCGTCCCGGGTCTGACGCGCTCGCCTACAGGGCTTCCTTGTACGCCTCGAGCGTCTCCTCGACGTCTTCCTCGGTGTGGCCGTAACTGACGAACTGGCACTCGAACTGGTTCTGCGAGAGGAAGACGTCCTGCGCTTTCATCTTCCCCCAGAAGATGCGCCGCCACCGTTCGGTCTCGGCGTGTTTCACGTCGGCGGCGTTCTTCGGACAGTAGTCGTAGCGCGGGCAGGTCGGGTCCTGCCGGCAGCCCGCCTCGCACTGTTCCTCGAGCGAGTCCGGTCCCGGTCCCTCTCGCGTGAAGATCACTTTGAACATGCTGTCGGTGCCGGTGACGGTGTACCCCGGCGCTTGATCGGCGACGATCTCGCTCAGCCCGCGCCGGAGCCGGTCGCCGAGCCCGTTGACGTGCTCGTAGACGTCGTTCTCGGCGGCGAATTTCAGGGTCTCGAGGCCGGCAGCCATCGTGACGGGATGGCCGGAGAAGGTGCCGGCCTGGAAGACGTCGCCGGCGGGGGCGAAGTGCTCGATGATCTCGGCGCGGCCGCCGATCGCCCCGACGGGGAAGCCGCCGCCGACGATCTTCCCGAAGGTCGTCAGGTCGGGCGTGACGCCGAACTCGCTCTGCGCGCAGCCGAGGCCGCCGACGCGGAAGCCGGTGATCACTTCGTCGAAGACCAGCAGGGAGCCGTGCTCGTCGGTGATCTCCCGGAGGAACTCGTGATACCCTTCTTCCGGGTAGACGATACCGTAGTTGCCCAGGATCGGCTCGGTGAGGACGGCCGCGATGTCGTCGCCGTGTTCTTCGAAGACGTCTCGCATCGCGTCTTCGTCGTTGAACGGTACCGGGAGGGTGTGTTCGGCGAAGGACTGCGGAACGCCGGCCGATGACGGTTTCGGATCGTCGGCGTCGCCCTCGACCAGCGTCGACTCCTGTGCCCCGTGGTAGCCGCCCTGCATGACGACGATCTTGTTCCGACCGGTGTACCCCCGCGCGAGCCGCACGGCGGAGGTAGTGGCCTCGGTCCCCGAGTTGACGAACCGGACCTTCTCGACGCTGGGGACGTGGCGGACGACGAACTCCGCGAGGTCGACCTCGACCTCGGTCGGCGTTGCGTACATCGGTCCCTCGCTCGCGTTCCGCTGGATGCCGGCCCGAACAGGCTCTGGGAGGTCGTGACCCAGCAGCAGCGGGCCGAGCCCCATGACCCAGTCGATGTAGCGGTTGCCGTCGGCGTCGATGACGTGGCCGCCCTCGCCCCGCCGGACGAAGAACGGATAGGGTTCGACGGCCGCGCGGACCGCGGAGTTGACGCCGCCGGGCATCACCGACAGCGCCCGGTCGTACAGCTCGCGTGAGTTATCCTCGGTCATGCCACGAACTTCGGATTCCCACGGCAAAGTAGTACCGAGGTTCGTCTGCGAAGCGCCGAACGTGTGCGCCTTGCGGACGGCTCGAGCCCTGCCGGCCGCGGGGCCCCTGTCGCTCGCGGACGCTCGACGAACTGCGAGAAACGCGACGAACGCCGCACGGGAGAGCTGTGACGAGAACGCACGGGTTCGGTACAGGGCTGTCCGATCGAACTCACAGTGGACTGCACCGGGGATCGGCCGCGATCGGTCGACCGTGTCCGGGACTCAGACGGCGTCGGGACCGGTCTTGCCGGTGCGGATCTGCATCGCGCTCTCGACGGGCATGACGAAGATCTTGCCGTCGCCGGGTTCGCCGGTTTCGGCCCCCTCACGGATGGCCTCGACGACCTCTTCGGCCGGGATATCGGCGACGACGCACTCGATCTTGACCTTCTGGTGGAGGTCGACCGTGTACTCCTCGCCGCGCCACTGCCCCTTCTTCGCGGGCTGGGAGCCGCGGCCGGAGACGTTGGTGACCGTCAGCGACGGCGCGCCGGCTTCGGCCAGCGACTGCTTGATCTCACCGAGTCGGTCCGGACGAACGATCGCCGTGACCATCTTGATCCGTCCGTCGTTCGGCTCGCCGCCGTCGGTGCGGACGATCTCGTCCGAACTGCCGCCGTCGGTACGGAGTTCCGACGAGGTGCGCGAGTCGCCGAATCGCTCGCCGCCGTCGGTAGCGACGTCGGGCTGCCCGAACTCGGGGTAGGTGTCGACGCCGTGTTCGGAGACGTCGAGCCCGTCACGCTCGTGTTCGGGCGTGACGCGGGCCTGGCCGATCGCCTTGAGCCCGCCCCAGACGAGTGCGGTCGCGGCGATCGTCCAGACGGCGATGACGGCGACGCCGACGATCTGCGCGATGAACACGTCGACCCGACTCCCGCTAATCCCGCTCATGTATTCGGGCGAGGCCACGACCGGGAGCAGCAGCGTCCCGAGGACGCCGGCCGAGCCGTGGACGGGGAAGACCGCACAGACGTCGTCGATCTTCAGGTAGTTCTCGACGAACCCGAAGACGAGCGGGAGCTGCGCCCCCGCCAGGCCGCCGACGAGGAACGCACCCCACCAGGTCGACGCGTGTGGGATCGCGGTGATCCCGACGAGGCCCGCTAGCAGCCCGTTTGCGACGTACAGCGTGTCGACTTTCCCGGTCTTGAGCCACGCGACGAGTCCGGCACCCATCGCTCCACAGGCCATCGCGATCGTCGTGGTCATGGCGACGCGACCGACGTAGGCGAAGTCGCCGAGCGCCAGCCCGTCGTCGGTAACCGTGATGACCTCCGCGGCGGTGCCGACGTTGAAGCCGTACCACCCGAACGCGAGGATGAGCGTTCCGAGTACGGCGAAGGTCAGCGAGTGACCCGGAATGACGTTCGCGGAGCCGTCCTCGTTGTACCGGTCGAGGCGCGGCCCGAGCATCCAGGCGGCGGTGAGTCCGGCGATGCCGCCCATCCCGTGGACGATCATCCCGCCGGCGAAGTCGTCGAACAACACGCCGTTGTACGACAGCAGCTCGCCCGCCCAGGTGAGTCCGGTGACGACCGGGTAGATTACCGCGGCCAGCAGGAAGGTGTACAGGATGTACGCGCGGAGCTTCGCGCGGCCGGCCACCGCCCCGGAGACGATCGTCGCGGCCGTCATCGCGAAGACGGCGCCGAACAGCCAGACGCTGGCCCATTCGTTCACGTTCGCGACGTCGAACCCGGGAGCGAATCCGTTTCCGGCAACGACTCCCTCGACGCCGACGCCGATCAGGAAGAACACCGTCACGCCGACCGACCAGGTCAGCAGGTTCTTCGTCAGCTGGTTCGCGACGTTCTTCGAGCGCACCTGCCCCGCTTCGAGCATCGCGAAGCCGGCGTGCATGAAGAAGATCAGGAACGTCACCGTCAGCACCCACACGAGGTTGATGCCTTCCGCGAGAACTTCCACGTCCGACTGCAACAGCGTCGGTTCCATCAGGCGCTCACCTCGGTTTCCCGCGCACCGCATCGACTATCGACCAAACGATCGTCTTGTTCAGCCCCAATCTCGACCATGTTTGTCTTCTTAATCACGTTAGGGTGGGTTGTCCCTGCACCATTTAAGGGTTAGTGTTGACAAATATGGGAAATTGCCTCTATAATAGGGTAATCCGTCCAAAGCTAAATCAGATATATTGTGTATAAGGGTATTGAAAATCACGTCCTTTTCGACCAACGGTTATATTCTACGTCTTTGTAAACCACCGATTCGGGTGGAATCCGTTCGAAACCGAGACAGTTACGGCGAAAACTCCGCCTCAAAGGGACAGAGTTGCGCAGCCTCGCTCGCGCGCGGCAGATATTGTCAGCCCGCGTCGCGAGTCGGGCCAGTAGTTGACGTTCGTCTAATTGACCTCGCCAAACCGAGTGTGTGTGTGTGTGTGGTCGGTTTACTGTCGGTCGTCCCCGCAGCGAAGGTGCCGGAGCCGCCGACCTACAGTCGCGCCGCGACGTCCTCCGCGAAGTACGTGAGGATCAGGTCCGCCCCAGCCCGTTTGATCGACAGCAGCGATTCCGCGGCGACCTCCTCGAGTTCGAGCCAGCCCTTCTCGGCGGCGGCGTGGAGCATGGCGTACTCGCCGGAGACGTTGTAGGCGGCGACGGGATGGTCGAACTCCCGGCGGACGGCGCTGACGATGTCGAGGTACGGCAGCGCGGGCTTGACCATCATCACGTCCGCGCCCTGCTCGGCATCCAGTCGGACCTCCCGCAGGGCTTCGCGGGAGTTCGCGGGATCCATCTGGTAGTGTCGTCGGTTGCCGAAGGCGGGCGCGCCGTCGGCGGCGTCCCGGAACGGCCCGTAGAACGCGCTCTCGTACTTGGCCGCGTAGCTCATGATCGGAACGTGCTCGAACCCCTCGCGGTCGAGGGCGTCGCGGATGATCCCGACCATGCCGTCCATCATCCCGCTCGGCGCGACCATGTCGGCACCCGCACGGGCGTGCGAGGTGACGATTTTCTCGAGCGCGGCGAGCGTCGCGTCGTTGTCGACGGTCGTCGTCGGTTCGCAGGCGGGACCGGCCTCGGCGACGGCGCTCTCGCCTCGCAGTTCTTCCTCGAGCGGCCCGCAGTGACCGTGGTCGGTGTACTCACAGAGGCAGACGTCGGTGATGACGTAGGCGTCGGTCTCGCTCGTGATCCGGCGTAGCGCCTCCTGTACGACGCCGTCATCGGCCCAGGCGCGGGTTCCCTCGGGGTCCTTCGACGTCGGAATCCCGAAGAGCATGACGGCCTCGACGCCGGTCTCGAGGATCTCCTCGACGCGGGCGACGATCTCGCCGGTCGGGACGCGCTCGTGGCCGGGCATCGACTCGATCGGGACGCGCTCGTGGGTCGTCGCGTCGACGAACACCGGGGCAATCAGGTCGGCGGGCGCGAGGCTCGTCTCGCTGACGAGGCCGCGAACCCGGTCCTGTCGGAGCCGCCGGGGGCGATGTGTGAGATCCATATGTACGCACCTACAGACGGACGGGTCAAAAGCGGCGCGCTCTCTCGAGGCGTCTCGCGGCGAGTCTGGGCCGCCGACCGGGATCTCGTCCGGCCCGCCGACGGCGTCGTCGGCGCTGGCGGCTACCTGAACGGTCTCGCTGGTCTACTCGCGGCCACCCATCCGGACGGCTGTAGTATGGCTCTCGTCGGACGAGGTCCGTCCGATCGGGAGCACTGGCGGCTGTCCCTGTGGCGGGACTTCCGTTCGCGTCTTCTGCTGCCGTCACCTAACGGCGTGGCGATAGAAAGCCACGGCCTTTCGCCCATTCTGGGCATGAATCAACCGTGTCAAACGCCGAGGAAGCGGTCGCCACCCTCGAGGAACTTGGCCTGACGGAGTACGAGGCCCGCTGTTTCGTGGCGCTCGTCCGCCTCTCCAAGGGCACCGCCAAGGAGATCAGCCAGGTCGCTGATATCCCCCGGTCGCGGGTGTACGACACCATCGAACGCCTCGATCGGAAGGGGCTGGTCAGCGTCCAGCAGACCGAACCACGCGAGTACAAGGCCGTCTCGGTCGACACGGCGTGTCGGCGAATCCGCGAGGACTACGACTCACGGATCAACGCCGCCGAGAACGCGCTCGGTCAACTCGAGGAACCGGACTCGCGGGACGACGAGGGGATGTGGGCGATCACGCAGAAGGAACACGTCACCGAACGCATCGTCATGTTTCTCCAGGAGGCCGAGGACACGATTCACTACCTCGTCCCGGCGACCGATGTGGCCGAACAGCGGATCCTCGAGGATCTCGCGTCGGCAGCCGACCGCGGCGTCGACGTCTATATCGAAGTCCCGACCGAGGAGGATCGGGAGACGTTCGCGGCCGCGGCTCCGGTTGCGGACGTCGTCGTCGCACCCGATCTCGGGACGACGAACGAGGTCTACTCCGAGTGGCCGGCCCAGTTGCTACTGGTCGATCAGCAAGCGATCGTCGCGGCCGGGATCAAGGAGAGCGAACTCCCGGACGTCGTCAACGAGATGGCCATCTGGACCTACGGCCGCGATCACGGCTTCGCCGTCTGGATCCGCGAACTGCTCGACGACCGCCTCGGGGACCGCTGACTCGAGGCGATCGGGCGTCGCGCGGCCCGTTTTGCGTACTGGCGGCCGCTCGAGCCGCTACTCCACGACGATCGTGCCGACCATGCCGGCTCTCTCGTGGGGGATACAGAGATACTCGTGTTCGCCGGTCGTCTCGACGGTGTGGACGTACGACTGGCCCGACTGTACCGCACCCGTTCCGTTTTCCCAGCCCTCACGGGCGCTCGACTCGCTCTCGAAGCCGCCCGAGGCCCAGTACGCGGCACCGTCCGGAATCCCGTCTTCGACGGCCGTCACCGAGTGTGGCTCGCCTCCGACGTGTTTCCAGGCGATGGTGTCACCCGTTTCGACGGTGAGTTCCGCGGGCTCGAACGCCACGGCCGTCATGTCGACGACGTGGTCGGCGTCCTCGGGAACGCCCTCGACGACGTTCGGACCGCCGGCCAGGTCGGGCTCGCTTCCGCTCTCGCTTTCCCCCTCGCCGCCGGGCACTGCGTTCGGCGCGCCGGCGACCGCGAACTGCGCTCGCAGCGCCGCCGTCGCGAACGTTTCGGCGGCCGCGCTCACGCCCGACCCCGACTCGAGCGCGCCGACGAAGTCGTTCAGCGCCGCTTCGAACCCCTCGTAGGCCTCCGTGTCGGCCGCTTCGAGGAGTTCGTGGACGCGCGCTTCCTCGAACCGGGCGAACGCGTCCCGTCCGATCGACGCGGCCGCGCCGTCGAACGAGCCGCCGGCCGCCGCGACCACGGCGTAGATCGCCTCGACCGCCTCCGCGTTGAACTCGCCGCTCGCCGTCGGAACGTCTCCACCGCTCCCCGCAGCGCTGCTGGCCGCCTCGAGCGCGCCCTCGAACGACTCGTAGCGGTCGTGGTCGGCCTCTTCGAGCGCCTCGTGGAAGCCGCCCGCGCCGCCCTCGAAGTGCTGGAACGCTGCCTGAACGACGGTCTCGGCGCGTCCGGTTTCGCCGAGGACGGCCAGGACGCCCGCGTCGAACACCCGCGCGGCCATGTAGCCGCTCTCGACGGCGCTGACCTGCGCCGTCGTTCCGGCGGTCGTCTCGAACTCGAGCAGCGTCTCGCGGATGCCGGCGACGTGTTCGTCGACGCTCGCCGCGTCGTCGTTCTCGAACGCCGTGATGAGTCCGTTCAAGTGCTCTTCCTCGAAGGACTCGTACAGCGATTCGTCGGTCTCCTCGAGCGTCTCGTGAAAGTCGGCCTCGTTGCCCTCGAAGGTCTGGAACAGCCCGCGAGCGGTCTCGGCCGCGACCCCGTTCTCGCCGAGCCGATAGCGCTCGTACGCGTCCTCGACGCGGGCTTTGACGAACCCGGCCTCGAGCAGTGCGGGTTCGACGCCGGTGCCGAGGGTTTCGATCCCGGTGACGAGCGCGCCGTCGATCGTCTCGACCGCGCTGCTGACGCCGTCCGCGTCGTCGTTCTCGATGGCCGTCGAGAGCGCCTCCAGTCCCTCGTGTTCGAACCGCTGGTAGGCGTCTTCGCTGGCCTCTTCGAGGGCCTCGTGTGCCCGTGCCTCCTCGAAGTGGGCGAACACGTTCTCGACGATCCGCTTCGCCGCGTCCGACCGGCCGTGCTCGAAGAGCCACGCGGCATCTCGCACCCGTAATCGATAGACGTTCAGCGCGGCCGCGTGGGCGAACGCCGTCGACGGCCCCCCGAGACTCGCGAGGGCGGCGGCGTCCCACCCCTCTGCCTGGAACGTCGCGACGTGGCCGGCGGCCGCGGCCGCCTCGGACGGCGCGACCGCGTACGCGCCGTCGACCGCGGCCGCGAGCCCGTCGCTCGCGCTCGAGCGCACCGCGTCGACGTCCTCGTTTTCCGCGGCGGTGACGACGCCGTCGACCGCCTCCTCGAGCCGTCCGGCCGCATCGCCGTCCGCGCTTTCGAGCGTCTCGGAGACGTCCGATTCCTCGAATCGGCTCCCCGTCCCCGAGGCGACCGTCGCGGCGGCGTCGACGGCACCGGCCGAGGCGAGTACGGCGGCGTTGCGGAGCGTGTCGCCGAACAACTGGAGGTCCAGCGCTTGCGTCACCTCGTCGCCGACGAGCGATCGCTGGGCCGACCGGAGCTGATCGGTCGCGATCACAGCTTCCTCTCGAGCGCGCTCGAGGTCCCCGTCTTCGAGTCCGGCCGTCCGGAGTTCGCCGAGCGCCTCCTCGAACTCGGCGTAATTGTCCTCGCTCGTCTCCGCTAACGTTTCGTGGGCGTTGTTCGAACCCGACGCGTTCTCGAACCGTTCGAGGGTCGCCCGCGCGACGGTCGCACCGGCGTCGGCGTGGCCGCCGCGACCGAGCGCGAACGCGTCCCACACGCGGGCCCGGATCGCGTTCCATTCGGCCGCGACGCCGAGTTCGGCCGGCTTTGCCGTCCCGCTGTCCGTCGCTGACTGCTCTCCACCGAACGGACTGGCGCAGCCGGCGAGGCCGAGCGCGAGGACCGTTGCACCGCTCCCCTTCAACCAATCGCGTCGCGTTCGTTCCATGCTTTTAGGCTCGCCTAAAGATACAAGTGAGTGTCGGTTTTTTCGGCGAGCCTAAAACGCTGTCGTCGCTCCTGCGGCCGCCGTCGCGCGGATCGTACTGAAGACGTACTTTTAAGTAAACGTCCCACGTTTGATCTGTTAGCAATGGCCATAGACCCACAGTTCCACGAGAACCGCGAACAGGTCGACGAACACGAGGGGCACTCGGTCTGGGGGCCGGTCGACGAACCCGAAGAGCTCGGCATCCACGGCACGCACGTCGCCGTCGATTTCGACCTCTGCATCGCGGACGGAGCCTGCCTCGAGGACTGCCCGGTCGACGTCTTCGAGTGGGTCGACACGCCGGACCACCCCGAAAGCGAACGAAAGGCCGACCCCGCGAACGAAGCGCAGTGTATCGATTGTATGCTCTGTGTCGACGTCTGTCCGGTCGACGCCATCGACGTCGACGCCGGACGAACGGCCTGAGAAGGAGCGCGTTACTCGGCGCGATCGACGTCGACTTTCTCCTTGAGACTCTCGAGCCCGTCGGCTTCGGCGAGCTCCTGTAACCGCTCCCTAAAGTGTTCCTCGCAGAGGCCGACTTTGAGTCCGTCGGACTCCGCGGCGAAGGCAGCTTCGCGGTCACAATAGTGGCAGTTCATACTCGCTCGTTAGGACCACGGTGCATTGAACCCTCCGCTAGCGGCCATGCTTTGGGTTAATCAGTTGTCAGATCGAGACGCTCGTAGGCTCGGCGAGAGAGCCCGTCGACGCCGAGGCGCTCGTCGTGGGCGTCGCTCCCACCGGTGGCGAGGAGGCCGTGGCGTTCGATCGTCCGCTCGACGGGCTCGCGGTCGACCTCGCGGCCGTAGGGATACTGCAACTCGACGGCGTCGAGTTCGGCCGCCAGCGCGAGCGCGCTCGCGGGATCGCGGTACCGAAGCGGGTGCGCCAGCGAGACGAGCCGACACGACTCGGCCAGCGCCGCTCGTCCGCGTTCGAACGACGGGACGTCTCGAGGCACGTAACACGGACAGTCGGAGCCGATGAGGTGATCGAACGCGTCCTGATAGTCGGCCTCGGTCTCGGGATGGGCATCGATTGCACGCGCGATGTGTGGTCGCCCGAATCCGCTCTCGACCGTCACGTCGAGGTCGACGCCGAGCCGCGATTCCACGCAGTCGACGATCGCTCGCCCGCGCTCGATGCGGTTCGTCTGAACGGCCTCGAGGATCGCCTCGAGAGCCGCGCTCGGCTCGAGCCCGTAGCCGAGCAAGTCGATCCGCTGTCCCCCCGCGGTTTCGACGCGGAGCTCGATCCCGTGGACGAGGGTCACCCCGTCGCGCTCGACGATCGGCTCGTCGAACGGCTGCGCTCGATCGTGGTCCGTCACCGCGACGACGTCGACGTCGGCGCGGCGAGCGGCGTCGGGAACCGCCGCGAGCTCGAGGCTGCCGTCCGAGCGCGTCGTGTGGACGTGCAAGTCCGCGTAGGGCATACGCTACCCGAACGGGCCCGTTCGGAAAGGCGTTTCCTCGTCCCTGCGTCCGTTTTCCGGCCAGATATAGTCGTATATTAGGTATATTAGGAATGCAGTGCCACTAGGAAACATAGATGGACAATGTTTATAATTATCGTTCACGGAGGATAGGGCGTAATGCTGCTCAACGGCACCGGCGACGTCATCGACGACTACGAGTACCCCGCCACGACCGAGGAACTGATCGACGACCACGGGGACCGTACCCTCGAACTCCCCAACGGGTCCGAGACGGTCGGCGACGTACTCGCCCGCCTCGAGCCCGAAACCTTCGAAAATGCGGAGGATGCGCGCTTCGCCGTCTACTCCGCCGTCAGCGACAAGGCCATCGGCCGCGTCGGCTACAGCGACCGCGACCCGACCCCGGTCGGTAGTCCGTACTCGCCGGACGCCGTTTCCTTCTAAGAACGAAGTTTTTTACGCTCGGGTCGGCCGGAGGCCGACCGCTCGAGCAAAAAATTCGATTAAAAAAGGCCGAGCGCGCCGACGGCACGCTCGGTACAACGGCTTGCGCTTACCCCAAGTAGAGAAGCACCGTTAGCATCCGCGAGCGAACGCAGTGAGCGAGCGGGCCGACGACCGACCCGTAGGGGAGGGAGGAGTGCTTTTATACTAAATTTTGCCGAGGGCCGCCGAATGCGGCCCGCAGAGCAAAATTTAGTTCTTGATGACCGGAATGCCGACCGTCTCGAAGTCGGTCATCGCGTCGAGTTTGTCGTTGACGTCCTCGAGCCCGATCGTCTCGGAGACGACGGCCTCGGGCCGGAGTTTGTCGGTCGCGACCATGCGGAAGATCTCGTCGTAGCGGGTCGGCGGCATGCCGAGCGAGCCGATGAACTCGATCTCGCCCATGACCATCGCGTCGGTCGGCAGGTGAATCATGCCCTGTTCGTCCTGCGTCGTGAGCCCGACCTGGATGTGCTGGCCGCGCGTCCCGAGACTCATGACGGAGTTCTGGCTGGTCGTCTCGATTCCGAGGGCATCCATCGCGACGCCGGCCCCGCCGTCGGTGATCGCTTTCACCTCGCCGGGGACGTTCTCTATCTCCTCGGCGTTGACCGTCTCGACGGCCCCGAGTTCGCGGGCTTTCTCGAGTTTCTCGTCTTTCAGGTCGACCGCGACGACGTTGCCGCCCAGCGCGTCGGCGATGTGGACCGCCGAGAGGCCGACGCCCCCGCAGCCGTGGATCGCGACCCAGTCGCCCGCACCGATATCGGCGCGGTGAGCCAGCGCGTGAAACGACGTCATAAAGCGGCAGCCGAGCCCGGCCATGTCGACGGACGAGACGCCGTCTGGGAGGGCCACGAGGTTGTGGTCGGCGGACGGGACGTGGACCTGCTCGGCGAACGCGCCCTGTGCCTCCTCGATGAATCCCAGCGGCATCACGTTCTCGCAGGTGTTCGAGTGGCCGCGCTGGCACTGCGGACAGGTCCCGTCGCCCAGGTTGAACGGGACCGCGACGTGATCGCCTTCCGCGACGTTCTCGACGTCGGCACCGACGGCCGCGACGCGCCCGGCGGGTTCGTGACCGAGAATCTGCCCCGGCTGGGTCTCGAGGCCGAGCCACCCCCAGTCGCCCTGCCAGCCGTGCCAGTCGCTCCGGCAGACGCCGCAGGCTTCGACGTCCACGACTGCGCCGTCCGGCGCCGGCTCGGGTGCGTCGACGGCTTCGATCGACAGCGGTTCGCCGTGTTCCTCGAGGACAGCTGCGCGCATGTTCTGTGTCCCGTTGTCACTCCACAAATACCTGGGAGTCAGTTTCATCGGCTGAGAGTTCGGCTCCGTCGAGCCATCCCGATCGGAAATCCGTCCTCGCTCGACGTCGCCTCGTTTCGGAGTTGAGTTTCGATCGAGGGTCTCGTCCGTTCTTCGAGTTTCACGATTCCCGACCCTCTGCTCGCATACGGCTGTGTCGGCTGTTAGCAGGACGTATTCGTAGCCTGTCGATACTCTCCGGAGGCGACGGTCACCGCTCAGTTGTCGTTCCTGGGATCGGCCCCGGAACGAAATTGATGCTAGCGAAACGATCGTTAGCTGCCCGTCGCAGTGCACCGATCGGAGGTCCGTCCGCCGCTTCCGTCTCGCCTGGCCATACGAGTCACCGAATCAGCGACTGCCGAACCGAGTTGACAACGGAACTCCACTTCGCCTGACTGTTCGTTCGCGGGGCGCAGGTGGACAGCGGTATCAGTTTGCTCTCTGCGTGCCGGGAGTTCTCTCTTGAATGAGGCACAATTATTTCGCGACGGACGTCGCCGGCTGTTTTGTTGCAGACCAGTGTTTTATCGGTCCTATTACTATAGGGGCTGTTTTCGGACAGTAAGGTATGGAAGAAAGGCGGCAGGAAGGCGATGGGAATCGGCCGGTCGTGACTGTGGTAGACCGCCGGCGGTTCCTCCACGGGACGACGGGGATCGGTATGCTGGCAGCGACGGGTATTGGAAGCGTTGCGTCGATTGCGTCACGGAACACCTCGAGTGCTGGACCACGATGGCAGCGAGAATCGCCGTCGCCCGGACCACATCATATCACGGTGGGAGACGAGTGCGTCTTCGCCTCTCGTTCGAAAGGGGAGGGGACGGATGGCGAATCCGTGATCGCTGTGGATATCGACACTGGAGACGAAGCGTGGCGGGTCGACCTCGGGGGTCGGCCTCTCGGGAGTTTGACCCTCGCGAACGATACGTTGTTCGTGAAAACCGAATTCGGCCCCGGGGAACGGGGCGTCTTGCGAGCGCTGGATGCGACGACAGGTGACGAACTCTGGCGTGTTGGCCCCGATACTATCGGTGTCGAAATTGCCCGAATCGGGGTGGTGGGCGGCGTTGTCTGTGTGGAAACTCCCCTCTACAAAACGGCTATGATGCTCGCACTCGATGCGGACACGGGCGAGGAACGATGGCGCATCGAATCCGAGGCCCACTACTCGTTCCACGATTTCTCCTACCACTACCACACGACGTTGCCGAGTGCTGGTGGGAATGTCTTCGTCCGAGAAACCGGTGGTGGCGTCGATGGTTCCCTGCTCGCCCTGGATCTGACCACGGGCGAGAAAGTATGGACGTTCACTCCAGAAACGGGGTATGTACATCTCGTCCATAACGGCACCGTCTATCATGGGAGCGGCGGGACCATGCACGCACTGGACGCGACGACGGGTGAGGAAGAATGGACGTTCGAGACTGGGGACGCGGAGGCGACTCCGTTGACTGCTGCTGAGGGGACCCTCTTCGTAGAGGGGATGTTTTATGAGCAGACGCCGACGGATGGCATGGTAGATCGTGGCAGGATATATGCGGTCGATCCTCAAACCGGTGAGGAACAGTGGCAGTACGCCGAGATACTTCCGTCTCTGGTCACGGTCTCTGACGGCACGGTCCTCGCGATGGAAAACGACAGCGTGTACGGTATCGACGCGTCCACGGGGGAGGAAGAATGGAGCACCACAGGTGAGAACGGCTTTGACTACGTAACGAAATACCCGGGAGTACTAAATTACAACACCATCGCGCCGTTGGTAGACGACACGCTCTTCTTGATGAGTGTTCACCGGTCGGAATCCGGGTTTACTGTAGACGCGCTGGACAGGGGGAGCGGGAAGACGGAGCGATTCTTTACGACGGACAGCCCCTTTACTGAACTGAAAGCCCGGGACGGGACACTTCTCGTCGGAACCGAATCCCACCTGTACGCGCTGGACGTCGACGGTGGCTCGAACGAGGACGGAGGCGATTCCGGCTCCGGCGGTTCGGGAGACGAATCGTCGGACGACGGAAGCGACGACGAATCCGGCGGTTCGGGAGACGAATCGTCGGACGACGGAAGCGACGACGAATCCGGCGGTTCGGGAGACGATTCGAAAGGAGGTGACACCGGCGGTGAATCCGGCGGTTCGAGATCCGGATCGGGGGGTTCCGCAGGCGATGCACCCGATACCGGATCCGACGACGACGCTACGGGCGGTAGCGACACCGACCCGGAGGATAATTCCTCGGGGGCTGCCGACGACGGTTCCACCGACCCCTCGAGTGATGCAGGGAACGGACCGGACGATCCGGCGGCGAACGGGGACGAGACGCCCGGAATGGGGATTCCCGCGGCAGTAACGAGCCTCGGCGGCGTCGGCTACGTGTTGCGTCGACGCCTCGAACGCCTCGGATCGGACGACTCGTAGTCGGGTTCGCGTCCCGATCCCCCGTCGTCAGTCCAGAAACTCGAGCGCGCCGCCGAGCTCGAGGGGGACGCCTCCCTTCCGGTAGCCTTCCGCGTGACCGTTCGGCCGGACGCGGTAGACGACGGCGGGGCGGTGGCGCACGTCGGGTTGCTCGCCCCGTACCGCGGCCCACGAATCGTCCCGGAAGCTCGAGCAGTCGACGAAGAGTACCGCGCCGCCGCCGTGTTCGGCCAGCTGGCCGTTGGTCTTGGTCTCGGCGGTATCGCGGACGGCGGCCACGGGGCCGGACGCAGCGCGGTTCGCCGGCGGTTGCGGGCGCGTGACCTCGACGAGGACGTTCGTGTTCCCGTTTTCGGCCCGGAAGTCGAGCGAGTGACCGGTCGTCACCTCGATCTCCGGGACGACGTCGTAGCCGGCCTCGGTGAGGATCTTCGCGGCGATGAACTCGGCCATCGCGGCGCTCATGCGGACGCGGTCGACGTGGTCGCTGGTGCCGAGTTTTCCGGACATGACGTGCCGGTACTCGTCCAGGACGCCGGTCGCCAGGAACGCCTCGAAGAAGCGGGTCGTCTCCCGGCGGCCGGCGTCGGGAAAGCCAGCGGCGTGTTCGCGGAAGAACGCCCGAGTCGAGTGACGGCCGTCTTTGGACATGAACACCGGCAGAAAGAACCACGAGAGGTGCGGGTAGTCGGCGAGCCACGGGTCTTCCTCGTGCAGCGTCGCGGTCAGTTCTCGCTGGGCCCACCGTGAGACGTGATAGGGTACTTCCCGCCAGCCGAACTTGTCGGTCTTCCACAGCGCGGAGGGCGTCTCGGTGTTGCCCATCCAGTACGCTTCCTCGTCGTTGCGTGCGAAAAGGGCGACGTCGCCGTTTTGCATCTCGAATCGGTGTCGCTGCCAGTCGCCGCCGATCTTGAACCACGGTGTGACGGACTGTGCACCGATATTCGATTGAAGCGGCTGTAGAATCTCGTGTCGCACTCGCCCGTCGCTCCACGACTGGGGCGAGTACCGAAAGCGAAGCGGCCGTGCCACGAGCAATCGTAGGTGACGGGGGTGCATATATGGTTCGCTGTCGACCGACGGCGAATCCCCGGTCCGAGCGGCGAACTCGAGCGAATCGTTTCGATGCCCGCGCCTCGTTGTACTCACTCGGAGAACTGGTGTGATCGACCGTTACATTAATAATCGCGTCGCCCCTACCATGTTCATACTTACCATGTCAATGGGTGCCTATGACGAGGACGAGCACGAGCGCCGCGAACAGCAAGCGTCGACGGTCGACACGGACTTCGACGACGAGCGGACGATCTACCGCGGGCAGGTCGAGTACGACTCCGGCGACTCCGCCGAGGAACTGCTAGACAAGTTCGAGCAGATCAAGTCGGACTGACGGCGGTCGACTCGCACCCTCCTCCTTTCCGCGGCCTTTCTGCCGAGCCGACTGTCCGGCTCCGGGAACCCCGAATCCACGCGGCTCCGTCAGTCGAGTGCGTCCCAGCCCGGCGTTTCGGGTGCTCCGCGCTCCGTCTCGACGGCGTCGGCGACGGTCGGCGACGGGACCGTCTCGCCGGCCGTCCGGGAGCGCCGATGCCAGTCGCGGATCGCCGGTCCGATCCACGACCCGTCGTCCGTCCCGTCACCTCCCTCGAGCGCCGTCTCGTACCCCCGCTCGTAGTGGTCGTCGGAGATGGCTAGCGTCCCGGGACTCGAGGCGGCGGCGACCGCGACGATCTCGGCGCGATCCGCCCGCGTGAGGGTCCCGGTCGCGGCACGGGCGACGATCCCCTCGAGATCGGCCGGTCGCGGATGACAGAACAGTTTCGCGCCGATCGCCTGCGACCCGAGCAGCAGGCCGCCCGGATCGTCGTGATCGGCCTCGAGCAGGCGGTCGCCGCCGAACGCCGACTCGACGCGTTCGCACTCGGTCTCCTGCTCGAGCGCGAGGTTGTGCTCCGGGTAGGCACCGCACTCGGCGGGATAGCGATCGCTTCCGTGGATCCGACACTGCAGCGTCGCGGGGTCGAGGAAGACGCAGGCCGGCAGCCACGTCGGCGAATCGCGACCGAACGGGGCGACCGGCTTCGGCGGTTTCCGCAGCCCCACGAAGAAGACCGGTCGACCCGCGACGGCGGCGAGGGTGTGGCCATCGACGTCGATCCCCTCGCTCTCGTCCCGGGCGTCCCAGAACCGCGGCGTCAGCGCGTCGATCATCCCCGCATCGAGGAACGTCCGCACCTCGTCGCGGGTTAGCGGGACGAAGTTGCTGTCCGCGTCGAGCGGCTCTCGGGAGACCCGTCGTTCGTCCCCGCCGCCGCGGTCGCCGAACGGCTCGTGCGGTCGTCGTCGCCGGCGGGAATCGCGACCGCGACTCCCGTCCGTTCCGCTGGCGGCGTCTCGAGCGGCGGTCGCTCTGTCGTCCTCGAGGAGCGATCGCCAGTCCATACAACACCCCGCACAGCCCTCGCAGTTCACCTCCATGTGCGACGGGTACGCCGCTCGCCCCCATAACCGCTGTGCGGGCACGTACCATTCGGTGCCTCGAGGGCGGCCGATAGCGCCGGGAGAACGACTTTCACCGCTCGGAACCGATGGTTCCGTATGTCGAAGGACTCCTGTGACGGCTGCGGCCGAACGGTCACGGTTTCGGGCGGCATCGCGAACCTCTGGTCGTTCGGCACCGACGCCGGGACCGTCGGGACCGCGATGACGCTGGAGCTCGAGGACGGGACGTCGCACTTGCTGTGTTACCCGTGCATCGAGGCGGTGCCCGACCATCCGACCGCCGAGGACATCGAACGGTTGGAGCGGATCGACGACGAGACGTCGCGACTCGGGACGCTGTGACGCCGGTCGCCGTCCCGGACGCTCGCCGGTCCGAATCGGTCGGGGCGTCGCAAAAAATGTCGACGTCGGTATGGAGGCGAGTGTCGACGCACTGCGCGTGGCGATCACGGCTGCTGGCGCGACGCGGCAGCGGCCGCAATCGCAAGCGGAAGGGGTGGGATTTGAACGCCACGAGGCGAAATGCCGCCGCGGAACCAGGTGGCACCGCGGTGCTCTACCGCTGAGCGACCCTTCCGCACGTCGGTCTGATGGCGGAGTTCGTATTTGTAATCGGTCGACTACCCTGCCGTCGACCGCCCCTCGGTTCCCGTAGGGCGTCGATACCGGCCGGTAGGCGTCGGCTTCCGGCTCGCATCCGATCGCGTACGACCGGGATCGACTGCAGTCGGCGCGACGGTCCGCAGCATTTAGGACGCGGCCGCGCCGTGAGTCGAACGGTGAATCCCGAGCGGATCTTCGAGGCGTTCCCCGCGCCGAGCTACCGCGGGAACCAGCAGGCTGCCCTCCGCGACATTCGCGACGCCTTCGCGGCCGACAACGACGTCGTGCTCGTTCGCGCGCCGACGGGCAGCGGCAAGTCCCTGCTCGCCCGTGCCGTCGCCGGCTGTGCCCGCCGCGCGGACGAGGGCGACCCCAGCGACGCCACGGGTGCCTACTACACGACCCCGCAGGTCTCCCAGCTCGACGACGTGGCGGCCGACGACCTCCTGGCCGATCTCAACGTCATCCGCGGGAAGTCCAACTACACCTGCATCCTCCCGGAGGAACGCGATACGCCGGTCAATCAGGCCCCTTGCGTGCGAGAACGGGGGTACGACTGTTCGGTCAAACACCGGTGTCCCTACTTCTCGGACCGGGCGATCGCGTCGAACCGGGAGATCGCGGCGATGACGCTGGCCTACTTCATGCAAACCGCCGGAAGCGAGGTTTTCCGACGGCGCGACGTCGTCGTCGTCGACGAGGCCCACGGCCTCGCCGAGTGGGCCGAAATGTACGCGACGATTCAACTGGGGCCGCGGACCGTCCCGTTCTGGGACGACCTCCGCGTTCCCGAAGTCGAGACCGTCGACCGAGCCGTCCGATACGCCGAGAACCTCGCGGGGACTTGTTCCCGCCGCAAGGACGACCTGCTCGCACAGGACTCGCTCTCCCCCGCCGAAGTGCGCGAACGCGACCGCTTACAGGAGCTCATCGGCGAACTCGAGTGGTTCGTCTCCGACTACCGCGATCCGCAGAGCCCGACGACGTGGCTGGTCGATCAGTCCGAACCGCGCGCTCGCGACGCCGACGACGACGGCGACGAACCGCGAGGCGGTCCGCTGACGATCAAGCCGATGAACCCCGAGAAATACCTGCAGCACACCGTCTGGGACCGGGGCAACACGTTCGCGCTCCTGTCGGCGACCATCCTCAACAAGGCCGCTTTCTGCCGGCAGGTCGGGCTCGATCCGGACGACGTCGCCCTCGTCGACGTCGGCCACACGTTCCCCGTCGAGAACCGGCCGCTGTACGACGTGACCCAGGGGAAGATGACCTACGAGCGGCGCGACGAGACGACGCCGAAGATCGCCCGGACGATCGTCCGACTCATGCAGCGCCACCCCGACGAGAAGGGGCTGGTCCACGCCCACTCCTACGACATTCAGGAGCGTCTCGCCGACCTGTTGGCGGACTTCGGCGTCGGCGACCGGATCAGAACCCACGACCGCGACGGTCGCGACGCCGCCCTCGAGGCCTGGAAGGCCGCCGACGATCCCGACGTCTTCCTCTCGGTGAAGATGGAAGAGGCGCTGGATCTCAAGGGCGATCTCTGCCGCTGGCAGGTCCTCTGTAAGGCCCCCTTCCTCAACACCGGCGACTCCCGGGTTGCCCACCGCCTCGAGGAGGGACAGTGGGCGTGGTACTATCGGACGGCGCTCCGCACGGTAATTCAGGCCTGCGGCCGCGTCGTCCGCGCCCCGGACGATCACGGCGCGACGTATCTGGCCGACTCGAGTCTGGTGGATCTCTTCGACCGCGCCCGGACGGACATGCCGGACTGGTTCGAGGAACAGGTCGACCGCATGGAGCGACCGGAGCTGCCGGCGTTCGAGCCGCGGGCCGCGCTCGGCGAGTCGGCGGGCGGATCGGGCGGCCGCTCCGGCGTCGGCTCCGGACCCGGCTCCTCGCGGCGGGGAGCGAACGCGGACGCCGACGGGAGGCGAACGGACCGTTCGTCGACGCGCTCGAGCCGGTCGCGGCGGTCCTCTCGCTCGAGTCCGTTAGCCGACGTCTGGGATACGGACGAGTGACGGCCGACTCGGCCGGTGAGCCGATCGAACCGGTACCCAGAATGCTCGCGGCTGAGATTCGCCGAGACGGCGACTCCACACTCGACCTAGAAGAGAGACATCGCGCTCCAGGCGACCATCGAAGTCACCATGAGCAGCGCGAAGACGAGGGCGATGAGCTGGTTCCTGTCCATACGCGACGACAGTCGCTCCTCGAGTATCAATCCCACGACCGATAGGCGGGGACGGCCGGGTCCGCGGCCGACGGTCGCCTACTCGAAACGGGCATCGACCACGACGTGTGCGACGCCTGCGCTGTGACTCTTGACCCGTCGTGTCTCGAGGATCTCGAGTTCGCGGCCGGCGTCCGCGGCCGCCGCTTCGAGGCGCTCGAGCGGCCGCTCCCACAGGCGGGATTCGGGGGTCGCCTCGTGGTAGTGGACGACGCCGCCGGGGACCAGCGCCGCGAGGGCGTCGTCGAGGAAGTCGCGTGCCTCGTCCGTTCGCGTTCCGTGCCCCCTCTCGTCGCCCGTATCGGCGTCGGCGTCGGCGCCGTCCCCGCTCCCGTAGTAGCCCATCACGACCCGATCGGCGTCGATCTCCGTGGCGAGGTCGCGACAGTCGGTCATGTAGGCGTCGACGCGGTCGCCGACGTCGTTGAGCACGGCGTTCTCGAGCAGGTAGCGGAAGGCGGTCGGGTTGATCTCGGTCGCGGTCACCCGCGCGCCGGCTCGGGCCATCGGGAGGGTGAAGTAGCCGATGCCGGCGAACATGTCGAACACCCGCTCGCCCGAGTCGGCAAGATCGCCCATTCGGGCGCGTTCGGCCTGGTTGCCGGGCGAGAACATGACGGTCGCGGGGTCGAGCCCGTACTTCGTCCCGTGCTCGGTGTGGATCGTTTCCGTCTCCCGCTGGCCCGCGATGAGCCGGGTTCTGGGCTCGCGGTACGTTCCGGCGGTCCCGTCGTTTGCGATCCCCTCGTCGGCCAGCACGCTATCGGCCTCGCCGTGTACCTCGAGCAGGGCCTCCCCGAGTGCCGTCTCGTCCGGACAGCCCTCGGGCACCGCCACGAGGATCACCGAGCCGATCACCGCCCACGAGCCGGGGGCCGACTCGAGGTCGGCGTCGCTCCAGCCCCGCTCGGCCAGCAGCGCCTCGAGGTCCGGACTGCGCGGCTCGGGGTCGAGTTGCCGGACGATCTCGAGCACCCGCGTCTCGGTCGGCGGCTCCGCGATCGGGAGCGCGACCCTGTCGGGCCCGTCCTCGCGGACGCGCCTCGAGTCGTCGTAGACGCCCTCGGCGCGCAGCGACTCGATTGCGGCCTCTGCGCGGGGCTTCGCGACGACGGCAGCGAGCGGCGCGTCCGCTTCCGCCCGCTCGAGCACGTCGTCGGCCGCGGGCTCGAGGGCGTGTCGCTTCTCGTCCGTGGGCCGATCGTCCCCCTCCGCGTCCTCAGTCATCGCTCTCGTCGGGCAGAATGTGCACTCCGGCGCGGCTCTTCAGCACGGGGACGGTTTCGGCCTCGGCGTCGAAGTAGTCCGGTCGCGCGACGGTCGTGGCCCGAAACGTCTCGGGGTCGAGCACCTGCACGGCGTTGTCGTCCTCGACGGTGACGACCGTCGCTTCGTCCGCCTCCTCGAGGTGGCCGAGCCGTCGCGCGTCGGGCGAGTTCCCCTCCTCGTAGCTCGCCTCGTAGCGCTCGCCGGTCGTCACGCGGACGCCCTTGAGGTTGCCGCGGGCGCTGCGGACGAGGACGGGACCGCCGTCGTCGTCGGCGACCTCGATCACTTCCCCCGGCGTGTACGGCGGTAGCCGAACGGCGAACGTGACGCGGTAGACCTCGTTGCCGTCCTGATCCTCCGTGACGAGGGTTTCGGCGTCGTTGACGGTGCCGCCGAACTCCTCGATCATCTTGTTCGAGATCTTCTTGCCGATCTTGTTGGTCGATACCCGGATGTTCAGCCCGTCGTCGACCTCGCTCATCTCGGTGACGAAGGCGTTGCGGTCGCCCGTGGCCTCCATGTCGGCGACGATTGTGTTCGCGATCTCTTTCGCTCTCTCGACCTCGTCGGTCGTCGGGGTGCGGTCCTCGGCGCGGACCTGAACGATGCTGGCGTAGTAATCGCCGGCGATCCGCCCGCAGCGGGTGCAGGTCTGGCGGGCGATCTTGACCGGGACCGTCACCTGCTCCTCGACCGGCGTCCCGCGAACGACGCCGGTGAAGAAGCAGTGCATCCGGATCGTGTTCTGGTCGACCTGTTCGGGGTCGATCTGCCAGGCGACGTCCTCGACGTCGACGTGGACGCCCAGCGCCTCGCTGACCTCTTCGATGGCGATGTCGGTGTAGTCGTCCGCGCCGACGTCGACCCACCGGTTCCCCCGGTAGACCGCACCGCAGCGGGCGCAGACGCGGACGTCGATCCGCTCCGGCGCGTCCACGAAGTCGAAGTCCTCGAAGTAACACGAATCGCAGAGCTCGACCTCCGCACCGGGGCGCAACGGACTATTCGCGTCGCTCGCCGACCGCTCGGGCACCGCGTCCCCGCATCGGGGACAGAACGCACGCGACTCACTCATTGGCCCCGTTTGGAGGCTCACGGAGTTAAGGGACGCGCTCCGCCCGTTTCGACCGTGATCGGTGCTCGAGCAACTCCGCCGGGGTTGCTCACCCTCTCCGACCAGTCACCCAACGTGACGGTCGGTTCGCTCTACCCGAAACGAAGGGGTACCGGATCGAATCCGTCAGACGCGCGTCAGACATCGTCTCAGGTCCCTGTTGTCAGACGTGACCACGTCACGCGGTCTCCAGGCGAAACGAAGGGGTTGACCGGGTCGACTGCTACGGACGCTGATCGGTCAGTCGACGCGGACAGTGCCATCCCGATCTGACAGGTTCGGTGTCGGTTGCGGTATCACTATCCCATCCGTTCTCCAGTGGGATTCGGTAGAACAGTCGGCTACAGGTTCCTCTCGGAGGAGTAATTAGCGGTAAAACCACCACGTTCCCTGTTCAAAACCGTCTTCGACGTGCGCTCGGCACCTCTCTCAGTAAGAGATCGTCTCGAGACCGGTGACGGTTTCGAAGTGGCTATCTCGAGTAACGAGCGATGCGCCGTGCCGTCGGCAGATCCCTGCGATGAGCACGTCCCCATCGCTGATCGGTTCACCCGCCGATCGGAGTTCGGCGATCAATCGGGCCGCTTCGATCGCCGCGTCGTGATCGAATTCGAGCGGCTCGATCCAATCGAGACCGTCACGAGCCGTCTCCAGATCGTCGCCGTCGTAGATCGCAGCTCCCTCGTAGATCTCATACAGCGCGATCGCCGGAGCGTAATACACCGGTTCGTCGAGGCGCTTCAGGAGCTCTGCGGTCGCGCTTTCCCCCTCGAGGTAGTCTATCAGAAACGTCGAATCGAACGCGATCACTGGTCCGAACTCCGGCCGTGCCGTTCGCGCAGTCGTTCCCGGCGCTCTCGAACGCCGTCGTCCAGGTTTTCGCCCGCCTCCTCGACGGCTGCTCGGAATCCGTCGGCGTCGGCGAACGCACCGAACCCCTTCATGACGTCCCGGTTAGATTCGGTCAACCGAAGGACGGTGTCCGTGAAGCTCTCATCGTCGCGCTTGTGCGACTTCAGTCGTTCGTAGGCCTCCTCCGTGATGGTTACCGTCTTCGTGGACATACGTGTACACGTAAACATACACTGTACGTTCATAAAGATCTCGCGGTCCGGATGCGGCGTTCAACGTTCGAACGTCCCGTCAGGGCACTTATTTTACCGGAGCCCCTCATTTGGGGTATGAACTGGCAGGCGGACTGGGGATTGCGGCTTCGAATGTTCGTGACGATGTTCCTGCTGTTCGCGCTGTACATCGTCTTCGCGGGTGTACTCACCACAATTATTTCGGGCGGTGCGAACCTGCTCATCTTCGGGATGATCTTCGGCGGGTTCTCGCTCGTCCAGTACTACTTCAGCGACACGCTGACACTGCGGAGCATGGGCGCGAAGACGGTCTCGGCTGACGAGTACCCGCAACTGCACGCCTCGATCGACCGGCTCTCCCAGCAGGCCGACCTCCCGAAGCCGAAGGTGGCGGTCGTCGACTCGAGGGTACCCAACGCCTTCGCGACCGGGCGCAACCAGAAAAACGCGGCCGTCTGCGTGACGACCGGACTGATGAACTCGCTCGAGCAGGACGAACTCGACGGCGTCCTCGCGCACGAACTCGCGCACGTGAAGAACCGCGACATGATGGTGATGACCATCGCCTCGTTCCTCTCGACCATCGCGTTCATGATGGTCCGCTGGGGGGCCTTCTTCGGCGGCGGGCACGGCCGCGGCCGCGAGGGCGGGGGCGGCGGCATCGTCGTCGCCATCCTCGTCTCGCTGATCGTCTGGATCATCAGCTACCTGCTCATTCGGGCGCTCTCCCGCTACCGCGAGTACGCCGCCGACCGCGGGGCCGCCGCCATCACCGGCAACCCCTCCGCGCTCGCCTCGGCGCTGCTGAAGATCTCCGGCGAGATGGACAAGGTCCCGAAAGACGACCTGCGCGAGGAGGCCGAGATGAACGCCTTCTTCATCATCCCGATCAAGTCCGGCATTGTTGGACGACTCTTTAGCACGCACCCGCCGACGGAAAGACGGGTCAATAAACTACGAAATATTCAACAAGAAATGTCTTTATAGGGAGTAATACACTGAAGATAATAATATTGGTTAGTAGTAGATCAATTCAACAATTACAATAGATAACTACCTATTTGTGAAATTTAGATCTCGTTTACGACTACACGACCATTATCAGCCGTGTCAACAGGGACATTGGTATTCACCTCTCCATTCGTAAGTCCGATAACTTCTAAGCCAATTCGGTGCTCATTGTTGAAAAACCCATAAGCATCGAATTTAGCTTCTGTATATCCCCTGAGCTGGAGATCAGTCTCTTCTGAGTCTTTTTCAGTATAACCCAAAAAGCGCCAATCTATCGCAGTACTCTGATTATGCGACACATGGCCATATGATATTTCTCCATTATCTACTTCCCATTCAAGTTCTACATCAACCCTTGAAGTACGTTGACCTAGATTTCTCCTGACTGCCTCATAAGCAACGTTGTAATCACCTGATGAACTTCCTGCTGCAGGAAGGGTTCCGATACTCAAAGCAGTCACTGTTCCTCCGATCGACTTTAGGGCTTGTCTTCTATTCATTTTTATTTTATAACTCACGCTATAATGGGGTACTCTCGTTGATTAGCTCTGCATTCCCATTATTCCAACATCTCTGGAGAATCTCAGCAGTTACATTCCGAACCGTGAAACCAACATTCAAAGAAAATTGGGCTCGCTCCCGTGCATCAAATCGTTCGCTGGTTTCATTCCGGATCTGTGAACTAGCTTCACCATCATATGTTGTGAACGATTTGCCATAGCCATCCTGATCTGTACTTGCATTGCGCCAAGATTCTCCGTCAAATTCCCATTTAATTAGCTGTTCTAGTTCATATCTGACATTACCTGCAATTGTTGCCCTAGCTGTATGGATCGATTCCATAGATTCATAATCGTCTTCGGACATAATTCCATACATTTCCTGGAGCTCTGTCGTCATTTCCCAATCAGGATTAAGTAGTACATCTATGACTGCCTCTTCTTGATCCTGATTTAATTTGTCCTCTAACTCATCTGGGGCATTTGATTCATCGTGTGCTTCTATGAATTGTATCACTTCTTTCCGATTTTTAGGGTCAAAATCAGTAACACTCTTACTATTTTCTTTCTCACCACTCACAGGTCCGACTAACCCATTACCTAGTGATAGTGCTGATACACCTAGTACTGTAATAGTCTTCCTTCTGGTTATGTCTGTATAACCATTATCGTCTTTTTCTACCATCCAGATAGATATAATAAACCTATGTATTTAGTTCTTTCCACTAGATATTGTATCTGGTTTTCACAATCACATACCATACATTAGAATATTAAATTCAAGTATTTTGTTAGTTATTCACTAGCTTCATTTTGAGACTTATTTCTGGATAGGACGTTCATATCGGGGTGTATTCTAGACAATAGACTGTAATATCAAAATATACTATTGTGCGGGTAGCTCATCAAAGTTAACCGAAATGCTAGAGATTCAGTGAGTGTTATTTCCGCAATGACAGCCACTACAAACCTGAATACAACGAATGAACCGCGTCCATTAATTCCGCTGAGCTATGGCGACCATCTAGAGAAAACTAGCAACCTTAAACGGAGGAAAGTGGTCACAACAAGAATGGAAATAGTAACGGGAAGACCCTGTCAACCACTCCGACTTTGCTGAAGTAAGATTGTATCTGAGCTAGAATCCCTTATAAGAGTTTCTGAAGCCTCTATTGTAATTTCAATCCAATAATTCTGGTTGTGAGATGTTGGTGTCACCGATAAATGTCGGAGTACTGCGCTTCACGGACTATTGCATTGATGACAGTACATGAGTTGCCATGGTAAGAACAGAGACTTTGAAGCCTGTGGTCGCTTGACATTGTGTATGGGACTACTGGACGGACTCCGCGCCATCCTCGGCTCGCGCGCCGAAGCCGACGCCGGACGCGACGCCGACCCCGACGACCTCTTCGGGATGAGCACCGCCTACCTCACGATGCAGGCCGATCTGGGCTACGAGTCGCTGGACGTCGGCGCACTCTGTTTCTCCGGCGTCGATTCGAGCGACTTCCGGAACGCCGTCGACGAGGTCGAGGCGATCCTCGAGGCGGGCCGGGAGGAGACCGGGACCGGCTTCTCGGTCACGTCGGACGATCACGGCTATCACTGGGTCGTCCTCACGGACGACGACCCGGAGGACCTGATCACGAGCATGCACTTCGCCGCGGACACCTTCATCGAGCACGACTACGGCTCGCGGCTGCTGGCTGCCGTTTTCGCCTACGAAGATCGCGACGGGACCGCGTACTGGATCTACTCCTTCCGTCGCGGCCGGTTCTACCCCTTCGTGCCGCGGTCCGGCCGGGAACGCGACTCGAGCGCGGAGTTCAAACTCGAGTCGGCGCTGGACGGCGAACTCGAGATCGAGCGCGAGAAGGAGTACTGGTACCCGCTCTGGCCGAGCGAGCGCGGCACCCATCCCTGGGAGTAGACCGGCCGTCCCGACCCGATCCCCGGATTCGACGGCGCTCGCCGGGCCGTCCGTTGGTTTCGATCGTCGCGATCGGTGGACGACCAAATTGTGTAGGAGTCACCGGTATTGCGGTTCCCGGTCTACGAGGGAGTACGCGGCAGGAAGCCAAACACCACATCATCACAACTGCGCCATACACCAGTTGCACCCCTTTTCCTGCCGCTGCGCTTTTCACCGTCGAGCCGAGGGCTCGAGCAGCGTCGGGGCTCGGCTCGAGACGAGTTCGTGCGGCACCGCCGCGCCACTGTGCCACTGCGCCACCGCAGGTCGGTGTCACCTACTGTTATAGCGATTCGGTCGGTATCCGCGGACAGTGACTGAGTGGACTCAGTACAAGGCCGATCCGCACAACTCGGGGCTCCGGCGCGATCTCGGGGGGCCGGCCCGCGTCGCCGAGGCCTGGACGGTGGACCTCGTCGGACCGCCGGGGTCGCCGGTGCTCGATCGCGACACCGTCTACGTCGGCACGACCCGCGGGAACTGCTACGCGCTCGAGCGGGAGACGGGTCGCCGCCGATGGGTGTTCGAGACGCAACGTGCGACCGACGCGACGCCGGTCGTCACCCGCGAGCGGCTGTATCTGGGGACGGGCGACGGAGCGGTGTACGCGCTCGACCCCGCCACTGGCGACGAACGGTGGCAGGTGGAACTCCCCGATTCGCTCGCGTCCGCGCTCGCGCTCTCCGCGGGACGACTTTACGCGGGGCACGCGGCCGGTCTCTCGGCGCTCGAGGCCGAGACGGGCACGGAGCTGTGGACCCACGAGACCGAGTCGGCCGTCGTCGGCTGTCCGGCGATCGCCGACGGCCGGGAGGGGGAGCAGCGTCGATCGGGGCTGGACGAGGGGGACGGCGTCCCCCTCGAGTCGATGGAGCCGTCGCTGCTCGAGGCGGAGCGAGTACAGGAGCCGGATCGACGGTGGGGAGCGAACGAGGAGCGGGTGTTCGCGGGGACCACGGCCGGAACGGTGCTGGCGCTCGCGGCCGAGACGGGCGAGGAGGCGTGGACCGCACCGGCGACCGGATCGATCGCCGGCGGACCGACGATCGCCGACGGACGGGTCTACGTCGGCGACGAGGGCGGAACGATGCTCGCGCTGGACGCCGGGACCGGGCAGACGTGGTTCACCTACGAGATCGGCGACGGATTCACGACGTCCGCGACCGTACTCGCGGCCGCCGAGACGACGTTCGTCGGCGCTGAGGACGGCTACCTCCACGTCACCGATACGACCGTCGGCCGGCGCAAACTGCGCGGTTGGCTGTTCTCCCGAAAGGGCGTCGAACTCGACGGCCCGATCCGCTCCTGTCCCGTCGTCGCCGGCGACGTGATCTGCGTCGGCGACGCGAGCGGGTCGCTCTACGGGATCGACGCCGACGACCCCGAGCCGCTGTGGCGCTTCGCGGCCGACGACGCGATCAGGGGGACGCCCGCGCTCGGCGCGGAACGGCTCTACGTCGGCAGCGACGACGAACGCCTCTACTGTCTCGAGTGGGACGCCGACGAACCGCGTCGCTGAGACGGTCACCGATTCGCGTCGCCGACGCGCGCGCCTTCTTTCGTAAATCCATCGTCCGGATCTCGAACTACCCCGCCGCCCGCCGGCACTTTCACTTTCACTTCCCTGTTAACGAGGGTTTATGGGGGGTCCGGCACAACGAGGGAGTATGCCAGAAGCAGACCTCGAAACTCTTCCCGGCGTCGGACCGGCCACCGCAGACAAACTCCACGATGCAGGCTTCGACTCCTTCCAGAGTCTGGCCGTCGCCGCCCCGTCGGAACTCTCGAACACGGCCGACGTCGGCGAGTCGACCGCGTCCGACATCGTCCGTGCCGCCCGTGACGCGGCCGACATCGGCGGGTTCGAGACCGGCTCGACCGTTCTCGAGCGCCGGAACGAAATCGGCAAACTGAGCTGGCACATCGACGAGGTCGACGACCTGCTCGGTGGCGGTATCGAGACCCAGTCGATCACCGAGGTCTACGGTGAGTTCGGTGCCGGCAAGTCCCAGGTCACCCACCAGATGGCGGTCAACGTCCAGCTTCCGAAGGAGGTCGGCGGCCTCCACGGCTGTGCGATCTTCGTGGACAGCGAGGACACCTTCCGCCCCGAGCGGATCGACGACATGGTCCGCGGCCTGCCGGACGAGGCCATCGACGCGACGCTCGAGGACCGCGAGATCGAGGGCTCGGCCGACGACGAGGAAGCGGTCGACGAACTCGTCGACGACGTCCTCGAGAAGATCCACGTCGCCAAGGCGTTCAACTCCAACCACCAGATGCTGCTGGCCGAGAAGGCCAAGGAACTCGCGGGCGAACACGAGGACTCGGAGTATCCGGTCCGCCTGCTCTGTGTCGACTCCCTGACGGCGCACTTCCGTGCGGAGTACGTCGGCCGTGGCGAACTCGCGGACCGACAGCAGAAGCTCAACAAGCACCTGCACGACCTCGACAAGGTCGGCAACCTCTACAACTGCGCGGTCATCGTCACGAACCAGGTCGCGTCGAACCCCGACTCGTTCTTCGGCGACCCGACCCAGCCGATCGGCGGCAACATCCTGGGTCACAAGTCGACGTTCCGGATCTACCTCCGCAAGTCCAAGGGTGACAAGCGGATCGTCCGACTGGTCGACGCACCGAACCTGGCCGACGGCGAGGCCGTCATGCGCGTTCAGGACGGCGGACTGAAGCCCGAATAACGCGCTCCCGTCCGAACGACCGACCGCTCTCTTTTCCGTCCTGTCTCGGGTTCGCACGAGCGTGGACGGTTCCGTCCCGCTCCGGCCATCGCTGCGCTCGGCGACCGTCCCGACGTTGTTCTCGTACCCGTACCCGAACCCCGGCGCTCGGCGACCCGGCGTCACCGTCACCAGTCGTCTGCAACTGGGCCGATCAATCTCTCGCGCGTCGCCGTCTCACGCCTCCCCGTCAGTTCGCCTCGACGAGCGACTGCCGGGCATCGGTCGGTTCGCGGTCGTCCACCCCTCGAGTCGGCCGTCGCCTGTGGGTCGCGGTCGCCGCGTCGCGCCGCTCCGTTCCGATTCCGTTTCTTTCACCGGCTCCGATATAAGCTTTAGGTTAGCCTAAAAACCGGTACGCTTTTATCGGTTTAGGCCGGCCTAAAACTCGCATGACGACGGAACAATTACCATCGGAGCCGATCACGGATCGGTCGCCGAACGGCGGTGAGCGGCCGTGACTGACGGCGGTTCGGCGGCCGACCGTCTCCTCGCACAGCAGGCGCGTCGCGAGTCGAACGCGCGAACCTACCCCCGATCGTTGCCGCTCGCGATCGAGCGCGCCGAGGGCGCGATCGTCGAGGACGTCGACGGGAACGAGTACATCGACTGTCTGGCGGGTGCCGGGACGCTCGCGCTCGGCCACAACCACCCTGCGGTGGTCGAACGGATGGAAGCGCTCCTCGATCGGGGGCGGGCCATCCACACGCTCGATCTGACGACGCCGGTCAAGGAACGGTTCGTCGACGAGTTGCTCGAGAGCCTCCCGGACGAGTTCGCCGAGACGGCGAAAGTACAGTTCTGTAGCCCCGCCGGGACGGACGCGGTCGAAGCGGCGCTGAAACTGGTCAAGACGGCCACGGGTAACCGGTCGATGCTGGCGTTTCAGGGTGGATACCACGGGATGACCCACGGTGCCCTCGGGCTGATGGGCGATACGGCGGCGAAAGAACCGATTCCGGGACTGCTGCCGGACGTCCACCACCTGCCCTATCCCCACGCCTACCGCTGTCCGTTCGGACTCGGCGGCGAAGACTGCTGGCAGACGAGCGCCGAGTACGTCGAGCGCACGCTTTCGAACCCCGACAGCGGCATCGTCGACCCCGCGGGGATGATCCTCGAGCCCGTGCAGGGCGAGGGCGGTTCGGTACCGGCACCCGACGACTGGCTGCGGGAGATGCGCCGGATCACCCGCGAGCGCGATATCCCGCTGATCGTCGACGAGATTCAGACCGGACTCGGCCGCACCGGCGAACTGTACGCGGTCGAGCACGCCGATATCGTCCCGGACGTGATGACGCTCTCGAAGGCCGTCGGCGGCGGGCTCCCCCTGTCGGTCGTCGTCTACGACGAGTCGCTGGACGTCTGGGAGCCCGGCGCACACGCCGGCACGTTCCGCGGCAACCAGCTCGGCATGGCAGCCGGCGCGGCGACCATCGAGTACGTCCTCGAGCACGACCTCGAGGCGCACGCGGCGGCGATGGGCGACCGGCTGCGAGCGCGGCTCGAGGAGACCGCCGCGACGTTCGAGGCGGTCGGCGACGTTCGCGGGCGCGGGCTGTTGCTCGGAATGGAACTCGTCGATCCCGACGGGGACCCCGACTCGCTCGGCCACGCACCCGCGGACGGCGAGCTGGCGGCCGCCGTCCAGTCGGCGGCGTTCGACCGCGGCCTGGTCGTCGAGACCGGCGGCCGCCACGGCAGCGTCGTCCGGTTTCTCCCCCCGCTTTCGATCTCGCCGTCGCGCATCGACGAGATCGGTGAAATCGTCCACGAGAGCGTCCGCGCGGCCGTCGCGGGGGAGCGCGATCGGACGGAGGCACCGGCATGACGAGCAACGAGCTGGCGGGACAGGTCCGTTCCGCCGACGAGCCGACGCCGCCGGCCGCCGCGAGCGCCTTCCTCGGCAGCGCGGACGGAAACGCGGCGTACGCGGACGCGATCGATCTGGCACGCGAGTGTCTCCTCGAGTCGTTTGCGACGGTCGAGGGCCCCTACGCGGGGACCGACCACGAGCGGCTCCGCGAACGGATCGACGACCTGGCGGTCTTCCCCGCGGAGGGCGAGGCGCTCTCGGACACCCTCGAGACGGTCGCAGACGAGGTACTCGCGGACTCGGTCCGCGTCCACGACCCCGGCTGCGTCGCCCACCTCCATTGTCCGCCGGCGATCCCGGCGCTGGCCGCAGCGGTGCTGCTGTCGGGGACGAACCAGTCGATGGACTCGTTCGACCAGGCCCCCGCGGCGTCGGTCCTGGAGGAGCGCGTCGTCGACGCCTGCTGCGAGCTATTCGAGTATCCGGCCGGCGCGGACGGCGTCTTCACGGGCGGGGGCACGGAGTCGAATTTTCTCGGGCTCTTGCTCGCTCGCGACTGGTACTGCGAGACGCGGTTCGATCGATCCGTCCAGACCGCCGGGCTGGGACCCGCGGCCGGGGACCTCCGCGTGTGCTGTTCGGAGGCGGCCCACTTCACCGCCGAACAGGCCGCTCACCACCTCGGACTCGGCGAGGACGCCGTCGTCACGGTCCCGACCGACGACGACCGACGGATCGACCTCGCGGCGCTCGACGACACGCTCGAGCGGCTCGAGGCCGCGGGCCGGCACCCATTCGCGATCGTCGGCACCGCCGGGACGACGGACTTCGGCAGCATCGACCCGCTCGAGGGGCTGGCGGATCGCGCCGCCGATCGGGGTCTGTGGCTCCACGTCGACGCCGCCTACGGCGGGGCGTGTGCGATCAGCGACCGGCTCCGCCCGAAGCTCGCGGGGATCGATCGCGCCGACTCGATCGCCGTGGACTTCCACAAGCTGTTCTACCAGCCGATCAGCTGTGGCGCGTTTCTGCTGCGCGACGGCGACCGCTATCGGTTCCTCGAGCGCAACGCGGCCTATCTCAATCCCGAACGCGACGACGCGGCGGGCGTCCCGAACCTCGTCTCGAAGTCCACGCGAACGACCCGCCGGTTCGACGCGCTGAAGCCGTTCGTGACGTTCAACGCGCTGGGTCGGACGGGCGTGGCCGACTGCGTGGAGTACGTCTGCGAACTGGCCGACGCGGTCGCCGCCGCGATCCGAGCCGAGCCGGCGCTGGAACTGTGCTGCGAGCCCGAACTGAGCACGGTGGTCTTCCGGTATCGACCGGACCGGCCGGCCCACTCCGACGATCGAACCGAGCCGCTTCCCGCGGCCGCCATCGACCGCGTGAACCGCGCCGTCCGCGACGAGCTGTTGGCCGACGGCGAGGTACTCCTCGCTCGCACGACCGTCGACGGCGCTGCCGCACTGAAGTTCACGCTCTTGAACCCCCGAACGACCCGTTCGGACCTCGACGCTGCGCTCGCGGCGGTTGTCGACCGCGGCGAGGCGCTCGAACGCGAGGTGATCGATTCCGTATGACGCCACGACAACACCCATCGACGACCACGACCGACGAGCAGCGCATCGATGCGACGCGCGTCGCACGCGATGCGACGCTGCACAGCTTCCTGAACTGCTACTGCCACGAGACCGGCACCGGCGAGTTCGTCACCGCTGCGGACGCGCCCCTCGAGCGTCGGCCGGCGAGCGGGCTCGTGTTGCGGTGCCCGCTGCCGAACCAGGGGATCGCGCTCCTCGTTCCCGTGGCCTACCGCTCCCCGACCGGTCGCCACCTGTTCGACCTGCCCGCGTACTACCGGCCCGGCGGCGACGGCGACCCGGTCGAACTGGACTACGCCACGCTCGCGACGCTCGCGACGAAGGAACTCGCGCTCGAGCGCGGTGCGGACGGGAACCGCGACGATCTCGTCGAACGAGTCGTCCGCTCGTGTCGGAACGTCGAGCGGTACGTCGACGCCCGCGCGGCCGACGCGGAGACGCTGTACGGAACGGACGTCACCTTCCGCGAGGCCGAACAGTCGCTCGTCTTCGGACACCACCGCCACCCGACGCCGAAGAGCCGCCGGGGGATGGAGCGCGACGCCGAGCGCTACGCCCCGGAACTCGAGGGCTCGTTCCAGTTGCACTACGTCCGTGCCGATCCGGAGATCGTCGAGAGCGAGTCCGAGCGCGCCGAATCCGCCGCGGAGTGGGTCCGCGAGACGCTGTGCGACGATCCGACCGTCGCCGAGTCGGTCCTCGAGGGGTACCTGACCGAGGACGATATCCTCCTGCCGGTCCACCCGTGGCAGGCCGACCGGCTGCTCGAGCGCCCCGCCGTTCGGGACCTCGTTTCGGCCGGGAGCCTCGAGTCGCTCGGCGAACTGGGCCGGGAGTTCTACCCGACGACGTCCGTCCGAACGCTGTACGCCCCCGAGTCGCCGTTCATGGTCAAGGGGTCGCTCGCCGTCGAGATCACCAACTCGCTGCGGACGAACAAGCGCCCGGAACTCGAGCGCGGCGTCGCGATCTCGGCGCTACTGGCGACCGAACTCGGCGACGACCTGCGCGAGCGGTTCCCCGCGTTCGACGTGATCCGGGACCCTGCCTACTTGACGATCGACCCCGACGCGCTGGGCGTCGACGGCGACGAATCCGGCTTCGAGGTCGTCCTCCGGGAGAACCCGTTCCGGGGTGCGGACGCCCGGCGGGCGACACCCGTCGTCGCGCTCTGTCAGGACGCGATCGGGGACGGTCGTTCCCGTCTCGGTCGCACCGTCGCGTCGATCGCCGAGCGCGAGGGCCGCGATGCCGCCGCCGTCAGCGAGGAGTGGTTCCGGCGCTACCTCGAGATCTCGATCCGGCCGCTGCTGTGGCTCTACCTCGAGCGGGGGATCGGGCTCGAGGCCCACCAGCAGAACAGCGTGCTCACGCTCGACGACGGGGGCTACCCCGACGAGTTCCGCTACCGGGACAACCAGGGCTACTACTTTCCCGAGAGCACCTACGATCGGCTCGAGGCGGTCTGTCCCGGTGTCGGCGAGCGGGCGAACTCGATCTGTCCCGACGCGGTCGCCGACGAGCGGATCCGCTACTACGTCGTGTGCAACAACGCGTTCGGCGTGATCAACGCCTTCGGGACCGCGGGACTGGTCGACGAGAACCGGCTGCTCGCCGTGCTCCGCGAGGAACTCGAGTCCCTCCGGGAGTTCGACCGCCCCGGCACGTCGATCCTCGACCCGCTGCTCGAGTCGTCGACCGTCCCCTGCAAGGCCAACCTGTTGACTCGCTTCCGCGGCCTGGACGAACTCGACGCGCCGTCGCTCGACGAGCAGTCGGTCTACGCCGACGTGCGGAACCCGCTCGTCGCGCCGCCGGAGCCGGCCGAATCGGTCGGCTCGACCGCGACCGGCGACACGGAGGCGAGCCGATGACGGATCGAGCCCCCAACCGCGGCCCGCACGCCACGGTCGTCTCGGACTACGACTTCGAGCACTACGACGAGACGATCGATCGCCACATCGGGTTCCGGCGGGTCTCGCTCGAGCGCGATCTCGGCCGCTTGCACGCGTGGCTGGGATCGACCCACGTCGCACCGTACTGGGACCTCGACGAGCCGCTGCTCGAGTTCCGCGAGACGCTCCGAGCGAAACTCGCGGACGACCATCAAACGCTGTACGTCGGCTGTCTGGACCACGTCCCGATGAGCTACTGGGAGCGCTACTGGGCCGTCGAGGACGATCTGGCGGCGTACTACGACGCCGAGCCCGGCGATCAGGGGATGCATCTCCTGTTCGGCCCCGAGGAGTACCTCGGTTGCGGGTACGCCGTCCCCCTGATCCGGGCGATGCTCGCGTTCCAGTTCAGGCATCCAGAGACCGATCGAATCGTCGCCGAACCCGACGCCCGGAACGACGCCGTGCTCGCGAGCGCCGACCGATGCGGCTTCGAGTTCCGCCGCGAGTTCGAGTTCGAGGAGGAGGACAAGACGGCGACATTCGCCGTCTGTCCGCGTGAACGGTTCGAACGAGATATCTGGCCGCCGACCGCGGACCGTGCGGACGGGCGACCGGCCGAGGTGGGCGACGATGACTGACGACGGCGACGCCACCACTGCCGTCCGTCTCGGCGACGATGGAACGGACGATCCGTCGGACGTCGCGACGAGCGACGAGACGGTCATCGACCGCGGCCACTACGACGTGCTCGGCGTCGGTCTCGGCCCGTTCAACCTCGGCCTCGCGGCGCTGCTCGACGGTGCCGATCCCGCACTCGAGCTCGATGCCGTCTTCCTCGAGCGCGAGCCCGCGTTCGCCTGGCACGAGGGAATGCTGATCGAGGGGGCCACGCTCGAGGTGCCGTTCCTCGCGGACCTGGTGACGATGGCCGATCCCACCAATCCGTACAGCTTCCTCAACTACGTCCGCGAGCGCGATCGCATCTACGAGTTCTACGTCTACGAGACGTTCCAGATACCCCGCCGCGAGTACGACGAGTACCTGCGCTGGGTCGCCGAAACCGTCCCGACGACGCAGTTCGACCGGGAGGTGACGAGCGTCGAGTACGAGGCTTCGAGCGGGAGCTCCGACGGCTCGGAGACCACCGGAACGTTCGTCGTCGAGGCCGTCGCCCCCGAGACTGGCCAGCGCTACCGCTACCGCGCCGACGACCTCGTCGTGGGCGTCGGCTCCCGTCCGTCGCTTCCCGAGTTCGCCCGCGAACACGCCGGCGCGGACGGGCCGCTGTTCCACACCGCCGACTACCTCGAGCGCCGTGACGACGCCCTCGACGCCGGGTCGATCACCGTCGTCGGCTCCGGTCAGAGCGCCGCCGAGGTGGTCCTCGACCTGCTCGAGCGCCAGTCGACCCACGACTATCGGCTCGACTGGCTCACCCGCTCGGACGGCTTCTTCCCGATGGAGTACTCGAAACTCGGACTGCAGCACTTCACCCCGGAGTACACGCGGTACTTCTACGAGCTGCCGCAGTCGCGGAAGGACGACCTGCTGGCCGATCAGGACCTGCTGTACAAGGGGATCGATCCCGAGACCAGCGAGCGGATCTACGACACGCTCTACGAGCGTTCGATCGGCGACCCCGACCCCGACTTCGGGATGCTCGCGACGACCGCCGTCGTCGATATCGAACGGGCGGACGGCAGCTACTGGCTGGACTGTGAGCAGCGCCAGCAGGGCCGGGCGTTCGCCCTCGAGACCGACGCCGTGATCCTCGGCACGGGCTACCACCGGCCGACGCCGACGTTCCTCGAGCCGATCGCGGATCGAATCGCGTTCGACGATCGGGGGCGGTTCCGCGTGAGCGAGGACTACCGTCTCGAGGGTGATTTCGGGGGTGCGGACGACGCCGGCGGCCGGGTGTTCGTCCAGAACGCCGCGCTCCACACTCACGGCGTCGGGACGCCGGACCTCGGCCTCGGCTGTTACCGGAACGCGGTGATCGTCGATCGGCTCGCCGGCCGCGAAGTGTACCCGATCGACCGGGACACCGTCTTCCAGACCTTCGACGTCGAACAGTTCGCCGACCACGCGCCGGTTCGCACCGACGGCGCGCAACCGCTCTCACTCGATACGGAGTAACTCATGGAGAACACCTCACGCAACACCGATCGCGACGATCTCGAGCACGGACTCGACGGAATCGATACGCTGGACCGCGTACTGACCGCGGACCGCTGGAACGACGTCTCGCGGGAACTCCTCGCCAAGATCCTGCGGGAGTTCACCTACGAGGACATCCTCGAGCCGGCCCCGATCGACGACGCCGCGGACGGCGAGTGGACCACCTACGAGATCGACCTCGAGGGAACGCGCTACCGCTTCGACGCCGTCGAGCGGTTCTGGGACAGTCTCAGCGTCAGCGTCGACTCGATCGAACGCGACGCGGGCGATGGGTTCGAGCCCGCCGCCGATCCGCTCCAGTTCGTCGTGGATCTCGAGCCGGCGGTGGAGATGGATTCCATCACGGCCGGCCACCTCGTGCGCGAGTACGCCAAGACGCTGCTCGCGGACGCGCATCTCGAGGCCGATACTGCCGGCGCGACCACCGCTGGCAGCGACGCCGGCGGGACCGAGGAATCGGTCGTCGACATGTCCTACGCCGAGATCGAGGGCGAGATGACCGGCCACCCGTGGCTCACTTTCAACAAGGGGCGGGTCGGCTGGGGGTACGACGACTACCGCGACTACGCGCCCGAGCGCGCCGAACCGATCCGGCTCTCGTGGTGTGCCGTCTCGCGCGAGGCGGCCTCGTTCGTGAGCGTCGACGGGCTCGACCACGAGGCCCTGCTCGAGTCGGAACTCGGGGCCCGCTACGACGAGTTCCGCGGCGAACTCGAGCGCCGCGGGCTCGAGCCGGACGACTACCGCTTCCTGCCGGTCCACGACTGGCAGTGGGAGCAGACGGTCGTTCCCCTGTTCGGGAACCAGCTCGCGGCTGACGAGATCGTCCCGCTGGGGCGGGGACCCGACGAGTACCTGCCGATGCAGTCGGTCCGGACGTTCGTCAACGTCGACGCGCCGGCCAAACACAACGTGAAGCTGCCGATGCGGATCAGCAACACGCTCGTCTGGCGCGGGCTCCCCGGCGAGCGCACCGAAGCCGCGCCGCTGGTCACGGCGTACATCAAGGGCGTTCGGGACGATGATCCGTTCCTGCGCGACGAGTGCCAGGTCGTCCTCCCCGGCGAAATCGCGGGCGTGAACGTCGACCACCCGACGTTCGACGCGCTCGAGGGTCCGCCCTACCAGTACACCGAACTGCTGGGCTGTGTCTGGCGGGAGAGCGTCACGGACCTGATCGACGACGACGAGCGGGCGATGACCCTCTCCGCGCTGCTGCACGTCGAGGACGGCGACCCGGTTGTCTCGAAACTGGTCGCCCGCTCCGACCTGTCGCTCTCCGAGTGGCTCGACGAACTGTTCGCCACGATGCTCCCGCCGCTCTTGCACTACCTCTATCGGTACGGAACCGCGTTCTCGCCCCACGGGGAGAACACGATCCTCGTCCTCGAGGACGACCGGCCGTCCCGGCTCGCCGTCAAGGACTTCGTCGACGACGTCAACGTCGCCGAGGCACCCCTCGAGGAACTCCAGGGCCTACCGGACGACCTCGACGACGTGCTCCTCTCGGTCCCCCCGGACGAACTGCGGCTGTTCGTCGTCTACGGCCTGTTCGTCGGCGTCTACCGCTACCTGGCGGAGTTGCTGGTTCGACACCACGACTACTCGGAAGAACGCTTCTGGGGGCAGGTCCGAGCCGCGATCGAGGACTACCACGCGCGGTTCCCCGACCTCGAGGACCGGTTCGAACTGTTCGACCTGCTCGAGCCGACGGTGCCGAAGCTGACTCTGAACCGCAATCGGATCGTCGACATCGGCTACGGCGACCGCCCGGAGCGGCCCCACGCCATCGAGCACGGGACCGTTCCGAACCCGCTGTCCGAAGTCGAACCCGAGCGGTGACCCGAGACCCCGCGTGATCGTCCCCGACCCCACCGCTTCCCGTCCGTCGGTGGCGAGGATCAGTCACCGCCGTCGTCGCCGGCGGCCGCCACGTCGACGAGGCGCTGTCCCTCGAGTTTCGGGACGACCGATCGGCTGTCGAACGCGAGGGTGTACTCGTAGAGGTCCGTCCGCTTGATGGGGGGTTTGTCCTCGTACTTCGGCCCCTTGCCGAACTGCACGACCGAGCGGTAGGCCTCGCGCCGCTCGTCAGTGAGTGGTATTCCGTACAGGTGGTGTGCGATGACCAGTGCGCCGACGGTGTCCTCCGGCGAGGGTTTCCCCCTCGAACCGGCGGCGACGAGGAACGTCTCGCGATCGCTGTCCCGGAGGTGTTCCGCGACGGCTTTACCGTTCGTCAGCCCGCCGACGTAGATTGCCACGTCGTCGCCGCCCGCCTGCCGGAGATCGGTAACGGCGTTCCCGCCGTTGGTCGACGTCATCGCCGTCGGCCGTCCCTCGACGTCGACGTCCTGAACGAAGCTGGGCGAGTTGAAGAAGTCGTACCCCGATTCACCCTCGTAGTTCGGACCGGATCCCCCGCCGATCTTCGCTCGCGGGTGTTCGTCTTTGAACGCGGGCTCGTTACCCCGTTCCTCGGTGATGTAGACGTACTCCGCACCGTTGGCCAACAGCTCGGGCACGGTGGTCGAAAACTGGGCGACGTCGATGACGACGTACTCTCCCGGGGCCGGATCGTCGGGAATCCGCGCCCGCGAGGGGATGATCGTCTCGAGCAACGTCGATTCGAGCATCTCGTCTATCACTGGGCTCATACTGTCGACTCCAATCCGAGCGTGAATAGGCTGACTAAGAGTGGTACACACCCGTTCCATCGGGTACTGACGACTATATACCCGAGCGCGACCCCGCATGTGCCCGTCGGGTCCGCCTCCGCAGCGCTCGGCTGCGACAGCGGGCTCCCATCGGACAACGGTCGTCCCCGACGGTCGACCGCCACGGCTCGTCAGCCTGCTACTCGAGGCGGGTTCACAATCGGTCACGCTGTGGAAACCGAACGGGCCGGTGGCCTACAGCATCAGCGCGATCCCGGCCACGATACTCAACGACCCGCCGAAAAAGACGACGTCGACCGGCCGGATCCGAAGGTCCGCCAGCTGGAGTTCCTTGCTCGCCTCGTCGTGCAGCGAGTGAGAGAACCCCCGCGTCTCCATGGCTTCGACCGTGACCCGACTGCGTTTGGCGACGTTGAATATCATCGGGTAGAACGCTCGCATCGAGAGTTTCAACAGGTACGCGTAGTGTCGCCAGCGGAAGCGGCCGGGCGACTCCGGGGCGGCGCTGCGCAGCCGATACGAGTTTACGAGATCGTGGTACTCCTCGAACAGCACCGGCAGCATCCGGTAGCCGTAGGTGATGAGGAAGGTGAACTGTCGTGGTACCCCGAGACTCCGCAGCCCGTGTGCGAGCGTCTTCGGCCCCATGCTCGAGAAGACGGCCAGACTCGAGACCGAGATGATCGTCAGTTTGAGCGTGAACGGGATCAGCGCCCGGACCGCGGCGACGGGATCGCCGGTGACCGCGGTCACGGCGGCGTATGAGGCGAGCGTCGAGCCGACGCTGAACGCCATCAGCCCGACGAGAAAGAGGCTCACGCGCGAAAGGACCGCGAGTGCCGAGACGAATGCGAGCAGTCCCAGTAACACCCTCACGTCGTAGAACAGCCAGGGTACGAACAGGAAGACGACGTACCACAGGAGCAAGACCCGCGGGTCGAGGCGATGGAGGAACGACCCCTCGTTCTCGTAGGCCGTTCGGAGCAGATCGGTCTTGATCGCGTCGATCGACGTGGCGTCTCTGAGTTCGTCCAGGGCGCTCACTGCGATCCCCCCTCGACCGGTGCCGGCGCAGAGTCGGTTGCACCGAGACGCTCGGCGAACGCCTCGACGGTCAACGGTGCGGGGTCGAGGCCGAGCGCCTCGCCCAGGCGGACGACCTGCGGCGGACGGAGGTTCGCCCGCTCGAGGACCGCGAGGTCGGCGAAGACGGCTTCGGGTGGGCCGTCAGCGATGACGTCACCCTCGTCGAGGACGACCACGCGACTCGCCCAGGCTGCCGCGAGCTCGAGGTCGTGGGTCGCGACGACGACCGTTTCGACGCGCTCCCCGGCCCGCTCGATCGTCCGGCCGACCTCCTCGCGGCTCGCGAGGTCGAGGCTGCCGGTCGGCTCGTCGAGCAGGACGATCGAGGGCTCCGTCGCCAGCCCGATCGCCAGCGAGGCGCGCCGCTGCTGGCCGACGCTGAGGAGGCGACCGTCGCGGTCCTCTAACGCGGCGAGATCGAGGAACTCGATCACGTCGTCGACGCGTCCGTCTACGTCCGCGTACGCCCGCTCTTCGAGGTAGTGGGCGACGTCCGCTCGCACCGCGTCGTCGATGAACATCTCCTCGGGATTCTGGTGAACGTAGACGACGTCGTCCGCGAGCCGTTCCGGGAGCACCGACGCCGTGTCGATCCCGTCGACGGTGACGGTCCCGGAATCGGGCTTCTCGAGGCCGGTGATCAACTGGAGGAGCGTCGACTTCCCGGCACCGTTGCTTCCGACGAGGGCGACCCGCTCGTCGGGGTACAGCTCGAGCGACAGGTCGTCGAGGACCTCCCGGGTCCCGCTCCGGAGCGTCTGATAGGTGTGGGACACGCCGTCGAACGAGACGACCGGGTCGGCGCGGCTTTCGGTTGTCGCCGCCGCTGTGGCGGTCCCGTCGGTTCGACCCGTCGTCTCGGATACCCGTCGTTCGAACCGGGTTAGCCCGTCGTCCAGCGTCACCGGCAGGTCCCCGTCGCCGTCGAAAACGCGCTCGGCGATCCGGGTCACCTGCGGCGGGTGGACGTCCTGTGCCCGCAGGTCACCGAGCCTGTTCAGCGCCTCGTCGACCGGCAGCTTCCAGCTGACGGCACCGTCTTCGACGAGGACCACCTGCTCACAGTACTCGGCGATGAACTCCGTCTGGTGTTCGATCGCGACGACCGTCTTCCCGAACTCCTCGTTGAGCCGGGCGAGGTGGTCGTAGGTTTCGCGAGCGGTGACCGGATCGAGCTGTGCGGCCGGCTCGTCGACGACGACGATCTCCGGGTCGAGGGAGAGCGACGCGGCCAGCGCGACGAGGTGTTTCTGGCCGCCAGACAGCTCCCAGACGAATCGGTCCTCGAGCCCGTCGAGCTCGAGGGTATCGAGCGTCCGGTGAACTCGCTCGCGGTAGTCCTCGTGGCCGTAGTTCAGCGGTGCGAACGCCACTTCCTCGAACACCGTCGGACTGACCAGTTGGTTGTCGAACTCCTGGAACACGTAACCGACGTGTCGCGACAGCTCCGACACCGAACTCTCCGCCACGTCGAGTCCCGCGACCGTCACCGAGCCGTCGAACGTCCCCTCGTAGAAGTGCGGGACGATCCCGTTGAACGTCTTGCAAAGCGTCGTCTTACCGGAACCGTTACCGCCGACGACGGCGACGAACTCCCCGGGCTCGATCTCGAGGTCGGCACCCGACAGCACGGCGTCGTCGGTCCCAGGGTACCGAAACGAGAGGTCGTCGACGGCGATCACGGCGTCGTCGGTCCCAGCCATCGATGTCATGCGGCTCGGGCCGCTCGATACCAGACGAGTGCTGCGACGATCGCGGAGGCGACGATGGGGACCGCGATGAAGGTCTGGCCGTACGTGTCGAGGAACTCGGGTTCCCAGATCACGTTGACCGCCCCGCCGACCTCGCTTCCGGCTTCGGCCACGAACGCCAGCGGGAAGGCGACGACCACCGCCACCAGGGCCGTGATCGAGAAGCCACGACGCATCGACGCGCCGCGCTCGCCCTCGAACGGCTCCATGCCTAGCAGCGGCTCGACTTTCCCGTGGAGTTTCGGGTACAGGTACAGCGCGGGGACGACGCCGAAGACGATGCCGGTGATCACCATCTGCGTGACGAAGTCGACCCCCTCGAGGATGATGATGCTCTCCGGGAGGCCGGGGACCGCTTCCAGTTCCTCGACGCCGATGTACACTTTCCCGATGTCGATGAACGTCGCGAAGAACTCCTCGAGAGCCTCCGCGAGGAAGACGACGATCGCCAACTGTCTGGTGTTCTCCGGATCCTGCAGGAGCATCGCGGCGAAGTAGTAACAGACCGGGATCAACAGGAGTCCCTCCATCGCTCCCAGCCCGTCGAACTCGCCCAGCAGGATCTCGCCGAACACGATCTCGCCGACCGGAACGGCCAGCGCCGCCCAGTAGGTCCGAAAGAGAAGTACCAGCACGATCGGAATGAAAACGAACCCGCCGACCCCCAGCTCGAGCGGCCCGACCGAAAACTCCGGCAGGATCTCCGTGACGGCGTTCTGTAGTCCCGTGAGCGACATCACGAGTATGAACACCATCATATCGTGTTTCCCGATCTCGAACCGACTCCCCGTTGCTGTCGATGTACTCATATCCGGGTGAGTGTCACTTGTGCCCGTATTTGAATAATTATAATAGTGATACGTTCTCGAATTTGTCGACACCTTCTCCCAATAGTTCGTGCAACTAGTATGTTAGATATATATCACTCATAGTCGCGCTTACCTACCGATCGCCCTCACCTGGAGACGATGCACCCATTCGACGACGGCCGATCCGAGACGCCAACCGTGCTCCGCAGACGGACGGGGGCCGATGGCTGAACCGACGCCCCGGTTCGGTGCTGCGATGGACGTTCGGTTCGACGCATCCGTCGCGGCGTTCGCCGAGTTTCTGACCGACCGCGGCTTGGACCACATCGAACTCCGCGCCGGCTATCTGGACGTCCGCGAAGACGGTCCCACCCCGGCGACGCTTCGGAACGTCGCCGACGACTACGGCGTGACGTACTCGGTGCACGCGCCCCATCTCGACGTCGCGCCCGGCAACGTCAACGAACGGCTCCGGTCGGCGGTCGTCGACGCGACGGTCGACGCGCTCGACTTCGCCGCCGCCATCGACGCCGTCGGCGTCGTCACGCACGGCGGTGGCGCGCGGACGCGGTATCCGTCCCACGTCCGCGAACACGTCCGATCGCAGGCGGTCGAGACGATTCGGGCGTGCGCCCGCCACGCCGCAGCGGTAGACGTCCCGCTCTGTCTCGAGAACCAGCGAACGAAGCCCGACGTCCGCCGGTTCACTGCGACTCCCGATCGGCTAGCGTCCATTCTCGAGGCCGTCGACGTCGGTCCGGACGCGCTTCGGGTCACCCTCGACGTCGGCCACGCGAAGGCCAGCGGTATCGAGTACGGACGGTTCGTCGATCGGTTCGGTGATCGGATTCACCTCGTCCACCTCCACGACAACGACGGGGAGACGGACGCCCACGACCCGCTTCCCTCGTTTCGGTCGGTCGGTGACGACGTCGGCGCTCCGTACAACGTCCTCGAGATGAAGTCCCGCGCCGACATCGACCGATCGCTCTGACGGCCGTCACCGGTCGCTGTCGACCCGGTTCTCCGTCCCCCGTCGAAGCGGCGGGACTGGACTGCGTCGAACCGTCTCGTCCCGTCGCGTCGTCCGATCCCAGACCGACGGCAAAAGGCGTCTCCCGACTACAAATCGCGTTAGTCTTCGGTCGTCGTCTTCTCGACGTCGAGGTCGCCCTCGTAGATCTCCGCGCCGTCCTGTGCGACCTTCTCGGCGAGCACCGCGCACTTGACTCGCATCGGCGAGATCTCGACCCCGAGCATGTCGATCACGTCGTCGCGGTCCATCTCGTGGAGTTCCGCGAGGGTCTTGCCGGCCAGTTTCCCCGAGAGCATGCTGGCCGAGGCCTGGCTGATCGCGCAGCCGTCGCCCTGGAAGGCGACCCGCTCGATCGTCTCCTCGTCGTCGGCGAGTTCGACGTCCATGCGAATCTCGTCGCCGCACATCGGGTTCTCGCCGACGTGGGTGAACGTGGGATCCTCGAGTTCCCCGTAGTTGCGCGGGTTCTTGTAGTGGTCGAGGATCTGCTGTCGGTACATATCGGAGCCCAGTCCCATCGTTGGATACGGATAGGCCAGTGAGTTGTAAAAGGGTTCCGGGGCTGATACGGGCAGTCAAACCCGGATTCGACGTGTTCGAGGCTGTCGCTCGATTCTCGTCGACCGGACGATCCGGCCACTGTACACCCGGGGCCGATGGGTCGTCACGTCTCGCCCGCGACCTCCACCTCGAACCGCTCGAGGTACTCGCGAACGAACCCGACGCGATCCGCAGCGAGGTCCCGGCCAACGTCGGTGTACATCCGCGCCGGCAGGTCGAGGATCTTCTTGTGGAAGTGGTTGTACTGTGTCGCGCCGGCGTCGGTGTCGTCTTCCGCGATCGGCTGGGCGGGATCGTGGATCGGCTCGCCGATCTCGCCGCCGTAGGCGAACACGCGAGCGATGCCGACCGCGCCGAGCGCGTCGAGGTTGTCCGCGTCGGCGACGAGTTTCGCCTCGAGCGACGCGGGTTCGGTACCGGTCGAGTAGCGGTGAGCACGGATACAGTGCTGGACGCGTTCGACCGTGTCCGTCGCCGCACCGAGATCGCGCAGGATTCGTCCGCCCTCCCGGGCACCCCAGCTCGCGTGATCGTCGATCTCCCCGCGATCTTCGCGTGTTCGGCCGATATCGTGGAGGGCAACGGCGAGGTGGACCACGGGTTCCTCGACCGACTCGGGGTGCTGTTCGACGAGCGTCTCGGCGAGCGCGTCGACTCGCTGGACGTGGTGCCAGTCGTGAGCCGGTGAGGCGTCGGTAAAATACGGACGGGCACGGTCGCGAACTGCCTCGAGCATGGTCGAGCGTGTTTCGGCGGCCGGAACATAAACGCGCCGTCACGCGTGTCTGCCGATCACGACTGCAGGGTCGAACGCGCGGTGCGAGACGCTTCGTCCCTGCGTTCAATGGTTGGAACGGAACTCACTCGAACTGTCGGTCAGGCCTGGTCTTCAGTGATCACCTCACCGTTTCGCGTAACGACCACGTCACCGTACGTAGTGAGATCCTCGAGCGTGCCGGAGTAGACGTATGTGTCCGTGCCGCGGTTGACCAAACCAGAGGCAGTCGTGTCGGACACGCTATCCTCGCTAGTGAGGCCGAAGCTGTTCGTGATCGTCCCGTCTACGGAGAACTGATACCAGGCGCGACTTCCCTGGCCCGTGACCTTCAGTACGGTACTACCCTGTTCATCTCCCTGATCGAAGGAAACTTCAGCGATACGGGTGTGGTAGGGGTCTCGCCGCTCGGCTTCGGGCGGGATATTGATGTCGGGCGAATACTGGCTCACTGCCCAGAAACGACCGGTCTCGGGATCGACCGAAACGCCGTTGTAGTCCCCCCAGCGCATCGACTCCGCCTTCTCGTCATAGTTGTAGTGTGACTTCCCGTCTTGAACGACCACGGCGTCTTCGAGGACGTTCTGGCTGAAGTTTGCGGTCCGCCCGCTGACGTCCATTCGTGGGAACGTGTCGGGACCACTCACGTTGTGGGCGATGACCGTAGAATCACCATCAGAGTTAATCGTTGGGATGAAATACGACGATCCGGGCTCACCGTAGATACCGCTCTGGACGAGTGAACGTGACTCGGCATCGATCTCGTACCAGGTGATGGCCGACCGGATGTCACTCCCGTTCCAGCTGATGGCGGTGGCATGCGCGGTCCAGAGTGACCCGGTCGTGGCGTTGTAGTCGACGTTCATGAGCCGACGGCCGAGGGTATCGATGGGCTTCTCCGAGTCCGGCTGCGCGGCGGTCGGCGGGCTGGTGTACGAATCGACTTCAACGATGAAACAGCGAAGCGTCGGATCGTCGAGCGGGTTGGTGAGTTCCCATTGCGTGAGTGTGCTCGCGAGCGGCGTGTCTTCAGTTCGGGGATACACGCTATTGAGGAAGTAATACGTGCCGTCACTGCCGCCCGAAAACGGCTGGAGTGCCGGTTGAACCGTAAAATCCAGGTAACCGTCAGCCGGGTTATCTAGAGCATCGAAGTGGTGGGCGGTGACCGCGTCGCCATCGTACATCGATGCTTTATCGAGTGTCACGATCGACACCGAGACGTCGCCGTCGTCGTCGTTCGGGAAAAAGTTCTGCGAAAGATAGATTGCATCGCGATCGAGCCCCAACTGGGGATAGTCGACCAGTCCAAGATTGTTGGGACCGCTGGCGTCCTCCGGTGGCAGTCGGTAGACGTACCATTTGCCGGTCGGGTCGCTCGTCGCGGAGACTGCGACCACGAAATATCCCTTTGGCGGGCGAGGATCGGGGTCGCTCGCTGCGCTGGAGCCACTTTTGTCCTCCGTTCCATATTCTTCAGGCGCATCCACTCGTTCTTCGATTTCTTCGCGCCCAATCGTGCTCCCGTCTTCTGCAATGCCCTGCTGGAGTTGTACCGCACAGAGGACGAACCGATCTTCCTTCCGGTCGTACCGTGCCCGTGGGTCAAATACGAACGGCGAGTCGGAAACGAACCCGCCCTCCGGGGTGGGGATAACTGGGTCCCAGATATCCTCGAGCCGGACCTTGAGCTCTTGTTCGCCAGTGTTCTTGTCGAAGATGGCTACCTGTCGGTTGACTGCATGGAGGTTCTTGTCGTGACTGGTGGCGATTTGGGAGTCGGATGGCACCCCGCCACGGGTTCCGTCGGAAGTGATACCGTCGTACTCGGTGCCGATCTGTAACCCGTCGTCGCCTGCGTCGGGTCGATTCGTCGTTACGACGCTGGATTCGGCCCGTTGTGCACGCTTTGGTGGTCCCTGCGCTTTGATCGTCGCGTGTTCGGCTGCTAACTGATCGTCGTTTTCTGGGTCGACGGGGGCTATGTCTGTGTCGACTGCGTTTTCGTTCGGGGCGGGACTGGGGCCTTCTGGCGATGGAATTTCGCTAAACGTGACTGAACCGGCGGGGTATGCCCGTTGGAACGGGCCATCGGCGCAATTAGTTGTAGCGCTTGCAGTGTCTGTGGCGTGTCCAAGCAAGCCGAGGCTGGCTATTCCTGCGCCACTTCGTTGGAGAATCGTTCGGCGGCTAACTGTCGATGGGGCTTCTGTTACGTCGGAGTCATTCTCTGTCCGAGAATTTTCACGCGACATTGAATGTCATATACTGTTGGTAATTAATAAAGTTAATCACCAACACGAAATTGCAGATAGAAACCGACGTGGGGCCTACAAACGCTCAAATCGTCAAAAAATAATGATGGGATTGATTCTCCCTTTCCGTACGGAGAGAATCCCGCCCTCGAGAACGGGTCCAGATCTAACACTTCTAATACATTACGTTACGTACACGTCTCATTGGCGGCAGTCGGTCCGTGATGCCCAGCGCTCGTCTTCCTACGCACTCGAGCCAGTCAGCACCACGTGCTCTCGAGCACGGCATACAGTTCGGGCTTTTGCAGTCCATCCCATCCGTGTTTCATGCTCTCGCAGGACGGCAGCAGTTCCGTCGAGTCAGCACGGCTTCGACGAGACGTCCCTCGCGGTCAGCGTTCGCTCACGCGAACAGCTGACGCGCGTCTACGAAGCGGCTTTGCCGCTTCGAGCCTTGTCTCGCTCTGCTCGACAAGACGTCCCTCGCGGTCAGCGTTCGCTCACGCGAACAGCTGACGCGCGTCGTCGATGGCCGCAACGAGTTTGTCGACTTCGTCTTTGGTGTTGTAGACGTAGAACGAGGCTCGAGCCGACGCCGCGACCCCCAGTTCGTCGTGGAGCGGCTGGGTGCAGTGGTCGCCGGCGCGGATCGCGACCGCGTGGTCGTTCATGATCGAGGCGAGGTCGTGGGCGTGGACGGAGTCGAGGTTGAAGCCGACGAGGCCGCCGCGTTCCGGGCCGGGCTCGGGGCCGTAGATCTCCACGCCCGGCTCCGCGTCGAGTCGTTCGTAGGCGTAGCGGGCGATCTCCGCTTCGTGGGCCTCGATGCGCTCCATGCCGATCTCCTCGAGCCAGTCGATCGCGGCGACGAGGCCGACGGCCTCGGCGATCTGGGGCGTGCCGGGTTCGAACTTCCACGGGAGATCGTCCCAGGTCGACTCCTCGAACGTGACCTTGCGGATCATGCCACCGCCGTAGAGGTACGGCTGCATGTCCTCGAGCAGTTCTTTCTTGCCGTAGAGCGCGCCGATACCGGTGGGGCCGGCCATCTTGTGGCCGGAGAACGCGTAGAAGTCGGCGTTGATCGCCTCGACGTCGACGGGGCGGTTCGGGACGGCCTGTGCGCCATCGATGAAGGCCAGCGCGTCGTGGTCGTGGGCGATGTCGACGAGTTCGGAAACGGGGTTGACGGTGCCCAGCGTGTTCGAGACGTGGACCGCCGAGAGCATCGCGGTGTCGTCGGTGATGAGCTCGCGGGCGTGGTCCATGTCGAGACGGCCGTCGTCCGTCAGCTGGATGTACTCGACGTCGGCACCAGTGCGCTTGCCGATCTGCTGCCACGTGACGAGCGAGGCGTGGTGTTCCATCTGGGTGAGAACGATCTCGTCACCGGGGCCGAGTTCGTTCAGCCCCCACGAGTAGGCGACGAGGTTCTCGGCTTCGGTCGTGTTCTTCGTGAAGACGACCTCCTCGCGACCGCCGCTCGCGCCGATGAACTCGGCGACCCGGTCGTGGGCTTCCTCGTAGGCGATCGAGGCTTCCTGGCTCAGGTGGTGGATGCCGCGGTGGACGTTGGCGTTGTACTCCCGGTAGTAGTCGCTCATCGCGTCGACGACCGGATCGGGCGTCTGGGTCGTCGCCGCGTTGTCGAGATAGACGAGCTGCTCGCCGTTGAACTCCCGCTGGAGGATCGGGAACGCCTCTCGGATCGCCCCGACGTCGAGCGACTCGAGGTTCTGTTGACTCATTGGTGACTAGCAGGGACCGCACACAAAACACTCCTTCGGTCCGAAACTGGCCGATATCTCCGGGATCGAGGTGAACCGGTTCGAATTGCCCCGTCGGCGGGCGATGGAAACGCGGTCGCTCCGGGGACGAACTGTCCGACCGGAGCGGACGGGAAGTGGTGAACGGAGGATGGGGGTGGGAGCGGGGTTCGGGAGGTGAACGGCAGGGAATGGGGGAGGTGGGTGGGGTGGATGGGAGTATCCTGGTGGGTGCCCTGCCGCAATATCCCCTTGAAGGGGATCGGACATACGGGTGTTCCCAAACGACTTTGGTATCGATGGACGGCGACGGCGCGACCGAGTGAACCGGCCGCGGGCACCGTGATCGGCGGACTCCCGACGGGCGACGCCGGTCAGCGCCCCGTTTCGCTATCGCTCGGGCGGTTCGCTGAAGACCGACGGCTGCGTGCCCCGCAGTACCAGTTCCGTGTACCGCGCAGCGAGCCAGGAGAGGCCGTTGAACAGGTGGAGGACGACGAGCCCGACCAGGACGCCGAGCGCCGAGACGGCCAGCGCCGCCTCGAGCGAATCGACGTACAGCGAGATCAGTTCGCCGTCGGCGATCGAGAGGGTGACCGGGGCGACGTCGGTCGTCCAGCCGTCGTGCTGGTACGTGAGCCGGGGGACGAACTCGATCGGATCGCCGATGTGGATGCCGACCAGCTGATTCCGGTAGTGCAGCGGTGCGGCGACCAGCGCGTACGTGAACGTGGCCCCGACGGTGAGGGCGACGAACGAGCCGATTCCGAACACGAACTTGCTGAACAGGTAGCCGACGCCCTTCCACGTCCCGCGATCGAGGACGAGCCGCCGCGCCCGCTCGCGGACGGTCGTCGCCGCCTCGGACGTCGGCACGTCGGCGCCGAGCAACCGATCGGCGAGGAGCCGCTCGAGGGCGGTGAGTTCGATCGCGGCGAACAGGACGACCAGCGCGGTCGGGACGCCGATACATAGCAGGACCAGCGCGAGCGGAACGCCGGCGATCAACAGCGCGAGGGGTTCCGTGAGTGCGATCTCGACCACCGCGAAGCCGAGCCCCGCCGGAATCGCGAAGCCGGTCACGAGAAGGACGAAGTAGCCGATTCCCAGCGGGAACGCGAGCAGGAGGTAGCAGAGGTTGTAGTAGGTCCGCTTGCGGGCGGCGACGCCGAAAAACCAGCGGCTCCAGGCTCGAACGCGATCCAGTGCGGTTCCGACTGCGGTGAGCGGTGATGACATGCGTGTTGTGGATTTCATCCGGCGTCGGGCCTCCTGAACGAGCGAACGATCGCGAGCAGTCCGAGCAGGTGACAGGCGGTGACGACGAGCAGAACCGTCGCGTCGGCCGCGTCGGTCATCCAGTCGATCGCGTGCGAGAGCGCGAACGGGACGACCGTGAGGAAGGCGACCCCGACGGCCAGAAACAGCATCGGTCGGCTGTCGTTGCGCGTGTAGCCCCGGTAGGCCGTCCACGAGACGACCGTCCCGAGCGCAGCACTGGCCAGCCCGGCGAAGAAGATCGTCGTCGCCTCGTCGAGGCCGCCGACCGTTGTCTCGAGGACGGCGAGGGAGTCGGCACCGACGGCGCTGACGGTCGCGGTCATCGCGACCACCGCCACCGATCGGTCCGTGCGGGCGCGAGACGACTCACGGGCGGCCGTAGACGGTGTAGAGGATCGCCGTGAGGCCGGCGATTTCGCTGGCGCTCGCGAGGACGGTCGTCGTCACCGACGACGCGCCGAGGAGTGTCGGGAGCAGGAAGCGAAGGACCGTCGGCACCGCGGCGAGCAGCGCGATTCCGAGGGCGAGCCAGAGCAGCGGGGGCCGGCGGGCGTCCCGGTACCCGTCGTAGGACCGCTTCGCGATCCAGCACGCGATCAGGAACGCGAGCGCCTGACCGAGGAAGACGGCGACCGCGACCGTCGCCGTCCCGCCCTCGCTTTCGACCGTCTGCAGTACGGGCCCAAGCATGGCGATCACAGGTCCTCGAACAGCCGGGTGAACCGGTCGGCGGGGTCCTCGTCGCGGCGGTACACGTCCATCTCCATCGAGCCCTCGGCGATCTCGATCGCCACGCGCTCGAGTCGCGTGCTGTAGGTCTTGTAGTGGTGTCCATCGGGATCGAACTCCTGATACTCGTTGAGGAACCCCTGGTCCGAGAGCCGCTCGATCCGCCGGTAGATCGTCGGCGGCGAGGCGTCACAGCACTCGGTGAGTCGGTCGACGGACATCGGTTCCTCGCTGGCCGCGATGAGGATGCGGCGCGCGTACTGGTCGTCGAGGAGTGCGAGTACCTCTCTGTCCTCATCGTCGGGCATTCGGTCGTTCGTATGACAGGACAATATAAAAGACCCCACAGTTTCCGGCCGTGAAACCGTGCTCGCCGGACTATATCTCGGGCGAGCGAAGCGACGAGCGAGATGACCGCGATAGAGACGTCCGGTTTGACGAAGGAGTACGGCGAACTGACCGCCGTCGACGACCTCGACCTCACCGTCGAGGGCGGCGAAGTGTTCGGCTTCCTGGGCCCGAACGGGGCGGGGAAGTCGACGACGATCAACATGCTACTCGACTTCACGCGACCGACGGCCGGCTCGGCGACGGTGCTCGGCTACGACGCGCAGACCGAGGCCGACGAGATCAGCCCGCGAGTCGGCGTCCTCCCCGAGGGGTTCGACGTCTACCCGCGGCTGTCGGGTCGGCGGCATATCGCGTTCGCCAGCAAGACGAAAGACGCCGACGCGGACCCCGACGAGATCCTCGAGCGCGTCGGGCTCTCGGCCGAAGACGCCGACCGACCGGCCGGCGACTACTCCAAGGGGATGCGCCAGCGGCTCGCGACCGGGATGGCGCTGGTCGGCGATCCCGACCTGCTCGTCATGGACGAACCCTCGACCGGGCTCGACCCCCACGGCATCCGCGAGATGCAGGACCTCGTCCGCAGCGAGGCCGAGCGCGGGACGACCGTCTTCTTCTCGAGTCACATCCTCGAGCACGTCGAGGCGGTCTGTGACCGCGTCGGCGTGTTGACCGAGGGCGAGCTCGTCGCCGTCGACACGATCGAGGGGCTCCGCGAGGAGATCGGCGGCGGCGCGACGGTGACGATCACCCTCGCCGACGCGGGGACCGACGCCCGCGGGGTGATCGGCGACGTTCCGGGCGTCACCGACGTCACCGCGTCCGGGCGCACCCTCGAGTGCTCGGTCACCGATCCCGCGGCGAAAGCGCACGTCGTGACCGAACTCGCCGACGCGGGCGCGACGATTCGGGATCTGCGGATCGAGGAGGTCTCGCTCGAGTCGCTGTTCACGGCGCTGACGAACGGCGACGGTGGCGAGCGACCGAGCGAGGCGGGGACGGTCGACGGAACCGCGGTGGAGCCGGACCCGGAGGTGGCCCGATGAGCTCGCACGTGGCTACCGTCGCCCGGAAGGAGTTCGACGACGCCGGCCGGTCGAAACTGCTCTGGTCGCTGATCGGGCTGCTCGTCGGCCTCGTCGTGATCGGCTACGTCGCGATCTGGTACACGGTCGACGACGTGACCGCGGCCGAGGTGCTGAACTTCCTCGGGCTCCCGCTGCAGGTGATCCTCCCGGTCGCCGCGCTGATCGCCGGCTACATGGCCGTCGTCGGCGAGCGGCGCTCCGGGAGCGTCAAACTCCTGCTGGGGCTGCCGCCGAACCGGACCGACGTCGTCTTCGGCAAACTGCTCGGCCGCACGGCCGTCGTCGCGCTGGCCGTCGGCCTCGCGTTCCTCGCCTCGCTCGTCCTCGGGGCCGCACTCTTCGGCTCGGTCCCGTTCGCCGACTGGCTCGGGTTCGCCGCCGTCTCGCTGCTCTTCGGGACGACGTTCGTCGGGCTGGCCGTCGGCGTCTCCGCCGGCGTCTCCACGCGGGGGAAGTCGATGGCCGTCGTCGTCGGGCTCTACATGGTGTTCGTCGCGCTGTGGGAATTGCTCACCGCCGGCCCCTACTACCTCCTCTACGACGAGGGGCCGCCGATCGAGGCCGAGACGTGGTATCTCGTCCTCGAGCAGTTCAATCCGATCTTCGCGTACACCAACCTGGCCAGCAACGTCGTCGAGGGCACGATCTACCCCTTCCAGTTCCAGTACGGACTCCAGTCGGCCGAGGCCTACCAGATGACCCCCGCGGAGCGCTACCCGGGCGACGCGCCGTTCTACCTCGAGGACTGGTTCGGCATCGTCGTCATGCTGGCCTGGCTGGTCGCCCCCGTCGCGATCGGCTACTACCGGTTCAAGCGAACCGATCTGTAAGCGGCGACGGCGACGGCAGCCGCAGACCGCGATCGTCCGGTATTCCGTCGTGACGCCGCCGTACACGCCCGTTCCCTCACTCGGTACTGGTCTCTCGCCCCTCGAGGAGGCTCCCGGGGACGAGGCAGCCACAGGGGCTCGCTTCGTGGACCGCGGGGCCGTCGCTCACCACCAGCGCGACGGGCGCGTCACGGCGCGGGCACGGAACGGGCTGGCGTCTCGTCGCCGAGGCGTTCCCGTCGATCGAATCGGCGTCGAGGGTCAGTTCGTCGCCGGTCGACGATTCGTCGGCAGGGGAAAACTCGCCGTCAGTGACTGGCTCGTCGTCGCTCATCGTTTCCTCCGGTAACGGCCGTTCGAGTCGTGTGTTCGCCGCCGGGGCAGCCGTCGGCGCGGCCGCTCGAGTCCAGCCAGTGTCCGTGTTCGGTACGGTGGTCGTGTGCGATACTGTCGTCGTGCGAGACGTTTATGTCTCGGTCGGAGTAAGCGAAACCTGGCTTTCGAATCCCTCTGGGGGACTGGAAGCCAGTCTCGGGTGCTAGTGACACTCGGGGCGTTTCCGCACGCCCACGCTGGAACTGACTTCCAGCTAAAAATTAGCCATAATGTAACTTACACCTAATGGAAATCGTGCCCTAGATGGGCACGCGTCACCCGAGAGCGGCACGACTGACTCGATCCGCGCGCTTCCCGTCGGCACTCGAGTCGGTGCACCGACTGTGAAAACGGACCGCAGAAATCGGTGGCGGTCGCCGATCGCTGAGCACTGATCACTGCATCCGCAGCAACTGCGCGTGCAGCGTCGGCCCCACTTCGAGGACGTTCGCCTCGTCGACGAACCCCTCCTCGACGGCGAGTTCGACGGCGCGGGTGCCGACGATGTTGGCGACGGCCGCCCGCGCGAGGCTCTCGAGGACGGCGCTCTCGTCGACCGCGTCGCCGCCGTAGAACTCCTCGGTGACGGTCAGGGAGAGCTCGCCCTCCTCGAAGGTCTCGCCGAGCACGTCCTCGTCGCAGACGGCGACCAGCAGCCCTTCCTGGGTCTCGCGTTCGTTGACGATCATTCGATCACTCGAGTTCCCACTCGCGGTCGTCCGCCTCGTCGTCGGTCGCGCCGGCACCGAGGTCGCCGAGTCCGAGGTCCTCGAGTCCGATATCGCCGCGCTGGGGCGGTGACTGGCGTCCCGCGCCGCGGCCGCCGCGGCCGGCACCGCCCTGGCCCTGTCCGACCATCTCCTCGCGGTCGTCCATCATCTCCCGTTCGGCCCGCTCGCGCATCTCGTTGGCCTCGTCGGCGATCTCCTCGGCCTGATCGAACTCGCCGAGTTCCTCGAGGATCTCGGCCTTCTCCTCGAGCACTTTCGCGTTGCGCAGGCCGAGACGGATCGCGTTGTCGATGCAGTGGAGCGCCTCCTCGGCCAGGCCGCGCTCCGAGAGGAAGAACGCGCGGTTGAACCAGCCCGCGGCGAACCGCTCGTCGATCTCGATGGCGCGCTCGGCGTGCTCGAGCGCCTCGGAGGTCTCGCCGAACTCCCAGAGCGCGTAGGCGAGGTTCGTCTCGGCGGTCGCGGCGTGTTCGCTCTCGTCGTCGATCCGCAGCGCCTCGCGGTGGGCCCCGATCGCCTCGTCCCACTCCTCGAGTTCGCCGTGGGCGACGCCTTTGTTCACCCACGCCTCCTGCTCGAGGCGGTCGTCCTCTGCGAAGCGGGCGGTCCGCTCGAACGCCTCGGTGGCCTGTTCGTACCGGTTGATCTGCATGTAGTTCAGCCCGACGTCGAGCAGTTCGCTCGCGTCGACGTCGTCCCGATCGATGTTGTGCTGGTCGAGCGTGTCGGTGACGACGCGGGAGTCGACGGGGTCGACCTTCGACGGGTCGACGCCGAGTTCCGGCGGATCCAGGTCGAACTCCTCGTAGGGATCGCCGAACCCGTCTCCCTCGGAGAAGCGGTGGTCGCGATCGTCGTCTCGGTCAGTCATTACTCGGATTTGGCGGCGACGACTGTTAAGGGCTGCGACCCGCGTACCGGCGTTTCGACGGCTCGGGACCGGCTCTCAGGCGCTCCCGCGGAGGCGTCTCGTGACGCCCCGGAGCGACTGCGTCACCGCCGCCGGGTGGGGCAGTCCGAGCCGGTACCGGACCCGGTCCTGGCGCTTGAACGGCTCGAACACCGCGGGCTCCCGAAGATCCCAGACTCGCGCACGCGAGCCCCTGTCTCCGCGTCGATCGAGGATCGCGTTCGCCGCCCGCCGGCCGGCCTCGTTGGCCGACTCCATCGACGCCAGATCGGAGTTCGTTCGCACGTAGTCGCTCGCCAGGGTGAGGTTTCGGACGCCGACGTCGGCCGGCGGCCGGTTCCGAAGCGAGCCGACGGTGTTGATCAACAGCGGCGAGCGGTTCTCGACGCCCGCTTCCGTCTCGACGATCGACGGATCGAGGAACCAGTCGACGAGCACGTCGTCCGTCAGCCGCTCGTCGACCACGTTGAGGTGGGCCGTCAACTGCGCCCAGATCTCCTCCGCGATCTCCTCGCGCGTACACGCCCTGGCCGGCTTCTCGTGTCGGATTCCGGGCGTGTCCCAGTCGGACGCGATCACCGAGAGGACGCCCTCGACCTCGTCGGGGCCGCGCTCCTCGAGGTCGCAGCCGGTCCAGAACTGTCGCTGCGAGATCGAGGTCAGCGCCCACGGGGCGTCGGCGTAGACCTGGTGGCCCCGCGTCAGTTCGACGTCCTCGGTGAGGTAGAACTGGATGCCGTTCATCCAGGCCGTATCGAGGCGCTCGATCCGCCCCAGCTCCGGCGCGGCCCGCCGCAGCGCCGGCGTGACGAACTCGGGGGCGACCTCGACCGGGACGGCGAGGACGAAGTCGTCGGCCGTGACCCGCTCCCCGTCGGCCAGTTCCGCGCCGGTGACTCGTTTCCCGTCGAACTCGAGCCGTCGTGCGGGTGCGTTCGGGCGAAACTCGACCCCCTGGGTTTCGAGGTGGCGGAGCCAGGGATCGATCCAGGCCTCGTTCGTCGGCGCGTTCAGCACCCGCTCGGTCGGCGCGGTCGGATCGAGCTGGCCGAACAGCAACTGCAGGTAGATCGTGCCGACCGTTCGGGCGCTGCCGACCTGCGGCCGGAGCGCGACGAGCGCCTGGGTCGCGTACGCGAGTCGGTCGCGAAACTCCGCGGACCGGTTCTCGGCGTCGATGAACTCCCACCAGGACACGTCGTCGAGCTCACCTTCGCGTCGGTCCTCGCAGGCGGTCAGCAGGTACAGCAGCCGCTCGAGCAGGAACCGAACGTCGTCGCGTGGCAGGTCCTCGGCGAACGCCGGGCGCAGCGCCTCGAGCCATCCCCGAATCGTGTCGGGCGTCCGTGTTTCGGCGATCTGGCCTGGCCCGTCGGTGCTCGCGATCAGCGTCGCGTCGGTCTCGACGAGGTTGTCCGCGACCGTTCCGGCACCGTCGGGGATCCGCTCCATCGTCTCGACGACGTGGCGGTAGAACGCCGGAAAGAAGCGAAATCCGTGCTCGCCGTGCAGCGACGCCGGGTCGTCCGCGATCGGCATCGACCGGGCCTTCCCGCCGAAGCGGTCGTTCGCCTCGAAGACGGTCACGTCGTACCCGCGCTCGGCGAGTTCGTGTGCCGCAGTAAGGCCGCCGATTCCGCCACCGAGTACGGCAACGTCGGTCATTAGCGTGATTGGGGCTCCGATGTAAATAACCGGCGTCCCTAACGTTCTAATCGAGGCCGCTGTCGACCCAGATCGTAGCAGCCAGTCTCAAACGACGACGTTCGATTGCCGACCTGCACAATAGTTGGATAATTTTATTATAGCATATTGAAAACACGCCCACTATGGCAGAAAATACAGCGACTTCGGTAGCGAAATACGGACCGGGCACGTGGATACTGTTGACGATCCTTCTCCTGTTCGCGGTCGTTGGCCTCGCCCAAACCGAGCTGCTATCTCGGTCGGCGCCGCTCGTCCTTTTGCCAATTGGCATGATCCCGCTCGGACTGTTACTGCTGTATCAGGGGACGTACATCCTTCTGCACCCCCAGCTCGCCATCGAAGAAGAGATCAAACCGCCATCGAAATACGATCTGAGTTACGAGACGGAACGCGGAGCGAAGAAAACTGCCGTCTTTTCGGTGTTGGGTGGGTTTTTCGCGCTCGCTATCGGGACTGTCATGGGTGCTGCACTCATCTGAGGCTCCGGAAATCGTCTCCAGACGAGCGACGACACGGTTCCGTCACGAGCAGCACACGGCTCGAGCGGACACGTGAAACGCCGACGAGTAAATCTTAAGCGACGCCGGCATACGTCGCAGTATGAGCAAGCGACTGTTCGTCAGCGTCGACCTCCCCGACGCGCTCGCCGACCCGGTCGCCGACCTGCAAGACGAGTTCGCCGACGCCAGCGGGCTCACGTTCACCGATCCCGAGCAGGCCCACGTCACGATGACGTTCCTCGGCGGTCTCGACGAGGACCGGCTGCCCGCCCTCGAGCGGGAACTCGCCGCCGCCGTCGAGGACGCCGGTATCGATCCGTTCACCGTCCGCTACGGTGGGTTGGGCGTCTTCCCGTCCCTCGACTACATCAGCGTCGTTTGGCTGGGCGTCGAGGACGGCGGCGAGGAACTCACTCGACTCCACGAAGCCATCGAAGAGCGGACGACGGCGATGGGGTTCGACGCCGAGGAGCACGACTTCACGCCCCACGTCACGCTCGCGCGGATGGAACACGCCGGCGGGAAGGAACTGGTCCAGGAACTCGTACAGGAGCGCGAGCCGACGATCGGCGAGGCTCGCGTCGACGAGATTCGACTGACAGAGAGCAGCCTCACGGACGAGGGGCCAGTCTACTCGACGGTCGAGTCGTTCCCGCTCGAGTGAGCCTGCCGTCGTCGAGCGGACGCGCCGTCGGACAGGGCGTGGCCGGCGAGGCCGTTGTCGCCGATCGGTAGTGTTCGATTCGGCCGCGTTCTCGAGAGACGACTGTCGATTGAACTGACGTGTTATGCCGCTCGAACTCGGTATAGTCAGAAAATACAGAACTGGGTATCAAGATCGGGTCCGCCGTAGCGAATCCGAGACGATGGGCCCCGGGTTCGACGACCGTCCGTCGGAGCGTGCGAGCGGCCAGTGGCGCGTTACGCGGCGCGAGGCCCTCGCTGCGATCGGGGGCGCGACCCTCGCGTCCTCGATCGGTGCATCGCGGACGGCGACCGATCCAGGCCGCGACGCCCCCGTTCGGATTCGGGTCTATCCTGGCACCGTTCCGCCCCAGGCTCGACTCCGATACGGACTCGACGCCCTCCATCGCGACTGGCCCGCTCCCTTCCGGGACGCGCTGGCGGCCATCGATTCGGCGTTCGAGCAGGTGCTCGCATATGCCCGCGACCGCGCCCGACTCGAGTCCCTCGAGATCAGCGTCGAGCGCGGTGCGCCAATCCGATTCCCGCCGTCGACGACGCCGCTCTCGGTCGACGCCGTGCTCCCGTCGCTCGAGACCCTCCTCGAGCGCTTTCGCGAGCGGCTGCGGAACCGCGACGCGCTCACCGGTCGGGCCTGTCACGTCTTCCTGCGCTGGTCGCCGCTGAACTTCCGCGTCGGCTACGGCGGGACGCTGGCACCGAACTCGATCACCGGCGAACGGGACGCCGGCGACGGCGACGGTGGCGACGCACAGACCGTCGCGAACGTCGGCGCGACCGAGGTCTGGGACTCGCGAGCGGTGACCCGAAACATGGCGATCCACGAGACGATTCACACGTTCCTCCCGGACGACATCGTCGCGGCTATCGGCGACGCGTACTGCGATCACGAACTCGGGACGGCCGTCCGGACGGACGAGGTGACGCTGGAAATCTCTCCGATCGCGACGGCCTACGCCGGCCCGGACCGGATCGGTGGCGGCACCCGCTTCCACGGCACCGGCTGCTGTGACAGGAATCGATTCTATCGCCACGACGGCACCGACGGAATCGAGAACTGGAGCTACACGACCGACCTCAGCGAGGCGACGTGCGAGGGCGTGACGCGGTACCTCGAGCGCCGGTTCGATTCCTGATCCCCCCCTCGAAGAACTCGCTCGTCGGCGCGATCGGTCCGCGGATCGAGTGCGGACGAAGTCGTCCGACGGGGCTTCGATCGGCGTCTCTCCGGCCCACCGGGTGCCGCCGCTTAGATGGACAAGATTTTAAGCCAGCGTGGGCTACGTCCGGCTACTATGGGTAAAAAATCGAAGGGCAAGAAGAAGCGACTTGCCAAACTCGAGAACCAGAACAGCCGCGTCCCGGCCTGGGTTATGATGAAGACGGACATGGACGTCCAGCGCAACCCGAAACGACGCAACTGGCGGCGCAACGACACTGACGAGTAACGATGAGTGCAAGTGATTTCGAGGAACGCGTTGTAACCGTTCCGCTGCGCGACGTCAAGAAGGGGGCCAACCACGAGGCCGCCGACTACGCGATGCGACTCGTCCGTGAACACCTCGCGAAACACTTCGCGGTCGACGAGGACGCCATCCGTCTGGACCCCTCTATCAACGAGACCGTCTGGAAGAACGGCCGCTCCAACCCGCCGCGAAAGCTGCGCGTCCGCGCAGCCCGCTTCGACGAAGAGGGTGAAGCCGTCGTCGAGGCCGAGGTCGCGGACTAAACTTGCAGCGCCTCGCCTTCGCCGGGTCGGCCTACGTCGGCGTCTTCGCCCGTGCGACCGACTCGTGCGTGCTCGTTCGCCACGACGTCGACGACGACGTCGCTGCCGACCTGACGGACGAACTCGAGGTCCCCGCCATCCGGACGACCGTTGGCGGCTCCTCGACGGTCGGTGCGTTAGCGACGGGCAACGAGAACGGACTGCTCGTCAGTTCCCGCGTCCTCGAGTACGAGCGCGAGGGACTCGAGGAGACCGTCGACGTCCCCGTCGCCGAACTGCCGGGCAGTATCAACGCCGCCGGGAACGTCGTGCTCGCAAACGACTACGGGGCCTACGTCCATCCGGACCTGCCCCGTGAGGCGGTTCAGATCGTCGCGGACACGCTTGAGGTCCCCGTCGAACGCGGCGACCTCGCGGGCGTCCGGACCGTCGGTACCGCCGCGGTGGCGACGAACACCGGCGTGCTCTGCCATCCGAAGGCGACCGACGAGGAGCTCGACGCGCTCGAGGACGCCCTGGACGTGCGGGCCGACGTCGGCACGGTCAACTACGGCGCACCGCTGGTCGGCTCCGGCCTGATCGCCAACGAGGCCGGCTACGTCGTCGGCGAGGACACGACCGGACCCGAACTGGGCCGGATCGAGGACGCGCTGGGCTATCTCGACTGATCGCTGCGAGCGGCCGCGAGGCCCGATTTCTCCACGTCTCTCCAACCGGCCTCGAGCGGTCGCAATCGACGCCTATCGGACCCGATCCGGCGGCGCTTATCGCCGTTCGAATCGGTGCAACACGACCTCGCTGTCGTCGTCCCACTCGAAGTTCTCGTGGGCGCGCTCGAGCATGCGTCGATACCCGTCGAGGTCGTCCATCCCTTCGGCCTGCGCATCCTCGTCGGTCAGCTCCCCGAGCGTGCGCTCGCGGACGTCGGTCACTTCGAAGGTCGTTCCGTCGATCGCGAACGTGTCTCCCGCCTCGGCGTACCGGTGGCCGCGGTGGATCTGGGTGACGTCTCCCTCGAGGGCCTGCGTTTGCATCCGGTCGCTCGGTAGCAGTTCCCCGGCATCGAGTTCGCTCATGGTCGCGGCTTCGACCCGCCGCGGTAAAATCGTTGACCCGCCGCTCGTCGGGAGACCGGCGAGCGGCGTCCGTCTTCTGACGTGCAGCCGGAAGGCGGAGCCGCGAATGGGAAGGGAAGATTCTTCCGACTGCCTGCCGGAAGGGCAGACATGAGTCAATTTACGGTCAGTGGTCGGTTCAAGAACCGCGACGGTTTCGCGGAGTTCGAGACGACCATCGACGCCGAGAACGAGAACGTCGCTCGTGAACACGCATACTCCCAGCTCGGGAGCCAGCACGGGCTCAAACGGACGGAGATCGAACTCGAGGAGGTAGCCCAGCAATGAGTCAGCAGCAACTCCAGCAGCTGTCCCAGGAGCTTCAGGAGATCGAAGAACAGATCGAGGCTCTGCGGACGAACGTCGAGGCCATCCAGCAGGAGAAGACCGAGGTCGACGAGGCCATCGAAGCCGTCGAGACGCTCGAGACGGGTTCGACCGTCCAGATGCCCCTGGGCGGCGGCGCGTACCTCCGAACGACGATCGAGAACATCGACGAAGTGATCGTCGAACTCGGCGCCGACTACGCTGCGGAGTTCGAGGAAGACGACGCCGTCGACGCCCTCGAGAACAAGAAAGACCACCTCGACGAGCAGATCGACGAGCTCAACGAGGATATCGCCGAACTCGAGACCGAGAGCAGCGAGCTCGAACAGCAGGCCCAGCAGCTCCAGCAGCAGGCGATGCAACAGCAGATGCAGGGGATGGGCCAGGGGCAGCCCGACGAATAACGCGGCGTAGGGACTCCCATCGATACCCATGTTCGACAATCTGAAGGACAAGCTCGGTAGCTTCCGCGAAGACGCCGAAGCGGCCGCCGAAGAGAACGTCGAGGAAGTCGACGACGACGAACTCGACGACGCGGCGCTCGAGGCGGACGAGCCGGAGACGGAGGCCGCGGAGTCGACGGACGCGGAAGTCACCGATACTACCCCCGAACCGGCGGACACCGAGACGAGCCGATCGGAAGCGACGGCGTCGGCTACGGTCGAGCCGGACGCGGAGGTAGAGTCGGCGTCGGAACCGGGAGCGGAACCGGACGCCGACTCGCGGTCGACGACCGAGTCCGCCACTGCGGACGCAGTCGAGTCCACAGCACAGGAGCCGGCGACCGATTCGGAACCCGCTTTCCTCGAGTCCGACGCCGACGAACCGGGACCGGACGAGACGGCCCCTGCCGACGAGGACGATGCGGACGATGTGGACGCTGCGGACGAGACGGACGCGGACGACGACGGCGGCGGCAGAACCGGCTTCGGTGCCAGAGCCAGATCCCTCATCACGGGGCGGTCCGACGACGGCGAAGCGGAGTCGGACGACGCGGCTCCCGACGAGGAGTCGGGCGGTGCAGCGGCGGGCGACGACGAACCCGCCGACGACGCGTCGGCCATCGACGAGGGCCCGCTCGACGACGAGGACGACGATACGGACGCGGCGAGCGACGCCCCGTCGGACGACGACGACGGCGGCGGAACCGGGTTCGGTGCCAAGGCTAGATCCCTCGTCAAGGGGAAGTTCGTCATCGAGGAGGAGGATCTCGAGGACCCGCTCTACGAACTCGAGATGGCGCTGCTCTCGAGCGACGTCGAGATGGGCGTCGCCGAGGAAATCCTCGACAACATCCGCGACGAGTTGGTCGGCGAGACCCGTACGTTCACGACCTCGACCGGCGAGGTCGTCGAGGAGGCGCTGCGCAACGCGATCTACGACGTGATCAGCGTCGGGCAGTTCGACTTCGACGAGCGCATCGCCGTCGAGGACAAACCCGTCACCATCATCTTCACCGGCGTCAACGGCGTCGGAAAGACCACGTCGATCGCCAAGATGAGCCGGTACTTCGAGGAACGCGGCTACTCGACCGTGATGGCGAACGGCGACACCTACCGCGCGGGAGCGAACGAGCAGATCCAGGAACACGCCGACGCGCTGGACACGAAGTGCATCAGTCACGAACAGGGTGGTGACCCCGCGGCGGTGCTGTACGACGCCGTCGAGTACGCCGAGGCCAACGACATCGACGTCGTGCTGGGCGATACGGCGGGTCGGCTCCACACCGACGAGGGGTTGATGGACCAACTCGAGAAGATCGGTCGCGTCGTCGATCCCGACATGACGCTGTTCGTCGACGAGGCCGTCGCCGGGCAGGACGCGGTCAACCGCGCCCGCGAGTTCAACGAGGCCGCGGCGATCGACGGGGCGATCCTGACGAAAGCCGACGCCGACTCCAACGGCGGTGCGGCGATCTCGGTTGCCCACGTCACCGGGAAACCGATCCTGTTCCTCGGCGTCGGGCAAGGGTACGACGACCTAGAGCGGTTCGACCCCGACGAGATGGTCGATCGGCTCCTCGCCGACGAGGACTAGCCGCGCCTCGGTCGCCCGTCGTCGGGGCAATTCGACGTACTTTCAGAAGACACTTATTATCCGTTTGAGAAGTCGGAGTATGAACCGCCCTCGCTCCCGACGGACGCTTCTCGCGTCGGTTGCCACGACCGCGGCGGTCGCGACGGGTGGATTCGAGTACTCCTCGAACGGTAGCGGTGATTCGGCGCTCGAGTCGGGAACCGTCCCCGCGGACCGATACGAGTGTCGCGACGTCGACCGTCCCGAACCCGACGTGCCCACGGACGAGGACGCGCTCGAACCGCGCGAGTATCCGTCGCGACCGGCGGAAACCGGGTCCGGCGAGGAGTCCACGGACCGCCCGTCGTCGCTGGTCCGCGGCGCGAATCAGTTCGTCACCGAGTTCGAGCGGGCGTACCGACAGAACGCGTTCCTCGAGCGATACGGGTCCGTGGCGCAAACGTTCGAACTCCGTCGCACCGACGCCCGGCGGGCCGCGATCGGCTCGGCCGGGAACCCGGATGCCGTTCTGGTAGCGATCATCTACAACGTGACGACCGAGACGCAATACGCGACGACTGGGGCTCGCGACGAGTGGGACGTCCGCGTCACCTACTACGTCGACGAGAACGTCGTGCTTCGGGCGCGGTACGGCGGTATCGCCGACGAGCCCGTGTTCGACCCCGATCCGCGAACGCAGGGAGTGCTCGTCGCCTGTTTCGAGTAGCGGCTCCCGCCCCGAACGGGGGTCGGCGCGCGGTCGCTTCCCGGGGCTGGACCTGCCCGGGGAACTCGGGTGCCGCCGGATACCGTTCGCGTCGGGGGACTCGACTTGCTTCCCGGGTATGGGATACAATTGCCGCCATTACCGACGCCGCTGGCGGGGGAGTCGGGCTCGATGTGCTCGCGGAGACCGACTGCAACCGGTTTCCGGTCGGTTCCCTCGTCGGTTCCCGAGAGATATGGCAATATTGTCCGGGGAAAACGACCCACGTCATGATTCGCCGAGTTGCGGGGGTGTATACGGGTGGGGTGGTATTACCCGCTAAACAATGGTCCTTCAAACTAATCCGATCGGTTACCAGGCTGCCGCATCGCACAGCGGCGGTGGTTCGAATGCGTAGCGAACGCGTCGATTCGTCCGGTTCCGTACGAACCACGGGGTGGTTCGCGTGAACACCGTCGAAGAACACAAGCAGGAGAAACATCCCCTCGACGTCATCGACGACGTCTACGACTACGCCGACGAGGAGCTCTCCTTCGAGGAAATCGAGGAGCGCGCCGGCGGCGGCGAGTGGGAGCGGCTGAAGTGGGCCGGCATGTACGCCCAGAAGCAGGAGGGCTACTTCATGATCCGAACCAAGGTGCCCGGTGGGAAGCTCACGCCGGAGCAGGCCGAAGTGATCGGTGAGGTTACGGACGACCTCGCGGTCGCTCCCGAGGAGTACGGCGGCGAGGAACAGAACGAACTCTGGGGTGACGCGTATCTCGACATCACGACCCGACAGGACATTCAGAAACACTGGATCCGCGTCGAGGACGTCCCGGAGATGTGGGACCGATACGACGAGGTCGGCCTGACGACCGTTCAGGGCTGTGGCGACTCGGCCCGGAACGTGCTCGGCTGCCCCGCAGCCGGACTCGACGATCACGAGTGTTTCAACGCGCAGCCGGTCATTGAGGCCGTCTCGGACTTCTTCACCGAGAATCGCGAGTACGCCAACCTCCCGCGGAAGTTCAAGATCACGATCACCGGCTGCGCCCACGACTGCGCGCAGTCTCAGATCAACGACGTCGGCCTCGTTCCGGCGAAAAAGGAGATCGATGGCGAGCACTACTACGGCTTCCACGCCCGCGTCGGCGGCGGTCTCTCGGACGGTCCGCGGATGGGCTCGGAGCTCGACGTCTTCATCCCGCCCGAAGACGCCGTCGAGTTCTGCCGCGCCGTCGCCCAGACGTTCAAGGAACTCGGCGACCGCAACAACCGCGGCGTCTGCCGCATGCGCTACCTCGTCGAGCAGATGGGGGCCGAAAAGTTCGAGGAAGCGGTCCGCGACCGCTCTACCGTCGACCTGCCGACCGGCGGCGAGAACCTGACCGTCGGGTACCAGGGCGACCACGTCGGCGTCCACGAACAGAAACAGGACGGGCTCACGTACGTCGGCTTCAACGTGATCGCCGGCCGCATGGGCGGCGACGAGTTCGCCGACGCGGCCCGCGCCGCCGAGAAGTACGGCACCGAGGACGCGTCCGTGCGTCTGGCGACCGACCAGAACTTCCTCATCACCCACATCCCCGAGGAGAACGTCGACGACCTCCTCGCCGAACCGTTCGCGCAGGAGTACAGCCCCGATCCGGGCGCGTTCTCCCGCGGTGCGGTCGGCTGTACGGGCAACGAGTTCTGTAACTACGCCATCATCGAGACGAAGAAACGCACCAAGCGCTGGGCCCGCGAACTCGACGAGCGCATCGACGTGCCCGACGACATCGAAGCCATCCGGATGCACATGTCCGGCTGTTCCGCGTCGTGTGCCCAGCCCCAGATCGCCGACATCGGCTTCCGCGGCGAGACCGTCAAACTCGAGGACGAGGACTCGCCCAACGAAGAGGGCGACAATCTCGTCGAAGGGATGGACTTCGGCCTCGGCGGGTCGCTGGGTGCCGACAACGAGTTCCTCGACTGGGTCGAGAGTGCCGTGCCCGCCGACTCCGTGATCCCGGCCCTAGAGCAGTTGTTCGAGGCCTACTCCGCCGATCGCGACGACGGCGAGGCGTTCTACGAGTGGTGTCGCGGCGTCGACAACGAGCGGCTCCGTGGGATCATGCACGGTGCCGACGCGCCGGTTGCACGGGGTGTTGCCCATGGGGACTGAGAGCGAGGACGAACGCAGTGAGTCCTCGAAGAAGCGAGCGGGAGACGCGGGATCCGAGCGAAGCGAGGATCCCGGTGAAGCGAGCGGTGAAACCGCGAGCGAGAAGCGACACGCGAGCAGCGAGGCCGACCGACGGGAGGCCGCGGACGAACCGAGCGGGGAGCGAAGCGACCCGCGAGGGAGCGACGACGAGCGTCGCTTCCCCCACGTCCCGGAATCGGACGACGCCGACGCCGTCAGCGTCCCGGACGCCGGCAGCGGCGCGTCCCGCTCCCGGGAGAACACCGACCACGCTCGAGAGGGTGCCATCGCCACGGACGGCGGCGACGGTTGCTCCCCGGACACGTGTACCTGCGGCGAGAAGACCGCTGCCGACGTCGAGTCCGAGACCCAGCCCGTCGCGACCGACGGTGCCGGTGTGGCGAACGTCGACGAGATGGGCGAACTCGGCGACCTCGAGTTCACCGAGCCCGCCGAGGGCGTCAGTCAGGACGTCTACGACGATGCGCCGGACACTCGCGTCGGGATTCCGGACGGCGTCGATCTGGATACGCCGACGTACTCGATCCGGTCGGAGATGAACGATATCGAGACGCCGGACGAGAAGACCTGGTTCATGGAACTGGACGAGGCCGTCATCGACGAGGGCCGCTGTATCCAGTGTGGGACCTGCGTCGCCGCCTGTCCGTCGGATTCGATCGGCGTCGGCGACGATGGCCTGCCGGAACTGGTCAAGATGTGTACCGGCTGTTCGCTCTGTTGGGACTTCTGTCCCCGCGGCGGTATGCGCTACGAGCGCCAGTGGAAGATCACCGGCGGCGACGACAACGTCAAAGGGGCCGGCGACCCGATCACGGAGTTCTCCGCGAAGGTCGAGGACGACTGGACCGACGAGGCACAGGACGGCGGCGTCGTCACCGGCGTCCTCGCGACCCTGCTCGAGGAGGGCGAGATCGACGGCGCGCTCGTCGCCACCGAGAGCGACGAGGAGGCCTGGAAGGCCGAGAGCTACCTCGCGACGACGACCGAGGAACTCATCGCGAACGCCGGCACCGTCTACAATCAGACGCTCGCGCTGGGCAACCTCGACCTCGAGCAGTGGGAGCACAAGCTCCCCGACAAGTCCTGGGACGAGCTCAGCCTCGCGATCGTCGGCACGCCGTGCGAGATCGAGGGCATCCGCGCCCTGCAGGACTTCGAGTGGGACTATCAGGCCCAGAACGAGGGCATCCGCGCGGTCGACTACACGATCGCGCTGATGTGTACCAAGAACTTCAACTACCACAGCCTCATGGGCGAGCAGCTGGAGGAAAAGCGGGGCATCTCGCCGTCCGAGATCGGCAAGATGGACGTCCTCAACGGCAAGATGATGGTCTACGACCACGACGGCGAGATGATCGTCGAGGAGGACATCGAGAACTTCCACGACGCCGCGCTCAAGGGCTGTGACGAGTGTGCCGACTTCACCGGCTTCTGTTCCGACATCACCGTCGGCTCCGTCGGCTCGTCCGACGAGTACTCGAGCGTCATCATCCGAACCGAGCAGGGGATGAAGGCGTGGGAACTGACCGAGCCCAAACTCGACTACCACGACCTGGAGGACAAGTCCGCGGTCGGCAAGCTTCAGGGCTGGGACAAGAAGAAGGCCTTCGAGAGCCTCGAGCGCCCGTTCGATCCCGATGCACCCCGGTTCATCGACTACACGGACCACGCCGAGAACTACGGCACCGAGCTGAACCCGCACGACTTCGGTCACTGAGCGGGTTCGGACGCGAGCTGATCTTTTCGTCGTTGTTGCGATTCCTCGAAGAGAATCATCAGCCACCCACGGTCTTAGCCCGACGTTCCCGCTTTGAGTTTCTGCGATTTGCTCTGTGACGGGATTTCGGGGAAAACTGGCGATAATCGTGGGAACATTTTTGCTTGTTCCCCAAGTAGCGGTACCACGATGAGCAAAAGGGCCGAAGCCGACGATCGAGGTCGAATCGTCATTCCGCACGAGATCAGGGAGAAACATGGCGACCGATACCGCGTTGTCGAACTAAACGATCGGGTCGAACTGATCCCGCTTGGGGACGACCCTATCGAGGGACTTCGTGACGCCGTCGGTGACGCCTTCGACGACAAATCGATTGCGGAAATCAAGCGAGAGGCGCGTGCGGCCGCTCGAGAAGAGGCTATCGACGACGCAACCGAGGGATAGTCAATGCTCTACGCCGATACGGACTTCTTCATCGCACTGGTCAAAGACGACGATTGGCTTCAGGATCGCGCGGCCAAGATTGCTCTCGAGAAAGAGGGGGAGATCTATACCTCACGGGCAACGCTGCTCGAATTGCTCGTAATTTCAGACCGATTCGAGTTCGATCGTATGGAAGCGCTCACCTATGCACTCGAGATTGCAGCGGTCCCCGAGGACGAAAGCGTTCTGTTCCAGGCAGCGGACTACATGGAACAGGACGGGCTCACCGCCTTCGACGCGTATCACGCAGCTTACGCGGACGAGGATCCGCTCGTTTCGTCGGACAAAGCGTTCGATGACGTGACGGACGACCGGATCGCGATCGAAGAAGCGGAGCTCGATTGACATCCTCCCCGCGCTAAAGCGCGAGGATTCCTCCGTTGGGTTCGGCTACCGACCCACGGAGGCAACTTGCGGGTTTGTGCGCACTTCTTTGGGACTTTCGTGAGGGTGTGGTTTCCCCGACCAATCGTGGTCGTCCCACTCGAATCGCACGGGCCGTGCCATCGGCCTGACTTCCGTATCGCTGTTTTCTCGAAGGAACGTCTCTGACGCCGTGAGGTCGGCGTGTCCCTCGAATCCGCATGGACACGTCAGCGTATCTCCGTGGCGAACCGTCTCCTCATGGTCGCCACACTCGGGACACGTCTGACTCGTCCATGCTTCCGACTCGGCTTCGAGACTGATGCCGTACTCCTCACAGACGCACGCGAGACGGTGGATGAACTTCTTGAACGCCCAGAAGTTGTGCGTCTTCTCGTTCACTCTGACCGACCAGTGCGCTTCCAGTACGTTGGTCAAGTCGCCCACGTACACCGTCGCCACGCCCTCGTCGTACAGTCGTTCAACGAGGTCGCGCACCAGCGCGTTCTGTGCGTGGTCACGGCGCTTCGTTCGCTGTCGGTACAGCCGTCGAATCCGCTTGGAACTGTAGCGTCCCTCGCGGAGTCGTCCGGAAGACTTCGTCTTCCGTGATTCCGAGAGACGCAGTCTCTCGGGCAATTTCGACTGTAGACGGGCGATTTCGTCTGTCGTCTCGCGGAACCGTCCGAACAACTCCCGGCCGTCGTAGAGGTACTGGTTCCCAGTGGTCGTGGAACAGGCGACGAGATTGTTTGCGCCAACGTCGAGGGCGGCTTCGTGAGAAGCCAGTGGTGAATCCAGTCGAGAATCAGGGACGGTGACTGGTCGGAAAGCCCTGAACGTGTCGCTCACTTCGTCGTACTCAAGTTCCAGACGGCCCTGTTTGCCGTCCCACTTCGGGTTGCCTCGGACTTCGAGGCGGAGTCGTTCGTGGTAGCCGAGTCCGTATTCGTCTTTCAGTTCTTGCCCGACAGGAATTTCGAGCCGGCTACGCTTCCCCCACTGAATCGTGTACTGGTTGTTTCGGATGTAGGTACGGAGTTCGCGTCCGTCCTCCTCGTTGCCCCAGTACGACGGTGGGTTGGCGTCCTCGCCGTTCTCCTTGAGGGCGAAGAACGATCGCCATGCTTCGCTATTCTTGCGCGTGACCTGTTGGACGGTCGCGCTTCCGACGACACCGTTGTAGCGCCCTCGGTATTCGGAGGTGTCCCATACGTCGCCGTTACCGAAGTAGTTCTGACGACGTTCGTAGGTCAACTCGTTCCACAGAGAGGCGGAGGCGTCGAGTAGCCGTAGGAGGCACTCTTTGTCGTTCTCGGTCTGTGGAACGACCTCGAAGGTGTTGACTCGCTTCATTCGTCGTCACCTTCCTGTTCAGCGATGTACTGTTCGACAGCGCCCTTCGAGGCACTCCCCGCCGTACCGACGTAGTACGAACGAGTCCACTTCACACGGTCGTCGTAGCGTTGGTTGTACTTGCGAGCGGAGATGCCCTTGACCCAGTTGACGATGAGGGACGGTGCGTTCTTCGGTGGACTCCCGATGAAGAGGTGTACGTGGTCGGGCATGACCTCGGACTCGGCCAGTTCGAGGTCTTTGTCCGCACAGATTTCCGCGAAGATGGCTTCGAGACGTTCCTTCGTCTTCCCCGTCAGGTGCGAACGCCGATACTTCGGCACGAACACTATGTGGTAGTGGAGTTCGTATTTCGCGTGACGGGTACTCTTTACCATCTATGCATACTATCATAGTCTGATGTGTTAAAGATTGTGTTGGAACCCCGTCTATGCCATCGTTGCCGGTTGAATACTGTTGGTCGGCTTCATCCCCGCCCTGAAGGGCGAGGCTTTCGCTTCGAATTTCCCGTAATCACGAGGACTTGCCCGTCGACGTACCGACCGGCACCGATACCGATGGTGGGAACCTCGAGCGCTTCGGTCGCGGCCTTTTCGGTCGCTTCCGTGACCGCCTCGAGCACGACGGAGAACGCGCCAGCGGCTTCCAGTTTCGTGGCGGTTTCGACGAGTGCATCGACGGCAGCCGACGTCTCGTGATCCCGTCCTTGGACGTATCCGCCACCGATCTGGCGCATCCACTGTGGGGTCAGTCCGACGTGACCCTGGACTGGAATCCCCAGTTCCGTGAGTCGGTCGACGATTTCGATGGTGGTCTCTCCGTGAGGTGCCGTCTCTATCTTCACCGCGTCCGCTCCGGCTTCCTTCACGAAGCGACGACTCAGATCACCACACCGGACTGCAACACTGCGATCAGGACGGTCAACACCGGAATCGCCAGCAGCGTCGTGAGGAACACGCAGGTCGAGACGTACTCGGAGACCAGGATGCCGTCCGACCGGGTGCTGCCGGCGAACTCGATGACGAGGATCAGCGGCGTCACGGCGGCGGGCATCGCGGTCTCGAGGACGAACACGCGCGCGACGGTCGGGTTCTCGAAGCCGATCAGGAGCGCGATCCCGAGACCGACGACGGGGGCGATACCCATTTTGAGCGCGGTCGCGGGCCAGGCCCGCGAGACCGCCGAGGCGGTGTCGGTCCGCGCGAGCTGAATCCCCAAAATGAGCAGCATGAGCGGGATCGAGGCGTCGCCGACGAGCTGAAGCGTCTCCATCGCGGCCGCGTCCGCGGGCGGGACGAGATCCAGGGCACGCGCGATCAGCGCCGCGACGACGGCGTAGGCCAGCGGGATGTAGAACACCCGGCGGACCCCCTCGAGGCCGGCTGAACCGCTGCTTCGGGAGGCGACGTAGACGCCGACGGTGTACATCAGCACGGACTGAACCGAGAGGAACAGGACCGCGGTCTGGCGGCCGACCTCGCCGAACGCGAAGTCGGAGACGGGGATGCCGAGGTTCCCCGAGTTAGTGAATATGGCGACCAGCACCAGCGCGCTCAACGCCGGCTCCCGCTCGCCGGTAGCGCGACCGACCGCTTCGGCGATTCCCCACATGACTGCGGTGAAGGCCGCGATGCCGATCGTCACCCGCGCGAGCGTCGCCGCCTCGAGTTCCGTGACGGCGAGGCTGTGAAAGACCAGCGCGGGTGCCAGCACGTAGACGACGGCCGTGTTCAGCGGCTCGGGATCAACCTCCTTGACCGTGGCCAGCACGTAGCCGACCGCCGCGATGGCGACGATCGGACCGACCGCGGAGCCGAAGATACCGACGAGGTCCGCCATCGATCAGCGCCGCTCCTCGCGTTTGCGATGTGATCGTCTCGATGTGTGCGCCGGTTCGGCGACGGTCGCGTGCTGCATTCGCGGGCAGCTACTCTCCCGGCTCGATATGGGGCTTGCGATTACGCGGGAGCGCCGCCACTCGCCGTCGACCGGTGTGGCTCCCGCGTCGATCGGTCCGAATCCGTCTCGGTAGCCGGGACGGTCCACGGCAGTCGTCGAAGCGGCCGGTCAGACGCCGGGTCGCGACCAGTCCTCGTCCGGATCGCGTCGCTCGAACCGGGCCCCCTGACCGCATTCGGGACACCCGAACTGCCGGAACTCGACCTCGCTGCCGATGATCGGGACGGTCGTTTCGATGCCCGTGCCTCTGCGCTCCATCTCGACGTCGCAGCGGGAACACGTCGGTCGTTCTGGGACTGGTTCGCTCTCGAGGGACATGGCCCCCCGTGTTGTATGCTACCACACCTCTCGACTAAACCGTTTCCGTCCGCTGCCTCCACGGCCGTTCCCGAGTTCGACGACTCGCTCGACCACAACGGTCCGCCGCGAACCCCGTTTAAGTGGTTCTGGTCACAAGGTGAAGATACGACGGGAGAACGGTCCTTTCTCGAGTCCACCGCAACCGATCAGCGCCGCCTGTCGGTCCGAATGCGACCGCGCTCGGCGCGTCCGGTTCGACGGCGGTGTCGCTCGAGCGCTTCAGCGGACTTATTTCGGCCGCGCGGGAACCGCGACCATGGCATTCGACGCCCGGATTCGCGTCGCGACCCCGGCGGACGCGGCCGCGGTCCGCGACATCTACGCCCCGTTCTGCGAGTCGACGGCGGTCACTTTCGAGGAGACTGCGCCGAGCGAGGCCGAGATCGTCGACCGAATCGAGTCCACTCTCGAACGGCATCCGTGGCTGGTCTGTGAACTCGACGGCGACGTCGCCGGCTACGCCTACGCGGGGCCGCTCCGCAAGCGCCGCGCTTACGAGTGGGTCGTCGAGTGCTCTATTTACGTGGCGGACTCGGCTCGCCGGACGGGCGTGGGTCGGGGGCTGTACGAGTCGCTGTTCGCCATCCTCGAGCGACAGGAGATCCGTGACGTCTACGCCGTGACGACGGTCCCGAACCCCGAGACCGAACGCTTCCACGAGGGGATGGGGTTCGAACGGCTGGTCGACTTCCCCCGGATCGGCTACACGCAGGCCGACTGGCAGGACGTGGCCTGGTGGCGGCGACCGCTCGCGGCGAAGTCCGAGACGCCCGATCGGCCGCGCGCGTTTCCGGCGGTTCGCGAGGACGAGGACTGGGAGTCACTGGTCCGAACGGGCGAGGACTCACTCGACCTGTCCTGACCGCCACACGCCGGATTCGCCAGCGCCGCTCGCCGGTGCGGTCGGTCGATCGAAGCCGCTTAGTGGCACCACGGACTGGTAACACCCGTGAATCCTTCGAACTGGCGAACCTACCTCGTCACGCAGGCGTCGCTGTCGGGTGACCGATCGACGCCGGAGATCGTTCGCGCGGCTATCGACGGCGGGATCGACGCCGTTCAGCTCCGCGAGAAGGGCACGAGCGCCCGATCGCGCCACGAACTCGGCCTCGAGGTGCGCGAACTCACGGCCGAGGCGGGCGTCGACCTGCTCGTCAACGACCGGGTCGACATCGCCGAGTCGATCGACGCGGACGGCGTCCACGTCGGCCAGTCGGACCTGTCGGTCGCGGTCGCCCGCGACCTGCTCGGGCCGGACGCGATCGTCGGCTGCTCGGCGTCGACGGTCGCGGACGCCCGGAAGGCGGCGGCCGAAGGGGCGGACTACCTCGGCGTCGGGGCCGTCTACGGGACCTCCTCGAAGGACGTCGACGACGCGAAAGACGGGATCGGCCCCGAACGGATCGCCGACATCGCCGACGCGGTCTCGATTCCGATCGTCGGGATCGGCGGAATCACGGCCGACAACGCCGGGCCGGTCGTCGAAGCGGGCGCGGCCGGCGTGGCCGTCATCAGCGAACTCACGGCGGCTCGAGAGCCGCGGGCGGCGACCGAAGCGCTTGCGGCCGCTGTCGAAACGTCGAAGGCGGTCGGTACCGCAGGAGGAAGGGAATGAGTGTCACTGACATCGCCGCGGCCGACCTCGCCGATTCGGTCCGGTCGGTCCGGGAGACGGAGCCGCTCGTCCAGCATCTGACCAACACGGTGACGATCAACGACGTGGCGAACCTGACGCTGCACTGGGGCGGGTTGCCGGTGATGGCCGACTCCGTCGGAGACGCCGGCGAGATGGCCGAGCTCGCGCGCGCGGTCCTGATCAACATCGGACAGGTACCCGACGGTCGCGTCGAGGCCATGCACGAGGCCGGCCGAACGGCGAACGACCGCGGCATCCCGGTCGTCCTCGATCCCGTCGGCGTGGGTTCGACGCCGTCGCGCGAGGCCGTCGCCGAGAGCCTCCTCTCGGGGGTCGATTTCACCGTCATCAAGGGCAACTACGGCGAGATCAGCGCCCTCGCGGGCGTCGAGGCCGACGTGAAGGGCGTCGAGTCGATCGGCGACTACGAGGAGATCGAGGCCACGGCCCGCTCCGTCGCCGAGTCGACCGGCGCGACCGTCGTGGCCTCGGGCGGTACTGACGTCGTCGCGGACGCCGACGGCGCGGTCCGGCTCGCCGCCGGCCACGAGATGCTCGGCGAGGTCGTCGGGACCGGCTGTATGCTCGGCGCGACCGTCGCGACCTTCTGCGGCGCGCTCGAGGACGCCCGGGAAGCCGCCGTCCACGGGACCCTCGCGTTCGGACTCGCCGGCGAGCGAGCGGCGGATCTCGAGTACGCGGGCCCGGGGAGCTATCGCACGAACTTCCGCGACGCCGTCTACGGGATCACCGGCGACGCCGTCGCCGACCCCGTCGACGACGCGCTCGAGGATCGGATCGACGAGGTCCGCTGACCCGGTCCGAACGAGGTTCGATCAACCGATCGGTACGTCCGGTTTTCGGGACTGTACTGAAACGATTTTAATAACGCCGGGCGAACTGCAACCTATGACTCGAGACGAACTCGAGAACACGGCCGAATCGCTCGCACAGGCAGCGGACGCCGCGTCCGACGAGGCACAGGACCGACTCCAGAACCAGGCGGCGAAGTTCGAGGACTACGCCACGGCCGACCGCGGCCCGGATCACGGCCAGCTCGCGCGTCACGAACACATCCTGCACGACATCGCGGACGACGAAGGCGGCGCCGTCGCCGACCACGTCGACGACGCGCTCGAGTCGATCACCGAGTTCCGATCGACGCTCGAGGGCGTCTAGACGACGCCGGGAATCACTTTTCTGTCGCGGCTCGAGAGGATGGCGAGGGGCGAACCCGAAGCTCCTCGCGTGCCTCCACGCAACGGGTCGCCGGTGGCGATCCATCGCTCGGTGCGCCCCACTGCCCCGATGTTCCGCGAGAACTCTCGAGTACCGAACTGGGACACTCGTTTAACAGACTGGCTTGGGGTTCGCGCCCATCCCCTCGAGCGTCTCGACGTACTCGTCGTAGGCAGCCTGGATCGCGCCCGTCGCGGCCTCCTCGGCGCGGTCCCAGTCGTCGTCGGACTCGCAGACGGTCTCGAGGAGGGCGGTCGCGCGCTCGAGTTGCTCGTCCAAGTCCTCGCCGAACCCGCGGAACAGGCTGGCGGTCTGCGGGTCGGCGTCGCCGACGAAGTAGCCGACGACCTGGTCTTTCGAGCGCTGGCTCGCGAGGATGCGGCCGACGAGCGCGCCGGTGCGGGAGACGGTGTCCTCGCGGTCGCGCAGGTACTCGTGAAGCTGTGGAACCTCGTCGGGCTCGTACTCGTCGTCGGCGAGTTTGTCGGCGACGGTCTCGTAGTGGTCGTTCTCGTCGGCGGCCGTGGCTTCGAAGGCCGCGCGGGCCTCGTCGTCGGCCTCGTCGTCCGCCCACTCGCGGAACGTCTGCCAGGCGGCGTACTCGGCGTCGGCGGTCGCCTCGAGAACGGGCTCGGTATCGATCTCACCGCCGGTGTCGGCGTACAACGACTTCGAGGAGCCGAGTCGCGAGAGTGCGGTCTGGTTGGCTTCGTTGACGGTCTCGACGAACGCGTCCGGATCGGTCATGGAGTGGGCTTCGGTCGGGCGCGAGTTAGTTTTATCGTGATGCCGCGTTCGGCGATCCCGCCCGTCCCCGCGATATCGGTCGATATGCACCGGTTACTGTTCGCGAGTTGAACTCCAACGGGGTCATAACAATTACCGCGGTCGAACGTTCTTCGAGCGGAATGAAACGACGAGCGTATCTCGTGACGGCCGCCGCTGCGACGCTCGGTGGCTGTTCTGCCCTGACCGATTCGGACGCGTCGGACGAGTCGAACGAAACCGACGATTCCCCCGACTCGTCGGACACGATCGACGAGGAACCGGGTTCCTTCGATCAGTTCGACGATCTCTCGATGTGGGAAGTGATGGAGGGCTCGCTCGAACTCGACGCCGAGCGAGCGTACGTCGGCGACCAGGCCGGTCGCATGACGGCCGACGAGTCCCAGCGCCGAGTCATGATCAAACGCCGATTCGACTCGCCGCGGGATCTCTCGGACGAGTTCCCCGCGCTGGCGTTCGCGACCGAACAGGACGTCGATCCGGTCGTGCAGCTCTCCGACACGGACGGCAATCGGCTGCTCCTCAAGTGCAACGTCGAGCCGGGACTCCCGCTCGCCCACCACGACCTCGCGGTCTACGACACCGACGGCGACCCCGATCTGAGCGAGGTCGCCCACGTCAAGATCTCCGCGTGGGCGGGCGACAGTCGATCGGTGACGGTGTGGGCCGACGACCTTCGGTTCGTCTCCCGGCCGGAGACGGGCAAAGTCCTCCTCCAGTTCGACGGCGGCGACGAGGCGACCGCCACTCGAGCCCACTCGACGCTCTCCGAACACGACTTTCCCGCGACGGCGTTCGTCCCCACCGATCGCGTGGGCGGCCGCGGCTACCTCAGCCAGGGCCAACTCGAGACCCTCCAGCGCGACGGCTGGACGATCGGCAGTCAGGGAACGCGAGGCAGCGACCTCTCCGGCGGGAGCGAGTCCGCCCAGCGAGCGCGGATCGAGGGTGCCGTCGAGTGGCTCGAGGGGAACGGGTTCGAGGACGGTGCGAACTACTTCTCCTACCCGCTCAACCGCTACGACGACACGACGATGGGTATCGTCGAGGAGACACACGATCTCGGCTTCGTCGGTGGCTTCGCCGGCCACGGAAACCTGTTGAACCCCGCCCTCGCGCCGCGGACGGTCGGCCCGTCCGCCGAGGAGGCGAAGCAGGTGCTCGACTGGACCGCACGGTTCCGGACGATCGCGACGCTCTCGTACACCGATCTCGGTGGCAACTCGGGAGCGGCGTTCGAAGAGACGGTCTCGTCCCTCGCCGATCTCGAGTCGGCCGGCGAGATCGAGGTCGTCGGCCCGGCCGACATCGCGTCGAACCACGTTCACGAGGCGTAGTCCGGTCGAGAGACACCGCTGTCTGTCGTCTTTCGGATACTGTGGCGTTTTTGTCGGCCAGAAAAACCGAACGCGGTCACCGCTGCGTCGGTGTGTCGGTGTCTCGTGTGGTCACTTCGGTCACGAGAGAGCGTGGCTCCCTCGAGCGACTACGCTTATTCGCCGCTGCCGGTTTCGATCGGTGCGTTGACGAGGTTGCCCCACTCGGTCCAGGAGCCGTCGTAGTTGACGGCGTCCTCGTAGCCGAGCAGTTCGTGCAGGGCGAACCAGGCGACCGACGAGCGCTCGCCGATGCGGCAGTAGGCGACGGTCGTCTCGTCGCCGTCGATGCCCTCCTCGGCGTAGAGCTCCTCGAGCTCCTCGCGGTCCTTGAAGGTGCCGTCGTCGTTGGTCACGGCGGCCCACGAGATGTTCTTCGCGCCGGGGACGTGGCCGCCGCGCTGTGCGGTCTCCTGCAGGCCGGAGGGGGCGAGGATCTCGCCGGAGAACTCCTCGGGCGAGCGAACGTCGACCAGCGGGACGCCGCGCTCGATCGCATTCTCGACGTCCTCTCGGTAGGCGCGGATGCTCTCGCGCGGACCGGCGGCGTCGTACTCGGTTTCCGAGAAGTCGGGTGTCTCGTCCGTGGTCGGATAGTCGTTGTCGAGCCAGTATTCGCGGCCGCCGTCGAGCAGATAGACCTCGTCGTGACCGTAGTACTTGAACTGCCAGTAGGTGTAGGCAGCGAACCAGTTGGAGTTGTCACCGTAGAGGACGACCGTGTCGTCCTCGCTGATGCCGTGGCTCCCGAGGAGGTCCTCGAAGTCCTCCTTGTCGAGGATGTCTCGCTGGGTCTGGTCCTGGAGCTGCGTCTCCCAGTTGAAGCCGATCGCGCCGGGTGCGTGTTCCTCCTCGTAGGCTTCCGTGTCGACGTCGACTTCGACCAGTCGGTGGTCGGAATCGTCGTCCTGGAAGTCGTCGAGTCGGTCAGCGACCCAGTCGGCCGTGACGAGTACGTCGTTGGCGTAGTCGGTTGCCATACACGATCCTACGATGGCGACACACAAAGGGACTTCTTAACCGGTCAATTCGGACACCGGTCGACCCTGTCGGGGATATTTGCCGCTATTCCTACCGCCCGGTTCGTTTCGGTACCGTCTAGCGGTGCCGAACGGAGCCGATTCCAGGCGTTTCGGGCGGACGTCCCGGTTCGAACGGAAGTCTTCGGTGCTGACACCAGCAATAGTTGCCACTGTCCCGGTACTCGAGTGGCGGCTCGAAACCGGTGCGTACTCGGGCCTCCGGCCGTATGGTCTCGCTAATGGACGATTCCGTCGTCGTTTCCCCCGACTGGCTCGCATCGCGGTTGGACGATCCGCAGGTCCGTCTCGTCGACGTCAGGGACGCCTGGGAGTTCGACGGGATCGGGCACCTGCCCGGCGCGGTGAACATCCCGTTCGACAGCTACCGCGACGAGAGCGACGTCGACCGCGGCACCTTGCCCGGCGCGGCGGCCTTCGCGGACCTGCTCGGCGAGGCGGGTATCGAAGCCGACGACACGATCGTCGCCTACGACGACACCCACGGCGTCTTCGCCGCCCGCTTCGTGCTCACCGCCCTCGAGTACGGCCACGACGACGTGCGCCTGCTCGACGGCGACTACAGCGCCTGGAATCAATCGTACGAGACCACCGGCGAGACCCCCGACGTCGAGTCGACGACCTACGAGGCCGACCCGCTCTCCCCCGAGGAGAGTCCGCTCGTGGGCTACGACGCCGTCGCGGCGGCTCTCGAGCGCGACGCCGTCCTCGTCGACACGCGCGAACGGGACGAGTTCGAGGAGGCCCGTCTCCCGGGCGCGGTCCGATTCGACTGGCGTGAAGTCGTCGACGACGAGACGCGGCGGCTGAAACCGGAGGCCGAACTCGAGGCGCTGCTCGCCGAGCACGGAATCACGCCGGACCGAGAGATCGTCCTCTACTGCAACACCGCTCGCCGGATTAGCCACACCTACGTCGTCCTCACGGCGCTGGGATACGAGGACGTCCACTTCTACGAGGGGAGCCTGACGGAGTGGCTCGCCAACGACGGCGAGGTCGAGAGCGGGCCGGTTTCGACGGCCGAAGACGACTGACCGCTCGGCGTTCCCCCCCAACCCGTCCCACGGCGCTCACGTCGGCTCAGTGCGGCTGGGACGGCTCGATTCTGATCTCGTCACTGTCGACCGTGACGTCGTATCCGAGATACGAAAAATCGATGCGGACGCCGTCCGACTCGGTGAGACTGTCGAGCGCGTCGGGGTCGAGCGTTCGGTACAGCGGCGGGAGGTCGACGATATCGCACCGCTCCCTATCCGAGATGTCACACAAGAGATCGTACGCAGTGGAACTATTTCGATCGGTCATTGAACCCCCTCCCATAGCAACCTCTCTATCGGGTGTGCCGTAAATCCCCATGCGATTTGCTGGCAATACTACTGGTTTGCGGTAGTCGACTCGCCGACGCTCGACCGTTTCTGGCCGCGCTCCGCCCGGTTGGGTCAGTCTCGTCCGCCCACGTCTCGCCAGTCCGGGGCCGTCGAGTAGTCGGTATCGGCCAGTTCGTCGAACGCCGCGTAGACGACCTCGTTCAGCGCGGGATGGACGTGGACCGAACCGGCGACGTCGTCGACGGTACCGCCGCCGCTGTCCATCGCTACCACGACCTCGTGAATCAGCGACGAGGCCTGCGGGCCGACGACGTGACAGCCCAGGATCTCGCCGTCCGGCCCGGCGATGGCCTTCACGAATCCGTCGTCGGCCTCGAGAATCATCCCCATCGGCGCGGCGTCGTAGGGGACGGTTTCGGTCTCGTAGTCACGTCCGTCGTCCGCGAGCTCGCCCTCGGTCCGCCCGACGCTGGCGACCTGTGGCTCGGTGAAGATCGCGTGGGGCATCGCCTCGTAGTCGACGGCCCGCTGGCTCTCCTCGAGGACGTTCTCCGCGACGACGCGGGCCTCGTAGTCCGCCGCGTGCTTGTACGGCTGGTCCTCGACGACGTCACCCAGCGCCCAGACGCCGTCGGCGCTCGTCTTCAGGAACTGGTCGGTCTCGACGTACCCCCGGTCGTCGGTCTCGACGCCAGTGGCCTCGACCCCGAGCGTATCGGTGTTCGGCCGTCGGCCGGCCGCGAGCAGGAGTTCGTCGGCGGCGAGCTCGACGGCGTCGCCGCTCTCGTTACCAGCATCGCCATCGTCGCCGCTCGGCTCCGCGGTGACCACCACCGCGTCGCCGTCCGTCCCGACTTCGGCCGCCTCGTACCCGGTGTAGACGTCGCAGTAGTTCGCCAGCGACTCGGTCACGACCGCGCTCACGTCGTCGTCCTCCCGCGGGACGAGCCGGTCGCTACGGCCGACGATCGAGACCTCGGTCCCGACCGCGGCGAAGAAGTAGCCCAGTTCGGCCCCGATGTAGCCGCCCCCGACGATGACGAGTTCGTCGGGCCGCTCCGCGAGGAACAGCGCGTCGTCGCTGGTGAGATACGCGACGTCGTCGAGACCGTCGATCGGCGGCACCGTGGGGCGGCCCCCGACCGCGACGACGACGGTCTCACCGCGGATCTTCGCGGCCCTCTCGTCCTCGCTCTCGTCGACCGGCTCGATCTCGAGGGTTCGATCGTCGACGAACCGCCCATCGCCGCGATAGAGGCTGACGCCCTCACTGTCCCGCAGATTCGATGCCTGGTTATCCGCCTTCTCGTAGACCGTATCGTGGATCGCGGCCGTGATCTCGCCGTACTCGACGCCTTCGAGCCGGGCGTCGACGTCGAAGGCCTCGGCGTTTCGCACGTCCGTCACCACGTCGGCCCGATGAATGAGCGCCTTCGAGGGAACGCAGCCGCGAGTGATACACGCGCCGCCCAGCGGCCCGGGCTCGACGACGGCGGCCTCGAGACCCGTCTCGGCGGCCGCAGTGGCGACCAGACTGCCCGATCCGCCGCCGAGCACGACGATATCGTACTCGTCCATGGGCCGTCGACCACGAACGAGCGCGTAAAACCGGTGCCTGCGATCCGCGACTCGAGCGCTTCGTCCGCGCCGTTTCCGTCGGCGGCGGTGCCCGATCGCGGCGTCGGCTCGCCGATCCGGTCCGGGACCACTCGTCGTTCTCGCACGCCGATCGGGTGGCGAAAACGCGACGGCCGAAATCGGGGAGCGGTCTCCGGTTCGGCTTCGATTGTGACGGGTCCGCAGGCGTTACCGCCCGCAACGGCCGACGATTCTGATCGGTGCCGTCCCGGCGAGCCCGTGTTCTCCGTCCTCGCTCCGTTCCCACTCGAGTCGTGCGCTCGAGTCGTCGCCGTCGAAGCCGGTCTCGGCGGTCGGGAAGAACAGGAGGAGATCGTCCCGACCGTCGCCAGTGACGTCGACGACGAAGCCGTCATGGTCCGGCCGTGCACCGCCGCCGTCGGCGACGGCGTCGGGTGCGCCGAACCGGTAGCGGACGTCCTTGGTCGTCGGGTCGAACTCCGCCGTCTGCAGGACGGCGACCGGAATTACGCCCTCGCTGCCCGGATTGATGGGCGCCTCTTCGTCTTCACATCCCGGCTTGACCTCGATCTCGAGGTCCGTCGGGAAGTGCGCGGCAGCTTGTCCGCTGACGGCGGCGATGCCGAGTGCTGCAGCCGCCGTCCCTGCACTCGCTCGAAGCACGCGTCGCCGGCCGATTCCGGCGTCGGTCGTCGATTCGGTCCGTTTCGACGGATCGTGTCGTGTCTCGTCCATGCGACGGATCGAACGTCACCGCTCGCGAAAATAATTACTCTGGTACATGCATCGAAACTATCGTGGTCGATCGAGATCGGACCGGCCGTTCGACCTCTCAGAGCCAGTCGTCGCCCGGGTCGTTCGACGTCGCCTCCCTGTACGACTCGACCGCCGCCGCGAGGTTCTCGAGCGCTTCTTCGGGCGTCTGTCCCTGACTCGAGACGCCGGTTTCCTCGTCGTCGGCGATGTGGAGGCCGTGGTCGTTGACTCGCATGGTCACGTCCGCGTCCGCGAGGGCGTCGTAGTCCGCGGGGTCAGCGTCGTCGTCGGAGCTCATAGACGAGGATTATCGCGGTCGAGTGAAATACGCATCGGCGGCGGCTCCCCGCAGTCACAGTTCGGAGCGCTTGACAAGCGCGTAGACGAGCAAGGCGGCGAGGATCGTACTGAGGTAGGCCTCGGAGCCGGCGAGCAAGCGGGCGAGCGGCCCCTCGGGCGCGATGTTCCCGTACCCGATCGTCGTGTAGCTGACGTAGCTGAAGTAGACGTTCTCGTAGAAGACGCCGAGTCCGTCGGCGGTGGCGAGGTCGCCGATCGAGAGCTGGCCGGCTCCCGTCTCGAACGGCGAGCCGCCGAACGCGTACGGGATCGCGAAAAACAGCGGCGCGATGGCGAACATGATGCCGATCCGCATCGGCCGCATCCCGTGTCCGCAGGTGATCCCGAGGAACCAGTTCTCCACGGCTCGCCCGAGGTTCTTCGTCCTGGTCATCAGTCCTGCGTTCCGGTCGCGGACGGCCTCGAGGTTCTTGTGACGGCTGTACCGCTGGCGCTTGACGCGGAACTCGCCGGCGGTTTTCATGTCGCCGATCTCGCCCGCGCTCTGTTTGGCCTTCAGATACGTCGATTCGACGACTTCCGGCGTCATCTCGAGGGCGTAGTCGCGATCGACCCCGTCGGCCGGTGGCTGGTCGAAGCCGTGGATGGTCCAGTCGTTTCGATCGAGGTACCCCCGGTGGCCGCTGAAGTCGAACGTGTGGCCGTCGAACTCGTCGAACTCCGTCCGGCAGAACCGAAAGTAATCGAGGAGCTGCCGGTGATCGCGCGTCCGCTCGGCCGCGAGGTCGACGTCGCCGATGCTTGCGAGCGTCAGATCGTACCGAACCCACCCCTCCGCGGGCTGGACGATCCGACCGCTCCGGATCTTCGCGCGGGTGAAATCGACGAACACGTCGTCGTCGATTCCGTGCGCTTCGATGTCGATCCGTTCGGAGACGACGCACCGGCTGCAGTCGACCGTGCCGCCGAAGGCAGTCTCCTGGAAGTTCGCGGACGCGATCTCGGCGTCGTGAAAGTCGACGTCGTCGGCGAACCGCGCGCCCTCGAAGGAAACGTCGTCTTTGAGGTGGTTCGCACCGCCGAGGAACTCGCAGCCGCGAAAGGTAGACGGGCCGTCGAACCGAACACCCGAGAAGTCGGCGTCTTCGCGGAATCGACCCTCGTCGAAGTCGACCCCGCGATCGAACGAGACGTCGGGAAAGTCCGCATCGCCGGCAAACGCCGTCGACTCGAAGCGGGCGACCGCTCGGAACGCGGCGGCTTCGAACGTCACGTATCGAAAGGACGCCCGCCGAAACGTCACGTCGCCGTGGAAGGTCGCGCCGACGAAGCTGGCGTCGTCGATCAGCGTTCGAGCCCCGCCGGCGAACGTCCCACCGCGGAAAGTCGTCCGGCCCCGAAACGCGGCGTCGTCGAACGCGGTGTCGTCCTCGAACCGAACCTCGTCGAAGTCCGCATCTGCGCCGAACTCGACACCGCGAAAGTCCGCGTCCCCGGTGAAGGTTGCTTCCCGAAAAACGGCGTTCTCGTGGCACGTGACGTCGTCGAACCGGGTGAAACCGAACTCGGTCTCGCGGAAGGTCACGTCCGCACGAAAGGTCGCTTCCGAAAACGTCGTGTTGTCCTCGAGGTGATTCGAGTCGCCGTGACACTCGGCCGCTCGAAACGTTACGTCGTCGTCGAACGTCGCGTCGTCGAAGCGAACGTCGTCGCGGAAGGTCGCCTCGTCGCAGTCGACCGGCCCCTCGAAGGTCGTCCCGTCGAACGAGACGTCGTCGTCGAACCGCGCTTCGAAGAGGGTCGTCTCTCCGGTGACGGTCGCGTTCGAGCACGAAACCGGCGCTTCGACGTGTGTCTGTCGCAGTCGGAGCGATCCGATAGTGGCCTCGTCGAGCACGAGCGGCACCGTCACCCGTGCGTGCCCCAGCGAGAGTCCCTCGATGGTCGCCCCGCTGAGATCGACCGGGTGCCGATCGACGCTTTCCAACGTCGTCCGGTCCAGCGAGAGCTCGGGAAGCGTCACGCCTTCGAGTTCTTTCTGCTCCTCGCTCCCGTAGACGAGGACCGAGCGAAACGTCTCGCGGACTTCGTCGTCGGTGATCCCCCGTGCCTCGCGTTCGGCGGGCGAGAGTCGCAGAATGGCGGGGTCGACGTCCCTGGACGCGCTCGTCGCGAAGCGATCGTCCGTCCCCTCGAGCGTCCCCCGTTCGGCCTCGGTGCCGGTCCGCTCGTCGGCGTCGGCCCGATCGTCCCGCTCGGCCGCGCCCCCTGCTTCATCTGCCATGGAAACACGTTACGTAAAGCGGCATCATATATGTTTAGAAGACGTCGTTCCCTTCGGAGGGGTGTGACTCTCGCGGCACGTCCGAGACGGGGTCGGGCGACCGCCGGTGCGGTGACGAATCGCGGCGTCTCGTGAAGGCACTCCGCGTGTAGAGCGCGAGGTCGAACTCCGGGTAGGTGTGGTAGGTTTCGTAGCCGTCCTCGGCGATTTCGATCGTCGTTACGGCGTCGGGATTCCCGTCGAACGCGTACGCGAGGTCGAACCCGGGTGAGCCGGACCGGAACCGGTCGTGCGGGAACGCCGACAGCGGCCGGTGTTCGACGGTAGTCACACACCGCAGCGCGTCAGTCTCGAAGACGAGTCGGCGAGGCGGCCGGTCCGACTCGAGCGGAATCCCCGTTCCGTCACGAACGACCGTCGGGGCGGGGTCACAGGTGGACAGTTCGTAGAAGTCGTACTCGGGCGCGCTGACGTAGTGGGAACTGCCGATGATCCGAAACGTGAACGCCGTTCCCAGAAACCGACGCGTGAACGAGTCGAAGACACGAACGTCGCCGGTTTCCGGTGGGCGATCTGCGTGAACGAACTGGAGGGTTTCTCGTGCCATCTCAGTAGTCGACGACGATGTCGTAGTTCGGGTGCAGGACGCTGTTCGGTTCGACCCCACGGTAGGCGGGCAGGGTCCGCCACTGCCACTCGTCGAACGCGTCGGCGTGCTCGTGAACGTACTCGCTTTCGGCACGCTCGAGCGCGGGTTCGGGCGTCGGGCCGTCCGAGAGCACGTAGAAGCGCTCGCCGGGCTCGAGTCGCTCGTCACCGTCGAGGTCGTCGTAGACGTAGTACGGCAGGTATCGGTCGAACCCCGCCTCGCGGACCGTGTTGGCGTAGACCTTGTGGTGGGCTGGGTCGTCGCTCCGCGCGTAGGTCCAGGTGACGGCGAGGCCGTCGTCGGAGAGGCGCTCGCGGACCAGCGTGTAGAACTCCGTCGAGTACAGCGACATCGTCTCGTCGCTGCGGATGCCCGGGATGTCAAGCAGGACGAGATCGTAGGTTTCGTCGGTCTCCTGCAGGTAGGTAAAGGCGTCCTCGACCGTCGTGTTCAGCCGGTCGTACTCGTACGCATCGTCGTTGTACTGCCGGAAGAACTCCCGTTCCCGCGCCATCTCGAGGAACTCGCCGTCGATATCGACCTGATCGACCGACGCGTTGTACTGGCGAAGGTGGTCGACGGCGATATAATCGCCGCCGCCGACGAGCAGGACGTCCACCGAGGACGGATCGTCGAAGGTCGTCATCGGAACGTCGACGAGGCCGCTGTGGTAGGAGTCGACCCACCGATCACAGAACTGGAGCGCCCGATCCAGGCGGAGACACGTCTCCGTTCCGGCGTGGCTCTCGAGGTCGCGCTCGTACGTGAGCACCGTCTGGTACGGCGTGGTGTCGTAGCTGCGCGCCCTGACGTCCGCCGTTCCGTCGGGGTACTCGCTCTCGATGGTTCGCTCGAGGTAGGTCGTCGTCACGGCCCGGTCGACGGCGTCGGGGTGGGCGACGACGGCGGCGTAGGAGCCGGTCAGGAGGAGGCCGACGACGAGGACCACCCGCCACCGACCGGTCGTCGGCCGCGAGAGTGATCTGGTCGAGCCCGAGAACGTCCACGCGGCGAAGCCCAGCGCGGCGACGGCGTTCAACAACCCCAGCGCGAACACGGAGACAACGATTCCGAACCGGGGGTACAACACGAGCGCGTAGACGACCGTGCCGGCGAGGCTTCCGAGGTAGTCGACGCCGAGCACCTCGGAGAACGACCGCTCGTCCGGCTCGCCGACCGCGAAGAAGACGCCGAGGACGCCGCGGACGATCCGTCGCGGGTAGAGGCGACCGAGCGACGCGAAGATCGTGTCTTCCCGGTCCTCGACGAGGTCGGTCAGCAGCGGCACCTCGAAGCCCGACAGTACGCCGACCACGAGGATCGGGACGTGCGAGAGCGCGAGGACCAGCTGCTCCGGAACGGACCCGGAGAGCGACGGCAGGGAGTTGAGCCCGACGATGGCGACCGCTCCCGCTGGTCCCGCGACCGCGAGGTACACTTCGGTCCGGAGGAAGTTCGACTCCGGCTCGCCGAGCTGCGCCGAGAGGACCGATCCGACCCCGAGCGAGAACATGTAGAGTCCGATCGTGATCGAATACCGGAGGACCGTCCCGCCGAAGAAGACGGTGAGCAGCTCCGAGTAGACGAGTTCGTACGCGATCGAACAAAACGCGACGACGAACGTCGCCGAAAGCGCCACGCGCCGATCGGTGAGGAGCCGACGTGTTCGCCGGTCCCGCCGCTCTCGCTCCGGCGGTCCCGAACCGGGTTCGCTCGAACCGGCTCCGTCGCTCCCCCTCCCGTCGGCGCTATCGGTCGGTGTCTCGTTCATGTGATCTGAATGCGTCTCAGTCGAACGCTCCGGCAACGCTTCCCGCTACTCGAGCCGGGTCGCTTCGAACACCGCCCGCTCGAGTCCCCGGCGGCTCCACCGTTACAGCCGCGGCCGAACGTGCCAGGCTTCGTCGATCGTCAGCCCGTCGGTCGACCCCCGGTCGAGCTTAAAATCGACCGCTTGCCACTCGAAGTCGGTATCACCGCCGGGCGACTCGAGGTGGGTTCCGACGCGGTACCAGCCCTCGTCGGCGGTCGTCTCGGTCCCGGGTTCGGTGCCGGCGTCGGCGTCGGTTTCGTTTCCGGACGAGAAATCGGAGTCGACCGCGGTCTCGTTCCCGGACGGCGAGTCGGACTCGGGAACGGTCTCGTTCCCTGACGGCGAGTCGGCGTCGCCCTCGGTGTCCGACGGGAGCGTCGCGAGATCCACCTCGAGGGTCGTTCCCGGCTCGGGATCGGTCCACTCCTCGTCCCACGAGACCGGACCCGGACCCGGCGACTCGCCTCGATACTCCGAATTCGAACCCATGTAGGCGACGCCGAGCGTGGCGACGACCGCGCGATACGTCTCGGTCTCGTGGTCGTCGCGCCAGTTGTTGTGCGTGTGTCCGCCGTAGATAGCCCATCCGTGTCGGCCGGTGGGTGCCGTCGAGTGGCCGCCAGTGCCGCGCCCGGTCGCACCGCTGGGTCCGGAACTCGTCCCGGACGATCGCGACCCGGCGCGGGCGGTGCCGACCGGGAGGAGCGACCCGACGATCGCGGACTCGTCGACGTTGTCGACCGTCGACTCGACTTCCGGTTTCGAGCGCAGATCGATCTCCATCGTTCCGTCGGCGATCTCGACGTCCTCGAACACCTTCGCCTCACGCGGCGGCGGACCGTCGCTGTCGTCCCCGAGATAGCCGGCTAACCCCCCGCTGTCATCCCCGAGACAGCCGGCTAACCCCCCCATGATCGCGAGCGCGCCCCCACTGACACGAAGCAACCGCCGTCGATTCATACGATCCTGTGAACGTTCCATCACAAAGTGCTTTAGGTTTTCGAGTCGTTCACTTCATCACCCATCCGAACGGTTGAAGTGAAGTGGTTGAGTAGCTGCGCGTAGCATGAGCGGCAACGAGAACGCGGTTCGTCGGGAGTTCACGGGCGACGTTCGGGTCGGCGGGGAAGAGACCGAACCCGTCGAACTCCGCGGTGCGGAGGACGTCTACGTGAGCGCCGAGGCCGTGTCGGGGCGGCTAACCCTCTCCGATCCCGAACACGTCTTCACTGACGTCCCCACCGGCGACGAACCGCTCGATTCGGACGCCGTTCGGACGGTCCTGACCGGCGATCTCGACGACGGCTACGTCGATCGGGTCGACGGCGACGTCCTCGTTACCGGGGCCGAAGACGTCTTCGTCGAATACGGGGCGGCCGAGACGCTCTCGACCGTCGGGGCCGAACAGGTCTTCCACGACGACGCGGCCGCGCCCACTCGGTCGCCGGAGGACTACGAGGTTTCGGTGTCGGGCTGGCAGCGGACCCGAGACGTGCGGGATCCCCGCGACGGCGTCTCGATCAGGGGCGGACGGAACGAGCTGACCGTCACCGACGCGCGACACGACCTCACCGTCTACGTCGCGGGCTGGGGCAACGAGATCCGTATCGAGGGCCAGGCTGTCGAGGTGACGGTCTACTTCGTCGGGCGCGACAACCGCGTCAGCGTCGGTCCGTACGTCACGGCGACCACGGGCGCCGAGAGCGGGTTCGACAACGACCTCGAGTCGGACCCCCTCCCGCCGGAAGCGCTCGTCGAGCAGACGGAAGCGGAGGCCTACGAGGGCAACCTGTTCGGCCGTCACAAGGTGACCTACCAGGAACCGGCGTCCGACAGGGAGTGGTGTCCCAACTGTGGCGAGAGCGCGGACGCCGTCATCACGCGCAAACAGCGCGACGCCTTCTTCCTGTTCGGGAAGCCGATCCGCACGTACGACAGCGGCGACGGGGCGTTCGAATGCGAACACTGTACGCCCGTCGCCGTCGGTCCGGTCGAACTCTCGCCCGAGGAACGAAAACGGATTCTCGGATAGCGCGGGCCGCGTCTCTCGGATCGACGCCCCGATCGGGCCCCCGTTTCCGGCGCGACTCGAGTCCGGGCCGCCTCCCGGCCGGGACCGGTTGGAACGCCGGCGGATCGGTTCGACGCCGCTGCTGTCTAGATAAAACCTTTAACGCCGTCGTCCCGTAGACCGAGCAAATGGTACTCGACGATCTCGGGAGTTCCCTGCGGGGCACCCTGGACAAGCTCCGCGGGAAGTCGCGACTCAGCGAAGAAGACATCGAGGAGATCGTCAAGGAGATCCAGCGTTCGCTGCTCTCCGCCGACGTCGACGTCTCGCTCGTGATGGAGCTGTCGGACAACATCAAGGACCGGGCCCTGGAGGAGGAACCGCCCGCCGGCACGCCGGCGCGGGACTTCGTCCTCCGCATCGTCTACGAGGAACTGGTCGATCTCATCGGCGAGTCGACCGAGCTGCCGCTCGAGGAACAGACCATCCTGCTGGCGGGGCTGCAGGGGTCCGGGAAGACGACCTCCGCCGCGAAGATGGCCTGGTGGTTCTCGACCAAGGGCCTTCGCCCAGCGGTCATCCAGACCGACACCTTCCGACCCGGCGCGTACGACCAGGCCGCGGAGATGGCCGAGCGCGCGGAGGTCGACTTCTACGGGAACCCGGACAACGACGACCCCGTCGACATCGCTCGGAAGGGCCTCGAGGAGACCAGCGACGCCGACGTCCACATCGTGGACACGGCGGGTCGCCACGCGCTCGAGGACGATCTGATCGACGAGATCGAGCAGATCGAGGACGTCGTCGAGCCGGACACGTCGCTGCTCGTCCTCGACGCCGCCATCGGGCAAGGTGCGAAAGACCAGGCCCAGCAGTTCGACGAGTCGATCGGCATCGACGGCGTCGTCATCACGAAGTTAGACGGGACCGCGAAGGGTGGCGGCGCGCTGACCGCGGTCGACCAGACCGACTCCTCGATCGCCTTCCTCGGGACCGGCGAGGAGGTCCAGGACGTCGAGCGCTTCGAGCCCGACGGCTTCATCTCGCGGCTGCTCGGCATGGGCGATCTCAGTCAGCTCGCCGAGCGCGTCGAGCGCGCGATGGAGCAGACCGAGATGGAGGAGGAGGACTGGGATCCCGAGGACATGCTTCAGGGCCAGTTCACCTTGAACGACATGCAAAAGCAGATGGAGGCGATGAACAACATGGGGCCGCTCGATCAGGTCATGGACATGATCCCCGGCCTCGGCGGCGGGATCAAGGACCAGCTGCCCGACGACGCGATGGACGTCACGCAGGAGCGGATGCGGACGTTCACGGTGATCATGGACTCGATGACCGAGGCGGAAAAGGAGTATCCGAAGGCCATCGGCGCGAGCCAGATCCGACGCATCGCCCGCGGCTCGGGGACCGAGGAGGAACAGGTCCGGGAGCTGCTCCAGCAGTACAAGATGATGGAACGCACGATGAAGCAGTTCCAGGGGATGGGCTCCGAACAGGAGATGCAGCGCATGATGCAGCAGATGCAACAAGGCGGCGGTGGCGGTGGCGGCGGCATGGGCGGAATGGGGCCGTTCGGCTAACTCCGCACTGGTCGCGTCCCGACCGCCCTCTCGCGGCGAACTGACGCAGTGTCGCAGCGACTCGCGGCATCCTGTCGGTAAACTGCAGTTCGTTCTTTCACTCCGAGTGACAGTCCAGATGCCACTACGTTAATGCTGCTCTAGACGTACCCTCGAGTAGGAATGAACCGTCGACAGTATCTCGCACGGGCCGGCGCGGCGGGCTCGAGCGTCGGAGCGCTCGCGGGCCTGGCGGGCTGTCTCGACGATCTCAGCGGATCGTCGGGAGGAGACGAGGGCGATGCCGGGACCGACGACGGTGCCGGGAGTCGGGCCGGCGTCCGGGCGATCGACCGTGCCGCCGGCAGACTGAACGACGCCGCGAAGGCGTTAGACGAACTGGAGGGGCTCGAGAATCCCGACGCAGTCGAGTTCGACCCCGAACCGCCCCGGACCGCGATCGCCGAGGCCAGAGACCACCTCGAGACCGCCGAGTCCGAACTGGGCGAGGACCGACGGGCCGATATCGCGACGCTGCGGTCGTACGCGGACGCGCTCGAGGGGCTGGTCGCGGTCACCGCGACGGTCACCGACGACGCGATCGCCGACGACATCGATACCGTCACGACGGCGATCGAATCCGAGGGCGACATCGAGACGGCGAGCGAGACCGTCGACGACCGCTCCGCCGAGATCGCCGCGGCTCACGAGCGGTGGGACGAGGCGAATACGACGATTCGAGATCTCGACGGGGATCGACTCGGCGACCTGACCGGCGTCGACCCCGCCGATCTCGAGGCGGGCGCGGCCGCCCTCGGCGACACGGTGTCCTCGCTCGAGACGCTCGCCGCGGCGTACGACGCGACGCTGGATCTCGAGGCAGGGTACGGGGCGCTCGAACGGGGCCGCGAGCACTCGGACGATCGCGAGTTCGAAGCCGCTCGAACGGCGTTCGAGACCGCCGAATCGACGTTTTCGGCGTCGCAGCGCCGCCTCGAGAATGGACTGGCGGACGCGCCCGAGGGGCTCGCGAGTCACTTCGAGACGGCCGAGTGCCAGAACCGACGGCTGGCGGCGGCGGCGGCGGCGTTCGCTGCGGCGGCGACGGCCGCGTCGAACGGGAACCCGCTCGCCGCCAAGGAGCACCGGAGCGAGGGCGAAGCGGAACTCGAGAGCGTCGGGAACTGCTCGTAACCTGCTTCGGTTACCGAGTCGTCGCCGCATCGGTCTCGCCGGCCGCCATCGGCGGGAGGTCGTCGACGAGGACGACCGCGTTACCCTCGAGCACCATCGTCCCGTCGCCGTCCGACACGTTCGTTTCGATCCGGTACTTCGACTGGCCGAGATCCTCGACGATCTCGCAGACCGCGGTCGCGGAGTCGCCGACTGCAAGCGGTGCGCGGAAGCTACTCTCCTGTGAGAGGTAGATCGTCAGCCCCGGTAGGCGGGCGAGGGCTGCGCTGATCAGTCCGTTCGCGAGGACGCCGTGGACGATTCGTTCGCCGAACCGGGTCTCGGCGGCGTAGGCCGCGTCGAGATGCACCCGGTTGGTGTCGCCCGTCGCCGCTGCGAAGGCCTCGACGTCCTCGTCGGAGATCGTTTTCGAGAACCGTGCGACGTCACCGACCGAGACGGTCGACTCGTCGTCGCCGCGATACTCGAACGTCCAGTCGTCGCGTTCGTACTGCGTGTCCGACCGGACGTGTCTGCGAGGCGGTCGCTGGCGCGACTCCCCGCCGCGGTGGGCGAGTTGCGGCACGTAGTACGTGAGTTCGGTCGTCGTGACGATTCCGACCAGTTCGTCGGTCTCGGCCCGCTCGACCCCGGTCGCGTCGCCGTCTCCCTCGGCCCCGGAATCGCCGCTCGAGACGACTGGCAGGTGTTCGATGTCGGTCGTTCGAAGCAGTTCGACGGCGTCCACGATCGACGCGGTCGGTTCGATCGTCGTCACCGGTGCCGACATGACGTCGCGCACCCGGAGGTGGCCGAGATCCGACCGCTCACAGAGGTGCGTGACGAAGTCCCCCTCGGTGAGGATACCGATCGGCTCGCCGTCCCGAACGATGACCACCGAACTGACGTTCTCGCCGCGCAGCAGCGTCGCCGCCTCGGTTGCGGTTACATCGGGCGTGGCGGTGACGACGTCCTCGACCATGATCTCTGCGACGGGTATCGTGTCGTGCATTTGACGGTCGTACATCGCCGATCCCTATCGTTCCTTGCCCGTTCGTCGTAACGGGGGAAGCCGACTATCGATGTCGATACCGATGCGGATGTCGATACTCCCCGGTGAAGAACCGCTCGAGAATCCGTCCGACGATGGGAAACGGCGATCGAACCGAGCGCCGACTCAGGCGTCGACCGGTCGGCCGTCTTCGGTCGGCGGCGCGATGTGATCGACGTACTCCTCGAGGCCGGGTTCGTCGACGCGGACCCGAACGGCGATCTCGCCGAGTTCGTCCGGTTTCCCGACCGAGAAGTTCACGTACTCCTCGAACGCCGCCTGTTTCTTCAGCGCGAAGGAGAAGGTGTCGCCCTCGCGGTTCGCGAAGAACTCGCCGCGGGCGGTGTCGAGGATTTCCTGCCGGTGGAGCAGCTCCGAGAAGTGATCGAGTGAGTGCGCCTCGCCCCTGACCTCGCCGAACTCCTCCTCGAGGTCGGCGTTGGGGAAGATGTTGGCGACGGCGTCGATCACGCGACTCGTGACCTCGGTGTCGTAGACCGGTGCCGTGATCTCGACGTCGACGCGGTAGATCTCGCTCATGGGTCGGCTTCGGCCTCGGCGTGTTTCCCGTCGTCGGTTTCCCCGCGGACGATCGACCGAATCTCCTCGTGGAACGCCTCGAGCGAGCCGGTGTTCTCGATGACGACGGTCGCCCGAGCCATCGCGTCGTCCATCCCGAAGCCACGTTCGCGCTCGTCGCGCGCGGCGAGACTCTCGCCGCCGTCGGCCTCGCCGACGTCCCGGCCGCGCTCGTCGATCCGCTCGGCCCGGACCTCGAAGGGTGCCTCGATGCTGACCAGCGTGAACGCGTCGTTGAACGCCTCCTCGAACACGTCGACCTCGGTACCCGAGCGGATGCCGTCGACCAGCACCGTCTCGTGGGTCTCGAGGCGGTCCTCGATCATCGGTAGCGACCGTTCGGCGATCGCCGCCGGACCGTTCTCGTCGCGCAACGCTTGCGCGACCTTCCCGTGATCCTTCGCGGGGTCGAGCCCGCGGTCGGCCGTCTCCTGGCGGACGACGTCGCCCATCGTCACCACCGGGATCCCGTCCTCGCGTGCGACGGTGGCGGCCTCGCCCTTGCCGCTCCCAGGGAGTCCCACCGTTCCGATGACGTGCATCGAGCACACGTACCGGCGAGACGTGCATAAACGCTGTGTTCGTCGTTCGGCCGTCCCGTTGTTTCCCTGCAACGGTTTCCGAATCGGTAATTGCCGTGCTGGGAACCGCCTCCATGCGCCGCTCGAAGCGGAACCGGCGTGATCAGATCCCGCTCGAGTTCGGGCGCTTATGCGGGCGCTATCGGTCGGTTTTCCTGCGTCGAAATGATTATTTCGCCGGTAGCGACCCGCCTATTCGTCCGAACTCGAGATAATTCGATCGAACTCTGACTGATCGATGAAACGGAGATACGTCGTTATGTGGATGTCCATTGCGGAGACAGGTGCCGCACCATGACAGACACGACACTCAATAGGCGGCGATTCACGGCTGGACTCGGTGCCGGACTGGTCGCCGCGGTCGCAGGATGTATGGGCAACGGCGAATCCGACGAGGAGTCGCCGAACAACGACTCGGACGAACCGAGCGACGGGTCCGACGACACCGACGACCTCGGGTCCGGCGACTCCGAGGACAACGAGTCCGACGGCGGAATCGGGAACGAATCCGACGGAATCGGGAACGAATCCGACGACGGCGACCTGGGCAACGAGTCCGACGACACGGACGCGGGCAACGAGTCGACCGACGACACCACCGAAAACGAGAGCGACGACGATTCGGAGGTCGACTACTGACGTCGGTCCGTGGTGTCGATCTCGGTATTCAGGGGCGCTTCTCTTTTTCGGGCGATTCGCCGGATAGCGCCGGCTACTCGCGGTCGAGCTTCGTTCCCGTCCGGGGTCGGAGCGGAGTCGACTGCGACCGGAAACCCCAACTGCTTATACCGTTCCGCCGTCGATTCGGACTCGAGGGCGCGTAGCTCAGTCCGGAAAGAGCGTCGGACTTCTAATCCGACGGTCGTGGGTTCAAATCCCATCGCGCCCGTGCAGCGAACGAAGCCGGATCGCGCGGTTGCTGGGGGACTCTTTCAGGGAGGTCTGCGTGAGCGGGACCGTCGGTATCGCCCTCGAGACCCCCCGAAAGCGGGTCTCCACCGCGCCAATCTCCACGACTGACCGCGAGTTCCGCTGTTCCGAGTGCGGCGCACGTTGTACGCGGCTTCTCGACGGTCACTCGGAGGCCGGGAACCGGCGTGACCGCTCCCGGCGACTGCGACGGACGGGGGCGGACCGAAAGCCACCGCTGCTGATCGACGGGGTGAGCAGCGATGACGGATGCGTTCGTGCCCGCGTCGTTCCTGTACGACGTCGCGACGGGTTCGACGCGTCGACGTCCCTCACAGCGGACGAGCGAGTCGTTCGCGAGGTTCGGACCGACGTTTGGTGCAGCCAAAGCGAGGTGGGCTGCCCCGACCAGGAAGCAGGTCCACTCATCTGCTCAATCTGTGGTGTACCTCTCGACGAAGCGAAGCGCGTCCGCGGAGCGAACGCTCTCAGAAGCAGACTGGTGATCCAAATGCTCGCTTAGCTCTCTCTCGAGGTCGGTCACCTACACATTTTGCATCGCTACGAGGGTATTCACTCCTCTCTCGAGCAGTTCAGGGGGCACACCCCTCTCGGCAAGCTGGCTGCCCCACTGGCACATTGTGAGGTTTGTTCGGCGCTGCTGTTGTCGTCGGGACCTCGCTTCCGCTCCCGGAGTCGCTACCGGGCTCACCCCCTCCTCAGACAGATGGCATGGGGTGAAACAGCGTGTGAATGGGTGCTGGAAGGTCCGTGTGTGAGAGAGAATGCGGTAGTACGAGGATGCCGAGACCGAATACGGATGCAAAAGAGTGGGCGAGAGGGCCGACAGTGCCAGGATATGTTGAAAATCACTGAGCGTTGATCTGCCGGTGAACATCACACAGCGAATTCGAAGAAAGAAAGTCGGGAAGACGCCTCTATAACAAACAATGGTCGCGAACGGGGAGCGAATCAATTTGCATGATGTAATGCTGGTACTGCTCTTTGGACTCGGCGTCACTGCCCTTCTGACGACGGTCGTCGCAGGTAGTATTCTCACTCTATTTTTGCTTCTCATCTACGAGCTTTTGTTTCAACCAGCAACACTTCCTGCAGCGGAAATCCTCGTCCCGGTCATCTGTAGCGCAGGAGTCTGCCTGCTGATTCTCCTGGTGCGCCATGAACGAGATGCACCTGACCATACGATCCGTTCGGTCGGTGCTTCTCGGGCTCGAAGAGAGGAGCATTCCGAATTGATAGATACCGTCCAATTGGTTGCTCACCAAGCTGTAGTGCCTGTCCCGGACGTTTACGTCGCGCCAATGGACGCGCCGGTTTCGTTCACGACAGGATTTAAGCCACAAACCGCACGACTCGTGGTAAGTGAGGGACTGGTAACGCTACTCGAGCAATCCGAACTCGAAGCGGTCATTGCACACGAAATTGCTCACGTGAAAAATCGGGACGCAGCGGTAATGACTGCCGTCTCGTTACCGGTCGGATCCTCACAGCGCGTTTTTCGTCTGCTCTCGAACTCCACTATCGGTGTCGAACACGGACAGACGAGTCGTGCCGATCTCGAGGACGCACTCGTCACTGCTGGACTGATTCTCGTTTTTCCCGTCTGGATCGTCGCTGTCCTCTGTTGGGCGGCACTCTCTCGGACGCGAGAATTCACCGCTGACAGCGCTGCAATTGCTATCACCGGGAACCCGGTTGCGCTGGCAACCGCCCTCGAAAAAATCGATTCGACACTTGCCGAGCGACCCTCGACTGATCTCAGAAGCGCAGAGATTTCACCGCTTGCGATCGTCGAACCCCCACGGAAACAGCCTGATTTTGGCGGCGTACCGTTACCGACGAGTCGGTTGAACCGGGTCGCGAAGACGCATCCACGCACAGAACGACGACTCGAGCGACTTCGAGAAAGCGATCCGTGAACAACCAATCTTCTCCACATCAAGTATCGGATCAGGAGTCTCGTGGGAGTATAGAATACAGAATGAGTGCCGAAACAGCGACAGAATAGTCGCGACTCAATATACTGTGAGTCGCGTGTTCTTATCTGTGATTAGCCTGGCTGCAATAAGGCTAGGAATCGTTTCGTTCCGTCGAATAGTGGGTACACAACGGTTATCCCGGCCTGGCGTGTTTCTTTCTACTGTGATAGATACGAATTCCGCTACGTCTCCCGCCTCGTTCAGCGTCGTGGCCGCGCTAGCGATGCTCTTCGGTGCGCTCGTGTTCGGCTACGGCCTCTTGCTCGTCCCGTCGTCGGTGCTGGGGGGTGTCTGGATCGCTGCGATCGGTCTCTCGCTCGCGCTTTCGGGTGTGTTCGCGACCGAGCGGGTCGGGAAGCGGTTCGCCCGCTCCGCCGCGGCCCGACGCAAGTTCTCGCTGGCGTTCGCCGTACTCGCCGTGGTCCTGCTGGTCGCGTTCGCCGCCATCAACGGAGCGAGTTTCGAGTCCGCCGCGATCGAACGCAGCGGCTGAACGGCCCGTCCTGTCCGGTTCCACCGCCAGTAACTCCGGGAATGCGTCGACCGACGGCGCAGTCTGGTCAAAATATCATAATGTATTGGATATGTGAAGGTTTCCGATACACTAATGTCGGCCACTAACGTTAAATACAATGTCGGCAGATTCGGCCGATCGCATCACAGGGGATACGGGGGACGCACTGATCATCGCCGCACGACGATCATCATCCCTGCTGCCGACATGTACACCCTTTCGACACCGACTTTCCAGCCGCTGCGATAGCCCGCGAGCGATCGCGCCGCCGGTTCTTCCAGACACGGGGTTCCACATTCAGGCCGACGATACAACCCGCGTCGGCTCCTGCCGATCGTATGGACGAGCCGGACCTCGAGCGGACCGCTTTCACCGGACCGAACGCGACGTCCGAACCGGACAGCTACGCGGAGCAAGCGCGCCGGCGCGCGGAAACCGAACGCGAGGCCGTCGAGTGGGCCGTCGACGAACTCGCGTCGATGATCGCCGACGCGAGCGTCGACCTCGAACCGTTGCTCGAGTACGCACGCCGCAGTCGAGAGAGCATGCCCGATCGGCACGTGCGGGCGTACGAGGCGATGGCCGGAACCTTGGACGTCGATACGGCCGTTTACGACGTCTACGCCTTCGCGTACAGCGACCTCTGTGACGAACTGGCCGACGAGCCGGCCGCCGATCCCTCGAGAGGGTGTACGAACGTGCTCGTGTCGCCGCCGCGGGCCGCCGGGGACGCCCCGCTCGTACTCAAGAACCGTGACATCGCGGGACGGGGTGTCCGTCCCAAATCCGTCGTCGAACAGCCGGCGATCGGCGACTTCCACGGCTTTCTCACGGTCGATACCTGCGGCACGGTCATGCTCTACAAGGGCGTCAACGATCGGGGGCTCGTCGCGGCGAACACGTACATCGACGCGAACCGGGACGATCTCGAGCCCGAGGACCAGCTCCGGAACGGCACCGTCGTCAGGCGGCTCCTCGAGGAATGTGCCACCGTCGCGGCGGCTCGTTCCCTGCTCGAGTCGCTCCCGGCGCGACGGCTGATGGCGCAGACGCTCTTTCTGGCCGACGGGACCGACGCCGCGTTGCTCGAGGTGAATCCGCTCGCGGAGCGGCTCGTCGTCGACGACGCGGACGCCGTCACCCGAACGAACCACTTCGTGCTGTCGCGTTCGGACGAGACGGAGAGTTCGCGACGCCGACGGGAGCGAGCGACGACGCTGCTCGAGGCGGAGACCGAGCTCGATCGGGGCACGCTCTGGCGGATCGCGAGGGATCACGAACACGGGCCGGGCGACGAGTCGATCTGCCGGCATCCGGAGCCGGACACGGACGACTACGCCGTCGGGCAGCTGACGACCGCGAGCGCGGCGGTGTTCGACGGGGGATCGCCGACCGTGGAGGTCGTCGTGGGCAACCCCTGCGAGACCGAGCCGACGCAGTGTGCCTTCGGCGACGAGCTCCCGATGGCTCTCCGGACGGGAGCGCGGTGGCTCGAGCGGCTTCGGTGACCGAACGCGTGCGCGAGCCGGAGACGCTGAATAATCGGCGCGACGACACGAGGGTATGGACAGTCACCTGCGACGACTCGTCGTCGATCCCGCGGCGTTTTTCGAGCGCGCGTCGCCCTCGACGTCGGCGTCGGCCGGCGTACTCGTGGCGGTCGGTATCGTCTGTCTGGGGGCCTTTCAGCCGGTGCTCTCGCTGCTCCGGTCGCCGGTGATCCCCGACGAGGCGGTCTTCGACGCGTTTCCACCGATCCGATACGTTACCGCGGGCTGGGACGTGTCGCTTCCGGGGGCCGTCGGATTGCTGCTCGGCGGCCTGTTCGCTGTACCGACGATACTCGTTCTCGGCCCGATCTAGGGCGTCCGAACGCGACGTCGCTCGAGGTCGGCCTCGAGCCGATCGGCGGCCCGAAGCCGCAGTTTCTTCGCCCGCCGTTCGGTGATTCTCGAGTCGGGGTGCCGATCCGCGAGCGGGTCGTACGCCGACGGTTCGAATCCGAGTCCGCGGAGGTATCGCCGGACGCTCGAGTCCCCGAGCCCGTCGTGGATGGCCGCGTCGGTGATCGACTCGACGGTGTCGAACTTGGGGAGTCGGAGCGGGCCGTCAGTGACTGCGTTCGAGTCGATAATCGCGTCCGACGCCGTCGGGATCGCCGATCCGTCGACGACCGTGCCGCGGGCGTCCGCGCGGGAGACGATCGATCGCACCGCCTCCGCGAGCCGGAGTACCTGACTCGGCAGGGCCGCGTCGGGCGAGCGCCACTCCACGGTCGGCATCGCTTTTCGCAGACGGACCGGGTTCCAGACCGCGTCGTAGGGGGCGAACTCGTCGTCGAACGCGTCCGGATCGACGCCGCGCTCGAGTGCGCGCTCGCGGAACACGCCGTGGGCGGTCTCGAGCCGCTGCTCCCACTCGGCGACGCTGTCGACGTAGGGCCACAGATGGCCCTGTTCGGGACAGGTCTCGTAACACGAGCAACGGTAGAGGAACGGCCGGGCGCACTCGAGGATGCGTTCGCCGCGGTGGTGGGCGGCGCTGGTGACCAGCGCGAAGGCGGGGTCGATCGCGGTCAGGGCGTTGAGCTGGTCGGCGACGTTCGACTGCTCGAAGTGAACGTGCGTCCCGGCACAGAACCGGGCGTCGTCGAACGTCGGCCCGACGATCCGTCGCTGCAGGTCGGTCCCCACCTTCTCGCGGTACGGAACGTCGGCGGGCGCTGCGTACAGCGGCGTCGCGAGCGGAACGAGCCGCTTGTTCCGCTCGCGCGCCGCATCGGCGACGCGACCGATCCGACGGGGCAGCTCCTCGCGGAGTTCGGCCATCGACTCGCACGGGGTTGTCTTGATCTCGAGCATCGGCTCGACGAACTCGGGATCGACCTGTTCCGAGACGTCGAGCAGTGTGTCGGGCGGGACTAGATCGCCGTCGTCGTCGACGACCCAGTACTCCACCTCGAGGCTGGTTTTCATGGATGTCTCCGTTGGCGTGGTGACGATGGTGTGGCCCTCGAGCACGCCGTCACCGGGCCACGACTGGCGGTCGGCGGCGGTGATCGACGTCGACGTCCGCAGTTCGGACCCCGCCGCCGTCCGTTCAGTAGTCGGTCTCCTGTTGGATGCGAAGGTAGGAACGAGCTACGCCAATGAATTGAGCCTGCGTGCGCAGGTTGTGTCGTCCGTTAGCAGCGTGAATGCCGGGACGTCCAGACCCACTAACACTGATGTTACGTGGTGGCTCCGGGGTTGCTGCTGGTTTGATACCCCTGCGGTAACACTTTGTGACTGCATGAGCGACGAGACGACTGCGGACGACGCGACAGTGATCGTTGTCGGCGGCGGCCCCGCCGGACTGAGTGCTGCCCTCTTTACCGCGAAGAACGGCCTCGAGACGACTGTCTTCGATACCGACGAGACGTGGATGCACAAGGCACACCTGTTCAACTACCTCGGGATCGGCTCGGTCGGCGGCAGCGAGTTCATGGCGACGGCCCGCCAGCAGGTCGACGACTTCGGCGCCGACCGTCGACAGGGAGAGGCCGTGACCGCCGTGAGCGAAGCCGGCGATGGGTTCGTGGTCGAGACCGAGGCGGACGAGTACGAAGCCGACTTCGTCGTCCTCGCGACGGGCGCGAACCGCGAACTCGCCGAAGACCTCGGCTGTGACCGCACCGACGAGGGGACCGTCGACGTCGGCGTGGAGATGGAGACCAGCGTCGAGGGCGCGTACGCGACCGGTGCGATGGTCCGCGCCGAGGAATGGCAGGCCGCGATCGCCGTCGGCGACGGGGCCGCCGCAGCACTCAACATCCTCTCGACCGTACGTGGCGAACACTACCACGACTTCGACGTTCCCGCGGACGCCGAGCGCGTCTTCGGGGAACACGTCGCGGAGTAATCGCCGCGACGACTCCACGACCGGTCGGAGCCACCATCGATCCAAGTCACCATGTCTAACGAATCCACCAATCCGATCACGCCGGAACTGCCCGACAGCCCCGTCCACACGACGGGTACCGACCACATCACCATCTGGGGGAGCAACGAGGCGGACACGATCGCGTTCTATCAGGACGTGCTCGGCATGCCGCTGGTGCTTCGCCAGCCGAACCTCGACGACCCCTCGCAGACCCACCTCTTCTTCGATACGGGCGACGGTCGCATCCTCACTTTCTTCGTCAGCGACGACCGGCCGTCGAACCGTCGCGGGCAGCGCGGCGGCGTCGGCGCTGTCCACCACCTCTGTTTCAGCGTCGATCCCGACGAATACGAGGACACGATGGACGCCCTCGAGGACGCAGGTCACCAGTACAACGTCTTCGACCGGGGCATCTTCCACTCGATCTACACGACGGACAACAACGGCCTCGTCATCGAATTATCGACGGACAAGTACGAGGTGCCCGACGACCGCCGCGGCGAAGTGCTCGCCAAGGCGCAGGAACTCCGCGAGGAAGACGGTGCCGAGTACGCCAAAGACGAGCACCTCCGCGGTGCCATCGAGGCGCTGGGCCTCGAACTCGTCGAACACGATCTCCCCGACGCCAGCGCCGGCGTCGGTGGTGTCGAATGAGCGCCGATGCCGGTGCCAACGGACCGCACCAGAATCAGCCCCTCGTCACGGGCGGGACGGACCTCGCGGACGCCGAGGCGGCGCTCGTCCTCACTCACGGCCGCGGCGCGACCGCTCGCGGAATGGTCCAGATGGCCGACGAGCTCCATCACCGGGGCGTCGCCGTCCTCGCCCCGCAGGCGGCCCGTCAGACCTGGTACCCAAACTCGTTTCTCGCACCCGTCGATCGCAACGAGCCGGGTCGGAGTTCGGGCCTGCAAGCGATCCGCGACGCGATCGGCGAGGCCAACGACGCCGGGATTCCGACCGAGCGCGTCGCGCTGATCGGCTTCTCGCAGGGTGCCTGTCTCGCGAGCGAGTTCCTCGCCCGTAATCCGCGACGATACGGCGGCCTCGCCGCCCTCAGCGGCGGACTCATCGGCGAGGAACTCGACGACGAGTACCCCGGCGACCTCGAGGGAACGACGGTCTTCCTCGGCTGTAGCGACGTCGATCCGCACATTCCCGAGCAGCGCGTCCACGACACGGCCGACGTCTTCGAGTCGATGAGCGCCGACGTGACGAAACGACTCTACCAGGGGATGGGGCACGGCATCAACGAGGACGAGATGGCGTTCGTCTCGGAGATGGTCGCTGATCTGGTCGACTGAACACACCGTACTAGCAGAACCTCCGAATTGGGCTGCACAATTGCATGAGGGTCAGTGAGATAAACTAGGTCCGTGCGGAGTTCTGCGGTTTCGACTGATTCTACGCAAATCTGCATCAGATCGTGTAATAATCCTGTATTGCTGTCCAATTTGAACTGCGCCCCAATTGTGCCAAGGACATCGTCCGAGATGACCGGCTGCCATTCGGTAGGCCTCATATTCTCACCATCTCTCTCAAATTAGATTGAAGATACAGCAAATAGACCATCTCGTGACATACACCATTAATTACCTCCAACAATAAATAAACTATTTATTTTTATGGCACCGTTTTCAACTCAGGTATGGGTGGTCTGGGCGGGGGTAAGATGGAAGCACGGAAGTTCGCAAGACGGTTCATCGATAGAAGGTTTACCGACGCGGCCAGCATGCTGACCGATGACGGCCATTCGGCCATCATGGATTCTTTCCCCGATTCACTCGCGGAAGAAGGAATGGACTCCGAGGAGGTTCTCGAACAGTGTTGGTGGGGACTCCACGGGCAGTACGGTGAGCCGGAGGCGGTGGACGAGCTAACTGTTCACGACGGCAACCAGGCCACTGTCACGTTCGCTTTCGAGAACGGAACTGAAACCGCGACCCTGAACCTTACTGGTAAGAGCATCTCCGATTTTACGTTTACGCCTACATACGAATCACCAGCCTATGCCGACGAAGACGCATTGACCGAGCACGAAGTGACCGTCGACACTGGGGATGTGGCCCTCAACGGACTGCTCACAGTTCCCGAAGGAAGGACTCCAGTCCCGGGCGTTGTGCTTGTCCACGGAGCCGGCGTACATGATCCGGATGGCACGGTGGGCAATTCGAAAATCCTGAAGGACATCTCGTTGGGACTCGCCAGCGAGGGAGTTGCCTCACTCCGCTACGAAAAACGCCTCGCCAACCACGAGATCCCCGACGATGCGCTCACCTTGGATACAGTAGTAACCGACGACGCAGTCGCGGCAGTTGACCGACTCGCTGCTTTCGATGACGTTCACCAGGATTCGCTGTTCGTCGCCGGTCACAGTCAGGGCGGAATGTGCGCCCCACGCATCGCCGACCGTCACGGTGGTCTTGCGGGCGTTGTGAACCTCGACGGTTCTCCTGAGCCGAACCTTCCCCCAGAGCACGCCGACATTATCCGATACGAGTTCGAGATTGACGGCGACCTCAACGAGGAGCAGGCGGCTCGAGTAGAGAGGGACCGCGAGACGCTCCGGCGAATCGCTGAGGGCGAGTTTGACGACGAGAAGATTATGGGTCGTCCGGGTGCCTGGCATCGGAGCCTACGGGAGTACGACCCTGTGTCTACCGCCAGCGACCTCCACGTACCTACACTCGCCCTGACGACGTTTAGTGCCGACGAGGAGACGCAGCCCGAACTCGCCGCCTTCTTCCGGACCCGCTACGAGACCTGGCTGGATGCTGATCTCCCTGAGGGAAGCCACGTCGAATGTTATACGAACGTGGACCATTATTTCCAGTCGATCACGCCGCCAGCAACCCCGCACAGCCTATACTTCGGTGGCAACGTCGCTGAGACCGTTATCGATGATTTAAATAAGTGGATTCAGGGAGTCAGCACCCAGTGACCATCACATGACGGGTTAGTCCACGAGGGCACTGCGTGAACCGATTCGGAGGGTTTCGTCTCGAAGAACTCCCTGGCTGGTGTGGCCGATTATACTATACTGCCCTAGTAGTCCGTAGTGTACTTCATGAACAGCCGAGTAATACTCAAGCAGTAGTCTTATTATTGATATAATAAACTCAAAACGGTTAGCACGGGGCTACTGATGTGTGTTGAAACGATTGACAATAATTAGTATCGCAGGTGCAATTGTCGATTCACGGGTACTGCTAAAGAGGCGCGTCAGCGGATGACGGTCACGGGGACCGGGGAGCGGCGGACGATCTTTTCGGCGACGCTCCCGAGCAGGATCCGGGAGAGCCCTTCCCGCCCGTGGCTCCCGATTACGACGTGATCGATCTCGTCGTTCTCGTCGGCGAACGAGACGATCTCGCGGGCGGGATCCCCGACGGCGGTCTCGGTTCGGAACTCCCTGTCCGAGTCGCCGATCAGGTCCGCGATCTCCCCCGGGAGTTTCTTGGAGACCTTCTTCTCGCGCTCCCGAAACATCTCCCGGACGATCTCGATACCGGCCTCCGTGGAGCCGTCCGCCGCGTCGATGACGCGCAACAGTACGATCTCCTCGTCGGAATACGTGGTGAACGCGTGTTCGACCGCTTTCCGTGCGGGCTCGGAGCCGTCGTACGCGACGAGGATCGCCATACGTGTTGTACATCCTTCAGGAATATAAACCCGAGCGACGAGCCGATCGAAAGAAGAGTGCTCGTTCTCGGACTGGCGCGACCGCCCGCGAGAGCGGATACCCGTCGATCGTCGCGGTTGCTACTTCTCGGGTCGACCGGCGGCGCTCCTCCTTCGTGTCCTCGTCGACCGAGAGGCGAGCTACCGCTCCTCGACGACAGCGAGCGGAGTCACGTATCAGCGTAGAACCTGGCGAGGCCGCAGTCGGGACAGATGTAGCAGGTCAGGAACGATCCTTTCAGGTCGAGCGCTCCGAGGAGACCGCCGCCCGAACCGATTCGGATTCCGTCGCCGCGGTAGGTCGTTTTGTGTTTCGTTTCGCCCATCTCGACGCCACAATCCGGACAAGATGGCATACGTGGACGACTCGCGCTGGTGTCACATAATACGATAGTACTGATTTTAATTGAGTCTGTACCAGTGGCTGCAGTAACGCGCCCACATCGGTAACGAATCGTGTCGAACGTCTTTCGCTCGGGTCGCTTCACGACGACTCGCGCAAAAACTTCGATGAAAAAGTCGCTCGCACCCCGACTCGCGACCGACGGCCGCTTGTCCTTTCGTAGCGCGAAGCGCCCCGAATTCGTTCTCTCGCGGCTGCTATTCTTCGAAACCGTCCTCGAATCGGAACGTCCCGTTCCGCTGTACTACTTCACCGTCCACCTCGATGAACGAGTCCTCGCTCATGTCGACGATCATGTCGACGTGGACCGCGGAGTCGTTGGCTTCGTTGCCCTCGCCGACGGTGTCGTCGTAGGCCCGGCCGACGGCCATGTGGACCGTATCGCCCATTTTCTCGTCGAAGAGCATGTTGTAGGTGAACTGGTCGATATCGCGGTTCATCCCGATGCCGAGTTCGCCGAGTCGGCGCGCGCCCGCGTCCGTCTCGAGCACCTCGGTCAGCACGCCCTCGTTCTTCGCCGCCGAGTGGGAGACGACCTCGCCGCCCTCGAACACGAGGTGGACGTCCGTGATCTCCCGGCCCTGATGGTACAGCGGCATGTCGAACAGCACCTCGCCCTCGACGCTGTCGGGCTGCGGTGCGGTGAAGACCTCGCCGCCGGGGAGGTTGTGCTCGCCGTGGTCGTTGATCGTCGGGTTGCCGGCGACGGACATCGTCACGTCGGTCGTGTCGCCACTGACGATGCGGACCTCCTCGGCGGGGTCCATGATCTCGACCATGTGTTCCTGATGGTCGCGCTGTTCCGCCCAGTCCTTGTTGACCGCGTCCCAGACGAAGTTCTCGTACCCCTCCGTGCTCATCTCGGCGAGCTGGGCGTTGGCCGGCGCGGGGTACTGGGTGAGACACCAGCGCTTGGACAGTCGCTCCTCGAGAATCGGGCGCTGGGCCTGCTGGTAGGCGGCACTGGTTTCCGGATCGACGTCGCTGGTCTGGGTGACGTTGTCGCTGCTGCGAATGGCGATGTAGACGTCGGTATTCCGAATGAGTGCGAGTTCGTGTTCGGGGGTGTCGAACTCGTCGTCGGACGACCGTAGATACGCGCGCTGCTGGCGTTTCCCGGTTCGCTGGCTCGTCGTGATCGGGTTCGCACCCCGATCGCCGATCACTTCGTGGAGGGCGACGACCAGGTCCTCGGCGACCGGGTGGGCGTCGACGACGACGTTGTCTCCCTCCTCCAGGTCGACCGAGTGGGTGGCGATAATCTCAGCGTGTTCGCGGATTCGCGGGTCCATACCCCGGTCTTGGCGGGGGGAGGAAAAAACGGTTCGTGATTTGGAACGTGCGGGGCCGGGGGTCGACCGGTTTCTCGCCGGTCGCTCAGTCGGTCCCAAATCCGTACTCGTCCGTTCCGTCCGTCCCGTGGCCGTCGTTTCGGGAGCGGTTCGTCGTCTCGAGGTCGTCGCTCTCGAGGAACTCCTGGAAGAACGAGACGGTCGCGGCTGTCAGGACCAGCGCGAGCGGTGCCGAACCGAGCAGCGCGAGCAGGAAGCCCGCGCCGCCGGCGCTCACCAACAGGGACAGGACGAGCGAGGAGACGGCCCCAGCGACGAGATGCCAGAACGCGAAGCCGAGCACTGGCCCGCCCGCGGTCGTGAGCCGTACGGATCGGCGAAACGCCTCGCGGAACGGGGTATCGTCGACGACGAACAGGAACGGGACGGGATAGAAGACGTACCCGACGACGACGATCGCCGGAATCGCGAGCAAGACAAGCGGTGGGGCGAGAACGAAAACCGGGACGACCAGCAGAAACGCGCCGAACACGACGAGATTGTAGAGGACGAATCGCGGCGCGTAGGTCACGACACACGAACCGATGGCGATCGGTTCGTGCCGGAGTCGTCGATCGATTCCGCCGACGTACGCCGCCATCAGGATCGCCGAGATCACTCCGTATGCGACGAGCGCGAGGCCGATCCAGACCATCGCCTCGGTACCGAGCGCCTCGAGCGGAACCGCGACGGTTTCGACCGGCGTTTCGATCGTCACGTCGGTCCCGCCGGACCCGGTCGGCCCGGCGGGGGTCGTTGGTCCGCCGGACGGGCCCGGTTCGCCGGGAGCGCCGCCGAACGAGGGGCTGCCGTACGACTCATCGCGCGGCGGGTGTGTCGTCGCTGCCGGCGGATCCGGCGGGTTGGCGAACCGCCACAGGGTTACCAGCGGGCTCGGGAACAGCAACTCGAGGGTGATCGAGAACCCGCGACCGGCGGGGTCGCTCGCTCGTCGAACCTTCTCGAACTCGAGCATCGTGAGGAGCAGCGGGACGACGGCGAACCCCCCGAGATCGCCGAATCGGTCGATAACGCGGGAGACGTGGCGTGTGAACGGGTTCGAGCCGTCGCCAGTCTCCGGCGAGTCGTCGCCGGGAGGCGGTCCGGCGGTGGGAGCGGAGACCATACGTCGCCGTACACATGACGGGCCAGTGAATGTTTCCGTCGGGGCTGCCCCTCGAGCGCTCGACTCGAGTCGCACCGAGAGGGCGACATACTTTACGGCCCTCCCGGTAGTGGCGTCCATGATCGATCTCCGGAGCGACACCGTCACGACGCCCGACGAGGCGATGCGCGAGGCCGCCGCCACCGCCACGGTCGGCGACGACGTCTACGGCGAGGACCCGACCGTGAACGAACTCGAGGCGCGTGCGGCCGAGGCGGTCGGCAAAGAAGCGGCCCTCTACGTTCCCTCGGGGACGATGGGAAACCAGATCGCGGCTCGAGTCCACACCGATCGCGGGCAGGAGGTACTGGCCGATCGGAAGAGCCACGTCGTCAAGTACGAACTCGGCGGGCTCGCCCAGCACGCCGACCTGCAGGTTCGCATGCTCGAGACGGACCGCGGGGTCCCGACGCCCGAACAGGTCGCCGACGAATACGTCCCGGCGGATCTCCACAGACCTGGGACCGGCCTGCTCTGTCTCGAGAACACGCACAACGCCCGGGGCGGTCTCGCAATCGCCCCCGAAACCGTCGCCGCCGCCGCTGCGGCGGCCCGCGAGCGCGACGTGCCGGTCCACCTCGACGGCGCGCGCGTGTTCAACGCCGCGACGGCGCTCGACGTGCCCGTCACCGAGATCACGGACCCGGTCGACTCGGTCATGTTCTGTCTCTCGAAGGGACTCGGTGCGCCCGTCGGGTCGATGCTCGCGGGCGGCGACGATTTCATCGAACGCGCGCGTCGCACGCGCAAGCTGTTCGGCGGCGGGATGCGACAGGCCGGGATCGTCGCGGGCCCCGCCCTCGAGGCCCTCGAGAACGTCGACGGCCTCGAAACGGATCACGAGAACGCGTGCCTACTGGCCGAGGGCATCGCGGCCGTCGAGGGTTTCGACGTTCAGGTGCCGGAGACGAACATCGTCCTCGCGGACGTGTCGGGAACGGGGCTCGAGCCGGCGGCCGTCCTCGAGTTGCTCCGCGACCGGGACGTGCTGGCGACGCCGTTCGGACCGACGACGATCCGCTTCTGCACGCACCGCGATATCGGTCGCGAGGACGTCGACCGGGCGCTCGAGCGGCTCGAAGAGGCGTTCGCCTGAGAGCGGGGGTGCCGCGGGCTACCGGTTGCCGCGCATTCCGTCGCGGAACTCGAGGACGGTCCGTCGGAGGAGGAGATACGCGAAAAAGACCAGCCCGAGCAGGATCAGGACGACCGCGATGATGACGGGATCATCGGGGAGGAGACCGGTGATGAGGTCCAACATATCCGGCCGCTACTGTGTCAGCGTGGTTAATCGTTTCGACCTCGATCGGCCGCGTACGAACCGATCGTCGGTAAGTGAACTACTCCGCCCTACCGCGCTCGGGCCTACCCGGCCCTCGCTTGTCGAGGACGGAGCTTCCTGTTTCTGTGTCGGAGCTTGCAGGAACAAGTCCCACATCGGTTCCAGACTCCGCAGGCGATTTCCCTTTATCGGCGGTTCGGAGTGTCCCACTCCTCCCGAATCGACACTCGGCCACAACCGACGATGCACGCTTTTTGTCGCGTTTGAACAACGCCGGAAGCGTGGTGAGCATCTTACTACCCTCTTCGACTGCCGGGTAGTAAGAGTAAGGATGCCGATTCACACGGAAACAAGACGTGTGGGCGCTGTATCCCCTCTCTGCTCGCTTCGCTCGCTGAGGAAGGGGGCTTAGCGCCCTCAATTATAGCTAAAGCGCGAGTTTCAGCTTGCGCTGACTATAACGTCGACCGGCGTGTAGCCTGACGTGTGCCTCGATCGCGGCCCATCTCCCCTCCCGATCCGTTCCACGGGCCGTCAGCTGGATCGAGGCCAACTGTCCCCGATCATCCCATTCCCGGTCCGTTCGGACCGGCGTGGCCCATCCCCCTCTCCCGACCCGCGGCGACGCGGGTCGCCCCCCACCGACACCGGTTCCCGCCTGATTGTCCCCGCTGACGCTGTCGTCGTTCCGCGACACCGTTCGCTATCCCGCTCCCGGTGTGCCGTACGGACGCCGCGCGACCGTTCCGAGCCGACGCGCTCCGCATTACGCCGTCGAAATCGCGACCGTCTCGAGCACCGTCCCGTTCGGCTCCCGAATCTCCACCTCGAGTTCGCCGTTCCGACGCGCCTCGACGGTGGCGAATCCCGGTCGGTTCCCGCGGGGATCGGCGTGGCTCCCGGGATTGAGCAACACGACGTCCTCGGTCTCGACGACGGTCGGCCGGTGGCTGTGGCCGAAGACGACGACGTCGGCCCCGCGAGAGCGACCGAACATCGCGAGTCCCGTCTCGCCGCCGTCCCGCCGGTGCGTAACGGCGATCCGAATTCCGTTCTCCTCGACGACGCGGGCCGTCGGCAGCCGGTCGCGTACCGCGGCGCTGTCGGCGTTCCCGTGGACCGCAAACAGGCGGTCGCACTCATCCTGGAACGCCTCGAGCGCCGTCTCGCTCGTGAAATCGCCGGCGTGGACGACGGCGTCGGCCTCGCGGGCCGCGGTCAGGGCGTCTCCCTCGAGTTCGTGGCCGCCGCTGCTGTGCGTGTCCGAGAAGATCGCGATCATGGTTGCCGTTCGTCCGCCGGTGACAGGTTCCTTTCGGATGCGGCCGCCGCCGACGCTCGGTGCGGCGGGAGCGGCGGTCTGCCGGGCGCGAACCGGGCGGCGACCGATCGCGAACCGGGCGAAACCGCGCTCTAGAATGGCTTACACTTTAGGACCGCCCCTTCGTAGACCCCGCCGATGGCCAGTAGCACCTCCGTCGTCCTCGCCGCACTGTTCGCGAACGGCGCGATCGCGGTCCTGAAGTTCGGCGGGTTTCTGTTGACCGGGAGTCCCGCCATGCTGTCGGAGACGTATCACTCGATCTCGGACACGGGCAACCAGATCTTCCTGCTGGTCGGGATCAAGTACGGCGCACAGGAGGCGACTCGAGAACACCCGTTCGGCCACGGGAAGGCGCAGTTCTTCTACAGCCTGCTGGTGAGCGTCATGCTCTTCGGTATCGCCGGCTGGGAGAGCGCCCGTCACGGCTACAGCGCGCTGCGGGAAGGGGGGGTCCACCGGGCCAACGACCCCGTGACACTGTTCGGCGCGACGTTCGACCCGGTCTACGTCAACTATGCCGTGTTGCTCGGCGCCATTCTCTTCGAGTCTTACGCGCTCTGGAAGGCCTACCAGGGGATCAGCCGCCAGATGGACGAGCACGGCTGGACGAGCCTCCGCGAGGCGTTCGCCAAGACCAGCGACGTGACGACGCTGACCGCGCTCACCGAGGACTCCATCGCGCTCGCCGGCGCGGGGATCGCGTTGTTCGGGATCTATCTCACTCGAGTCACCGAAAACCCGGTGTACGACGCCGGTGCCGCGCTCGTCATCGGGCTCATGCTCATGGGATTCGCCATCGCGCTCGCGCTGGAGAACAAGCGCCTCATCCTCGGGGAGAGCCTTCCCAAGCCGGACGAGGACGAGCTCCGCCGGATCGTCGCCGACTGGGACGGCGTCACCGAACTCGTCGACTTCCGGACGGTCTACTTCGGCGCGGAGGAACTGCTCGTCACCGCCGACGTCGCCTTCGAGCCCGCCCTCGACGCCGAGACGATCAACGACCGGATCACGAAACTCGAACTCGCCCTGATGGACCACGACGACCAGATCAGGAAGGTCTACATCGAACCCGAAACATGACATCCCCCTCGGCGTAAACGCCGAGGTTTCCCGAGCGTTAGGATATTATGGTTTGCAGTCATCGACCTGTTCTCTCGGTGTGAACCGGCCGCTCTCGCGATCGAACAGGTGGACTGCTGGCTGTGCCATCCAGCCGGTACTCCTATCCTCGTCGTGAGGACTCGGAGGTACTTTCGCGCCCTCGAGTTCACGTCGAATGTTCTCGGCTCCGTTGACGTCGGCGTTGGCGACGGTGCCACACTCCTCACAGACGTACAGTCCACGTTCGACGCGCTGACTGGCGTCCTTGAGACCACAACACGAACACGTCTTCGAGGTATTGCGTTCGTTGACCGTCTCGACGGTAATTCCGCGTTCGTTGCCCTTGTACTCGAGCATGGTGATGAACCGATCGAACGCCCAGCGGTGCAACGAATGGTTGCCCTTCGAACCCCAGTCTCTCGCCTCGCCGTTCTCACGCTCGCGAATACCAGAGAGGTCGCCGACGGCGATCGTGCCGACGTCGCGGCGGGCGCACTCCTCGATGATCGTTTTCGAGAGCGTGTGCAAGAAGTGTGTTCGTCGGTTCGACCATTTTTGGTCGAGTCGGCGGGCTTCGTTCGACCTCGAGTCGTTACACTTCGCGCGTTCCTTGGCGAAGTAATACTCGTCCTCTTTGAGCGCCCCGCCAGGATAAAGAACGGCTCCGTCGCCGTAGGAGACGGCTGCGATGTTGCTAATCCCGAGGTCGATCCCAGCGGTTCGTTCGCCAGGTGAGTCGGCGTCCCCGAGTTCAACGCGGCAGATGAGATGGAGTTCCCACTCGTCTCTCACGTCGTTCCAGACGGCGCGCACCTGTTGGACGTTCTCGACGGTTGCGTCGGGATCGGGTTCGTACTCGCAGAGAATGAAGTCCGACCAATGTTCTTTGAGATTACGGCCTTTCGAGAGGCGAACGCGGTTGTGCTTCGCGTCGTGTTTGAAGCCGTCTTCTTTGAACGTGACCGTCGAGCGCGGATGTTCGTCGCCACGCTTGCGGTAGCCGGGCGGGTTCGCGTTCTCGTTGCCGTTCTGTCGGTGTGCGTACCACGACTGGAACGCCTCAGCGAGTTCTTGGATAACTCGCTGACTCGACTGTGCATTGAGGTCGGCGTAGCGTTCGTGGTTCTTGAGGTACGCGGACAGCTCGGCGTGCCCTGGAATGTGTCCGGTTTCGTGCCAGATCCGATCGGACGTCTACCGCGCAACGTTCCAGAGTCTCGAGGCAGCGAACCCGAGCGAATCCAGGTCCTTGCACACCTGTCGGTGGTTGCGAATGGTCGTAACGTAAGTGCGAGTGACCTGATTCGCCACACGTAGCCTATTGTGCTGTAGTGATATAATGACGATCCAATCGTAGTGAAAGTGAACGTCGTGGCGAATATCCAGCCGAGTGGTTTATGTGGGAAGGCCCCCAAGTGACGCGATTCACGCCCGCCGTGAACGGCGGGACTCTCTCGCTGTTGAAGGTAGTCGCCTGTCGCCGTCTGCCGCGTCCGTCGCCGTCTCCGTTCGATCTAGTCCGCCGACTCCCCGGCTCCGTCACCTCGATCGTTGTACCCCGCCACGACGGTCGACCCCGGCGGCCGGTCGTTCAGCACCGCCGTCACCGTCGTCTCCTCCAGGTCAACCGTCGACTCGAGGGGGACCCAGCCGCCGTCGCCGTCCGTTCGGTGCGACTCCGACCCACCGCTGGTTTCGACGGCGACCGCGACGTCGGTCGGGCTCGCACCCGGCGGCAGCTTCGCCGGATCGTAGACGAGCGCGATCCTGACGGCTTCGATCGCTTTCAGTTCCTCGAGCGCGACGAGGTCGACGGGATCGGCGAGCGCGTCGACCGGCGGCCCGCGACCGCTCTTCGCGAGCCCGAACGCGTCGGGAACGACGCCCGCGACGAGTTCGACGCGAGCCCCCGCTTGCTCGAGTGTGTACGTCGCGACGTCGCTCGAATCGTATCCCGGGATGGCCATGTCGGAGGCGAGGAACGCGACACGTTTGTCGCTGTACCGCGCGATAGCCGGCCGGTCATGACCGTCGGTGGGTCATCGTCTCGACCCGACTACCGACTCGAACTGCCCGCCGTCGCGCCCGCATCGTCGGTCTCGGCGCTCGCGACCATCGATACCCAGTTCTCCTCGGTCTCGACGACGACCGGTTCGAACCCGGCGTCCCGAACGATCGAACCGATCGCTTCCGGGCCGTAGTATTCGAAGTGCCTCTCGTTCGATTCGCCCGGCGTCGTCGGGGCCCGCTTGACGGAGAGGAAGACGACGCCGGCTGGACGGAGGACGCGACGAAATTCGCGCAGGGTCGGGGCCGCGTCCGATCGCGGAACGTGAAGGAAGGACGCGGAACTCCAGATGCCGTCGACGGAGCCGTCTCCGAACGGAAGGCGGCGCATGTCTCCCCGGACGAGCGACGCGGTCGAGTCGCTGTCACGCGCCGCTCGCAGGAACGACGGTGTCAAATCGAGCCCGACGACGTCGTACCCGGCGGATTCGAACGTCGAAATATCTGCCCCGGGGCCACAGCCGACGTCCAGCAGTCGGGAACCGGTGAGCGCCTCGAAGAACGGCCTTCCGTACCGGGCGGCGATCGACCCGGAGCGGTACTTTCGAACGTACGCGTCGGCGTCGGACTCGTATTCCTCGAGCGTGCGGGAGACGTCGTCCATGGTCCGTGATTCCGCGTCCGAAGCGTTCGGGACGGCGCTGTGATACTCGTTGCGATGACGGTTCGCGAGAGCGGTCGTCCGCTCCCGCGCGACGAACCGAGACGAATCCTTTTATCGGAGCGCGAACCTATCGTCACGTGTGTCCGAGACAGCCGGGTACATGCGCTTTTTCCCGTACGACCAGCCGTACGAGAATCAGCGCAAGGCGATGGACCGCATCTACAACTCCCTCCATCAGGGACGGGACGTCCTGTTCGAGGGGGCCTGCGGGACCGGCAAGACTCTGTCGTCGCTGGTCCCCGCCCTCGAGATCGCTCGCGAGCAGGACAAGACGGTCGTCATCACGACGAACGTCCACCAGCAGATGCGACAGTTCGTCGCCGAAGCCCGCGCGATCACCCGCGGCGAGTCCATCCGCGCGGTCGTCTTCAAGGGAAAGGCCTCGATGTGCCACATCGACGTCGGCTACGAGGAGTGTCAGGCGCTGCGGGACAACACCCGCGCCGTCGTCGACGCGGAGCGCGACCGCGAGCAACTCGAGCGCCGACAGCGCGAACTCCTCGCCGAGAGCCAGGACGGCGACGGGTCGGCGGCCGACGCCCGCTCGGCGGTGATGGACGAACTCGAGGGCATCGAGGAGCGCCTCGACGACCTCGAGGAGCAGAACGTCTGTGACTACTACCGGAACAACCTGACCGAGGACACGGACGAGTTCTTCGGCTGGCTCTTCGAGGACGTCCGCACGCCCGACGAGATCTACGAATACGCCGACCAACGGCAGTTCTGCGGGTACGAGCTCCTCAAAGAGGGGATCGAGGGCGTCGATCTGGTCGTCTGTAACTACCACCACCTGCTCGACTCCACGATTCGGGACCAGTTTTTCCGCTGGCTCGGCCGCGATCCCGACGACGTGATCGCCGTCTTCGACGAGGCCCACAACGTCGAGGACGCCGCTCGGGAGCACGCCACCCGCACCTGCTCCGAGCGAACGTTCGACTCCGCACTGGACGAGCTCGCCGAGACCGACGATCCGCGCTCGGCGGACGCCGCGAACGTCCTCTCGGCGTTCCACCGCGCGCTCGTCGAGACCTACGAGGAGTCGTTCGGGTTCGGCGACCGCGAGCAGCTCGGCGAGAACTGGTCCGACGTCCCCATCGCCAACGACGATCGGAAGGACGACCTCACCCTCGAGTTCCTCCAGCGCTACTCCGGACGGGGGATCGAGGACGATCTCGAGGCCGCGATGAAGCTGGGCCAGGAGTTAGACGAAGAGTACGAGGAAGCGTATCGAGAGGGCGAGACGGCCACGCGGACGGAGTGTCAGACCCTGCAGGCCGCGGCGTTCGTCAGCGCGTGGATGACCGAGGGTTCGAAGGAGGGGCTGTATCCGGTCGTCTCCGTCACTCGCGACGCCGGCACCGACGAGGTCTACGGGCGGGCGGAGCTGTACACCTGCCTCCCGCGGCAGGTGACCGGCGAGCTGTTCGACGAAGTCCACGCGACCGTCCTCATGAGCGCCACGCTCCAGCCCTTCGACGTCACCGAGGACGTGCTGGGGCTCGAGGACGCGGTGACGATGGCCTACGGGCTGCAGTTCCCCGAGGAGAACCGCCGGACGTACGCCGTCGAGACGCCGCCGCTGTTCTCGTCGGATCGCGACGATCCCGCGGTTCAGGCGGAAGTCGCCGAGACGATCAGCGACGCCGTCCGCATGACTCCCGGCAACACGCTCGCCTTCTTCCCCAACTACGGCGAGGCGAGTCGGTACGCCGATCGGCTCGAGCGCCATAGCGACCGGACGGTCTATCTGGACGAGCCCGGCGAGTCCGTCGAGGAGCTCCGCAAGCGGTTCGTCGCGGACGACGACGCGGTGCTCTGTACCTCGCTGTGGGGGACCCTCGCGGAGGGCGTGAGTTTCGACGGGGACGACGCCCACACGGTGCTGGTCGTCGGCGTTCCGTACCCGCACCTGGACGACCGGGCCGAGGCGGTTCAGGACGCCTACGACGTGGCCTTCGACGGCACCGACACGGGCTGGCGCTACGCCGTCGAGATCCCGACGGTCCGCAAGACCAGACAGGCACTCGGTCGGGTCCTCCGGTCGCCGGCGGAGGTCGGCGTCCGCGCGCTGCTCGACCGGCGCTACTCGCGGTCGGCGAAGTCGGATTTAGGCAAGTACAGCGTCAACGGAACCTTCCCCCACGAGGAGCGCGAGGAACTGATCGACATCGACCCGGCAAAACTCAAGTTCGCGATGCTCAACTTCTACGGCGGGCACGACGAATACGACGGTGAACCGCCGGCACCGTAATGGAGTCTCGGACTGTCGGAGTATCGGTACGTCGGCACCGGTGTGCGGGCAGTCGGTCGTCGCCCGCTCGAGCGGGGAGCTACGACGGCAGCGAAATGCGACTCACCGGGAGCTTGTAGGTCCCGTCCCAGAACTCGAGTTCGCTGACCGTCCACTGGATCGGCTCGAGCTCCCGGTCGGCCAGTCGGGTCGCGGTCTCGAGGTCGCCGCCGCGAGCGAGCGTCACGTGCGGAACGTAGTCGGCTCCCTCGAGTCCCGCGACCGGCTCGAAGGCGTCGGTGAGATCGGCGTGGATCCCCTCGAGGCCGGGACTCTCGACGGCCAGATAGACGACGGGTGCGGAGCCGAGCGGCGGGTCCTCGAAGTAGTCGATGCCGGTGATCGCCGCCTCGACGGCGGGGGTCCCCTCGAGCGCGCGGTGGGCGCGGTGCTGGAGCTGTGCGACGTGATCGGCCTCGCCGAGCCGCTTGAGCAGACACGAGTGGTCCTCGCGGACGGTGTCGAACCCGATCAGATCGGGATGGAGCCGGTTCGCGAGCTGTCGAACGCGACCGGGAACCGGGACGTTGACGCTGTACACTTCGTTCGGTAGTGGGGCGATGCGACAATCAGTCTGGCGGTCGCTCACGATGGATGCAGGTCGGCGGCCGCCTCAGAGCCGATCGAGCAACCAGAGGACGATCAGGACCGCGATCGCCAGCTGGACGAGTACGAAAAACGGGCCGAGCAACCCCGCGATACTGCCGAGTATCACCTGGACGATCTCGAGGACGAGCAAAACGGCGATCAGTCCGAGGACGATCTTCAGCAGCGTTTCGACCTCGAGTTCGCCACGCGTGTCGAGCATACCTTCACGTTCGCGTGAGTGTGTAAAAAGTACATCGCACCGCGGTCGGAAAGACCTATTTAGGCGGCCACGGCATGTCCTCATAATGGACGAGAGGGGGCTGCGGGCCCTGATCTGCGTGCTCGTGGTGGTCACGTGTTCGTTCGCGTTTGTCCCGGCGTCGACCGCTGATGCGTCGACCGCCGACGTTTCGCGAGCGGCGCTACAGTCGGATTCGGACGACCAGTTGCAACTCGAGGACGCCGATCAGATCCATATCGACGTTGCGATCGCCGAGAACGGTACTGCACAGGTGACGGTCGATTATCAGTTCCACATCGACGACGGGAACAGTTCCGCGGCGGAGTGGGAGGCGCTTCGGGAGGAGATCGACTCGAACCAGGAGGAGTACACCGCTTCCGAACGGACGAAGTGGAACGAAACGCTCGCGGAGGGGCAAAACAGGACGGAGCGGGAGATGAACATCACGAACGTCTCGATCACGACGGAGACGAACTCCGCACCGCGGGAGGTCGGCCACGCCGTGGTCACCTACCAGTGGTCCGACTTCGCGCTCGTACAACTGAACCGAATCGAGGCGGGCGCCGCGGTCTCCGGAATGACGCTCGACGATGGGACGACGTTACAGTTCCGCTGGCCGGAGACGTACGCGGTCGCTCGCAGCGAGGGCGAACCGCAGGTCGATCCGTCGCCGAGCGAATCGACCGACGGATCGGTCATCTGGAAGGGAAGCGAAGGGGTATCCTTTACCGAGGAGCAGCCGCGGCTCGTCCTGATCGAGAACGGAAACGAGACCGCGGAGTCGACGCCGTCCGACGAGGAGCCGACGGGGCCGGCGATGCCGTGGGTGATCGTCGTCCTGGCGCTCGCGTTACTGGCGACCGTCGGAGCCGTGGGCTGGCTGATCGGCCGCAAACGCCGGGACGACGCCGCGCCCGCGGTGGAACCGGAGGTCGCGCGACGGACCGACGGATCGACTGAACCCGGACCGAACGCCGTCGACGGCCCCCCGCCGGAACTGCTGAGCAACGAGGAACGCGTTCTCCGCCTGCTCGAGCAGCGCGGCGGCCGGGTCAAACAGCAGGAAGTCGTCTCGGAACTGGAGTGGACCGAGGCCAAGACGAGTCAGGTCGTCGGCGACCTCCGCGAGGACGACGAGATCGAGGTGTTTCGGATCGGTCGCGAGAACGTGCTGTCGCTGCCCGAGGAAGAGGAGGAGGAGTAGCGACGGCGACGTTCGCCGCTCGATCCGACACCGCGTTCGGCGGCCGCGCAATACTTGCCACGCAGAAAGGGTTTAATACCGCCAGTTGGTAAGGAACCACCAATGAGCCACTCCGTCGGCACGCCGATCGCCGTTCTCGGTACCGACGGGTCCGTCGCTCGGCGGCGACCGCGGCGACTCCGACCGGGCCTTTGAGCCCGCACTATACTACTCCCCCTGTCCCGGTCCGTTCCAACGTTCCCGAAAGTACAGTATATTCGGTTAGCAGACGCTCTACCTTTAATTTACGCAACTGAAACCAATGAGTTTAAGTCCGTCCTGTGGTTTCACTCGAGTACGACATGACACGCGTTGCACTCGCGTTCTCGGGCGGCCTGGACACGACCGTCTGTGTCCCGTTGCTCGAGGAGGAATACGGATACGACGAGGTGATCGGCGTCACGGTCGACGTCGGCCAGCCGGCGTCGGAATTCGACGAAGCCGAAGAGACTGCCGAGGCGCTTGGCCTCGACCACTACGTCGTCGACGCGCGAGAGGAATTCGCTCAACTCTGTCTCGAGAGCGTTCGCGCGAACGCGACCTATCAGGGCTACCCGCTTGGAACCGCCCTCGCCCGCCCGGTGATCGCGGAAGCGATCCTGGAGGTCGCCGAGGAACAGGACTGTACCGGAATCGCCCACGGCTGTACGGGCAAGGGCAACGACCAGCTGCGCTTCGAGGCCGTCTGGCGGAGCTCGGACCTGGAGGTCATCGCCCCCGTGCGCGAACTCGGGCTCACCCGTGAGTGGGAACAGGAGTACGCCGCCGAGCGGGACCTCCCCGTCGAGGGTGGCAGCGGCGGCGACTGGTCGATCGACACCAACATCTGGAGCCGCTCCGTCGAGGGCGACGACCTCGAGGACCCGAACTACGTCCCGCCCACGGAGATCTACGAGTGGACCAGCAACCCGTCCGACGAGACCGAAGAGATCGAGATCTCCTTCGAGAACGGCTACCCCGTCGCCGTCGACGGCGAGGAGTACGAGCCGGTCGAACTCATCGAGCACCTCAACGAGCTCGCCGGCGGGTACGGCGTCGGCCGCACCGACATGATGGAAGACCGCATGCTCGGGCTGAAGGTCCGCGAGAACTACGAACACCCCGGCGCGACGACGCTGTTGAACGCCCACGAGGCGCTCGAGGGGCTCGTCCTGACACAGGAGGAGCGCCAGTTCAAACAGCAGATCGACCAGCAGTGGTCCCAGAAGGGCTACGAGGGGCTGATCGACGCACCGCTCGTGAGCGCGCTCGAGGGCTTCATCGATGAAACCCAGAAGCGCGTCACCGGAACGGTCACGATCCGCTTCGAGGGCGGCCAGGCCCGTCCGGTCGCTCGCGACAGTACGTTCGCGGCCTACTCCGCCGAACACGCCTCCTTCGACACCGAGACGGTCGGGAAGATCACGCAGGAGGACGCCACCGGTGTCGCGAAGTATCACGGCTTCCAGCGTCGCCTCGCGAACGAGGCGATCGCCGCCAACGCCGCGGACGAGGGCGTCGAACTCGCGACCGACGGCAGCGGAGACGACGGAGAGGAGTAACGATGACCGAGGAGAACGCTCACGGCGACACACCTGCGTCCGAACCAGCGATCGAAGCCGACGGCGGTGACGACGAGGGCGGTGACCGATCCACCGGTTCGCGATCCGACGGTGTCGTCCGCCGGGACCGCTTCAGTGGCGGCCCCGCCCGGAGCTTCCTCTCCTCGCTCCAGGCCGACGAGCGAATCTTCGAGGCCGACCTCGAGGTCGACCGCGCACACACCGTCATGCTCGCCGAGCAGGGAATCATCGCGGACGCGGTCGCCGGGCGGATCCTGACCGCGCTCGACGCGATCGAGGTCGACGGCCACGGCACCTTGCCCGACGGCGAGGACGTCCACGAGGCCATCGAAACGGCCGTCATCGAGCGCATCGGCGCGGACGGCGGGAAGATGCACACCGCGCGCTCGCGCAACGACGAGGTCGCTGCCTGCATCCGCTACCGCCTGCGCGAGGACGTGCTCGAAGCCGTCGAGACGACGCTCGCGCTGCGCGAATCGCTGGTCGAGGTCGCGGCCGCACACCGGGAGACGATCATGCCCGGCTACACCCACCTCCAGCCCGCCCAGCCGACCACCGTGGCTCACTGGGCGCTCGCCTACGAGGGAGCCGTTCGCCGCGACACCGACCGCCTGCTCGATGCGTACGGCCGAATCAACGAGTCCCCGCTCGGCGGGGCCGCCTTCGCGGGGACGACCTTCGACATCGACCGCGAGCGGACCGCCGCGTTGCTCGGTTTCGAGGGGGTCGTCGAGAACTCGATGGACGCCGCCTCAAGCCGGGACTTCCTGCTCGAGACGGTGCAGGCGCTGTCGACGCACGCGACGACGCTGTCGGGGCTGGCGGAGGACGTGATCATCTTCGCGAACCGTGGCTTCGTCGATCTGTCGGACGACTACTCCTCGACGTCGTCGATCATGCCACAGAAGAAGAACCCGGACACGCTGGAACTCGTCCGCGCCGTCGCGGGCGACGCGGCCGGCGGCGTTCAGGGGTTGACGACGACGCTCACGGGACTGCCGCGCGCGTACAACCGCGACCTGCAGCGGGCGACGACCCACGCCTGGCAGACCGTCGACGCCGTCGCCGAGGCGAGCGCGGTCGCGGCCGGCGCGGTTGCGACGGCCGACTGGAACGCGGAGACGCTCGCGGCCGAAGCCGGCGCGGGATTCTCGACGGCGACCGGCGTCGCCGACCTGCTCGCGGCCAACGGCCTTCCCTTCAGGACGGCGCACGAACTGGTCGCGATCGCCGCCGAGCATAGCGCGGACTACGACGCGCTCGAGTCCGCCGCACAGTCAGTCCTCGGCGAATCGCTCGAGGCCCACGTCGATCCGGAGGCCGTCGAAGACGCGCTCGATCCCGCCGAGAGCGTCGCGAGCCGCGATTCGCAGGGCGGTCCCGCTCCCGAGGCGGTCGATCCGCAACTCGAGTCGGCCCGCGAGGCGATCGCGGCCGACGAAGACGCGCTCGCGGACCGCTCCGAGGGGCTCGAGGCGGCGCGCGAGGCGCTCCGTTCGGAGGTGAACGACTATGTCTGAGGCCCCCGCTCGAGCGCCGAGACCGAGCCCGCCCGCGCAGCCGCGGCCGGTCGATCGGTCGGTCCGACGACGATCCCCGCGAGGGGACTAGATACCTACTTCATGATATGTCAAATTAAAATTGCTCGGAGACGGTCTCGAAGCTTCGTTAGAGGGTAGTGCAGTATTGTAATACTTCTGTTAATTTCGAAGGCTTTAAGGGAACCGGGCTCCCAGTTGGAGGTACAATGACCGAATGCGTCGAGTGTGGGGCCGAGGTGTCCCTGCACGACGATCTGGAAGTCGGAGAGATTGTCGACTGCACGACCTGCGGCGCCGAACTGGAAGTCGTCGACACCGAGCCGCCAGTCCTCGAGCGGGCCCCCGAGCTCGAAGAGGACTGGGGTGAGTGACCTTGCAGACGGCCACGATACCGGCCCGCCCTGCACACACGGCTCGAGGGACTCCCGACGAGTGCCTCGCTGACCCCACCCGGAGGTGGCTCGCGTGAACGTAGGCATACTCTATTCACGGATTCGCAAGGACGAGAAGCTCCTGCTGAGCGAGCTTCGCGACCGCGATCACGAGGTGACGAAGATCGACGTCCGCAAGCAGACGTTCGATATCTCGGAGACGCCCGCGGCGTTCGACGACCTCGACATCGTCGTCGACCGCTGTCTCGCCACGAGTCGGAGCCTGTACGCCACGCAGTTCTTCGAGGCGTACGGCATCCCGGTGGTCAACAGCCACGAGACCGCAGACGTCTGCGCGGACAAGGTGAAAAACAGCCTCGCGCTCGAGGCCGCGGGCGTTCCCACGCCCGCGACGAAGGTCGCCTTCACCAAAGAGACGGCCATGGCGGCCATCGAGGAGTTCGGCTACCCCTGCGTCCTCAAACCCGTCGTGGGATCGTGGGGTCGCCTGATGGCCAAGATCGACTCCGAGTCGGCCGCCGAGGCCATCCTGGAGCACAAGGCGACGCTCGGCCACTACGAGCACAAGGTGTTCTACGTCCAGGAGTTCGTCGACAAGCCGGGCCGCGACATCCGCGTGCTCGCCGTCGACGGCGACCCCGTCGCCGCGATGGTCCGCTCGTCGGACCACTGGATCACCAACGCCGCCAAGGGCGCGGAGACGGACGTCTTCGACCTCGACGACGACGCACTCGAACTCGTCGAAAAAGCCAGCGACGCCGTCGGCGGCGGGCTGCTCGGCATCGACCTCATGGAGACCGGGGAGTCGTACACCGTCCACGAGGTCAACCACACCGTCGAGTTCAAGGCTCTCGACGACGCCGTCGAGACCGACATCGCCGGCACCGTCGTCGACTGGCTCGAGACGAAAGCCGAGGCGGCCGATCCCGAACTCGAGGTGACCGCCTGATGGCGGTCGGCACCGAGACCGGGGCGGACGAGAGCGCCGAGACGGTCACCGCGAGCGTCATCGGCGGTTCCGGGTTCACCGGCGGCGAACTGCTTCGCCTGCTCGCCAGCCACCCGAACGTCGAGCTCGCGGAGGTCACCAGCCGCTCGAAGGCCGGGAAGAGCGTCGGTTCGGTCCACCCGCCACTGCGCGGGTCGGACCTGCGCTTTACCGAACCCGACGACCTCGAGTCCGTCGACGTGCTGTTCGCGGCGACGCCACACGGCGTCTCCATGGGCCGGATCGACGACTTCTTCGAGATCGCGGACACCGTCGTCGATCTCTCGGCGGACTTCCGCCTCGAGAGCGAAGACCAGTACGACGAGTGGTACGACGGCCACGAGGCCCCGGAGTACCTCGAGAAAGCCGAATACGCGCTCCCAGAGATCAACCGGGACAACCTCGAGGGCGCGGAACTGATCGCCGGCGGCGGCTGTAACGCCACCGCGACGATCCTCGGGCTCTACCCGCTCTTCGAGCACGACATCCTCGACGGCGGCGAGCAGATCGTCGTCGACGTGAAAGTCGGCTCCTCCGAGGGCGGAGCCGGCGGCGGCGAGGCCTCGAGCCACCCCGAGCGCTCGGGCGTCGTGCGCCCGTACGCGCCGACGGGGCACCGACACGAAGCCGAGATCGAGCAGTTCCTCGGCACGTCGGTCGCGTTCACCTGCCACGCCGTGGACATGGTCCGCGGTGCCAGCGCGACGAACCACGTCTTCCCCTCGGGTCCCGTCTCGAAGGGCGACCTCTGGCAGGCGTACCGCGGCTGCTACGAGGACGAGCCGTTCGTCCGGATGGCCGCTGGCGGCTCCGGTGTGTATCGGTATCCGGAGCCCAAGGCGGTCGCCGGGACGAACCTCGCCGAGGTCGGCTTCGAACTCGACCCCTCGAACAAGCGCGTCGTCGTCTTCTCGGCGATCGACAACATGATGAAAGGCTCCGCGGGACAGGCGGTCCACGCCGCCAACGTCGCGCTGGGACTGGAGGAGACGGCCGGACTCGAGTTTACGGGGCTGCACCCCGTGGGGGCACCCTGATATGACAGTAGTCGTCAAGATCGGCGGCGCACGCGCCGTCGACCCCGAGGGCGCGCTCGCGGACGTGGCGTCGCTCGTCGCGGACGGCGAAGCGGTCGTCCTCACCCACGGCGGCTCGACCGCGGTGGACGAGACGCTGGCGGAACTCGGCGAGGAACCCACCTACGTCGAGACCCCCGGCGGCGTCGTCGGACGCTTCACCGACGAGCGCACGATGGATGTCTTCAAGATGGTGATGCCGGGCAAGCTCAACACCGATCTGGTGGAGAGCCTGCACAACGAGGGCGTCGACGCCGTCGGCCTCTCCGGAACGGACGGCAAACTGCTCGAAGGCAAGCGCAAATCGGCCGTCCGCGTGAAAGAGGACGGCAAGAAGAAGATCAAGCGCGGCGACCACTCCGGCACGATCGAGTCGGTCAACGCCGACCTGCTCGAGACGACCCTCGCGGGCGGCTACACGCCAGTCGTCTCCGTCCCGGTACTCGGCAAAGAGAAAGGGGGCGGCTACACGGCGGTCAACGCCGACGCCGACCGCGCCGCGGCGGCCATCGCGGGCGCGCTCGAGGCCGACCTGGTCGTCCTGACCGACGTATCGGGTATCTACGAAGACCCCGACGACGAGTCGACGAAGATCGAGTCGGCCGCGACGCCCGCGGCGTTCGAGACCGTGAAAGACGCCGCCGAGGGGTTCATGACCAAGAAGGTCATGGCCGCCGAGGAGGCCCTCGAGGGCGGTGCATCGTCGGTGATCGTCGCGACGGCGAACGCCGACGAGCCGATCAGTAGCGCGCTCGCGGGTGCGGGAACGACGCTCGAGCCCGGCGTGCTCGAGGAGACCGAAGCGGGGACGGAGGCAGCGGAATGAGCGACCTCGACTTCGTCTCCGGCGGCAAGCCCATCGGCATCGAGCGCGGCGAGGGGCCGCATCTCTACACCGCCGACGGGACGGAATACCTCGACGCGGGCGCGAGCTACGCGTGTACGCCGCTCGGACACAGCCATCCCGCGGTCGTCGACGCGGTCCAGGAGCAGGTCGGCGAGTTGACGTTCGTCGACTCCTCGTACCCCGTTCAGGCGCGCGAGGACGCCTACGCCGCGCTCGTCGCGGCGACGCCCGACGGGTTGGAGCAAGCCTGGTTCTGCAACTCCGGGACCGAGGCCAACGAGGCCGCGCTGAAGTTCGCCCGGTCGGCGACCGGCGAGTCGAAGATCGTCGCCGCGACCCGCTCGTTCCACGGGCGGACGATGGGATCGCTCGCGGCGACCTGGAAAGACAAGTACAAGAAGCCCTACGAGCCGCTGGCCGGCGACGTGGCGTTCGTCCCCTACGGCGATGGCGAGGAACTCGCGGCTGCCGTGGACGACGAGACCGCGGCCGTGATCCTCGAGCCGATTCAGGGCGAGGGCGGGATCAACGTCCCGCCTGCGGGCTACCTCGAGACGGCCCGCGAACTCACCGACGAGGCCGGCGCGGCGCTCGTCTTGGACGAGGTCCAGACCGGAATGGGCCGGACGGGCGAGATGTGGGCCTGCCAGAACGCGGACGTCACGCCCGACGTACTCACGACGGCGAAGGGCCTGGGCAACGGCCTCCCCGTCGGCGCGGTCGCTGTCCGCGACTGGATCGCCGACGGCGCGGCCTCGCACAACGCCACGTTCAGCGGCGGCCCCGTCGTCGCCGCGGCGGTCCACGCGACCGTCTCGACGCTGGTCGAGGAGGAGTGGCCCGCTCACGCCGCCGAGATCGGCGACTATCTCGTCACCGAACTCGAGGCGGCGCTGGGTGACGAGGTCCGCGACGTCCGCGGTCAGGGCCTGCTCGTCGGCGTCGAGTTGAAACGCGGTGCGAACCGCGTCGCCCGCGATCTGGCGATGGAACACCAGATCCTGGCGCTGCCCGCGGGCCGGACCGTCCTGCGCCTGCTGCCGCCGCTCGTCTTGGAGCGGACGGACGCCGATCGGATAGTCGACGCGATCGCCGACGTTCTCGGATCGAACGCCGACTCATGAGCACGAACGCTGATCCCTCGAGCGACGTGTCGGCCGCGGAAGCCCGTGAGTTGCTCGTCGATCTCGTCTCGACCCCCTCGCCGACCGGCGAGGAACGCGAGGCGGCCAAACGCCTCGTGGATTTCTTCGAGGCCCACGACCGGGAGGTCTGGATCGACGCGGTCGGGAACGTTCGCGCGCCGGCGGACGACGCCGTGTTGTTGACCTCGCACATCGACACCGTCCCGGGAGACATTCCCGTCGAGATCGAGGAAGCCGGTGACGACGAGATCCTCTGGGGCCGTGGCAGCGTCGACGCGACTGGCCCGCTCGCCGCGATGGCGGCCGCTGCCGTCCGCACCGGCGTTTCTTTCGTCGGCGTCGTCGGCGAGGAAGTCGACTCGACGGGGTCACGTTATCTGGTCGACGACAGAGCCGAGCCACCGGACGCCGTCGTCAACGGCGAACCCTCCGGTGCCGACGGCATCACGCTTGGCTATCGCGGACTGATCGCCGGCACGTACGTCGCGACCAGCGAGTCGGGCCACACGTCCCGGCCGGATCCGAACGCGATCCAACACGCCGTTCGCTGGTGGTCCGCCGTCGAGGCACACTTCGAAGGTGACGAGTACGAACCGGTCTTCGAGCAAGTGACGACCAAGCCGGTCGACATCGAAGGCGGCGTCAGCGACGACGGCCTCTCCGTCGAGGCGACGATGGATGTCCAGTTGCGCGTGCCGCCGGCACTCGACGTCGGGACCGTTCGGGAAGCCGCTGAAGCCGAACTCGAGGTCGGGACCGTGACCTGGAAGGACAAGGTTCCGCCGGTGATGATGAGCCCGCGAACGGAGGTCGCCCGGGCGTTTCGTGTCGCCATCCGCAAGGAAGGCGGCGATCCTCGATTGGTGCGAAAGACCGGAACCAGCGACATGAACATCTACGCCGGGGCGTGGAACTGTCCGATGGTGACCTACGGCCCGGGGAACTCCGACCTCGATCACGCACCCGACGAACGACTCCCGCTGTCGGAGTTCGACCAGTCAGTGTCGATCTTAGAACGCGTCGCGCGGACGCTCAGTGCGGACTGAATACACGGATTCTCAGATACGTTACCAGACCATGACAACAGCAACGGACGATACACAGCCGAGACATTTCCTCGACGTCGACGATCTCTCCGAGACGGAACTGTTCGCGGTCCTCGACAGGGCCGACGAGTACAAACGCGCTGTCGAAGCCGGCGAGGACCACGCCGACTTGTCCGGACAGACCCTGGGGATGCTCTTCCAGAAGGCGAGTACTCGTACCCGAGTCTCCTTCGAGACGGGGATGACCCAACTGGGCGGGCACGCGATCTTTCTCGGGGAAGATGACATCCAACTCGGGCGCGGCGAGCCCCTGAAAGACACCTCGCGTGCGCTCTCGCGGTACGTCGACGCGGTGATGGCCCGCGTCTTCAAACACGAGAACGTCGAGGTGCTCGCGGAGTACTCGTCGGTCCCGATCGTCAACGGCCTCACCGACGACGCCCACCCCTGCCAGACGCTCGCGGATCTGCTGACGATCCGCGAGCACGAAAACGGCTTCGAGGACGTCTCGGCGGCCTGGATCGGCGACGGCAACAACGTCGCCCAGTCGTTTGCACTCGGCGCTGCGCTGACCGATATCGACCTGACGGTCGCGACGCCCGACGGCTACGGGATCGACGACGACGTCGTCGACCGCGCTCGCGAACTCGGCGGCGATCCGACGATCACCACCGATCCCGTCGACGCGGTCTCCGACGCGGACGTCATCTACACTGACGTCTGGATCTCCATGGGGCAGGAAGACGAACGCGACGTCCGGATGAACGACTTCGAGGGGTTCCAGGTCGCCGCCGACCTGCTCGAGCACGCCCCGGACGCGTCGGTTATGCACTGCCTTCCGGCCCACCGCGGCGAGGAGATCACGGACGACGTCATCGAAGGCGACCGCTCGATCGTCTTCGATCAGGCGGAAAACCGCCTGCACGCGCAGAAGGCGCTGTTGAGCTGGCTGCTCGAGTAGCGGCGTGCTCGCGAGCGAAGCGAGCAATCGGTTTTTCGCCCAGGCTTTCCGCCGGAGTGACGAAGAAAGGAACGGTTTCGGCGGTCAATACGGCATTTATCAAATTTAATTTCTGTATAAATAATTAAACAGTCTTTCGATATTATATCTTCTCCGATGATGGTGTCGATCGAACCATGTCACTCCGACTGGTACTCGCGACGCTCCTCATGTTGCTGGGGCCAGCAGCCCTGTTCGCGCTGATTCTGCTGTAACCTGGGAGGGGGTATCGGCCACCGATCACGGATGCGACCGTCCGTTTCGCGGTCCGGAGACCGAACTCACCCGAGCACCGCGTACACCGCGCCGAGGACGAGTCCGTACGCCGCGTGACCGACGAGGCTCTCGGTGGCGACGTTCGGGACGTCGGGTGCCATTCCGAACCCGACCGCGGAGAGCCAGATCGGCATGACGACGACGGCGAGGACCGCCCAGATACCGACGCCGTACACGAGTCCGAGTCCGATGCCCGGCACGAGGTCGAGATCGCCCCCTCTCGCTGCGACGATCAGGGCCGCGAAGACGACACCGAGCACGGCACCGTGTGCGACGTGGATGATCATCCCCGCGAGGCCGCCTTCGAGACCGTACATCGCGGGGATCGCGGCCTCGAGCACGGGGGGCGTCTGCATCGCCATCATCGCACCGAACACGATCGCACCGGCGATGCCGCCGACGGTTCCCGCCTGCCAGGGTGCGAGTGTCGTTTCGGTTCGTCGGGCTCGTTGGGTCACCGTTTCTGATGCCATACGGTACCGTATACCTCATACCCGTGTCAGTGTGTCGCGGTCTGGTAGCCGCCGTGCACGCCCGAGCGTGGGGCCACGATTCGGTCCCGTCGGTCGGCGACCGACCCGGTTGGTCGCCGAGCGGGGCGTCCGGCGGGGACGGACGGGAAGTTTCTTTGAAGCAGCGCACCCAGTCACAGTCGATGTCGAACCCCCTTCGCGTCTCAGCGGGCGAACTCGAGACGGACGCGATCATGGCCGCGATTCAGGACGGGCGACGAGTCGTTATCACGACGACGGCGGCGCAGACGGAGTACGAAGTGACGTTGCGGTACGACGGTTCGGTGTACTACTGTGATACGCCGACGCGACTCCACCGCCACGAGAGCGAACGCGAAATGCGGAGCTGTATCCGGAAGATGGGGTATGGAGCGGCAGTCGAGGACACGTGACGGCGACGCGATCGATCACGGCGACCGACGTCGGCAGATCACGGCGACCGACGCCGGCAGGTATTTTGACGCGCTCGTCCGTACGGTTCGGTATGACTGACGCCCCCCAGCACCGCCTCGGGGAACTGATGGAGGAATCGAACCCGCCGTTCGAGAAGGTGATGAGCTGCGTCTTCGGCATCGAAGACCACGAGACCCGCACCTATCTCGTCCTGTGCGATCTGCCCGGAAGCACGATCGAGGAACTCGCGAGTACCCTCGAGCGCGATCGAAGCACGGTCAACCGGTCGCTGTCGACGCTACACGACCGCGGGCTGGTCCGCCGGGATCGGCGGCTGCTGGACGGCGGCGGCTACGTCTACCAGTATACCGCCATCGCGTTGCCGGAGGCCAAGGAGATGCTGCACGAGGCGCTGGACGCCTGGACGGCGACGGTTCACGACGTGATCGACGAGTTCGACGATCGACCGACCGAACCGAACGGCGAGACATCGTGAGGTGGGACGACGCCCAAAATGAGGCGGCATCCGAGACGAGGCGGCCGCCCGGTGCTAACTCTGCTAACAAATGGTGTTCGAAAGAGACGGGATCTATATAATATTGCTTATCGGCACTACTGTATTAGCCTTCTAACGGTGCGAGCCGCTAGATCCACGAATTACTCAGGAACAACCGTCGTGGCTGGCTGTCTCCCCGAGTAAATCTGGCCCGGCTGCCGCAGGGGGATCTGTTCAGCGCTATCGATCGTCGGAGCGTTGTTCGGCAGTGCTAGTATTCAGTATAATCGAACCTCTCATCACGATCTAACATCCCGGACATTTGTACACAAAACTAATTATTAAAACATAATACTATTGGACACAGAACTGTAATTGGAATGAAATTTGAGGTGCAGATACACCAGTTCCAGTCATTGATGGACTACTGTGAAGACGAGTACGGTCAGTCCAACGACGACCGGGCCGCGAGCAGCGTTGCGGAAACCTTAGAACGGTCTTCCATCAACACTCGGATTTCGATGTCAACGCCAGCGTCGGCGAAACTGACGCCGAACTACTGAGGTCTCCTGTGAGTAACTTACTATTGAGTACTCGAGCATGAATGGACCAAGCGGATACGCCCCGCCGACCCGACGCAGGCTCCTTGGGGTGGTAACCGGCCTCGGGGTCGGGCTGAGTGCGGGCTGTCTCGGCAACGATAGCACCGATACGGGCGATAATAGCACCGATACGGGTAACCCGGACGACGTGGCACCGCCCGACTGTGCTGAGTCACGCCGACCGAACCCACCCGACCCCGAACCGGAAGAATCCGTCTCCCCGTTCGACTACCCGTCGCTGCCAACCGACCAGTCCGAAGACGCGTTGGCGAGCTACGTCGAGTCGTTCGAACGGGCCTACGTGGGCAACGAATGGCTCGAAGCCTACGGCGAAGAACTCGTCGGGTTTGGTCTGTTGACCGAAGACCGAACAGTCACCCAAACCGGTCCTCCTGCTGTCGTCGAGATCGAGTATCAGACATCTGAGGTGACTGGACTCGACGACCGGGACAAAGCGAGCGGTACCTCGGGGCACTTGATCGCGAGCTACGCGATCTGGTCGGAAACGGTCCGCCGTGCGGTCGCCGAGCGCGGGGGTTCGCAACCGCCGGATGCCCGGAAGACGGGGGACATCGTTGTCTGTCCTGCAGGCGACGAGTCGGAATGAAGCATCCGGCCATGTCCGGCCATCCCTCGACCGGACTCCCCGAGTAGGTCCGCACCGCCCCGTCACCGATGCCCAGGGGGTCCAAGACCTCGATTACCTCGTCGACGTCTCATCCGAGACGAGGCGACATCCGACTCGGGGCGGTGCCAAACCCCGAACTGGTTGCGACTGGCCGCAGAACCCACGTGCTTTTTGCCTCTCGCCTCCCTCTCGACCGACAATGAGTCTCAGTCTCTCGGCCGACCAGCCGGAACGACCCGCAGACGCCGACGAGGGCGTCTGGCTCGAGTGCATCGAGTGTGGCGACACGTTCGCCCCCTTCGACGACGTCCGGTACACCTGCGACGAGTGCGACGGACTGCTCGAGGTCCGGTACGCCGATCTCCCGACGTTCGACGACTTCGAGGGCGAGGGCGTCTGGCGCTACGCCGATGCGCTCCCGTTCGACTCCGGCGTCTCGATTCAGGAGGGTGCGACGCCGCTGTACGAGGTGCCTCGTCTCGAGGACGAGATCGGCGTCGAGGCCCTGCGGATCAAACACGAGGGAATGAACCCGACGGGGTCGTTCAAGGACCGCGGCATGACCGTCGGCGTGCGGGTCGCTGCGGAACTCGGCGTCGGTCGACTCGCCTGTGCGTCGACGGGCAACACCAGCGCCGCGCTGGCCGCCTACGGCTCTCGCGGCGGGATGCAGACGCTCGTCCTCCTCCCCGCCGGGAAGGTCGCCGCCGGCAAGATCGCCCAGGCGAGCCTCCACGGAGCGCGCATCCTCGAAGTCGACGGCAACTTCGACGCCTGTCTCGACATCGTTCAGGAACTCGCGGGGCAGGGTGAGGCGTACCTGCTGAATTCGCTGAACCCCTTCCGGCTCGAGGGCCAGAAGACGATCGGCCTCGAGATACTCGAGGGCTTCCTCGCGGACTACGATGCCGTTCCGGACCGGATCGTGCTCCCGGTCGGCAACGCGGGCAACACGTCGGCGCTGTACAAAGCCTTCCGCGAACTCGTGCAGGCGGGCGCGATCGACGAGCGCGACGTGCCGAAACTGACCGGCGTCCAGGCCGAGGGTGCCGCACCGATGGTCGAGGCGATCGAGAACGGTGCCGACGAGGTCCGCCGCTGGGAGGACGTCGAGACGCGCGCGACTGCGATCCGGATCGGAAACCCGGTCAACGCGCCGAAGGCACTGCCCGGTATCCGCGAGACCGGTGGTACCGCGGTCGCGGTATCCGACGCGGAGATCACCGAGGCACAGCGCGACATCGCGGCCGAAGGCATCGGCGTCGAACCCGCCTCCGCCGCCTCCGTCGCCGGCCTCCGAAAGCTCCGCGCCGAGGGAATCGTCGCTGACGACGAGCGCGTCGCCTGTCTCACTACCGGTCACCTGCTCAAGGACCCCGACGCCGCGGCCGCCGCCGGCGTCGACTCCGAATCCGTGCCGGCCGATACGCAAGGCGTGCTCGAGCATCTTCAGGAGTAACGTCGTCCGGACGCCGGACGCACGGCCTGCGTCTGACGCCCGACTGACTGACCTTTTTCCGACCCGGTGTGGTACTCCGTCTCGAGTCATGTCTGCCGAGCAACGAGGCCCCACTCCCGCCCGCTCCACCGACGAACGAACTCGACGTCCCCCCCTAGCCCCGATTCCCGAGTCGGATCAACGACCGAGCAGTCGGTCCCACCGTCCGAACGCCGACCCGGAATACGACGCACTCCCGCTCTCCTACCGGATCGAACGAACGCAGCTCCGGGTTCGGATCACTGCCCTCGAACGGGCGTTGGAAACGAGCGAGAATCGCCGGCAGGCCGTGATCGACCGCTACGAGCGGCTACTGGCGGACCGCGACGAGGTGGCGGAGTCGACGGCAGCCGCCGAGGAGGAACCCCAGACCCTGTTAGAGCGGTTGATCGGTCGCTAACGCCCCCGCGGCCCTTTGTTGCATTCGATTTCGAAGATCATTCATATTTTCCAACATTTAAATATCAAGCGGCAGCAACGCGGCATAGGGAGCGATAATAACTAATGGCAGACACCGACTCGTCCGCGAGTTGCCCCGAATGCGACGGCAGAGTACGGAAGAAGGGTACCGAAATCGTCTGTGAGGACTGCGGACTCGTCTCCGCCGAAGACGCGATCGACCGCGGTCCGGAGTGGCGATCGTTCGAGGACGACGACACCGATCGGCGACGGACCGGCGCGCCGTTGACCCGCTCGAGACACGACCGGGGTCTCTCGACGGAGATCGGCTACGGCACCGGTTCGGAGTCGGGATACAGCGCTCGGCTGACCGGCCGAAAACGCCGTCAGATCGCTCGCTTGCGCCGGGAACACAACCGTGCACGGATCTCCTCGAAAACCGAGCGGAATCAGGTCTACGGATTCGCCGAAATCAGACGGATCGCCGCCCTGCTCTCGCTGCCGGACGCCGTCAGAGAGCAATCGTGTGCCCTCTTCGAGTCCGCCCAGTCCGAGGGGCTCTTTCAGGGTCGATCGCTCGAGGGATTCGCCGCCGCCGCTATTTACGCGACCTGTCGGACGCGCTCGATCCCCCGGACGACCGACGAGATCGCCGCTATCGCACGGGCCGACGTCGACGAACTCGCGGTCGCCTACGACGCTCTGAATCGCGAGCTCGGGCTGCCGACCGGTCCGATCGATCCCACGCAGTACCTGCCGCGATACGCCTCGAAACTCGACCTCGGGTCGGCCGTCGAACGCCGCGCCCGCGAGCACGTCGACGCCCTGCTCCAGGCGGGGCTCATCACCGGTCGCAACCCCAGCGGGGTCGCTGCGGCGTGTCTCTACAAGGCCGCTGGCGAACGCGAAGAGTGGCCGTCACTGACCCAGGCTGCGGCCGCCGACGTCGCCGACGTCGCGGCGGTGACGATCCGGTCGACCGTCACGAACCTCGACGAGCTCTGACGCCGATGGATCGGTGTCGGACACCGACGCGGTATCCGCGTCAACGCCCGCCATCCCCGCACGAAGCCGAACCGTACGAAACCGAACCGCACGAAAGAACGGTTCCGGTCCATTCCGGCACTACGTCGTTCGGAGCGTATCCGTACTCGGCTCGTAGACCTCGCCTTTCTGTTTGAGCTTGTCGATCTCGTGTTCGGCCTTGGAGTGGTCCATGCCGACCTCTTCGGCCCGCTCGAGGACGATGTCCACCGGCGCGCCGTCGTCGTACTCCTCCTCGATGTCGCTGATGAGCTGCTTGAGGTTCTTGATCCGATCGCGCTGTGACTTCGAGGTGCCGGCTTCGACGATGTCCGCGTCGAACTCGCCGGTCTCGGGATCGACCCCGACGTCCTGCAGACACGAGCGGACGATCTCGATGACTCGCTCGGCGTCGCTCTGCTCGACCGTATCCGACAGCCGAACGCGGGCGCTCGCCTCCGAGAGCCGAACCAGCGCCTCGAGCTTTCGGGCCGTGACTGGCACCGCAGCGTCCTCGTCGGTCCCCTTCGATCGGAGATCGACGTAGAAGTCGCGGATCGCGTTCCGGGCCGCCTCGGTCATCCGCGGGTGGCAGTTCTGCTTCGAGTAGGCGATGTACTTCCGCAGGAGGTCGGCGTCGATCTCCGGATCGACCTGCTCGGTCATCTCGTCGATCTCGTCGGCGCTGACCTCGAGCTGGTTCATCTCCGCTCGCTGCGTGGTCAACTCACCCGCGTAGTTGGTCGTGATGATGTGTTCGGCGAGGTTGCGGTCTTTCTCCTCGTCGGGGGTGTCCGTGACCGTGAAGATCAGGTCGAACCGCGAGATCAGTGCCGGCTCGAGGTCGATCTGCTCGCTGATCGGCTCGTACTGGTCGAAGCGGCCGTACTTGGGGTTGGCCGCGCCGAGCAGCGAACACCGGGACTTGAGCGTGGCGTTGATCCCCGCCTTCGAGACCGAGATCTTCTGTTGCTCGAGGGCCTCGTGCATGGCACTCCGATCTTCCGATCGCATTTTATCGAGTTCGTCGATGGCCGCGATCCCTTGATCGGCGAGGACGAGCGCGCCGGCCTCGAGACTCCACTGTTGGCCGTCGCCGAAGTCGTCGCGGACGGCGGCGGCCGTGAGACCCGCCGAGGACGAGCCCTTCCCGGAGGTGTAGACGGATCGTGGTGCGATGTTCTCGATGTAGCCGAGCATCTGGGAGTTGTGCGAGATAACTCCGTTCGAGACGTAGTTGTGAGTTCCTTCGACCTCGAGATCGTATACCCAGTCGTAGTCGGGCTCGACCGTCTCGAGCGAGACGATTCGATCGGTTTCAACTGTCCCGGATACGGTCACCGTTCCACCGTCAGTGAGGACGGGTTCCGTCCCTGCGGTCGACCGATCGAACGATTCTGGCCCCGTCTCTGCTATCGCGACCGGATCTCCGATCGAGAGTTCGTCGGCACGGGCCGGCTGGAAGCCACCGGAAGCAGGGACGAACAACGGATGCGATGGCGTCATCTCAAGTTCTCGTCCACTCGAGGTCCGAATCCGGTACATCTGATCGGGTGCTTCCCGTTTCCAGACTTTCGTCGCCCGTTGATGGGCAACCGATCCGTCGTTCTGCAGCGACGGTACCGGGATATCGATCTCGTCGTACCAGCCGTCGTCGATCGGTTTCGGATCGTCGAGGTTCGTCTCGACGAATTCGCGGATCGGGACGTCTCGTCCGTCCGCGAGTGTCACGTTGGTATCGCCGCTGACGCACTTCCCCGTACCCGGGTCCCCGATCAGGAGCATATGGAGGTCGCCCCGGATCCGCGAGCCGTCGGGCAACTGTTTCGTCACGCCCGAGAACAGCTGGAGGATCATCGCGAGCTTCTCCTGATCGTAGCCGTAGATGGAGGGCGCGATGGAGGCGACCATCTGCTCGTAGACATCGTCTCGGTTCGAAATCTCGTAGATCGCCTTCTTGTCCTCGTCGGTGATGTCCATGTCCTCGAACTGCTCTTCGTCGATCTCGACGGACATCCCCTCCATGTAGAAGTCGAAGACGGGCGATTTCTCCTGTTGGTCGCCCTGCTGCTCGAGCCGGAGGACTCCCGTCGCGGAGACGTGGTCGCCGGGGGTGACCTCGCCGGTGATGTCGTCTTCGATGTTGATGTCGAGTGACTGCGGGGTTTCCCCGCCGCGGAGCCCCTCGGGGCTCTCCTGAACGCGGAGTTTCTGCGAGTCGACGAACTCGGACTGGTCGAAATTGACGCGGAAGGGTCCCTGCCGTTCACAGCCCTGACACTCGTGGGGTTCCTGGAAGTCGCCGCTGGACTGGGGGACGCGGGTGAGCGTCCCACAGAGTTGGCACTCGAAGGCGGCCTCCTCGATCTTGGGGCGGACGTCGGTCGCTTTGCGGATGATGCCGCGGACCTGCACGAGGGAGTTCATGTCCCGGGCGCGGATCTCTCGGATCTCGGGGGACTCCGTGTCAGGGAGGTTCCGGACCCGGACGTGGGCCTGTCCGAGGCTCACGTCGATCGGGAGGTCGTAGAGTCGCAGCGCTTCCTCGGCGTAGCGCTGGAGCTGTTCTGGCTGGTTGATGAAGTCGTCCGCGAGGTCCGGATCGAACCGATAGAGATCCTGCCAGTCGACGTGGAGCGATCGCTGTTCGTTCGGATACCGCTGGGCAAGCTGCTTGATCTCGTTGTCGTAGTAGTTGCGAAAGAACTGCTCGAAAGAGTCGACGAGTTCTGAATTTCCCGCTTGCGCCATTGCACTGTCCTAGGGCTGCCGTCCAGTATAAATGGTCGTATACCGGGGTGAAATTGATCCGGTCGCACGGTGCTCGATGAGCGACAGTTGTCGGTGACACAGGCTGGCCCCCTTCGAGCCGGTCGAACGATCGATAGCTGCGGCGGTGTCCCCCTCCGCGTGACCGACTCGAGAAGCCAGCGGCCGATTTCGGAGTGCGTCGACCTGTCCCTGTATTCTGGGGTCGCGGTCGCGTCCGACACGCCGTGTCCCGTCGCCCGACCATGTGGCCACGCGGTGACTTTCGGCTCGGCGATAATGTAGCCACGGCCAATGCTTTTTGGGTACCAGCGGACGGACGGGAGCGGAGTGCGTTCGTGGACTTTCACGTCACCGATGCTATCGGCGGCGACGCCGAGCGTCGCGAGCCGCGTTGTGCATTCATGCACGGAAACGGTCAAGCGCGTCCCTCCGGTCACCGCACCGTTCGCGCTCGTCCGACTCGATACAGCGGCTCATTGCGACCCATCGTCCTCGCCGATCACTGCTCGAATAGCGCGTAGCCACAGCCCAATTTTGACTGACTTGCGGTGTCAGCAAGCGGGATTCTGATCGACTGACGTCCTATTCAGCGCTCAGGTCCACTCGGAGACCACCCGCCATCGGTCCGACTGCCCGGTCCTCGCGAGCGCGGCGACCATCTGGAGCGGTCCGAGGGCCCATACGCAAAGATCGGGGGCGTCGATCGCTCCTCCGGGCGACCACGACGTGTGGGGGAAAACGAGTAACGGACGCTGTTCCCGATCCCGATATGGCAGGTTTCGGGTCTACTCGTCCGTGGTCCGTGCCGACGGGGAGAGACGGCTATTTCGCTTCATTTCGACGTCCACGAACTCGACGTTCTCGGTCGTCGGTGCCGTCTTGTCCGTCCGATCCGATCCGCTGGCATCGTGTATTGCTGGCCCTTTCAGGGTGGGGCCGCCGGTCTTGAAGTGCGTGGGCGGCGGAGCCACGTCGTTGTCGGTCTCGTTTCGGCCGACGAACACGGTGTCTCTGGTCTCGGAGCCACCAAGCGCGAAGTGACCGATGTTGAAGTCCGCGACCACGCTGTCTTCCACGATCGACGTCTGGAATTCGGTCCAGATTCCCGAATGTTCGCATTTGTAGGCCGTAAAGCCCTTGATACGGTCGGTCCGTTCCTTCGGGATCTCGTCGGGGTCTATCTCCATCGGTTCGAGTTGCATCATCAGCCCGATCCCCTGACAGATGTGCTGGTAGTGTGACATTCTCCACGAACTCATGAGACTCTCGTCGTCGACGTCCCCGACGTATCCATCCAGTAGACTGTACGGACGAACGGAATAGGAGTGGGCGACGTTGTCTTCGAACTGAATGTCGAACTCGGCGGCGTCGAGTCCCACGTCCGACTCGTCGTGTCCGTCGTAGAAGAACCCTATCGCCCCGTATCCGCCAGCAGCGTGGTTACCCACCAGGGTGTTGCTGGGATTCGACAGCCAGAACCCGGCCGGTCGATACCCGTTCTGGGCCTTCTTTCGCTGCGCGTTGCTAACGTCGCCCGGGAACTGTAGGTCCCCGCCGAAGGCACGGTCGATCTCTTTGGCGGTCTTCGTGAGGATCGCCAGGTTCTCCCTGAAGACGTTGCCTTCCTCCGACGAAAGCCCCTCCTCGACGAGGTAGGAGTGTCCGATCGTGTCGAACACGACGTTGCGTTCGATCTGGACGTTGCCAGTGCCGTGGGCGTTGATTCCACGCTGGAAGCTGTGCCAGACGCTGTTGTGCTTGATGTAGGAACCGGACTGGTCGTGAGCGTGATGGAAGTGGAGCGGGTATCTGGCCTGGTGGCCGGTCTGCCCACAGCGGAACGCTTCGAGTCCCTCGATCCGGACCCGGCCGGAATCGGCGAAGATCCCGTGGCCGCCGAACCCGGCAGCGTATTTCGAATCGACACCCTTGTCCGAGTCGTAGTAGCTGAGTTCGTCGCCTCGAAGTTCGACGTTTCGCGTGAGCAACCCGACTTCGGCTCGCATGTCGAGTTCCTTGCCGCCGTGCGTTTCGATGGCGCCGTAGTGGTCGTGCTCGAGCGGTTCGTCCAGCGTCAGTTGGTTCCCGCTGACCGATTCGACGGTTCGCCGTTCGGCGTGCCAGGGGTCCGAACCGCTGGGGGCGATGGCGAGCTGATCGCCCGACTCCCAGTTGACCGCCTCGGCGAGCGTGATCGTCTTGTCACCGGCGCTTGCGTGTGCGTCGAGCTGCGTCCAGTCGGTTTTGTCTCGGCTCGAGCCGTGGATTTCGATCGACCCACCGTCCCAAGTGCCGAGGAACTTCGTACCGATGGCCATCACCCCCTCGCCTCTGACGTTCTCAGGACCGTGTCCCACGAGCGTGATCCGGGCGTCGTGTTCGTACGGATCGTCCTCGTAGCCGATGCGGATGAGCGAATTCGACCCCTCAGCGAGCAGCCACGTCGTCGTGAGCTCCAGATCGACGCCGTCGCCGTCCTCATCGGAACCGACGATCGAACAGGACCCGACCTTTTTCCAGGCTTTCACGTCTTCACCCGGCTCATCGAGGGTGTACCACTTGGCCTCCCAGTTTGCGCCGTCGTACGAGACTACGTCTCCCCCTCTGTAGGGGTCCTTGTACGTGGTCTCTCGCCACATGGGGGCACAGGCGGTGGCGTCACTGTCGAAGCGGTTAGAACCGCTACTCCCACTGACGCCGTTGCCACCGTCCACATCGGAGCCGACGTTCGAACAGGGCTCGAGTTTTTTCCAGGCCCGCACGTCTTCGCTCGGCGCATCGAGGGTGTACCACTTGGCCTCCCAGTTTGCGCCGTCGTAGGAGACTACGTCTCCCCCTCTGTAGGGGTCCTTGTACGTGGTCTCTTGCCACGCAGGGGCACAGGCAGTGGCGTCACCGTCGGTGCGGTTAGAACCGTCACCACCACCCCCACTGTCACCGTCACCACCGTCGCCGCTATCGCCCTCGCGGATCGATCCGTCTGCAAACTCGAGGGTACCGTTGACGAGGACGCCGTCTAACGGCGGCGGGCTCGTATCGAGTAGCACGTGATCTCCCTCTTCGATGGTCACGGTATCCCCCCTCTCCGGGGGCGAGCCGTCCCAGGTTGCCGGGTCGGACCACCTACTCGGTTCGCTGTCTGCCTGTGCTGACGTTACGCTGGTTCCAAGGAAGCTGGCTGCGACGATACCAGTCGCCTGGAAAAACCGTCGCCTCTTCAGCATTCCGGCCCGGGATATTTCTTTCCGGTTGTCGTCCTTTGACATTATTCCATACTATAGATATAACCAAAGCCTATTAAATATTACCATGTACCGAGTCAATTTTTATATGCGCTCGAGCGGTGAGCCACCGGGAAATCCGAGGATTTCGAGGCGGTGTGCAAATCACGACGCGAATCCAGACGACCGAGGCTCGAGCGTGGAAGTGAACGCACCTGCAAGAAGCGACCGGTGAGAGTACGGTTTCGGGCGTGCTCGACGCGGCTGCAGGCTGCTCCCTCAAAATGCGCGGGGATACGACCGCGCAGCCCAACGGGTGCGTCCCCGAACTGATCCGCCGTGCCAACCAGGAGGGAACGCTCACCGCCGCAGAGATCGCGGAGATTCTCGATGTCGACGAGCAGAACGAGAACGATAGTATCGACTTCCTCGTTTCTTTACCGGAAATTCTACCAGAGTTCCAGATTGTACTATCGTCGGAAGGCCGCTCCCGTAACCGACTCGCGAGCCGGCGAGCGGTGCCGGTGAGCGACGCCCGCTCTCCGTTTCGAAAAGAGTGCAGGGCGGCGCGACGATGGGCGTCGGCGAGCGCGCAGGATCTCACCGCATCGACACGCTGGCCGTCGACGGCGTTGGTGGGATCTGCAATCGAAATAGTGAATGACTGTCACGATCCGAGCATCGAAAAACGACAGCCGAGGTATCGCGCAGCGGGTACAGCAGCCAGTGTGCGCCATAGTGGGAATCGCACAGGCGTATCGGTCACAGTGACCACAGTGGGTTTTTCGCCGATGTCTTGTTCGGTTCGGTATTCGTTTTCACCACCTCATACTCAGTTACTGTACGTCCAACAATAAAGGTTTTTGTTCGAGCAATGCCTGTAGAATACGTGCTCACCCCTAACATAAATCCAATTATACGCCATATAGAACGACATGCAGAGTATAGTGGCCGAGGTAGCGGCTGGTTTGTGACCGGATCGCAGCCAGTGATCACAGAGACACGGCGATCGGCCGCCCCGATAGCGATCGATTCCGGACAGCAGGCCGGCAAACGACGGTAAACGCAGGCCGAAGAACCGCTCCCCCGCAACTCGAGCCCTCCGCTTGCGGGCAGGAGCCGATCGGGACGGCCGAAGCGGGTCGAACGGCTGGCGGACTGGTTCGCCTACTCGAGCCGGACGAACGTTCCGTCACCGCAGACGCAGTCTTCGCTCGTACCGAGTGGACGGACGGAGCCGCCTGGTGCGATCTCGGCGACGAGAATCGCCTCACAGTTCTCGCATCGGACCGCGGCTCGCATCCGTTCGGATTGAGTCGACATGGATCTGAATGAAGATTCCACACGGCTATCACTGTCGCTCCAAAGTGTGAAGGGAACCCGACGGACCGTTCAATCGAATCGGTCCGCTCCACGCCTTCACCGCGTCTAGTGCTGATTCGACGAGACGGGTCACGTCGATTCACCCCCGTTTCTACCGCTCGAGCGAGAAGCTGTCCTACCCAGTTAGGGACTACGCCGAAGCCGCCAGTCGGCTGCAGATCCGATATGCAAAGCGCACAGAACCCCAACCGAGTCGTAGCCGTCTGTACCGACTGCAGTTCACCATATGCTGCCCGTCTCTGGCCGGATGGAGACATCCGGCTGATCGGGACTGGCGCTGACTGTCCCTGTGGTGGGTCCGAATTCCAATTGCTTCGGTGATCCAGTCCGCCCGAGGAATGTCCCCCATTGGGACGGATTTCCGCTCCTCGAACGCACGACGAATATCCTCGTCGGTGGCTTGATGGGCTGGATGGACGATGGGCGTCCGACGCTCGACATTGTACAGTTCACTCGCCCGGACGAACCCGCTACGCATCGGCCTCTCCTCCGTGACGACCGGCCGATGTCTCTGGGTCCGGAATCGAAACGTCGACGCCAACTGCAGAGCCGCGGCTCAGTCGCGCGTCGGTATCGCAATCGCCACAGCGGTGAGCGCGATCGTCGTCGTCACCGAAGACGCGCCGGAACCGGTCCGTGACGTGGGCTCCGCAGTGCTGGCAGTCGAGTGATCGACCGACGGCCATGGCGCGGCTATCACGCCGACCACCCCCAGAAGGCCACTGCTATCCGGTGTGTGTCCGTCGAGTAACGCGGCAAAAGCAGCCGCTTTACTTATATACCGTATGGGATCGCCCGGATTTGAACCGGGGTCACGGGCACCCAAGGCCCGAAGTATACCAAGCTAACCCACGATCCCGTACCCCTGCTACCGGCCCCACATCATAAAGCGTTTCGTTACGGTCCGAACGGTTTTCCCGGCCGTCGTGGTAGCGCCGGCTATGACCGGCCTCGAGATCCTGCTTCTCGTCGTGGTGCTCGTCCTCGCCCTCGTCGCGGCACAGCTCGTGCGAGCGGTCAGTCCCTTCATCGTCAACGCGGTCGTCGGGCTGGCCGTGTTGTACGTCGCGCAGGTCGGCTTCGGCCTCGGAGTCGCAGTGACGCCGATCGTGATCGCGATCGTCGCGATCGGTGGGCTCCCGGGATCGGTACTCGTCCTCGTGCTCTCGCTGCTCGGTGTCGCGTTCGTGCCGTGATCCGGCGGCCGCGGCGATCGAACGACTCGCGCTACTTGCCGAGGACCTGTGCGATGTCCTCGTCGGTCGCTTCGCTGTTCGACGCGGCATCGGGATCGAGATCGAACGCCGGCTCGTCGTCCCACTCGGCCAGCAGCGCGGCGACCTCGTCGTCCGTCGCTTCCGGGAGCGAGTCGTCGGTGTCGTCGGCGACGACGTCGTCGAAGATCGTGCCGAACGTGGAGACGACCCGATCCTCGTGGCGCGTCGGATCGAAGTGGAAGTGAGCGTAGGCCTCGACGCTCGACAGTCGGTTCGTGAGGACGTGCGTGAACTGGAAGACGTCCTTCGGGGAGGTGTGTCGGAGGAGGGCATCGAGCGAGTCGAAACAGACCGTGACGTCCTCGTCGGATTCGGCCCAGTGTTTGCAAAAGCGGCTGATCGTGACGCCGATTTCCGAGAGATCGGTCGGGTCGGCCACCGAGTCGGCGACGACGGGTTCGGCGAAGTCCGGTTCCGTGTCCTCTCCGGTGTCGCTCAGGACGTCCCCGATGGTCAGCAGGCCGCATCTCCCGTCGATCGTGTCCGGGTCCGGCCGCTCGGGTGTCTCGTCGGCGAAGGTCACCGTGAGCCGTGCCGTCCCGCCGCCGTCGTGACACAACTGCTTGCAGGCCGCCGGCTCGTCGCTGCTCGGATGGACGAGTAGGACGTTCGCCGGCGGATCGATCGCGGCTGGCGTAATCGGTTCCATGGTGACGGTGTCGGGGATGGGTCCCCGTGGTACGCGTGGAATGTCGCCACTCGCCCTTTACCGTTCCGGCCACCGACAGGACGGCAAAAACGGTTTCGGCCGATCTGTGTGATGGTATCGGCAGTGACCGATACTACTTGCAATCGATGTTAAAGGTCGGCGTCGCGGAGCTCGAGGTCGGCGACGAGCTCGTAGGGGTGGGCTTCGTTTCGAATGCCGTCGATGAGGGTGAACGCCTGTCCGGGTTCGAGGAAGTGTTCGGTGACGACCTGCCCCAGCGGCGTGGGTTCGAAGCCGTCGATGAAGTCGTACTCGAGGAGTTTCCCGATGGCGTGTTTCGTGGGCACCTCGCCGAGCATGCGGTCGTTGAGCGCCTTCGCGGCCTTGCCGCCGACCGTGATGTTCGCCAGCGTCTCCTCGACGGCGGCGGCCTCGTCGTAGTGGGTCATCACGGACTCCATCTCCCCCTTGAGAAGCTTGAAGGCGACCTCGTCTTCGGTCATCTCCATCGAGTTGTGGTAGACGGTGTCGGGTTCGACGAGGACGTACACTTTCCCCTTGTCGTGGTAGTCGGGCCGGCCCGCACGGCCGAGCATCTGGTGGAACTCCTGGACCGAGAGCCACTCGATGCCCATCGCCAGGGAGTCGAAGATCACCTGCGAGGCCGGGAAGTCGACCCCTGCGGCCAGCGCGGCGGTCGTGACGACCGCGGACAGGTCCTGCTCGCCGAACTTCCGTTCGACCTCCTTCCGACGCTTGTAGTCGAGGCCGGCGTGGTAGGGCGCGGCCGAGTAGTCGAGCTTCCGGGAAATCTCGTGACAGCGCCGCCGGGAGTTCGTGAAGATGATCGTCTGGCCGCGATACCCCTTCGAGGATTCGCTGTCGAACTCGCGTCTGACGAGTTTGTTCTCCACGCGGACCTTCTCCTGGCCGTCCGCGAAGGTGACGTGGCGCTCGATCGGGACGGGTCGTTCCTCGAACTCGATGAGCGTCGCCTCGAGCGCCGCCGTGAGCTGTTCGGGGTTGCCGACAGTCGCCGAGAGGTAGACCCACTGCGCACCGCCGTAGTCGTCCCGTCGTTTCGCGCGTCGTTCGCAGGTGTACTTGAGTCGGGAGATGAGGCCGTCCAGGCGATGCCCCCGATCTTCCTCCTTGAGCGTGTGGACCTCGTCGATGACGACGGTCCCGATGTCGCCCATGTCCTTACCCGTCCGCAGGGCGTGGTCGATCCCCTCGTAGGTGCCGACGATGACGTCGGCGTTGGGATCGAACCGCTCGCCCTCGTCGGCGACCCGGCTCGCGCCGACGCGAATGGAGACGTCGACGAGGTGGCCGTACTCGTCCTGAAAGTCCTCGTACTTCTGGTTCGCGAGCGCGACCAGCGGGACGAGAAAGAGCATCGTCCCCTTGTCGTTCAGCACGCGGTTGATCCCGGCCAGTTCGCCGACGAGGGTCTTCCCGGTCGCCGTCGCGGAGACGACGAGCTGATCGTCGCCGTCGAAGAGCCCGTTCTCGACGGAGAGGCTCTGGACCGGGAGCAGGGTATCGAACCGGTCCTCGAGCAGGTTCTGGAGACCGGGGTGGAGGTTCAGCGAGTCGGTTCGAACGGGATCGACCTCGTCGGTCGTCGCCGAGATGGTATCGAACTTCGTCAGATCGGGATCGAGCTGCCCCTTGAGCAGGTTGACGATCCGCTCGAGATCCTGGACCTCCATCATGAGGTCCTCGAGGCGCTCCTTCGCGGCACCCGTGACCTCGCCGCCGCCGGAAAAGGAGAGCTGGCGCTCGAGTTCCTGGCGGGCACAGTCCCGACAGATCCAGTCCTCGTCGTCTTTGACGGCTGTCTCGGTGGTGATCGGCGAGTATCGGCCCGCGGAGGCGCAGTAGCGGCAGGTCCGAACGGCCTTCGCTTTCTCCTCGAGCTGGTAGCCCTCGAGCATCTCCCGCAGTTCCCGGCGCTTCTCGGGGGAGGTTTGCTCGGAAATGCGGATGCGCTTGGCTCGGCGGGCGAGTTCGACGAACTCGTCGGGCTGGCGTGGCTCCTCGCTCGAGCCCTGTTTCAGCCGGAACTTCGCGGGGCGGGGGCCGGCCGAGGTCTCCGAGAGCCCGAGTTTCGCGCGGAACAGCCGTTTGCCGTCGCGTTCGACGACGACGAGGTAGTCGTCGCCCGTCTCGTGGCAGAAGATCGTTTCGACCTGCTGGACCTGCTTCGACACGGTCCCGAGTAAGGCGGGACGGTATTTCAGCGATTCGGACTTGCTCGACCCCCACACCGGTTCGATCCGGTCTGCCCGCCGGGTCGAATCCGGGCGCGGCGTCGCCCGGTTCGGATAATTGCGTTCTATAGCCGTATATACCACTCTTAGCGACTTACATACCGGGCGCGTCGAATCCCACACTCCATGGATCTGAATCCGTGGGTGGGTATTCCGGGCGTTCGCCGCAGCTACGCGTTGCGGTTTCTCGCCGCACTCGTCGCCATCCTCCTCGTCGTGGGGCTCTTCGGCGGCAGTATCTACGCCCACACCGGGGCCGAACTGCAGTCCGACGTCGAATCACAGCTCGTCACCGATGCCGAACAGGACGCCGACCGCCTCGATATCTGGTTTCGATCGACCGAACGGCACATGGGGTCGCTTCCGCGGTCGGTGGCGTTTCGGAACGACGAGCGGGTCGCGATCGCCGATTCGCTACACCGACTGACCGATCGGACCGCGTTCGAGGGCGCGTACTACGTCGACGCCGAGACGGGGGCCGTTCACGCCACCGCCGGAACGAATGCGGTCATCGACGACCAACGACTGAACGGAACGATCGACGAACGGCTCTCGACCGCGATGACGGACCAATCGCAGGTCGTCTTCTCCGAGCCGTTCCGGACGTCGGACGACCGACCCGCGATACTCGTCGTCAGCCAGGTGCCGGGCGAGACCGATCACGTCGTCGTCGGACTCGTCGACCTCGAGTCGCTCTCCCGGTACATGATCGGGACCGACGAGACCGACGACGTCGTGGTCGTCGACCGAACTGGGACGGTCGTCCTCGCCGAGGACCCGTCGCTGCTTCTCGAGGACGACGACCTCGATCTCGCGGCCGCCGACGCATCGGGGACGCTGTCGACGGACGTTGCGGGCGGCGACACCGACGGCGAGACCGTCGTCGGCTACGCGGCCCTCGAGAACGAGGGCTGGACGCTGACGACTCGCGTTCCCGCGTCCGAGGCCTACTCGCTCCAGTCGGACATCTCGAACTGGATCCTCGCGATGATCGCCGTCACCTTCGGGGGAATGCTCGTGCTCGGTGCGACGATCGGCCGAAACACTGCTCGCTCGCTCCGGGCGCTTTCGGATCGCGCCGCGGCGATCGAGAACGGCGATCTCGACGACCCGGTCGAATCGAGCCGTCGCGACGAACTCGGTGACCTCCACCGCTCGATCGACCGCATGCGACGATCGCTGCGCGACCGACTCGAGGAGGCCGAGGCGGCCCGGACGGCGGCCGAGGCGGCCCGCTCGGAGTCGGAGCGGTTCTCCCGCGAACTCGAGCGGACGGCCGACGAGTACGGCGAGACGATGCGCGCGTGTGCCGACGGCGATCTCACGCGGCGGCTCGAGGCGGACACCGAGAGCGAGGCGATGGAAACGGTCGCCGCCGAGTTCAACGCCATGATGGACGATATCGAGGCGACGGTGGCCGCCACGCGGGCGTTCGCCGATGCGGTCGACGCCGCCGCCGAATCGACGGCGGACGGCGTCGTCGAAGTCCGGTCGGCCTCCGAGCAGGTGACGACGTCCGTCCAGCAGATCGCCGAGGGGGCGGAGCGCCAGAGCGACCAGCTCGCGGCCATCGGCGACGAGATCGGCGAACTCTCGACGACGACCGAGCAGATCGCCGCGACCTCGTCGCAGGTCGCGACGCTCGCGGAACGGACCGCGACCACCACCGCGGACGCCCGCGAGTCCGCCCGGCGTGCGATCGACGGCATGAACGCCATCGAGAGCGAGGCCGGGGACGCCGTCACGGAGGTCTCGCGGCTCGAGGACGAGATCGAGGCGATCGACGACCTCCTCGAGTTCATCGGCGAGGTCACGACGGAGACCAACCTCCTCGCGCTCAACGCGAGCATCGAGGCGGCGCGCTCGGACTCCGACGACGCGGAGTTCACTGCGGTCGCCGATCAGGTCAAGTCCCTCGCCGCGGAGACCCAGGAGGCCGCCACGGACATCGAGGATCGACTCGAGCGGGTCAGCCACCGGACCGAACAGGTCGCGACCGTCGTCCGGGAGACGGACGAGCGGATCGCGGACCACCGCAGCGCGGTCGAGACGACGGTCGCGGCGCTCGAGGAGATCTCGACCTTCGCTGCGGAGACCAACGACGGGATACAGGAGATATCGGCGGCGACCCAGCAGCAGGCCGGCGCGACCCAGGAGGTCGTGACGATGACCGACGACGTCACCGCGATCGGCGAGGAGACGAGTGCTGAAGCGGAGACGGTCGCGGCAGCCGCGGAAGAACAGACGTCGTCACTCGTCGAGGTGTCTCACACCGCAACGTCGCTGTCCGATCGCGCGCGGGAACTCTCCGACGCGTTGTCGTCGTTCGAAGTCGATGCCGGACCGGCCGATGTCGCGGCGATCGACGCCGCAGAGGGGACCGAGCACGAACTGCCTGTGGCCGACGACTACGAGGTCGACTCGGAGGCGGACGAATCGGCCGAAGGCCGATCGTTCGACTGGCCCGAGGCGCAGTAGACTAGAAGTCGCCGTTGACGATGTCGCTGACGTCCTGCCGGTCGAACAGCTGATCGTCTACGCCGTACAGTTGGCGGGCCGCGCGTTCGGTCACGACGAGGTTGATGATCGGGCCCTGGTGGAGCGGCCCCGCCTGATAGACGTCGTCGTTCTGGACGGCCGTCAGTTCGCTGGCGACGCTGTGGGCTCGCATCTCCGCGACGACTGACTCCTGGAACTTCTCCTCGGTGAGGTCTTCGTTCCCCCGGAGCAGGACGACTTCGGGGTCGATCTCGAGGAGGTTCTCGTAGTCGATTCGGCCCCGGGAATCGTGGAAGTCCGCGACGTCCGCCGCCGCGAGCGCGTCGTCGACGCCGAGGTCGTTCCACTGCTTGAAGCTGGTCCCCTCGCTGATCGTGTACGGCAGGAACTCGCCCTCGCCCATCGGCCACACGATCCCCACTTCGGGACGCTCGTCTTCGGCGGGGACGTGGTCCGCGAGCGTCGACTGGAACTCCTTGTGGAGCGACTCGAAGGCCTCGTAGCGCTCCTCTTCCTGAAATACCTCGGCGAGTTTGCCGAAGGCCTCGTACAGCGTGAGGTACTCGTAGTCGTCGTGCCACCCGTAATCCCGCGAGAAGATGGTGTTCCCGAAGATCGGCGCGAGCTGCTCGACGTCCTCGCGGTCGCTCTCGTCGATGCTGTCGTAGCGGTTCACCATGAAGTTGGGATCGAAGACGTGGACGTCGGCGTCGAGCTCGTAGAACTTCTCGACGTCGACCCCGTCCTCGTAGAGGTCGATCATCCCCTCTTTGCTGACGCTGACGTCGGGGATCTCGTCGTAGTACTGGGTGTGGTATCGGCGCGTCAGCCAGAGGGCTTCCGGCGGTTCCTGACCGAGCGCGGCCCCCATATCGGCCCAGGTTCCGTTGCCGGCGGCCCACGTCTCGGGAATCGATTCGAACTCGACGTCGCCGACCGGTGGCATCGAGACGGTGTACGGATCGACGCTGTCACCGTCGTTCGATCCGTCACCGCTGATACAGCCGGCCATCACACTCACGCCCGCGATCGTCCCACCCGTTCGCAGTACGTTACGCCGCGTCCACGTCTGTTCCTCACTCATGATTTTTAGGCTGGCCTAAAACAACAAAAGTATTCCGCATCCGATCGCTCCGTCGCTCCCCCGCCGAGCGCTACCTGTTTCCGGTGACGATATCGGCGACGGTCTGCCGGTCGAACAGCTCCTCCCCGCCGAACTCGTCGGGGTACAGTCCTCGCGCGGCCCGCTCGAGCTGGAAGAGGTGAATGATCGGCCCCTGGTAGGTCATGCCGGCGTAGACGACGCGGTCGTTCCGGACGGCGGTGAGCTTACTCGCGACGTCGTGGTCGCGGAGGTGCGCGACCATCCCGTCCTCGAAGGCGCGCTCCGTGACCCGACCCTGTTGACGGACGGCGAGGACGTCGGGATCGATCTCGAGCAGCGTCTCGAAGTCGATCGTCCCGCCGCCGGCCTGCGCGTCTTCGACGCCGTTGGGGCCGAGCGCGTCGCGGACGCCCAGATCGGTCCAGTGTTTGGACTGGGTCCCCTCGTCGATGAGATACGGGTAGAACGCCTCGGGCTCGTCGGATTCGGGGACGAGCACCGCGACCGTCGGGCTCTCGTCGGGACGCCGATCCTGGACGTCCGCGAGGACGTCCGCGTGGAGTCGCTCGAAGGCCTCGTAGCGCTCCCGCTCCTGAAACACCGCCGCAACCTTCTCGAAGGCGTCGTACAGCGAGTAGCGCGGATAGTCGTGCCAGTCGTAGCTGGCCGAGAAGATCGTGTTGCCGACGAACGGGCCGACGTTCTCGGCGATCTCGTCGACGTCGTCCTGACTCCAGCCGAGTCGGTTGATCATGAAGTTGGGATCGACGAGGTGTGCGTCGGCCTCGAGGGCGTAGAAGACTTCCCTGCCGGTGCCCCCGTCCCAGAGTTCGGTGAGGTCGCTCGCGTCGACCGAGACGCCCGGAAGCTCGTCGTAGTAGTGGGTGCCGTACCGGGCAGCTACGCCGATCCCCACCAGCCCGTCGCCCTGCCCGAGCGCGACGCCCATGTCGGCGTAATCGGCCGTGTAGGAGAGCCACGTCTCGGGCGGGCCGTCGAACTCGACGGTGCCGACCGGCTCCATCGTCACCGAGTACGCTCCCGCCTCGTCCGACGACCGCCCCCCGCCGAGACAGCCGGCCGTCGCACTGAGGCCGGCGATCGCTCCGGTCGTTACGACGGTCCGTCTCGTCACTCCTGCATCGGTTGTCATCGATTTTTAGGCTGCCCTAAAAGTATAAAACGCTTCCGACTGTCACCGGTCGGGCAGCGCTCGGCGGGGCAACACCTGCAGTTCGGGCTCGTACTCGACGGTCGCCTCGACGCCGAAGACGTCGGCCAGCAGCTGTTCCGTCACTACCTCCTCCGGCGGTCCCCAGTCGTAGAGCTCCCCGTCACACATCGCGATCAGGTAGTCGGCGAAGCGGGCCGCCTGCGCGATGTCGTGGAGAATGACGGCGACGGTGACCCCTCGCTCCGCGTTCAGCTGACGGATCGTCTCGAGGACGCGGAACTGGTGGTGGATATCGAGGAACGTCGTCGGTTCGTCGAGCAGGAGCACGTCCGTGTTCTGGGCCAACACCATGGCGATCCAGGCCAGTTGCTTCTGGCCGCCGCTCAGTTGCCCGAGTTCGGCCTCACGGATGTGGCCGATTCCCGCCAGCTCGAGCGCGCGTTCGACGGCTCGGTGGTCGTCCTCGTCGACGCCGTCGAAAAAGCTCCGGTGGGGGTAGCGGCCGTGGTAGACGAGATCCTCGACGGTGATCGAGCCCAGCGAATCGTTCTCCTGGGAGAGCACTCCCAGTTCGCGAGCCAGCTCCTTCCGGTCGAAGGAGTCGAGGTCCTCGCCGTGGATCGTGACCCGTCCCGTGTCCGGCTCGAGGTGGTTGGAGAGGGCCTTCAACAGCGTACTCTTCCCGCTGCCGTTGGGACCGACGAGCGCGGTCACCGCCTCTTTCGGAACGTCCAACCGCGCACACTCGACGATGGTCTCCTCGCTCGTCGGGTAACTCAGCGCGAGCTCCTCACCGACCAGTGCGCTCTCGACGGCGACGCCGTCGCCGTCGGTGATCCGTTCCCGTGTCGTGTGTCGTTGGTCTGCCATCAGAGTTCACCCATGGATTGCTGTTTGCGCATCAGGTAGAGGAAGTAGGGACCGCCGATCAGGCCGGTGACGACGCCGACCGGCATCTGGACGCCGCCCAGCGCGAGGCGCGCGCCGACGTCAGCGGCGACCATCAGCGCCGGTCCGGCGAAGAGACAGCCGACCATCAGCTGCCGATAGTCGCCGCCGACCACGTTTCGGACGATGTGGGGGACGACCAGCCCGAAGAAGCTGACGACGCCTGCGACGGCGATCGCGACGCTCGCTGCGAGAATGGCGACTCCGGAGAGGAAAAAGCGGACGTGTTCGACGCGCATTCCCAGCGACTTCGCGGTGCTCTCGCCCAGCAAGAGGACGTTCAGCTGCCGGGCACCGGCGATCGCGATCGCGATCGAGACGATCGCCGGAAGGATCGCGATCCGGACCTCCGACCAGCCCGTTCCGGTAAACGAGCCCGTGAGCCAGGCGATCGCCGTCTGCACGACGCCCAGATCGTCGGCGAAGAAGAACAGCCCCTGCTGGAGCGACTGGAAGACCATATTGACGATCACGCCCGCGAGCACGAGCCGGATAGGACTGGTCCCGCCCTTCCAGGCGATCCCGTAGACGATCACGAAGGCGACGGCACCGCCGGCGGCGGCGATCAGCGGGAGGAACGGCGCGAACCCGGTGAAGACGACCAGCGTCGCCAGCACGGCGAAGCCGGCCCCGGAGCTGACGCCGAGCACGAACGGGCTGGCCAGTTCGTTGCGCGTTACCGCCTGGAAGATCGCCCCGGAGATCGCCAGCGTCGCGCCGGCGATGATCGCCACGAACACGCGCGGAAGCCGGAGATTCCAGACGACGACGCTGTCCTGGCTCATCGGTGGCGTCTCGGTGCCGAACAGAAACGACGACCAGGCCTCGAGATTGAAGATCACTGCGGGGTTGAACACCGCTTTCAGAACCTCGACGACCGTCATCGAGTACGGGCCGAAAAACACCTGGACGAGCCCGGCAACGACTGTAACGATCGTACTCGTCAGACAAAAGAGCACGAGCGTCCCGGTTAGCCACCCATCTCGCTCTCGGGCCGTGGCGTGCTCGCCGACAGACTGCGCTCCTGCCATCGAAGTTTAGGTAGTCCTAAAAGACGTTTAGTCGTTGTGGTTGGCGCTCGGTGTGCCGGTGTGTTCACACGGCCGCCTCGAGCTGTCGCCCGGCCGGGAGCGCGGATCGTCCCGACGACGAGTTCCGAGAGCCGGCGGAACGCGACCGACTCGGGGGTCCGCTCACTCGAGCAGGTCGATCTCGTCGTCGCCGTTCGGAACGGCACAGATGAACGCACCCGGCTCGTCGCCCTCGTTGCGGTACCAGTGGACCGTTCCTGCGGGGATCAGCAGCGAGTCTCCGGGTTCGACGTCGTGCGTTTCGTCGCCGATGCCGACCGTATACTCGCCGTCGAGGACGTACTGCTCGTGCTCGACGTCGTTGGTGTGTTTCGGCACGCTCGCACCGGGCTCGAGGACGAAGCGCCGGATCGCGAAGTTCGGTGCACCGTGGTCGTCGGCGAGCAGGACGCCCTTCGCGAGGCCGTCGGCAGCGTCGACCGTCTCGTACTCGATCTCGTCGCCGCGTCGCAGAACAGGCTCGGTCATACTGGCAGTCGGTGGTGGATCCACAAAACCCTCCGGGTCGGACGCCGGCACCACGTTGTTCCCTTCCCTACACCGTGCGCCGGATTTTCGTGAGAAGATACCAGAGTCAGCCGACGATACCACAGACGAGGACGAGAGTGAACGCGATGACGAAGCGTTCCGGGAGTCCGATCGCAAGCGTTGTCATTAAATACTCTCTCAGTGGTCGCCTCTATAGCGATGTCGATTCTCTAACCACTATGGCCGATAGCCTGCGTTCGTCACCGCTGACGGCGCTGCGGCTCAGGGGTGGTAAAATACTGCAGTCAAGTGCCGATACCGTTACGAATTCCGCCTTACAGGCGCTCGACGTTCGTCGCGCGCGGGCCCTTGGGGGCCTGCTCGATGTCGAACTCGAGCTCCTGTCCTTCTTCCAGGTCGGGGCCGCCGATGTCTTCCATGTGGAAGAACACGTCGTCGTCCGCGTCCTCAGTCTCGATGAATCCGTAGCCGCCAGTGTCGTTGAAGAAATCAACGGTTCCTTTCGCCATTGCTTCTAAAGAGAACGGCCCGCGACTCATAAACCCTGCGGATCGCGAATACTCGTCGAAACTGTCCAGTAGCGGCCGGCTCGAGTCGATATTAGTGATCGAACGAGCGATCAGATGCTGTCCCCGTCCTCGAGCCGTTGGACCGAAATCGCGATGAAGTACACCAGCATGAACAGCAAGAATCCGCCCGAGAGACCGACGAGTTCGACGGTTCCCAGGCTGCCGGGGTTGATTACGGCGAATGCCGCCAGTCCGACGACGAACACCGCGATGATGAAGACGCCGACGCCGTAGTAGAATCCGAGATCTGACTCGAGGAACCGTCGCATGTGCCGGGTATATCGGTGCGAATAGCAAAACGTTACCGACCCGGGCGAACGCCGTCGCCCCGCGGCCGGGAGACCAGTGGTTCGAACCGCCGAAGTTCCTTATATGCGTCGTGAATAAACGAAACGTATGACGGAGTACGAACTCGACGCGGTCGATCGGGAGATCCTCTACGCGTTACAGGAGGAGGCGCGGAACCTCTCCTCGGGCGAGATCGCCGAGCGGACCGACGCCTCCTCGAGTACGGTTCGCAAGCGCATCCAGCGCCTCGAGTCGGAAGGGGTCATCAAGGGTTACAGCGCGAACATCGATTACACGAAGTCCGGCTACCCGATCCGGATGCTCCTCTTCTGTACGGCACCGATTCCCGACCGCGGCGAGTACATCGACGACATCCTCGAGATCTCCGGCGTCGTCTCCGTCCAGGAACTGGTGACGGGCGAACAGAACCTGCTGGTGACGGTCGTCGGCGAGACGGACCGGGACATCACGCCGGTCGCCCAGGAGGTCGCTGACATGGGCCTGACGATCACCGACGAGGTGCTCGTTCGCAGTCACCGCTCCACGTCGTTCGACGAATTCTCCTCGCAGTAGCCCGCCGCGATCGACGACTCGACCCGGCCGCTCGTCGTTCGACCGCCGGGCGGGACCGAGACCCGGCCTCCCGAACCACGCTCGAGCGACCGAATCCGCGCCCGTAGCGCTTTTCACCGGTCCGGCCCGGCTTCTCCGCCCGCTCCTGGCGTTCTCCGCCCGTTTTTCGTGCAGTCGCCGCCCGTTCGGTTTCGTGTTTAAGGAGTATTAATATCTACTAACATACGTATCGAACGCTTTGTTCGAATCGAAGACTATAATAACCGCACTGTTCACATATCGACCGAATACGACCAGCCCGGCAAGTAATGCCGCGAACGGCGAGCCGTGACACCCCGTGCTGGTCCACGAGTGAATTCGACGCATGAGCGGTGAACAAACGCCATCCGACGACGACGTCGCACAACTCTCCGAACCGACGCCCCCCACCTCGTCCGTCGCTCGAGCGTCGACCTGGGCCGTCTGGGCGCTGTTTCTCTGCAGCGTAGGCGTTCTCGCACTCGCGGCCCGGACCGGCGCTGGGTGGGAGGTCGCGGACTATCTCCGGATCGACGGCCTGACGGCGGTGATGTGGGTCGTAGCCACGTTCTTCAGCGGGATCGTTCACAGTTACTCCCGCCGCTACATGGCGGGCGACCGCGACGTCGACCGCTTCTATTACCGGGTCCTCGGGTTCACCCTCGTCGTCATGGCGCTGACCGCGGCGAACCACGTCGCGCTGTTCGCGGCCGCGTGGCTGGCGATGGGCCTGCTCATGGCCGCGCTCATCGGCCACGTCCGTGACTGGGAGCAGGCACAGGCCGCCGCTTCCCTCGCCCGCCGCTCCTTCCTCGCCAGCAGCGCGCTGCTGGTCGCCTCGCTGGCCGTCCTGGTCTGGGCGACGGGTTCGGCGACCATTACCGGCATCTTCGATGGCCTCGAGGGCGTCTCGCGGACGGTCGTCCTCGTCGCCGCCGGCGGACTCGTCCTCGCGGCGATCATCCAGTCGGCACTGTTTCCGTTCCACAAGTGGGTACTGTCGTCGATGACGGCACCGACGCCGGCGTCGGCGCTCATGCACGCCGGCTTCGTCAACGCGGGTGGGGTCCTGCTGACGAGATTCGCCCCGGTCGTCGCCGACGAACTCGCCGTCATGTCGGCCGTCGTCGTCCTCGGGGCGGTCAGCGCCCTAATCGGACAGGCGATGATCCTCGTCCAGCCGAACGTCAAGCGCGAACTCGGCTGCTCGACGATGGCCCAGATGGGCTTTATGATACTGCAGTGCGGGCTCGGTTTCTTCGCCGCCGCGATCGCGCATCTCGTCCTGCACGGCTTCTACAAGGCGTATCTCTTCCTGTCGTCGGGAGCCGCCGTCGAGCAGACGACTCCCGAGACCGCCGGACGCACCCATCTCGGCTTCTCGGGGCTCATCGTCAGTCTGGTGACGGCCGTCGGCGGCGGGGCACTGTTCGGCGTCCTCACCGGGAAGGCGACGAGTCTCGCGTTGACCGGCGGGACCGTCCTGACGCTCGTGGTCGTGCTGACGACGCTGACCGCCGCCCGCGATATCCTCCGGCGGTCGACCTTGCCAACGGCAGTCAGGTTCGTCAGCGTCCCGCTGGTGGTGCTGACCGCCATCGGCGGCTACGCCGTCGCGTTCAACACCGTCTCGAGGATGCTCTCGGGCGTGCCGATGACTCACGTTCCGACCGAGATGACGGTCGTCCACTCCCTCGTCGTCGCCCTGTTCGCCGGCGCCTATCTCGCCGTGGAATTCGGCTGGCACCGCTCGAGCGAGCGCCTCTACGTCTCACTGCTGAACCTCTCCCAACCCGATCCGACGACGGTTCTCACCGATACGGAGGAGTACAACGATGTCTGAGTCAATCGACGATCAGCGCCGCATCGAGGAGAGTATCGACCGCGCGGCCGACCGCATCGGTGCGGCCTGGCCGCTGCACTCGTTCGTCACGGCCAACCCCCTCTCGGGGTTCGAGGACGAGCCGTTCCACCGGGCCGTCGCGGAGGGCCGGCGGCTGTTCGGCGGCCGGGGCTACCCGCGTCCGTCGGTCTTCCGTCGGGCCTGGGAGGACGGCCGGATCGATCCCGACGTCCTGGCCGCCAAACTCGAGGCCCACGGGATCGACCGGGAGCCCGAGCCACTCCTCGAAGAGATGGCCGAAACCGAAGCCGAACGCGGGGAGACCGAGCGCGACGACGCAACTGAAGACGTCGACCGGGTGCTCTCGAAGTGGCTCGCTGCCTTCCTCGACGAGGGCGAGGCGAAGTGGCCGATGCCCAACCGCGAGGAGGGCTTTTACGCTGCGTGGCGCGCGGTCGCACCCTACGACGGCGACGTGCCCGGCTGTGACGACACTGCGGACCTCCCCGAGACGGCGACCGTGGCGCTCGAGGCGGTACTGAGCGACTATCCCGAGGGGCGGTGGGTCGACGTCCTCGAGCACCACCTCGCCGCGCTTCCGGGCTGGAGCGGGTTGGTCAAGCAGCGGGCCGACGACGACACCGATCCGTGGCAGGCAGCGTATCCGATCACGCTCGAGGGGTATCTAGCGGTGCGCCTGACGCTGGCCGACCTGCTCGACGCCCCGATCGATCCCGACGATGCGAGCGAGGACGGCACCCCTGACGCCGGCGATGACGACGATGTTCCACTCCCTCAGATCTGGCTGACCGCCTGGGAGAAGAGCTACCGCGACCGCCTGCTCGAGGGGATCGACGGCTCCGTTACGGACCCATCGGACGCGAGTGACGACGACCGGTCGGCCGCTCAGCTCGTGTTCTGTATCGACACCCGCTCGGAGGTCATCCGCCGCCACATCGAGGCCCAGGGGCCCTACGAGACCCACGGCTACGCGGGCTTCTTCGGCGTGCCGATTCGCTACCGAGGGTACGACTCCCACGCCGAGGCCGATGCCTGCCCGCCGATCGTCGATCCGGAGCACCGCATCGTCGACCGGCCCGAAACGGGCGCTGTCGACGGCGCGACCGACGGAGACGGATCGGACCCGGTGACCGCCCACGACCGCTGGAACGGACTGGTGACCGCGGCCCGAAAACACTTCAAGACGCTCAAGACCAACGTCGTCGCTGCCTTCACCTTCGTCGAGGGCGCCGGCAGCGCCTACGGATCGGCGATGGCCGCTCGGACCCTGTCGCCCTCGACGATCGCCAAGCTCGGCACCGCCGTCGACGAACGCGTACCGAGCCCACACGAGTTCAGTTCCCCTGCGATCGATTACGACGCGTACGACGATCACACACACGGCGACCACGACCTCCAGCAGGGAATGAGCCTCGAGGAGAAAGTCGAGTACGCCGCGACTGCCTTCGAACTCATGGGGTGGACGGAGTTTGCCCGTCTGGTGGTCTTTACGGGTCACGCGAGCGAGACGACGAACAACCCCTTCGACTCGAGCCTCGACTGTGGTGCCTGCGCCGGAAACCCTGGCGGACCGAACGCCCGCGTGCTCGCGGCGATCTGTAACGACGAGGACGTCGTGGCTGCCCTCCGCGATCGCGGATTCGATATCCCCACGGACACCGTCTTCCTCGCGGGCGAGCACAACACGACGACCGACGAGATCACCATCTTCGACGGCGACGTACCCGAAAGCCACCGCGAGGATCTAGCGCGGTTGCACGAGGACCTCGAGGCGGCCCGTATCGGTGCCGCGGCCGAGCGCACCGCGTCGGCGAGCGACGACGACGCGACGGGCGCGAACCTCGAGAACGCGGTCGACGAGGTCGAACGCAAAGCAGCCGACTGGGCCGAGACTCGCCCCGAGTGGGGGCTGGCCGGCAACGCCTCCTTCGTCATCGGGCCGCGCGAGTTGACCGACGACCGGACCCTCGACGGCCGCGCGTTCCTCCACTCCTACGACTGGACGACCGATCCGGACGGCGACGCCCTCGAGGCGATCCTCACGGGCCCGCTGGTCGTCACTCAGTGGATCAACAACCAGTACTACTTCGCGACCGTCGACAACGGCGTCTACGGGAGCGGGTCGAAGGTCACCCAGAACCCGGTCGGGAACGTCGGCGTCGTTCAGGGCAACGGCGGCGACCTGATGACCGGCCTGCCGCTCCAGTCGCTGAAGCTCGACGACGACCGGCCGTACCACCAGCCGCTGCGGCTGACGGCCGTGATCCACGCGCCGGTCGACCGCGTGACCGAAATCCTCCGCGAGCACGAGGACGTTCGGACGCTCCTCGACAACGGCTGGATCGGCGACCTGACTGTCGTCGACCCCGAACAGGACAACGACCCGTTCCACTACGCGGGCGACCTCGAGTGGGAGGCCGACGCCGAACTCGAGGTCGAAGCGACGGCGGAGACCGAACCGACGACGCCGACCGCACGGACGGCGGACGACGACTGACGCCGTCTCGAGGGGTGATCACGTTAGTTGCCTGCACGGGCCACAGCGTCGCCGTGTCGCTCGGGGCACGGGTTCGTCCATCACGCCGTACGACTCACCGCTCATCGATTACAGCGAGCATCGCGCACCCGATCGTGACCGTGGCACCTAAAAACAGGACCATCACGAGGGGCTCCGCTACTTCGGAAGACGCCAGATGAACGCCGAACAGCCAGTAGAGTAGGGCACCGAGAAGCGCGAACGCCGGCGAACCGATGTAGAAATACCAGTTGTTGTTCCAGCCTCCCGAACCGAACAATTTCGACCGCAACGGGAGCGGCATACGATAACGAAACCGGCCCGTTCACAAATACGTGGCGTACTGTCTCGGGTTCAACCAACCGATTGACCCACAGCAATTTGTCCCAGAACAGATCACGCAGCCACCAACGCCGCACGCGTCGGAACGGCTAACGTTTCGACGCCGAATCGAGTCGTACGGGACGAGTGCTCGAGACCGACTCGTCGTTCGCGAACTCGTCGATCGGTACCGGGCCGACCTGAGCGAGACGCTACCGGCGGCCGACTGAAGCCGCGTCGGAGAGTGGACCCGTCGCGGCGGGCTGACGGGCGTCCCACCGGCTACCGAGCGAGCAGACTGCGAGTCGTCGCCTCGTACCCCTCGGGGACGACGTCGGCGAGCGCGTCGGGATCCGTCTCCCCGTCGACGGAGACGAGGTACGTGCGTCCGGGCTCGTCGCCGTAGACGCCCTGGAAGTCGTAGACGAAGCCGTAGATCTCGGCGTCTTCCGGGACGTCGTCGGCCTCGCACAGCGAGCGCACCTGATAGCCGACGTTGTACTCGACGAGCTGGTTGACGACCCGGTCGTCGTCCACGTCGGTGTCGATCCGACCGCTCTCAAGGGCGTCCTCGACGACGGGGACGAGCATATCGATCCACTTATCGACGCCTTGCGGGCCGGGCGGCTCCTCGCCGATCGCGACCCGGTAGGCGGCGGTGACGGCGCCGCAGCCGGTGTGGCCCACGACGGCGACGACGCCGGTGCCGGTGTGGTGGATCGGATAGAGGATCCCGCCGTCGATGACCCGCTCGCCGTCGTCCTCGTCCCAGACCTGATTCCCGATGTTGCTCGGCGTGAAGACGGCACCGGGTCGATCGATGCCCCACATCCCCTCGTGGGAGACCCGCGAGTCCGAACAGCAGACCGCGACGACGTTCGGGTGCTGGCTCGTCTGGACGTCAGCGAAGTAGTCCTCGGGCAGCGCCTCGACGTGGCGCTGGTTGCCCGCGAGTAACTCCTCGAGGATACCGCGATCGGTCGCCATGGTTCCCGTACGCGAACGACGGGCAAAAAGGTTCGAGCCGGGGGACTCGCGTCGATTCGGGGCGGTCGTCCCCGGGCGACTCCCGAAGGTTCCGGGAAGCCAATCTTCACTTACCGGCACCGCCATGTGTGGGTATGGCAGAAACCAGACAGTGGCAGCTCGCCAGTCGGCCGGTCGGTGAACCGACCGCGGAGAACTTCGAACTCGTCACCGTCGATCGCCCCGAGCCTGACGACGGCGAGGTCCTCGTGAAGACCCTGTACCAGTCCGTCGATCCCTATATGCGCGGGCGCATGCGCGATGCGGAATCGTACGCGGAGCCGTGGGACGTCGGCGACCCGATGCGAGCCGGCGTCGTCGGCGAGGTCCTCGAGTCCGAGGCGGACGGGTTCGAGGAAGGCGACGTCGTCACCGGCGACCTCCTGTGGGCGGAACACGCGGTCGGCGACGCGGACGAACTCCGGAAGGTAAATCCGGAGCTCGGCCCGGTCTCGACGGCGCTGGGCGTGCTCGGAATGCCCGGCGTGACGGCCTACTGGGGGCTGCTCGACGTCGGCGACCCCAAGCCCGGCGACACCGTCTTCGTCTCGGCCGCCGCGGGGGCGGTCGGTTCGGTCGTCGGCCAGCTCGCCCGGCTCAACGGCGCGCGCGTCGTCGGTACCGCCGGTAGCGACGAGAAGATCGAGTGGCTCACGGAGGAGCTGGGCTTCGACGCCGCGATCAACTACAAGGAGACCGACGACCTCTCCGGAGCGGTAGCCGAGGCCTGCCCGAACGGGATCGACGTCTACTTCGACAACGTCGGCGGCCCCATCACCGACGCCGTCTGGCCCCGGCTGAACGAGTTCTCACGGGTCGCGATCTGCGGCCAGATCGCGCTGTACAACGAGACGGAGGTCCCGACCGGCCCCCGAAAGCTCGCGACGCTCATCGAGAAACGCGCGAAAGTCGAAGGCCTGCTCGTCAGCGACTACCAGGATCGCTGGGGCGAGGCGCTCAAGCGACTCGCTCGGTTCATTCAGGAAGACGAGATCCGCTACCGCGAGAACGTCGTCGAGGGCTTCGAGAACGCACCCGACGCGTTCCTCGGGCTGTTCGAGGGTGAGAACATCGGGAAACAGTTGGTGAAGGTCGCCGAGTTCGACGGCTAGAACCGCGCGGCGGGCCGCAGGATCAGACGTGTGATCCGAGCCCGTCCATCGCCGCGCGAACGAGTTTCGCTTCCGCTTTTCGCAGGTGTTCGCTCGCCGTCGCCGGTGCACACTCGAGTTCAGTAGCGACATCGGCATGGGTCGCGGCGCGGGGCTGATCGTAGTAGCCCAACTCGAGGGCGGCCACGACCGCCTCCCGTTGTCGCTCGCTCAACGTTCCCGCCGGCCGATCCGGATCACCGCGAACGGTTTCGATCTCGTCGATCTGCAGTTCGATGACGTCCCCCGCTCGATCGAACGCCGCCTGCAGCGATTCCGGCTCGCCGACGACCCGAAAGTGGATGGCTCCGTCGCGGTAGACGATCGGTTTGCGGGCGACGAGTCGGGACTGCATCCGGGCCCGGTGGATCGTCTCGTACATCGGCGTCTCGAGGGGCCGCGTTTCGACGAACGCGTACGTCCACCCGTCTTCGCTCGAGGACAGTTCTACCGATTCGATACCGGCCGTCTCGGTCGCGTCTTCCCGAAACCGCTCGGGATCGCCCTCGATCGCGAAGAGCAACGTTTCCACGCCGTCGCGCGTGGGATTCCCGCTGAGAAGGCGTGCTTCCCGAATCCGCGACGAATTCGCCAGCAGGTTGTAAAACGTCGGCGCGGCGTCCGGGTCGATGGTGACTCGACCGCGAATGTGTTTCATTGTGTCGTCCAACCGCTGGTGATCTTATAAAAACACCATTTATACGTCGCAGAATGCCTTCCGGCGCTGCGTCGGTGTGTTCGGATACGATGCTCGAAATCACACGCGTTCCGTCGTCGACGGAGGGATGGAACTGATGGCGTGGGTCGACCGCGTCAGTTCGGTCGTCACCGAACGCAGTCGGCTCGTTATCGTCCTCTTCCTCGTGCTCACGCTGGGTATCGGTGCCGGTGCGGCCACCATCGAGGAGTCCAATCGGCTCGCGATCGACGCCGACTCCGAGACGGCAGCGGCCGATGACTCCATCGCCGCGAACTTCGCAGAACGCGACATCAACGCGACGACGTCGGTGATCGCCGTCCGAAACACCGACGGGAACGCTCTCTCCCGGGCGTCGCTGCTCCGGGAACTCGAGTTCCAGCGGGAACTCGTGGCCAACGAATCGGTCAACGAGACCCTCGTGGCCGACCAGTCGGGCGGTGTCGCGAACGTCGTCGCCACGACGGCGATCGCCGGTACGGACGGTGCGAGCGGTGAGTCGGGGAGTGAGGCGAACCGCGAGGACGGACGAGGGACGACAACGCCCTCGCTCGAGGCGCAGATCGACGCCCTCGAGTCGATGAGCGACGAGGAGGTCGCCGCGCTCGTCGCCGGGATCACCGATCCGGACGGCGATCACCCGGAACGACAGCGCGTCTACTCGCTGTTGCCCCGGGAGTACGAACCCGGTTCGGCGACGGCGGATGCGCGGCTGATCGTCCTCACGCAGGAGACCGAGAAACCGATTCGAACCGACGTGTCGGTTTCCGAGACGGTCGCCGAGGGGCAGATCGACGCCCACGATATCGCACAGTCACAGACCGGTCCGGAAACGTACCTGATGGTCGGAAGCGGGCTCGTGGGTGAACAGGAAAACGCCGCGATCGAGGACAGCCTCGCGATCGTCGGTCCACTCGCGGTTCTGTTCGTCATCGCCGCCCTCTCGATCACCTACCGCGACCCGCTGGACGTCGTGCTCGGACTGGTGGGCGTCGCCCTCGTTCTCGTCTGGACGTTCGGCACGATCGGGTGGGCCGGAATCGCGTTCAATCAGCTGATGGTCGCGATCCCGATACTGCTCGTCGGGTTGTCGGTCGACTACTCGTTTCACGCCATCATGCGGTACCGGGAAGAATACGGAGGGGACGGTGATATCCGCGACGCGATGGACCGCTCGTTGCGCGGCGTCGGTCCGGCGCTCGCGCTCGTCACGATCACGACGGCGATCGGGTTCCTCGCGAACCTCACGAGTCCGGCGACCGATCTCCAGCAGTTCGGGATCGTCGCCGCGATCGGCATCGTGGCGACGCTGCTGATCTTCGGGCTCTTCGTTCCCGCCTGTAAAGTGGAACTCGACCGCGCTCTGGCGGCTCGCGGCTTCGACCGCTCCGCTCGCGCCGTCGGAACCGGCGGTCGCGTCGGCGCGCTTCTCGGCGGTGGCTCGAAGCTGGCTCGGCGGGCACCGGTTGCAGTCGTCGTGATCGCACTGCTCGTCACCGCCGGCGGCGTCGCCGGGGCGGCGCAACTCGAGACGTCCGCCGACGACGATCTGTACATCGCGGACGACCCACCGGCGTGGACCGCGGAGCTTCCGGACGCGATAGAGCCGGGAGAGTACTCACTGCACGACGACCGCGAGTACATCTACGAGACGTTTCGCACACCGGATCAGCGGGTCGAAATCCTGATCGAGGGCGACGTCACGGAGCCGTCGACGCTCGAGCGACTCGACGCTGCCGAGTCCGAGGCCGCCGACGCCGCCGTCACCATCGACCGTCCGATGGGTGAGCCGGCGGTCGACTCGCCGCTCTCGGCGATGGAACGCACCGCGGCGGACGACGAGGCGTTCAACGAGACGTTCGACGATGCGGACACCGACGGCGACGGCGTCCCCGATCGGAACCTCGAGAGCGTCTACGACGCGTTCTTCGCGGCGAACCCGTCGCTCGCTGGACAGTACGTCCACCGGACGGACGAGGGATACGCGGCGCTCAGGCTCGGCATGGGCGTCGACGGCACCGCCGACGTCTCGACGATCGACGATCAGGTCGGCGACGTCGCAGCGGTGGTCGAGACCGACGACCGGCGAGCGACCCCGACGGGTCAGTCGCTGGTCGCGGCTGCGGCGACCGATCAGCTCATCACTACCGTCTTCGAGAGCATCGCGGCGACGTTCGTCGGGATCCTCGGCCTGCTCACCGTCGTCTTCCGCGCTACGAGAGGGCGCGCATCGCTGGGGATCGTCACGCTCGTACCCGTGACCGTCGCCGTGAGCTGGCTGTTCGGAACGCTGTCCCTGCTCGAGATCCCGATCAGCATGACCACCGCGATCGTCGGCAGCATCGCGCTCGGACTGGGTGTCGACTACGCGATCCACGTCACCGAACGGTTCGCCGACGAACTCGAGGGGGGCGCCGACGCGGCGTCGGCGCTCCACCGGACGGTCGTCGGGACCGGCGGTGCGCTCCTGAGCAGCGCCGTCACGACGGCAGCCGGCTTCGGCGTCCTCGGATTCGCGTTGCTTCCGGCGCTTCGACAGTTTGGCGTGAGTCTCGCACTGGGGATCGTCTACGCTTTCGTCGCGAGCGTCGTCGTCCTGCCGAGCCTGCTGGCCTGCTGGGTGCGATACGGCCCCGGAACGGCCACGAAGGCGACGGGAACCGCGACCCCCAGCGACGACTGACGACCGGCGTCGAGCGCGGGCGGAATCGCCGCGAGAATCCGATACGGCGCGAGCGCCGGCGCAGGACTCAGTCCGTCAGCCCGTATCCGATTTTGAACAGGTAGACGTCGATCGCCAGGACGAGGACGGTCCCCGCCGCGAGCACGCCGAGCGAGACCAGCGGCGCGAAGTCGGTGTAGGGTGCGGGCAAGATCCCGATCGCGACCAGATCCGAGTGCCCGAGTAGTCCGTACCGGACGCTGTCGACCATGTAGACCATCGGGTTCACCAGCGAGAGGGTCACCTGCCAGGCGTGGCCGAACGTCTGGAGCGAGTAGAAGACCGCGCCGAAGAACACCAGCGGCCGGAGGATGAACTGGTTCATCACGGTCAGATCGTCGAAATCCCTGGCGATGAGCCCGCCGATGATGCCGAAGCCGGCGAACAGCGACGTGATGACGACCATCGTGGCCACGAGGTAGAGGCCGTGCTCGATACCGATCGGAACGAACACCCGGCCGACGGCGGCGATGATGACGCCGACGACGAGGCCCCGCACCGCGCTGGCACCGACGTAGGCGACGACCATCTCGACGTAGGATAGCGGCGAGGTCAGCGTCTCGTGGATGTACTCGTTCCATCTGCCGTGGAAGATCGAGAACGAGGCGTTCTCGAAGGCGTTGGAGATCGCACCGAGCACGATGAGGCCGGGCACGATGAAGAGGATATAGGGATAGCCCGCGATCTCGTCGATCCGGCCGCCGAGGATCACCCCGAAGACGGCGAAGTAGAGGACGTTCGTGATCGCCGGCGGCATGAACGTGTTCTTCGGCCGGCGGACGAACCGAAGTATCTCACGGCGGAAGAGCGCGCGGAAGCCGACCGACAGCATCAGGCGACCCCCTCTTGTTCTCGCTCCCGCTCGGGCGTCGACGGTGCGTCCACCTCACTGCCGTCATCGCCGGTGTCCTCTCCGCTTTCGGTCCCGGACCGGGTCACGGTCCGGTCCTCGCTCCTCGTCAGGTCGACGAAGATCTCCTCGAGCGAGGTCCGCGTGATCTCGAGGTCGGCGATCTCGTGGCCCATCGCCTCGAGATCGTTGAGCAGTCGCGGTGCGGTCGAGCCGCCGTCGTCGACGCGGACCTCGAGGCGGTCGCCCGACACCGTCGTTTCGTGTGCGTACGCGCCGAGTTCGGGCGCGCCGTCGGGTGTCGACTCGAGTCCGACGGCGATGGTGTCGGTGCCGCGCTGTTTCAGTTCGTCCGGGGTCGCGACGGTCACCTTCCGACCCTCGTTCATGATCGCGACGCGGTCACAGAGGCGTTCGGCTTCCTCGATGTAGTGGGTCGTCAGGAGGATCGTCGTCCCCTCGTCGTTGAGTTCGGTTACGAGCTCCCACAGATCGTGGCGGAGCTGGACGTCGACGCCGGCGGTCGGCTCGTCCAGGATCAGGAGGTCGGGTTCGGTGACGAGGGCTCGAGCGAGCAGGAGCCGTCGTTTCATCCCGCCGGAGAGCCAGTCGAAGCGCTCGTCGCGCTTGTCGTAGATTCCGACGCGCTTGAGGACCTCGTCGGCCCGGTCGGCGGCTTCACTTTCGGGAACGCCGTGGTAGCCGGCCTTGTGCTTCAACACTTCGCGAATGGAAAAGAACCGGTCGACGTTGAACTCCTGTGGCGCGAGCCCGATCGCGTCGCGGGCCTGCCGGTAGTCGTCCTCGACGTCGTAACCGAAGACGCGGGCCTCCCCGCCGGACTTGCGGACCAGTCCGACTAGCGTGTTGATGAACGTCGTCTTCCCCGCACCGTTGGGGCCGAGCAGACCGAAGAACTCGCCCTCCTCGACGGTGAGCGAGAGCTCCTGCAGGGCACGCAGCTCTCCGTACTCCTTCACGAGATCGACGGTCTCGATGGCCGGTGGCATCGGTGCAGTGTCGGCCCCGACCACGGTTAAACCGTTTGTTCGGGGAACCACGCTGGGACCCCGTTCGCACCGGCCTCAGTCCGCCGTTCGTGGTCGGCCCGCGGGGGTGATCGCACCGCTCTGCTGGACGATGTCGAAGGCGGTCATCACGTCGGTTCGCGAGATCAGCCCCACGAGATCGCCGTCGTCGACGACCAGGAGCCGACCGATGTCGTGTTCCCGCATCCGTTCGATCGCCGTCATCGCGTCCGAATCGGGTTCGATCGTCTGCAGGTCCGTCGTCATCACCTCTTCGACGATGTAGGCGTCGCGCTCGACCGGATCGACCTCGCGGGCGTCGGTCAGCGTTACGAGGCCGATCAGCCGGTCCCCCTCGAACGCGTCGTTGTCGACGACGGGATACCCGGTGTGGCGTTCGGTGAACATCCGCTGGATCAACTCGGCGACCGTCGTCTCGGGATCGACGGTGTGGAGGTCCTCGGCCGGCGTCATGATGTCGCCGACGGTGACGTCCTGGAAGGCCGCCTTCATCGTCACCTGCTGGGCCTCGCTCGAGGCGGCGATGTAGACGAAGAAGGCGACGCCGATGAGGATGATGTTGACCGAAAAGAGGCCGAACAGTCCCATCACGACCGCGAACAGTTTGCCGACGCTGGCGGCCTGCTGGGTCGCCTTCGCGTAGGGTTGACTGCGAGCGAGCAACGCTCGCAGCACCCGCCCGCCGTCCATCGGGAACGCGGGAAGCATGTTGAAGAACGCGAGCGCAACGTTCAGGACGGCGAGGTAGCCGAGGACGAACCGGACGCCGCTGAGACTCTCGGGCGTCACGAGAAAGAGGGCGTAGGAGCCTGCGCCTACCAGAATACTGACGATTGGCCCGGCGACGGCGATGTTGAGTTCCTGTCGCCAGTCCTCGGGCATCTCGGAGAAGGCGGCGATGCCGCCGAACAGCCAGAGCGTGATCGAATCGATCGGAAAGCCGTACCGCTGGGCGGTCAGCGAGTGGCCCAGTTCGTGGAGGACGACGCCGACGAACAGACCGACTGCCGCAGCCAGCCCGAGTAACAGCGGCGTCACCCCTCCGCTAATCGCCCCGATATCGATCCCCGCCGCTAGTCCGTCGTTCAGTAACGTCGCGACGTCCTCGATCTGTGTCCCGATGAGGTACGCGAACAACGGGAGCACCAGCAGGAACGTCAGATCGAGTTTGATCGGAATCCCGAACAGGGATCCGATCCGAAAGCTCCTCATGGCCATTGATTTCGGCGGCGGAACCTTAAATACGCCGCCGGATAGCGGGTCGAGTGGAGATTCGTTCGTCCGTCGTCACGCCACCGATCCGTCACCGGCCCCGGTCTCGATTTCGTTCTCGCTCGGGTCGGCTTCGATCCTGGTTCGGCCGCCGTCGGCCGCTTCCCTCCACAAATAGTGGCATATGTACACAATAATATCTACTAGCGTCTATATACCTACTGCACCATAGGTTTATACGGAAGCTCGTGGTTAGTGTTGGTATGCTGATGAAAGGCGCGCAGACGACCGATCGAATCGACCCCCTTCCGACCGAACTCGACTCCGCCCAGAGCAAACTCGTCTACCTCACGCTCGAGGCGACCGGCGGGGCGACGGCCACGGATCTCAGTGAGACCCTCAACATGCAGAAACTGGGCGTTCTGAGCGTTCTCTCCTCGCTCTCGAGCGCCGGACTGATCGAGCGGACCGACTCGGGATACGCGCCCGCGAACTGAGTTTCGCCGGAATCGGCCCGCACGAGGCCGGTGATTGCGGACCCGCCCCGAGGCGGCGCTTCGAAGCCTTTATCCGCGCGGTGGGCTTCCGTTTTCGTAAGTAACCACAACCATGTCAGACAAGCCTGCCTCCATGTACCGGGAGATCAGTAAGCCGGCCTACACGCGCCGCGAATACATTACTGGAATTCCGGGTTCGAAGATCGCACAGCACAAGATGGGCGACGTCTCGGCGGACCCCGACGACTACCCCGTCCAGATCAGCCTCATCACGGAAGAGGAAGTCCAGATTCGCCACGGCTCGCTCGAGGCCTCGCGCCTGTCGGCCAACCGCCACATGCTGAAAAACGCCGGCGAGAACAACTACAAGATGATCCTGCGCAAGTTCCCCCACCACGTCATCCGGGAGAACAAGCAGGCGACGGGCGCGGGTGCGGACCGTGTCTCTGACGGGATGCGCCAGGCGTTCGGGAAGATCGTCGGCACCGCGGCTCGCATCGGCGCCGGGGAGCGCATCTTCACCATCTGGTGTGACGTCGACGACGCCGAGTTCGCCAAGGACGCGCTTCGGCGTTCCTACAACAAGATCTCGCCGCCGTGTCGCGTCGTCGTCGAGCGCGGCGAGGAACAGCTGATCGCATAACGAAAGCACTCCTCCCTCCGTTCTCTCACTCCTGAGCGGCGCACAGCGCCGCGCAGTCGCTCGTTCACGTCGCTCGTCGGCCCGCTCGCTCGGCCTGCGGCCTCGCTCGCGGTCGGTAGCGGTGACGTCCTGCCCTCCCCCGAGTCGTGTGTCTCTCGCGGTGCTCGAGACACACTCCCGGCCACTGCAGTTCGATTTCGGATCACCGTCTCGAGCACCTTTTTGCCGCTCTCCTCCCGAGTACCGCGTATGATCGATCTCGCCGTCGCGAACGACAAGGAGACGTTCGAGCGGATGGGGGAGCCGCTAGCCGAGCGGGGAATACAGGTTCACCACGTACCCGTGCGCGAGCGAACGATCGCGCTCGACGACCCGCCGTGGGGTCCCGACGAGTACGACGTGGGGTTCGTCTACCCGGGTCGGCTCATGGAAGGTGGGGTCGCCGACGCCCTGCTCGAGCTCCCGTGGCTCAACGACCACGAGACGGTGCTGACGTCGCGGAACAAGGCCGAGGTGCTGGCGCGGCTCGGACGAGCGGATCTGCCGGTCCCGAGAACGGTCTATGTCTCTAACGATGTCAGTGAGGACGAGTTGACCGACGTCTTCGACCGATTCGAGCCGCCGGTCGTCGTCAAGCCGAACTCGACGACGCGGGGCGTCGGCGTCGCGAAAGCCCACGATCTGGACTCGTTTCTGGGGATCTGCGACTACCTCTCGCTGGTCCACGACTACCGGGCGACTGGCGACCAGTCCTTTCTCGTCCAGGAGTACCTCCCCGACGCCGTCGACTACCGCGTGATGGTGCTCGAAGGGGAGTACGTCGGCGCGGTCGAACGCCGACTCCCCGACGAGGCGATCGCCGAGGGGCAGTGGAAACACAACGTCCACCGCGGCGCGACGGCGACCGGCGTCGACCTCCCCGAGCCGTGGCGCGACCTCGCCGAATCGGTCGCCGCCGAACTCGAGATTCCGTTCCTGGGCGTCGATCTGCTCGAGACGGGGGAGAAACTGGTGATCAACGAGACGAACGCGCGGCCGACCATCGACGAGGAGACGAAGTACGAGCCGGCGTTCTACGACCGACTCGCGGCCGCGATACGGCGCGCTGCCGACCGAGAATAGCGACCGGCAAAACGCTCCGACCGCGACTGCCCGCTTACTCGAGACTGATGTCCGAGGACTGTTCGGCGCGATCGAAGACGACCTCGAGGACGCCGTTGTTGTAGGTCGCGGATGCGGTGTGTTCGTTGACGCGAGTCGGGAGGGAGACGCGCTCGTCGTACTGGCGGTGCTCGCTCTCGGCGGAGATCGTCAGGGTCTTGCCGTCGCACTCGAGTTCGATGTTGTCCTTCTCGACGCCCGGAAGGTCTGCGACGACGCGCACCTCGTCGTCGGTCTCGTGGATGTCGACGTGTGTGTCCATGCCGAACCCGTTGTCGACGTTGCTCGAGGAGTCGAAATCGACGTTGGCGTTGGCGCCGTTCATCATCTCGTTCATCATTCGTTCGATCTCACGGAACAGGTCGTCGAAGGGTTCGTCGCGGTCGTCTCGGCGCATGTGGATCTCTAGGGTACGACGTGGCAAAAACTTTCTGTCGTTGCTATACGATCGGGACGGCGTCGTCGCCCGTCGCGGGAAGCCCGACGCGGGACGGCCGGTCCCTCGAGCCGCCTCGAGGCGCGGTCGCCGCCTCGAGACGCGCGTTACAGCCCGATTCCGAGCGATTCGTCGGTCGTCTCGATGCTCTCGTCGGCGTCGGCGACACCGGTCACGGCGCGGACGGCGTCGACGTTCTCCGGTACCACGTCGCTCTCCTGATGGATGCCCTGGAAGAGGTAGAGGTCGTCGCCGACGGTCGAGATCGACTCCTCCCAGATGCAGTTCTCCCAGACGTCGCCGCGTGGCCGACCCGCGTCGAGGGCGTACTCCTTGAGTTTGCCGCTGCCGTCGATGTTCATCCGTTCGGGGATCAGGAACAGGCGCGACTCGTCGGCGAACAGGTCGCGGACGGCCGCGTCGTCGACCGCCTCCTCGAGCGTGACGTTCAGGCTGTGCATGTGCATCAGCGTCGCGGGCACCTTCATCCCGAGCGTGTCGATGTCCAGGTCGGGGAAGATGGTCTCGACGTCGGGCCCGTGGTGGGACGGAATCGTCACCGGGTTCGGGAGGATGTCGTTGATCGGACCGCGGGAGGTCTGCCCGGGGTCGCCGCCCCGACGGACGAGCGTCGCGCGGACCTTCTCGACGCCGTAGGCCTCCCGGAGCGGCGCGATAACTCGAGAGAGCCCGGTCGTGTTACAGGAGACGACGCGCACGTGGTCGGCGTCGACGGCGTCCTCGAAGTTCGAGCGCGCGTTGAAGCTCACGTCGGCGAGGTCGGCGTCCTCGCCGCCCTGATAGAGCGCGGGCGTGTCGTACTCCTCGTAGAGGGCCTTGTTCTGTGCGCCGATCCCCGACGGCGTGGCGTCGACGACGACGTCGGCGTCGGCCACGAGCTCCTCGACCGGTCCCGCGATGTCGAGGCCGGCCTCGGCGAACAGTTCCGCGCGCTCTTCGACGGCCGCGTAGAGCGGAAACCCCTTGTCGATCGCCGTCTCGGCCTCGAAGTTCGGACGCGTCTTCGCGACGCCCAGTACCTCCATGTCGGGCTGCTGTCGGACGGCGTCCGCGACGCGCTTGCCGATCGTGCCGTAACCGTTGATCGCGACCTGTTGCATGTGCTCGGGAGTGGACCACCGAGGGGGATAATCGTTTCGAGGACTATCAAGCGATTTTTACTCGAACCGGAGTTCTCGATCCCTCTCGGTGCCGGTTTCGATCGGTCGTTCATCGTCGGTCACGTTCGTTCGCTCTCCCCTCGAGCGAGACCCGCGGCGAGCCCGACCGAGACCCGGTTCGTGACCGAAGGCAAGACATATCGGCCCGCTGCCCACACACGAACGTATGGCAGCACTTCGAGCAGCGGCGGAGACGGCGGTCCGCCAGTGTCTGAATCTCGAGGCAGAGGAGTCGTGTGCGATCGTCACCGACGACGAGCGCGAACCGATCGGGGAGGCGCTCTACGAGGTGGCGAGCGAGATCAGCGACGACGCCGTGATCGTTCGGTACCCGCCGGGGGAGACCCACGGCAGCGAACCACCGGCACCGGTTGCGGCGGCGATGGCCGGAGCCGACGTGGTGCTCGCGCCGACGACCAAGAGCCTGAGCCACACTCGCGCCCGGACCGAGGCCAACGAGGCCGGCGCGCGGGTCGCGACGCTGCCGGGGATCACCGAGGACGTCTTCACCGCGGGGCTGGACGCCGATTACGAATCGATCGCGGCCCACTGCGAGGCCGTCCGGGAACAGGTCGCCGACGCCGACGAGATCCGCGTCACGACCGACGCCGGGACCGACATCACCTTTGGCGTCGAGGGCCGGGCGTGGCTCGCGGACACCGGCATCGTTCACGAACCCGGTGAGATGTCGAACCTCCCGGCCGGCGAAGTGTTCATCAGCCCGACGACTGCGGACGGCACGTTCGTCGTCGACGGGACGATGCGCCCCCACGGGCTGCTCGAGGACGGCCACCGGCTCACGTTCGAGGTCGAAGACGGGCTTGTCACCCACATCTCGGACGACGAGATCCGCGCGACGGTCGAGGGCGCGGCCGAAGACGTGGGCGACGCCGCGTACAACCTCGCCGAACTCGGTATCGGGACGAACGTCGCCGTCACCGAACTCGTCGGCTCGGTGTTGCTCGACGAGAAAGCCGGGGGGACCGTTCACATCGCGATCGGAGATAACGCGGGGATCGGCGGCGACACGGAGGCACCGATCCACCTCGACGGAATCGTTCGGGAGCCGACGGTCTTCGCCGACGGCGAACCGGTCGACCTCCCGGTCGCGGGCGACTCCTGATCGACCGCCCGTTCGTCTCTCTCGACGGCCGCTCGAGCGAAAATCGCTCGCCGGCGTCGAATTAAATCTTCGGCAGTCGTGTGAGAACCTAGTGGTTTGAAGTATCGCTAGTGTGAGTTCTGCCCGATGGACGAGACACAGGGGTACGATATTCGGGGGATCGAGTTGACTGACGACCGTTACACGGTCGAACAGGGTTTCGTTCGGAACAAGTACCGGGCGCTCGATCCGGACGGGAACGTCGTTCTCCGGGGGAAACAGAAGATGCTGAAGATGAAGGAGGAGTTCCCCTTCGTCGACGCCGACGGGAACGAGGTGTTCACGGTGAAAGCCGGGGGGATCACCGACATCGCCGGGAACTACGTGCTCTCGGACGCCGAGACCGGTGCGGATCTGGTTATCCTGGACAACGACTACTCGCTGCTGCAGGACACGTGGAAGATTCGCGACGCGACCACCGAGGCGAAACTGGCCGAGATCAACTCTCGAGGTGCGATGGTGACGCTGGCCCGGAACATCGTTCCGTTCGGCGGGTGGATCCCGCACAGGTACGAGATCACCGACCAGTCGGGCGCTCACGTCGGCTCGATAGATGGCCAGTTCTCGCTGCGGGACCGCTACGAGATCACCATCGACGACGCCAGTTCCGTCCCGAAAGAGCCCGTCGTGGCCGCGGCGATGGTCATCGACGCGATTCAGGGGAACTAGCCGGCCCGACGACCGGTTCAATCGCCTTTTACGGACGTAGCCGTTACGGTGGGCTATGAGCGAAATTCCGGATCGGGTTCCGACGCCCTGTCCTTCGTGCTCCCCGGACCTCGAGACGGTCCACGAGGTGCTCACGGAAGGCGGCGGCACCCTCACCGTCCGATGCAGCGAGTGCAGCCACGTCCACAAGATTCAGCCCGACCGCGAGCGTGAAGTCACGCTCGACGTAGTCGTTTCGCAGGGCGGCGAGTCGTTCACGGCGAACGTCACCGCACCCGAAGACGAGCCCGTCGAGGTCGGCGACGAGTTCATCCTCGAGACCGAGGAAGTGCTCTCGACCGTTCGCGTGACGAGCGTCGAACTCGACGGCCAGCGGCGAGTCGAGGAGGCTCCCGCCGAGGCGATCGAGACCGTCTGGACCCGCGAGGTCGACAACGTGGCGGTCAACGTCACCGTCCATCCGCAGGACGGTTCGCGAGACGACAGCCGTAGTATCACGGTCCACGTCCCCGGCGACTACGAGTTCGAGGTCGGCGCGGTCGAGTCGTTCGGCGACGACGAGTTCGAGATCGACGCCTTCGTCGTCCGCAAGGACGCCGCGGGCTACCGCCGAGACCGCTTCGAGGAGAACGGCGATACCGCCTTCGCGAAGGACATCAAGCGCGTCTACGCCTACGACGAAACGAGTAGCGCCTGGTCGGCCTGGTAAGGCGGTCGACCGCGACCCCGACGCCGCCGACGCCCGGTACTCGCTACCCGGACGCATACGGTTCTCCAGCGCGTATTCGTCTCGAGCGATGTCAGACAGCTACGAGGCCCGCCGCCGACGGATGGTCGAGACCGTCGCGCCGCGTGTGGACGACGACCGCGTCCTCGAGGCCCTCGAATCGGTTCCGCGCCACGAGTTCGTCCCGCCGGACCGTCGGGGCAGCGCCTACGCCGACCGTCCGCTCCCGATCGGCGACGGACAGACGATCAGCGCCCCGCACATGGTCGCGATCATGGCCGACCTGCTTGAGGCCGAGCCCGGGACCGAGGTCCTCGAGGTCGGGACCGGCTGCGGCTATCACGCGGCCGTCACGGCCGAACTGGTCGGCGACGAGAACGTCTCTACCGTCGAGTACAGCGAGGCGCTCGCCGAACGGGCCCGCGATCGGCTCGCGGCGCTCGGCTACGACGGCGTCTCTGTCCGCGTCGGCGACGGTCGCCGCGGATGGCCCGAGTACGCGCCCTACGGTGCGGCGTACGTCACCTGTGCGGCTGCCGACCTCCCGGACCCCGTCGTCGAACAACTCCGAGTCGGTGGTCGATTGCTCGCCCCGATCGGGAGCGGCCGTCAAACGCTCGTCCGAGCGACGAAACGGGCGGACGGCTCGCTCGAGCGGACCGAGCACGGCGGCGTTCGGTTCGTCGAGATGCGCGGCTAGGCGACCGGCCGCGCAAGCGCGCCATTGATTACGGCCGGTCCGATAGCTGGCGTATGGACCCCGCGGTACTGCGAGAGGATATGGTCGACGGCCTCGAATCCGCGCCGCGGAACGTGCTCGCGGACGACGACGTCGCCATCGCGATGCGAGACGTCCCTCGACACGCGTTCGTCGACGACGAACGGACGGCCTACGCCGACCGCGACCACGACGCCCTCGGGACGCGGGTTCTCGCGCCCAGCACGGTCGCCCGTCTCCTCCAGGCGCTCGCACTCGAGGGCGACGAGACCGTGCTGATCGTCGGTGCCGGCGTCGGCTATACGGCTGCGGTGGCCGCCGAACTCGTCGGCGAGACCAACGTCCACGCCGTCGATATCTCCCGCCCGCTGGTCGTCGAGGCACGAGGGAACCTCGCCGAAGCGGGGTACGACGGCGTCCTCGTCGACCGCCGCGACGGCACGAACGGGCTCCCCGAGTACGCGCCGTTCGATCGGATTCTGCTCGAGGCCGCTGCCGCCGATCCGCCTCGCGCGTTGCTCGAGCAGTTGACGGCGGACGGCCGTCTGGTTCTCCCGCGTGGGACGCAGCGACAGCGGCTCGAGGTCGTCTCCGCTACCGGGGACCGCGATCGGTTCGGTCCCGTTTCCTTCGACCCGCTACTGGTCGAGGGCGAGCAGTCGGGGGCAGTCGAACGAAACCGAACGACGCGGGAGGACCGCGAGCGGGCGCAGCGACGAGCCGAATCACGTCGCGGCTGGGAGCAAGACTGGATCGAGTGGGAGAAACCGAGCGACGGGCAATCCCGTCGAGGTCGATCCCGCTAGCGGAACCGCCGTCCGTTCGATTTCGAGCGGGTTCTGTCTCCGTCTCCGTCTTCACCTTCGGTATCGGCAGCCAGCTTTCGGTCGGGCCGCCCCGAAACGCGACCGATGCCGTGGAAGCTGCCGATCCGTCGGCTCTCGATGGGAGAACGGGTCGAGACCGGTTCCGTCGGTGGATGTCTCTTCGGCGGTGTAGGAAAGTGGGGGAAAGGGGGTGGGGGGTGGCGACAGTCTGTCTGCGATCGCCAACTGTGGATACGAACCGATGGGGGTTAAATATATTCTCTAATTCTTTAGTATGGCTCGAATCATATCTCTAATTGATTAGTACCGAACCAAATAATGGTCGAGTAGAATATCGAGTAGTAACTGGATCGGGCGGTCGCTACAGTCGCGACTGTGAACTGCGAGTGTCCCGTAACCGGTTGTGCCGCTCATTTCGACCGGCGGAACGCCCTCGCGAACACGGTCTCGAGCGAAAATTGATCGACTCCGGCGGACGAGAGCGCTCCCGCTGACGATTATCAGTTCGGAAAGGGGGTGGGGGATCGGGGGTGGCGACAGTTGCTCTCAGATCGCCACCTGGGGGTACGAACTGGCAGGATGTAAGGATACTTTCTAACTATCCGGATAGTCCGTAATCACCATACTAATTAACTAGAATCTCCCTCGAACACGACGGTAACGAGTTTCCGTTCGGCCGCGCGGAGGTGGTAGTGATACGTCGGTGGCGACACGTCGAGCGCGTCCGCGAGGTCCTCACCGGTGCTCTCTCGTGGCCACTCGAAGAACCCGCTGTAGTGGGCGGCCTGCAGCGCCTCGAACTGCTTGTCGGTAAGTCGCTCCGCGAGATGGGTATCGAGCTGGCGCGCCGACCGGGTGTGCGTCGTCTCCCGTTTGGCTACCAGTTCCGTCTCGGGATACGCCTCTCCGATCGCCTCGACTAGCGATCGTGTCTCGACTCGCTGCGGAACCTCGAGCACGACCGTCGATTCGCCGTCCTCGGCAGTCGCCATTCGTACCTGCACGTCGTAGGTCTGCAGGATGTCGAGGAAGGGCGTCGACGCGACCGTCAGTTCGAACAGCGTCTCGTCGTCGCCCTCGGAGACGACCGAAAGCGTTTCGATCGATGCCCACTCTGCCTCGAGTTCGGCCAGCGAAGCCGTCGAGGGCGCGCTCACGAACAGGACGATCCCATCCTCGTCGCGATCGATGACGCCCTCGAGCGTGACCGGGTCCGCTGCCGCGACGTGATTCGAGAGCCGATTGAGCAACAGCCGCGAATCCGCCACGTCGAGCTCGAGTTCGAGCCGGCTATCGGTTAACATCGCCCGCGTCCGCTCGACCGATCGGATCGCGTGGCCGGTCGTCTCCCCGAGTTCGGCCAGCACCTCCCGCTCGCTCTCGCCGACCGAATCGGCTCCCGCGATGTGGACGACGAGCACACCGTACCGGCGCTCGTCGGCGACCAGCGGCACGCCGAGTACCGTCTGATAGCCGTAGGTCAACGCCTCCTTGCGCCGCGAGTTCCACGCGTCTGCCTCGAGGACGTCGGGGATCGTCCGCACCCGTCCCGACTCGAGGATATCGCGGACCAGCGCGAGTTCGGGTGCACGCTCGCCGTCGTCGCGGATCGTATCGATGTAAGCCGCGTCGATCCCGCTCCAGGCTGTCGGCGACGGCGGCTCGTCGTCGCTCGTGGCGATCCAGGCGAAGCGGTACCGATCGGTCTCGGCGAGGCGATCGCACACCGTCTCCTCGATGGCCGCGCGCGTCGAGGCCTGTGCGATACCGTGGTTGATCTCGCGGACGATCTCGTTCGTGTGGTTGAGTCGCGTCAGTTCCTCGTTTTGCTGCGTGAGCGTTCGGTCGTGGTCCCGAAGCAACTGCTCCCGCTCGGCCCGATCCAGTGCGGCCTCGGTGTTGGCCGCCAGGATGTGCAACAGCTCGGTCATCGTCTCGTCGAACCCGTCGACGTTCTCGGAGCGTGCGACCAACACGCCGTGGGTCCCGAGCGGAACGATCAACTCGCTCCGGCTCGCGGCAGTCGCAGTCTCGACGCCGTCGATGGCGTCCGCTTGCGGGCCCTGCCCGCTCGTATTGCTCGAGGTGCGTTGCGCCTCGCCGTCGCCGTCCCCTCGAGGCGACTCGACCCTCTCGCCGTCCTCGCGCGTCACGTCCTCGTAATAGGCGCTCTCGCCCTCCGAGAACACCTCCCAGACCAGTCCTTCGCCCCGCTCGAAGGTCGCCGCCGGATCGCCCAGTTCGGGTGACTGCTGCGTCGACGCCGCGCGCTCGAGGCTGCCGGCCGTCGGCTCGAACGCGTAGGCGACGGCGACTGCCACGTCGAGGATCTCGCTCGCGGTCTCGACCGCCGACCGATAGATCTCGTCTTTGGTCTCGGCTCGCATCAGCTCCCGCGTCGTTTCGTGTAACGTCGTCAGCGTCCGCTCGTACCGGCGTTCGCTCTCCCGAAGTTCGGTCTCGGTCCGGTACTGGGCGACGGCGTTCGTGACCTGATTCGCCAGCAACGCGTACTGCTTTTTGCCGGACTCCTTCTGGAGGTACTGGGTCACGCCCGCGGCGATCGCTTCGCTCGCGATCTCCTCCGAACCCCGCCCCGTAAACAGGATAAAGGGAAGATCGGGATCACCCTCGCGAACGCGCTCGAGCAGTTCGAGGCCGTTCATCCCCGGCATCTCGTAATCGCTAACGATACAGTCGACCTCGCGACGCTCGAGGACGTCGAGCGCCTCGGTCCCGTTTCTCGCCGAGACGGCGACGATCGAGTCGCGTTCGCGCTCGAGCATTTCTCCCGCGAGATCGGCGAATCCGGGCTCGTTATCGACGACGAGTACGGTGATCGGTTGTGCCATAGTTCCACCGATGCCGACGTGCCGTCGTCAGAGACGACTACTGCTGTGACCGTCGGTTCACATAACCGGGTATCGCGGGAGTACTAATATATTAGGGTAGCGAGCTAGCTGACGCGACTCCGTTGGACGGTTGCGATAGCAACTCCAGACAGCGAAATCCCGTATAGGTCGAAGAGGTAATTCCAACGCTCACTGTGACGACTAACTCTGTTATAGTCGATACAAACTACGGGAGTTGATCGGTAAGCCGATACGTCTCGGCGAGATTGACGCTTGGATGATCGATCTTCGGTTCGGTCAATCGTAGGTATGTGCTTTTCTTCCCGGCATCCTCAACCGGCACCCAATAGAGTTCACCATTATCCTTACAGCGAACGGCAAACGCATCGATCTCGCCGTCATAGTCGTCCATCGTCACGTCTCCGTTGGAAGTCGTTTTACTGGCGGTTTTAAATCGAACAACATCGCTCTCGATCCATCCGGTTTTACACTGGACCCGCAGTAATTGATCATCCGTATCCAAGACGAGATCGTATCTGTCATTGTCTCCGAACGGAATCGAGACGGAGTATCCCTCTCCGACGAGCGTTGCGATGATCCGTGCTTCGGTTTCGTCCCCTATTTGTTTGGTATTCATCGCGATCATCGTTCAAATCATAGGCGATATTAATATAACGGCCGATCATTTACACGCAGAGAGGTATTCCGCAGGATCAGCGGTGAGACCGTGTGAACTACTCCGCCCTACCGCGCTCGGGCCTACCCGGCCCTCGCTTGTTGAGGACGGAGTTTCCTGTTTCTGTGTCGGAACTTGCAGGAACAAGTCCCACATCGGTTCCAGACTCCGCAGGCGATTTCCCTTTATCGGCGGTTCGGAGTGTCCCACTCCTCCCGAATCGACACTCGGCCACAACCGACGATGCACGCTTTTTGTCGCGTTTGAACAACGCCGGAAGCGTGGTGAGCATCTTACTACCCTCTTCGACTGCCGGGTAGTAAGGATGCTGATTCACACGGAAACAAGACGTGCGGGCGCTGTATCCCCTCCCTGCTCGCTTCGCTCGCTGAGGAAGGGGGGCTTAGCGCCCTCAATTACAGTTAAAACGGCATAGCACGTGTTTCAGCGGAATGAGACGCCTTTCGGATGGCTGCAACAGAACAGGCCCGCAACTCACGCAACTACATTACGAAAAAGCGCCCGAGGCGGGATTTGAACCCGCGTCACGACCGTGACAGGGTCGTATGATGGGCCACTACACCACCCGGGCAACCTGCAACCGTTCGTTTCCCCGTCTACGTATTAAGGGTTTTGTTCCCTGTTCGTTCTCGTTTCTCAGTGACAAAACGATCCGCTCGTACCCGGATACCGCTATTCGAATCTCAACCGAAGGATCCACACTGAGTACGGGCTCGCTCCTCTCGGCCGTTCCGGGCGTGTGACTGTTCGTGTTCAAATTCTACGTGTTCGTTTTCCGGTCTCAGAATACTCGCGATCAACGTGCTGACGGCTCGTGAGAGTTGAAGTCGGAAAAGCGCCCGAGGCGGGATTTGAACCCGCGTCACGACCGTGACAGGGTCGTATGATGGGCCACTACACCACCCGGGCTCCGACTCATCGTTGCCGGGTTACGGTATTAAGGCTTTTCAATCGATGACCGTGTGGTACGGTCAATCCCGCCACGGCTGCCGCCTCGAGCCCGCGCCCCCCCGTGCCACACGGTCCCACGCTCCACAAGGAATATAACTGATAACCGGATACTCTCGAGTGTGATCGACGGTTCCGGTCAGGTTCGCCCGGCCGGGTAGCCCTGCTTGTGCCTCGAGTTAGTAACCGTTAAATGCCTCCCGCCGGTAGCTACCTGTAGTATCTCGTGACAGCCGCTTCTCTCCCGATAGCCGACATGCACACCCAACTCAACACATGGTAGACGTAAGCCAACACGAACTGGTTCCGGAGCATACGCTCCTCGAGGAGGACGACCTCGAGGAGGTGCTCGAGGAATACAACATCGATCGTACAGATTTGCCGAAGATCAAGCGCAACGACCCCGCCTTGCCGGACGAGGCGGAAATCGGCGACGTCATCAAAATCGTCCGCGATTCGCGTACAACCGATCAATCAATCGTATATCGACTTGTGGTGGAATAAATGGCAATGGAACTCGACCGCGACGAACGGCGAGAGATTTCGCGCGAATATTTCTCGAAGGGACGGATCGCCGAACACCACTACCGCTCGTTCAACGCCTTCCTCAACCGGGGGATGCAGGAGGTCGTCGACGAGAAGGCGACGATCGACACGGACATCGGCGACAAGGAAGGCGAGGAGCCGGTCCACGTCGAACTGGGCGACGTCCGCGTCGTCACGCCCCGCGTTCGAGAGGCCGACGGCTCCGAGGAACTGCTCTACCCACAGGAGGCTCGCCTTCGCAACATCACCTACTCCGCGCCGGTCTTCATGGAGATGTCCATCGTCAAGGGCGAGGAGGGCGACCAGCGGGTCGTCGACTCGACCGAAACGAAGATCGGTCGGATGCCGATCATGGTCGGCTCCGAAAAGTGTAACATCGCCGGCTTCTCCGACGAGGAACTGATCGAGATCGGCGAGGACCCCGCCGACCCCGGCGGCTATTTCATCGTCAACGGCTCCGAGCGGGTGCTGATGACCAGCGAGGACCTCGCGCCCAACAAGATCCTCGCGGAGTACGACACCAAGTACGGCGACGAGATTCAGGTCGCCAAGACCTTCTCGCAGCGCCGCGGCTACCGCGCGCTGGTGCTGTGTGAACGAACGCGCGACGGGCTACTCGAGGTCTCGTTCCCCTCGGTGTCGGGATCGATCAACTTCGTGACGCTCGTGCGTGCGCTGGGCCTCGAATCGGACGAGGAGATCGTCCACAAGGTCTCGAACGATCCCGAGGTCGTCAAGTACATGCTGGAGAATCTGGAGGAAGCGGAGGTCCAGACCGAGGAAGAAGCCATCGAGGAACTCGGGAAACGCGTCGCCTCGGGCCAGGGGAAAAACTACCAGCTCAAGCGCGCGAATTACGTCATCGATCGCTACCTCCTGCCGCACCTCCACGAGGACGGCGTCGAGGAAGAAGACGTCCGGATCAACAAGGCTCACTACCTCTGTCGGATGGCCGAGGCCTGTTTCGAACTCGCGCTCGGACGCCGCGAGTCGGACGACAAGGACCACTACGCGAACAAGCGGCTCAAGGTCAGCGGCGACCTGATGAAAGACCTGTTCCGGACCGCGCTGAACAAACTGGCCCGGGACGTCAAGTACCAGCTCGAGCGCGCGAACATGCGCAACCGGCAGCTCTCGGTCAACACGGTCGTCCGATCGGACGTCCTGACCGAGCGACTCGAGCACCCGATCGCGACGGGCAACTGGGTCGGCGGCCGCTCCGGCGTGAGTCAGCTGGTCGACCGGACCGACTTCATGGGCGTTCTCTCGCACCTGCGCCGGCTTCGGAGTCCGCTCTCGCGCTCGCAGCCCCACTTCGAAGCGCGGGACCTGCACGCGACCCAGTGGGGTCGCATCGGCCCCTCCGAGACGCCGGAGGGCCCGAACTGTGGGCTGGTGAAGAACTTCGCGCAGTCGATGGAGCTCTCCCAGAACGTCGAGGACGAACAGGAACTCAAACGCGAACTGGCGTCGATGGGGGTCGAGGGCATTCCCGGCCTCGAGGGTATCGAACGGACGACCGCATCAGGGGACGACTAATCAATCATGAGCAGTCAACAACGAGAGGCGAAAGTCTACGTCAACGGGTCGCTGGTGGGGACGCATCCCGATCCGCACGAACTGGCCGAACAGATCCGCGAAGCGCGACGCATCGGTGACGTCTCCGAGATGGTCAACGTCTCGGTGAAAGATCGCACCCGCGAAGTGATCGTCAACGCCGACGCCGGCCGCGCCCGCCGACCGCTACTGGTCGTCGAGGACGGCGAGCCCCGCATCTCCGACCAGGAGATCGAGGCGCTCAAAGACGGCGACCTCGAGTTCGAGGACCTCGTCGATCACGGCTACATCGAGTTCATCGACGCCGAGGAGGAAGAGGACATCCTCGTCGGCGTCGACGAAGACGATCTCACGGAGAAACACACCCACCTCGAGATCGACCCGTCGCTGATCTTCTCGATCGGTGCGGGGATGATTCCGTACCCCGAGCACAATGCCTCGCCCCGCATTACGATGGGCGCAGGGATGATCAAGCAGTCGCTCGGGCTGCCGAGCGCCAACTACCGGATCCGGCCGGACACGCGCCAGCACCTGCTGCACTACCCGCAGCTCTCGATGGTGAAGACGCAGACGACCGAACAGATCGGCTACGACGAGCGCCCGGCGGCGCAGAACTTCGTCGTCGCCGTGATGAGCTACGAGGGGTTCAACATCGAGGACGCGCTGGTCATGAACAAGGCCAGCGTCGAACGCGCGCTCGCACGGTCGCACTTCTTCCGGACCTACGAGGGCGAGGAACGGCGCTACCCCGGCGGGCAGGAAGACCGCTTCGAGATTCCCTCGCAGGACGTCCGCGGTGCCCGCGGCGAGGAGGCCTACGCCCACCTCGACGAGGACGGCCTCGTGAACCCGGAGACGACGGTCGACGAGAACTCCGTCCTGCTCGGGAAGACCTCGCCGCCGCGATTCCTCGAGGAACCCGACGACATGGGCGGGCTCTCGCCCCAGAAGCGACGGGAGACCTCCGTCACCATGCGCTCGGGCGAGTCCGGGATCGTCGACACCGTCACCCTCATGGAGGGTGAGGACGGCTCGAAGCTCTCGAAGGTCTCGGTCCGCGACGAGCGGATCCCGGAACTCGGGGACAAGTTCGCGTCGCGACACGGCCAGAAGGGGGTCGTCGGCCACCTCGCACCACAGGAAGACATGCCCTTCACCGAGGGCGGCGTCGTCCCCGACCTCGTGCTCAACCCCCACGCCCTGCCGTCGCGGATGACCGTCGGCCACATTCTCGAGATGATCGGCGGCAAGCTCGGCGCGATGGAGGGCCGACGCGTCGACGGGACGCCGTTCCTCGGCGAGGACAAGGACGCGCTCCGCGAGGGGCTCGAGGACGCCGGCTTCAACTCCGCCGGGAAAGAGACCATGTACTCCGGGATCTCCGGCGAGAAGATCGATGCAGAGATCTTCGTCGGCGTGATTTTCTACCAGAAGCTCTACCACATGGTCTCGAACAAGCTGCACGCCCGCTCGCGCGGGCCGGTGCAGGTGCTGACCCGTCAGCCGACGGAGGGACGCGCCCGCGAGGGCGGGCTGCGTATCGGGGAGATGGAACGCGACGTGTTCATCGGCCACGGGGCTGCGATGACGCTGAAGGAACGCCTCTTGGACGAGTCCGACCGCGAGTTCATCCATATCTGTGCGAACTGCGGGATGAGCGCGGTCGAAAACGTCGAACAGCGGCGTGTCTACTGCCCGAACTGCGACGAGGAGACCGATATCCACGAGATCGAGATGAGTTACGCGTTCAAGCTCCTGTTAGACGAGATGAAAGCGCTGGGTATCGCACCGCGACTCGAACTCGAAGACGCCGTCTAAACCATGCAAGATACGACACCCAAAGACATCGGTTCGCTCTCATTCGGGCTCATGGAGCCCGAGGAGTACCGGGAGATGAGCGCGACGAAGATCATCACGGCCGACACCTACGACGACGACGGGTTCCCCATCGACATGGGGCTGATGGATCCGCGACTCGGCGTGATCGACCCCGGCCTCGAGTGCAAGACCTGCGGCAAACACTCGGGGTCGTGTAACGGCCACTTCGGCCACATCGAACTGGCCGCACCCGTGATCCACGTCGGCTTCACGAAGCTCATCCGGCGGCTCCTGCGCGGGACCTGTCGGGAGTGTTCGAAACTGCTCCTCACCGAGGACGAGCGAGACGAGTTCCGTGACCAGCTCGACGAATCCCGAAAGCTGAGCCGGGACCTGAACGACGTGACCAAGGCCGCGATCCGGCAGGCTCGCAAGAAGGATCGGTGTCCGTTCTGTGGCGAAATCCAGTACGACATCGACCACGAGAAGCCGACGACCTACTACGAGGTCCAGCAGGTACTGACCAGCGAGTACTCCCAGCGCATCGCCGGTGCGATGCAAGGCGACGAGGAGGCTGGCGTCGAACGAACGACGCCGGACGAGCTCGCCGAGGAGACCGAGATCGAACTGACTCGAGTCAACGAGATCCTGTCCGGTTCCTTCCGCCCGCGCGAGAGCCAGCGCAAGGCCATCGAGAAGGCACTGGACATCGACCTGACCGAGGAGGACACGAACAAGCTGATGCCCAGCGACATCCGGGACTGGTTCGAGAACATTCCGGACGAGGACATCGAAGTGCTGGGGATCAATCCCGAACGGTCGCGTCCCGAGTGGATGATCCTCACCGTCCTCCCGGTACCGCCGGTCACCGCGCGGCCGTCGATCACGCTGGACAACGGTCAGCGCTCCGAGGACGACCTCACGCACAAGCTGGTGGACATCATCCGGATCAACCAGCGGTTCATGGAGAACCGCGAGGCCGGCGCGCCCCAGCTGATCATCGAGGACCTCTGGGAGCTGCTCCAGTACCACGTGACGACGTTCATGGACAACGAGATTTCGGGCACCCCGCCGGCGCGACACCGCTCCGGTCGCCCGCTCAAGACCCTCTCCCAGCGGCTGAAGGGCAAGGAGGGGCGCTTCCGGGGGTCGCTCTCCGGGAAGCGCGTAAACTTCTCGGCCCGGACCGTCATCTCGCCCGACCCGACCCTCTCCCTGAACGAGGTCGGCGTCCCGGATCGCGTCGCGAAGGAGATGACCCAGACGATGAACGTCACCGAGCGCAATCTCCAGGACGCCCGCCGGTTCGTCTCGAACGGTCCCGAGGGCCATCCCGGCGCGAACTACGTCCGGCGACCGGACGGCCGCCGGCTGAAGGTGACCGAGAAGAACTGCGAGCAACTCGCCGAGAAGGTCGAACCCGGGTGGGAGGTCAACCGCCACATGATCGACGGCGACATCGTCATCTTCAACCGCCAGCCGTCGCTCCACCGGATGTCGATCATGGCCCACGAGGTCGTGGTCATGCCGTACAAGACGTTCCGGCTGAACACCGTCGTCTGTCCGCCGTACAACGCCGACTTCGACGGCGACGAAATGAACATGCACGCGCTGCAAAACGAGGAGGCCCGCGCCGAGGCCCGCGTCCTCATGCGCGTACAGGAGCAGATCCTCTCGCCGCGGTTCGGTGAGAACATCATCGGGGCCATTCAGGACCACATCTCCGGGATGTACCTCCTGACCCACGACAACCCCCGCTTCAACGAGACCCAGGCGCTGGACCTGCTCCGTGCGACCCGGATCGACGAACTGCCCGAGCCCAGCGGCGTCGACGACGAGGGCACGCCGTTCTGGACCGGGTACGACGTCTTCTCCGAACTGCTGCCCGACGATCTCGACCTCGAGTTCACGGGCACCGTCGGCGACGAGGTCGTCATCGAGGACGGCCAGTTGCTTCAGGGAACCATCGCCGAGGACGAGGTCGGCGAGTTCGGCGGCGAGATCGTCGACACGATCACGAAAGTCTACGGCAACACCCGCGCTCGGATCTTCATCAACGAGGTCTCGACGCTGGCGATGCGTGCGATCATGCACTTCGGGTTCTCGATCGGGATCGACGACGAGACCATCCCCGAGGAAGCCCAGTCCCGCATCGACGAGACGATCGACGACGCCAACGACCGCGTCGAAGAGCTGATCGAGGCCTACGAGCGCAACGAACTCGAGAGTCTCCCCGGTCGGACGATCGACGAGACCCTCGAGATGAAGATCATGCAGACGCTGAGCCGAGCGCGTGACAACGCGGGGAACATCGCCGACGAGCACTTCTCGGACGAGAACCCGGCCGTCGTCATGGCCAACTCCGGTGCCCGTGGGTCGATGCTCAACCTGACACAGATGGCCGGTGCGGTCGGCCAGCAGGCGGTTCGCGGCGAGCGGATCAACCGCGGGTACGAGGACCGAACGCTCTCTCACTACGAGCCAAACGACCTCTCGGCGGAGGCACACGGGTTCGTCGAGAACTCCTACACGAGCGGGCTCACGCCCCGGGAGTTCTTCTTCCACGCGATGGGCGGCCGCGAGGGCCTGGTCGACACTGCGGTCCGGACCTCCAAGTCCGGCTACCTGCAGCGCCGGCTGATCAACGCCCTCTCGGAGCTCGAGACCCAGTACGACGGGACGGTCCGTGACACGTCGGACACGATCGTTCAGTTCGAGTTCGGTGAAGACGGGACCTCGCCGGTCAAGGTCTCCTCCGGCGACGAGAACACCATCGACGTCGAACACATCGCCAGCCGCGTACTCGACTCGGAGTTCGAATCCGAGGAGGAGCGCGAGGAGTTCCTCGGCTCCAGGCCGCGGCCGACGAACCTCTCCGAACACGCCGACGATCGCCTCGCCGAGGGCACGGAGGTGAGCTCCGATGACTGAGGTCGCCTACGACGTCGACGACGACACGATTGCGGTCGTCGAGGACACCGACCTGCCCCGACGGCTCAAAAACGAGGTCTACGAGACGCTCGAGGCCCGCGACGGCGCGACGGTCGAGGAGGCCGACGAACTCGCGAAGGCCGTCGAGACCCGGTATCTCGACACGCGCGTCGATCCGCTCGACCCGGTCGGGACGGTTTCGGCGCAGTCGATCGGCGAGCCCGGGACGCAGCTGACGATGAACACGTTCCACTACGCCGGCGTCGCGGAGATCGACGTGACCCAGGGGCTGCCGCGGCTGATCGAACTGGTCGACGCGCGGAAGACCCCGGACACGCCGATGATGACCGTCTACCTCGAGGGCGAGTACGCCACCGAGCGCGAGCGGGCCCACGAGGTCGTCTGGAAGATCGAGGCCACCAAGATCCTCGCGCTGGGTGACGTGTCGACGAACGTCGCGGACATGCGCGTCCAGATCGCGCTCAACGAGGACACGCTCAACGAACGGATGATCACGGCCGAGGAAGTCGCCGAGATCATCGAGGACTCGCTGGGCGTGAGCACGGTTCAGCAAGGCACCCAGATCGAGTTCGGCCCCGAGGAGCCCTCGTATCGGGACCTCCTCCAGCTGGTCGAGGAGCTGCGGGATATCACCTTCAAGGGGATCGAGGACATCTCGCGGGTCGTCATCCGACGGGAGGAACTCGAGGACGGCGAGGAGTTCGTCCTCTACACCGAGGGGTCGGCCTTCGGCGACGTCCTCGAGATCGAGGGCGTCGACGCCTCGCGGACGACGTGTAACAACATCCACGAGATCCACCGCAACCTCGGCATCGAGGCCGCCCGCGAGGCGATCATCGAGGAGACGAACAATACCCTGGCCGAACAGGGGCTCGACGACGTGAACGTCCGACACCTGATGCTCGTCGCGGACATCATGACCAACCGCGGCGAGATCGAGTCGATCGGTCGCCACGGCATCTCGGGCTCGAAGGAGTCCGTCCTCGCCCGTGCGGCGTTCGAGGTGACGGTCAACCACCTGCTCAACGCGGCGATCCACGGCGAGATCGACGACCTGGACGGCGTGACGGAGAACGTCATCGTCGGCAAGCCAATCAAGCTCGGCACCGGCGACGTCGATCTCCGGATGGGATCGACCACCTCCGGCAGCAGTCAGGCCGACTGATCGATGGGCGTTACCCTCGACGACGACGCCCGTCAGTATCTCGCCGCGTTCGAGGACGTGACGGGCGTGGACGGTCGGGACTGTCTCGTCACGGAGGACGGTGACAGCCTCCTGATCGTCGTCGAATCAGACGGTATGAGCGAGGCAATCGGCCCCGGCGGCCGGACGGTCCAGCGGTTCGAGGATCGAGTCGACGCTCGGGTTCGTCTCGTCGAAGCCGCGGACGATCCCGAGGCGTTCGTCGCGAACGTGTTCGCGCCGGCGGCGGTGTACAACGTCACGATCAGCGAGAACGACGACACCGTCGCGTACGTGGAGGTCGCCGAAGACGACCGCGGCGTCGCGATCGGGGCGAACGGGCGAACGATCGACGCCGCTCGCACCCTCGCGGAGCGGCACTTCGGGATCGACGACATCCAACTTATCTGATTATTCGGATCAGTCGCGGTTCGGCGGCGGGAGCCGCGACGAAGAATCAACCCGGCCTATCGAGGCACGCAAGGTGGTTCGATCCCTACTCAAGAATCCTGTCGCATCGTCGCCGCCACCGACGCGGTCCTCCTGAATGCCTACGGGATCAGCGCGGAGAAGAATCACGACGTCTACGACTCGTTCGTTCTCGCACTCGCGTGGGTTCACGAGGCCCACAAGGGGCGCGCTCGGGGCGGAGCTCCCGGCGAGTAGGGACTGACGCGATCACCGAACCGGGTTAGTAATGATCTCGGCCCCGTCGCGACGCGGGGACGTTCGACGACCCTCAACACCAGTCGCAGAACTCGCAGCAGGGGCCATCGCTTGACGGGTGACAGCCCCCCCTCCCCCAGCTCCCCCAGTAGCAGGACGATGGCTCCCCCTGCGAACCGTAACAGCAGTGTAGTTCTCGTTCCGCGGTATTGAACCCGGGTCTCCAGTAACAAACGCTGCCGACAACGCAGGATTGCGTGGTGAAGTCTCCGCTCCTGTCTTGGTCGGCGATGACCGAGTCCTTGCCCTCTCCGATGACGGCGTACTGCCTGTCTTGGTGTGGGAGTACGGCGACGAGCAACTGGGTCCCCTCGATTTCCGTCTTGAACTGGACGCGGGCACTGTCCCCTTCCTCCGTGACTTCCGCGGTGACGACGACTCCTTCGTCGGTTTCGACGTACCGTTCCATCGGCACGGGCTCGGTCGGGATCACCGATCCGGGCTGATCGGTTTGGATCAACCCGCGTTCGACGAGTTCGGTCACCAACGGCCGCGCCCGGGACCGAGCAATTTTCTCGACCGCCTCGGCGGACTGAAACTCCGACCGCTTCCGCTCGAGTTGTTTGATGCGATTGTCGTCCGCTCGTGCTTTCCCGCTGTCAGCGAACGCCGACCCGCTCATGCCTCCAATTGTCGAGGCGCCCGCGCCGACGCTGCCGAGCACCTGCCGTCGTGACACACTTTCCTGAGCGACGCCCTGATCTTGCCGCCTATCTTCATTGCTGGGCATAATTGCATACTACTGTATTATTTCCTATAAATGTTTTCAATGGTAATGGGTGGAAGTTCCGTGGGTGGTCCGCCTTGGACACCGTCGACCGCGTCCTCGCCTCGGAGTTCAACTCCGAAGTGGCCAAAGATAGTTCCCTCGGGACGACAACCGAGCCGACGAATCTTTCGGAGCACGCGAACAATCGCCTGTTCGAGGGCTCGGAGGTGGCCTCCAATTACTAACGTCGACTACGACGTCGGCGACGACATGATCGCAGTCGTCGAGGATACCGATCTGCCCCGGCAGCTCAAGGACAAGGTCTACGAAACCCTCGAGGATCGCGGCGGCGCGACCGTCGAGGACGCCGACGGCGCAGACGAACGGCTCCTCGTCATCTCGAGCGGGCAGATGAGTGCGGCGATCGGTCACGGCGGGCGCACCGTGAAGCGCTACGAGTAGCGGGTCGGGAAACCGATTCGGCTCGTCGAAGACGCAGACGATCCCGAAACGTTCGTCACGAACGTCCTCGCACCGGCGGTGTACAACGTCACGATCAGCGAGAACGACGACACCGTCGCGTACGTGGAGGTCGCCGAAGACGACCGCGGCGTCGCGATCGGGGCGAACGGGCGAACGATCGACGCCGCTCGCACCCTCGCGGAGCGGCACTTCGGGATCGACGACATCCAACTGCTCTGACGGCGACCGCGGGTCGATCGCTCGAGATCCGGTTCGACGGGACTCGACGACGTCGATCCGCCCTGCCGGCTGCGGTTCGTCTCGCTTCTGGCTACCGACTCGAGTTCGAGTCGGAGTCGGGTGCTGTCGTCTCCGAGCCGTTGGTCGGTGGGTCCGCGCGGCGCTCGTTGCTCGGCTCGCTCGCGTTCGCGATCACGTCCGTGGGTGGGAACGATTCGTACTCGGGCAGCTCGATTCGGTCCCAGTCGTCGCCGGCGACCTCCAGGCGGTCCGAATCGATGTCGGGTTCGGTCACGTGATCCCCGTCGTCCGTTTTGGTCCGGTTCGGGTCGGCATCCGACTCGGTTCGGTTTCGATCGTCGTTTGCCGGTGATTGTGGGCCTGGATCGGCGGCGGTGACACCGTCTACCGAAACGATCCACCGTCCCGACGCGACGACTCGATCGATGGTAAACACGATCCAGCGAGGGAACCGATTCGTCGTCACCGAGACGGTCTCGTGGCTCGTTCCCTCGTATTTCGTCCCGTCTTCGCGGTCCTCTTTCGTCCGATCCTCGGTCGGAAGCGCGTTCCACGCTAGATCGCCGTGTTCGATGCGGTCGAGTTCCCGGCCCCGGGCGTCGACCAGGTGGGAGCGAACGCCGTAGAAGCCCTCGTCTTCGTCGAGACCGTCCAGTTCGTACGCCGCGTCGTAGGTCACGTCCCACGTCCAGCCGTCGTCGGCCTCGCCGACGACCCGCACGTCTCGCGGCTCGAGTCGGATCGATGTCCCCGTTTCCGAACACCCCGACAGAAGCGGGACGGTCGCGACGACCCCCGCGATAACCGTCCGTCTGTTCATCGCGCTAGTATTATTCTACCGGTTGATATATCTAGCTCACCGGTAGTTGCCGACGCGCTGACCCGCCGCCGAGTCGCCTCGTACTCGTGGGATCGCCGGCACTGTTCTCTCTCAGGCGGCAATCCGATCGATCCGGTTCCCGGAGAGAGCTCGTCGGACCGGGCCCGTACCGATAGTCGGGCGGGACGGTCCGAGAGCGACTGTCCGGGGACGAAACGCGCTCAGATTTCTTCGTTGGGGTCCATCGTCGGTTCTCGAGGCGTAACGCCGGATCGAAACGGGTCGCTTAAGTGCCTCCGTCGGATAGCGACCCCCATGGCAAACGGCAAATACGCCGCGCGCAAGCTCAAGAAGGACCGCCAGAATCAGCGGTGGTCCGACTCGGACTACGCGCGCCGCGCACGTGGACTTCGCGAGAAGTCCGACCCGCTCGAGGGTGCGCCTCAGGCTCGCGGTATCGTACTGGAAAAGGTCGGCATCGAAGCCAAACAGCCCAACTCGGCGATCCGAAAGTGCGTTCGGGTCCAGCTGATCAAGAACGGGAAGCAGGTCACCGCGTTCTGTCCCGGTGACGGCGCTATTTCGTTCATCGACGAGCACGACGAAGTCACCATCGCCGGAATCGGTGGGGCGAAGGGTCGTGCGATGGGTGACCTCTCCGGTGTCAACTACAAGGTCGACAAGGTCAACGGCGTCGCGCTGAAAGAACTCGTTCGCGGGAACGCGGAAAAGCCGGTGCGATAACCATGGCTGCAGAAGACCAACCCGACCCGGACGCGCCAGCCGGCGGTGCGGACGTCTCGGCCAAGCTGTTCGGTACGTGGGAGATCGGCGAAATCGAGTACGCCGATCCCTCGACCGAGCGCTACATCACGGTGTCCCCCGTCGCTCACACCGCGGGTCGCCACGCCAGCAAACAGTTCAAGAAGTCCGAGATCTCGATCGTCGAGCGGTTCATTAACCGCTTGATGCAGACCGAGGAGAACACGGGCAAGAAACAGCAGTCGCTCAACTACGTCCGCGACGCGTTCGAGATCATCAACGAGCGCACCGAGGACAACCCCATTCAGGTGCTCGTGACTGCCGTCGAGAACGCGGCCCCCCGAGAGGAGACCGTCCGCCTGAAGTACGGCGGGATCTCGGTCCCGAAGGCCGTCGACGTCGCCCCGCAACGCCGGGTCGACCAGGCGCTGAAGTTCCTCACGGAAGGCGTCTACAACGCCTCGTTCAAGACGACGACCGACGTCGAGGAGGCTATCGCCAGCCAGCTCATCGGCGCGGCCAACTACGACGTCCAGACCTACGCGGTCAGTCAGAAAGAAGAGAAAGAGCGCGTCGCGGCAGCCGCACGCTAATTTCTCCGCCGACCGTTCTCTGCCGTCTTCCGTCCTGACGAGTTATCCGTCGTTCGACGCCAGAATTATACTATCGCGCGCACTTTTCGAAGTCGAAATGTCGGAAGACAACGGGAAGGAGATCGAAATTAACCGCCGATCGGTACTCGAACGGACCGGTGTCGTGTCGACAGTCGCGCTCCTGGGAACGACGGGAGCGACGGCGGAGGACGGTGACTCCAGAAAACGAGCGCGAGACGGAGACCGAATCCGCAACGAAATCGAACTCGACACGTCGTCGTACGACGATCTCGAGGAGGCTTCCCTGACGTTCCTCGAACGAGGCCGACGACGGATCGTCCGGACGAGAATTCACTCGGCACACGACACGGCTGCGGGTGGGACGACGACCGACAGCGATCCGACGAAGATCTCCTATTCCGTTTCGCTGGCCCCTCTCGGAGCGGGCATCGGACGAACGGACGGGTATTCGACCGACGAACCCGACATCGAATCGATCGACGAGGGTGACGTGGTACTCGAGCGAAACGAACGGACGACGTCCGTCGACGATCACTTCGAGGCGGACACGGTCACCGGTTCCGGTTCCGGTTCCGGTTCCAGGGACGTCGGGACCGCGGGTCTGGACGACCCGGCGTTCGACCAGCTCGGGGATGCGGTCACGTATCTCGAGACGAACTCCAGCGAATGCGGGTCGCTCTGTCGAACGAATCTCGTAATCGAGCGGTCGTGCGATGCGACGTGCGAGACGTACGACATCGACGACTCGATCGGGGTGTTCGAGACGGTCAGCGGCGATACGTGCGACGGTGAGGAGTTCGGTGATCGGTTCCCGTGCCACGATATCCCCTACATCTACGACTGTGATATTCCGGATGCGTTCGACACGACGTGGCACACAGATGCTACCGACTACGGCCTCGCCTCGGCCGACGCGGCGTACTACAATACCGATTTCCCGGTCATCCCGAAAACGACTGCCGACCACGACCAGGAGACGTGGTACGACGGGACCACGCTACACGTCGAGGGAACCGTCGACCACTCGGGGACCCTCGGGTTCAGAACCGCGATTCGAACGTTACTGAAAAGCGACGCTGGCGTCGTTCTCTACTGAGTATTTGACGCTACCGGATGTGAACGCGTGAATCCCCGCGCCGAACCTGCCATCGACTGTCGCGGACGTCGTGATCGAGCGGCCATCGCTCGAGGACGCGTTCGAGGCTGTCGGCGACGGTGACGACGCGGAGCCGCCCGCCCCTCGAGTCGAACCGAGGGTGGGCCGAAGGCGGGTCGTTACTCCCGATCGATCGAGAGCCACCCGGAAGACTGCGCGCCGTCGTCGATCACCCATCGTTCCTGCGGGTTTCCGTTCCGTTCTCGGAGTTCGACGACCACGTCGAAAAGCGGCGACAGGGTCGGCACGATTCTGGCGTCCCGCTCGACCGAGAGGTGGTGATGAGCCAGTCCACCGATGCCGCGCGTTCGCCCGTTGATCAGGTGAAGAAACTTGAACAGCCGCTGTTTGCCGTACTCCTCGAGCAGCGGCCGCAGCGAGTCGATTCCCACGCGGACGTCGCCCGGCGTGAGCGCGTCGGCGTCGGCCTCGAAGGAGTCTATCGCGCTCGAGATGGCGAGACTGAGGTCGGTGAGCGTGTCGACCTCGGTCGGCGACACCGCCGCTGCCGTCTCGATGGACGGACCCGGTGTCGTACTGCCCGCGGTGACGTCACGCCGCTGCGGGTCGTAACTGACGACCGAGAGCCGCTCGGAGCCGATGTCGTCGACGAACCGCAAGACGGGATGTGGCCCGTCGGTCGTCGAAACGAGGACGCGTCGTCGGGCCCGATCGGTCGCACAGCCCATGAGTCGTCGGCAGGCGTCCTGTCGCTGGTCGGGTCGAACGGAACCGACGACGAGAACGCTCGCTCCCTGCCGCTTCATCCGCGAGAGTTCGTCGGAGAACTCGTCCCCGTTCGTCCTCGAGCGATCCATTCCCGAGAGCATCACGTTATGTTCCACGAATTTACTCTCTCAAACAATAAACGTTCGGGTGGGTGGACGCCATCCGCCCGCCTCGAGCGGCGACCGCGTCGGGCAGTGATCTGCGGGCGCGGTAGTCAGGTATCTGACCGTCTCGGTCCGGCCGTCTGCGGATCGCGACGCGGCGGGCGTCGGTTCAGTCCGCGGCGTGGCCCTCGTTGCTGACGTACGATCGGGTCGCGTCGACGAGCACCTGCCGGTAGGCGCTCGTATCGGGTTCCCGCGCGAGTTCCCGGAACCGACGTTTGAACTCGTCGAAGTCGACCTCCGGGGCGTCCATCGCGGCCGCGTGTGCGAGGTCGTACAGCCGGTGGTCCTCGTCGACGAGATCGTGTCGTTCGGCCAGCGCCAGCGCGAAGGCCGCGTTCACCGCCGTAATATCGGGATCGGCGTTCGTGGAGAGCCGCTGGAGTCCCGGTCGGGGCGGCGTTCCGGGCCGGTCGGCGACCGCCGTGGCGAGACTCGACTCGAGAAAGGAGAGCAGTTTCTCGCCGGGCCCGACCGAGAGCGTGATATCGTCGGCGTAGATGTCTTTCATGTGGTTGGCGATCTGGTAACAGTGGGAGAGCTTGCGCCGTTCGACGCTCTTGCCGGCCAGCGCGAGATACAGCACTTCTTCGGTGGACTGGATGTGCGAGGGGTGTTGCTGTTCGTGTCGGGCCATGTGAGCGAACTCGTGAAGTGCGAGTTCTCGGGCCATGGCGCTCGAGGCGGCCTGTCGCGAGATGTTCAGGACGTGGCGGTCGTCGTAGTGGGCCGCCCAGGTCCGTTCGTCGGGGTCGTCCCGTAGTTGGACGTGGACCGGTAGCGAGAGGTCGTGTTCGGTCTCGAAGAGGTCCCGGGCGCTGAGAAATGGTGCGGTTGGACCCGGTCCCTGAACGCGGATATCCATGCTGGTACGTATCAAGGCTTCCAGCGCTATTACAGTGACGGCTGCGGACAGTTGCGCAGAACGCGGTGGCGGACCGCCGGTACTCGAGACCGTGCGGCGACGTTCCCGGAGCCCGGTCCGGGCGGGTGAGCGGGTGGGCGATACGATTCTGCGGTGACCGGTCTGCGTGGCGGAGAGACACGGCCGTCGTACCGACGAGCCGATGCGGCGATTAACTGCGTGGTATTCACTCACGCAAACGTGACTTTCCGGCGCTCGGACGGGGAAAGACGACGAATTCCGGCGGCGACGAAACACTACCCTTTTGACCCCGCTGGCGGTAATGGGGGATATATGGGCCGACGAAAAAAGATCGTCCAGGAGTGCGAACGGCTGATGGACGACCCGGAGAACATCCGGAACATCGCCATCGCCGCTCACGTTGACCACGGAAAAACGACCCTTACCGACAATCTGCTGGCTGGTGCCGGCATGATTTCCGAGGACACCGCCGGCGAGCAGCTCGCGATGGACACCGAGGAAGACGAACAGGAACGCGGTATCACCATCGACGCGGCGAACGTCTCGATGACCCACGAGTACGAGGACCAGAACCACCTCATCAACCTCATCGACACGCCGGGCCACGTCGACTTCGGTGGCGACGTAACTCGCGCGATGCGCGCCGTCGACGGTGCGCTCGTCGTCGTCGACGCAGTCGAGGGCGCGATGCCCCAGACCGAGACGGTGCTGCGGCAGGCGCTCCGAGAGGGCGTCAAGCCGACCCTGTTCATCAACAAGGTCGACCGCCTCATCTCCGAACTGCAGGAAGGACCCGAGGAGATGCAGGAGCGTCTTCTCTCGGTCATCCGTGACGTCAACGAACTCATCCGCGGCATGACCGAGGACATGGACGACGTCGAGGACTGGACAGTCTCCGTCGAAGAGGGGACCGTCGGCTTCGGCTCCGCGCTGTACAAGTGGGGCGTCTCCATGCCGTCGATGCAGCGAACCGGCATGGACTTCGGCGAAATCATGGACCTCGAGCGCTCGGACAAGCGCCAGGAGCTCCACGAGCGGACGCCGCTCTCGGACGTCGTGCTCGACATGGTCTGTGAGCACTTCCCGAACCCGATCGACGCCCAGCCCCGTCGTATTCCGCGCGTCTGGCGTGGCGACGACGAGTCCGAACTCGCAGAGCAGATGCGGCTGGTCGACGAGGACGGCGAAGTCGTCCTGATGGTCACCGACATCGCGATGGACCCCCACGCGGGCGAAGTCGCCAGCGGCCGTGTCTTCTCGGGCACCCTCGAGAAGGGCCAGGAGCTGTACGTCTCCGGGACTGCGGGCAGGAACCGCATCCAGTCCGTCGGCGTCTACATGGGCGGCGAGCGCGAGGAAGTCGATGCCGTTCCCGCCGGGAACATCGCCGCCGTCACCGGCCTCAAGGACGCCATCGCCGGCTCGACCGTCTCCAGCGTCGAGATGACGCCGTTCGAGTCGATCGAGCACATCTCCGAGCCGGTCATCACGAAGTCCGTCGAGGCCAAGAACATGGACGACCTGCCGAAGCTGATCGAGACCCTTCGCCAAGTGTCCAAGGAGGACCCGACGATCCAGATCAACATCAACGAGGACACCGGCGAACACCTGATCTCCGGACAGGGTGAGCTCCACCTCGAGGTTATCACCCAGCGCATCGAGAAGAATCAGGGCATTCCGGTCAACACCGGCGAACCGATCGTCGTCTACCGCGAACAGCCCCAGCGTGCGAGCGATCAGGTCGAGGGTATCTCGCCCAACCGCCACAACCGCTTCTACATCTCCATCGAACCGATGGCGGACGAGATCGTCGAGACGATCCACCGGGGCGAAGCCTCGATGGACATGCCCGAGCAGGACCGCCGCGAGGCCCTGCAGGAGGCCGGCATGGACAAGGACACGTCCCAGAACGTCGAGCACATGCACGGGACGAACATCCTCATCGACGACACGAAGGGGATCCAGCACCTGAACGAGACGATGGAACTCGTCATCGAGGGGCTCGAGGAGGCCCTCGACAACGGTCCGCTGGCCAACGAACCGGTGCAGGGCTCGCTCATCCGCCTGCACGACGCGCGTCTCCACGAGGACACCATCCATCGCGGTCCGGCACAGGTCATCCCCGCGACCCGCGAAGCCGTCCACAAGGCGCTGATCGACGGCCAGATCAAGATGCTCGAGCCGATGCAGGACGTCCGCATCGACGTGCCCAACGACCACATGGGTGCCGCCTCCGGCGAGATCCAGGGCCGTCGTGGCCGCGTCGACGACATGTATCAGGAAGGCGACCTCATGGTCGTCGAGGGGATCGCCCCCGTCGGCGAGATGATCGGCTTCGCGTCCGACATCCGTTCCGCGACCGAGGGCCGCGCCTCCTGGAACACCGAGAACGCCGGCTTCGAGGTCATGTCCGACTCGCTCCAGCGCGACAAGATCATGGAGATCCGCGAGCGCAAGGGCATGAAGCTCGAGCTGCCGCCGAGTATCGACTACATCTAATCGGTCTCGGTCGACCGACGGGACTGCGTTCTTCTCGAACTCGTTTCTTCCACGGCGGCGGTACAGCGGAGACCGATCTCACCGACGAGATGCATCCAGCAGTCGCACCCGTCGACGGTCGGCTCGCTCGCCGTCGATCCGACTCGGTCGGTTCTCGCCCGTCGATCTCTCACCGTCGGTTCCGGTCACACGAACAGGACTTTGCCGAAGAACGGGATCATCGCGATGAGCGCGAAGATCCCGAGCCACCACGGGAACATGACCAGTATGAGGACGCAAAATAGCAGCCCGACGGCCGCGATGACCGCTTTCTGGTGAAGTCCGAGATACATGATCGAACGTCTCAGTAGATCGCCGTGCGGGGCCGCCGCGTCTGCGACGGCACTCCCAGTGGCGGGACGAGGCGTTACTCCCGTTCGCCCGCACCAACCGCCGATTCGCCGACCTTCTCGTGGCCCTCGATGAGTTCCTTCCCACCCATGTACGGCTGCAGGGGCTCGGGAATCGTCACCGTGCCGTCCTCGTTCTGGTAGTACTCGAGGATGGCGACCATCACGCGCGGGATCGCGAGCCCCGAGGCGTTCAAGGTGTGCAGGTACTCCGCGCTCTCGTGGCGCTCGGGTCGGTAACGAAGGCCGGCGCGGCGGGCCTGGAAGGCCTCGAAGTTCGAGGCCGAGGAGACCTCGAGCCAGCGACCGCCTTCCTCGGGGCCGTCGTCCATGTCGTCGCCGGGGGCCCAGACCTCGATGTCGTAGGTCTTGGCGCTGGCGAACGTCAGGTCGCCGGTACAGAGGTCCAGGATGCGGTAGGGGAGTCCGAGTCGCTCGAGGACGTCCGTGGCCTCCTCGAGGAGGTTCTCGAGGCGGTCGTAGCTCTCCTCGGGCTCGACGAAGTTGACCAGTTCGACCTTGTTGAACTGGTGGACGCGGACGATGCCCCGCGTCTCGGTGCCGTGCTCGCCGGCTTCACGCCGGAAGTTCGGCGTGTAGGCCTGGTGCTTGAGGGGGAGGTCGTCCTGCAGGAGGATTTCGTTCGCGTACATGTTGGTGACCGGCACCTCCGCGGTGGGGCAGAGCCAGAGGTCGTCGTCGTCGTACTCCTCCTCGTTGCTGCCGCCCAGTCGGTAGGCGTCGTCGGCGAACTTCGGGAACTGGCCGGTACCGCGCATGGACGCGCTCTTGACCGGAATCGGTGGGAACAGGTCGACGTAGCCCTGCTCGCGGTGGATATCCAGCATGAACTGTATCAGGGCGTGCTCGAGCTGTGCGCCCTCGCCTTTGAGGAAGTAGAAGCCGGCCCCGGTCGTCTTGGCGGCGCGTTCCTCGTCGATGATATCGAGTTCCTCGCCGAGTTCGTAGTGGGGAGTGACTTCGTCGGGCAGCTCGCGGGTCTCGTCGAAGCCCCAGCGTCGGTCCTCGACGTTGTGCCGTTCGTCGAGCCCCAGCGGGACGCTCTCGTGGGGGATCTGCGGAATCTCGAGGTACCGCTTCTGCAGTTTCTCCTCCAGTTCGGCGCCCTCGCTCTCGACGTCCTCGATCTTGGCTTTGAGTTCTCGCGATTGTTCGATGGCGTCCTCTCGCTTTTCGTCTTCGCCAGCGGCGACGAACTCGCCGATTTTCTTGGTGATCTGGTTGCGTTCGTGGCGCAGGTCGTCGCCCTTGGCCTTCAGTTCCCGCCAGCGCTCGTCGAGTTCGAGGAACTCGTCGAGATCGACGTCGGCTCCGCGGTTCTCGAGGGCGTCGCGTACCTCGTCGGGATTCTCGCGCAGATAAGTCCGGTCGATCATTGGTATTGCTCGTGCGTTCTTTGCGCCCGGGCAAAACCGTGTCGGAAGGCCGCGTTCACTGAGCGGCGGGCGGCTCGAGAACGCCCGCGTCGCGCACCCACCGAGACCGTCGGCGGGAAACCCTTTTTCCGCGGGCCCGCCTCTCTCGAGGTATGGATCCGCTCGAGGGCGAGACGTCGTCGGCCCCGATCGAGTACGAGCCCGTCAGCGTCAAGGACGTGCTGGTGGAGATGAAAGACACCGCCGAGCTGTTGATCGACCTCTCGTACTCGGCCGTCCTCCACCAGAGCGAGCAGCTCGCGACGGAGGTGCTCCGACTCGAAGAGCGGATGGATGTCCTCGAGCTCCGCGCGCGGATGAGCCTGCTGATGGCCGCCCGGAAACCGGCCGATGCGGAACAGCTCGCGCCGGTACTGGGGATCGTCGGGGCCGCGGACGGGATCAGCGACGCCGCGGGCGACATCGCGAAGATCGTCCTCGAGGACATGGGGCTGCCCGAAGCGATGCGGGCGGCGCTGCCCGAGGCCGCCGAAGCACTCCTGCGGGGGATCGTCGACTCGGAGTCGCCCTATGCCGGGCGGACGCTCCAGGAGATCGACCTCGAGTCGGAGACCGGCGTACGCGTGATCGCGCTTCGGCGGGGCAACGACTGGCTGCTCAACCCGGGGCCGACGACCCGCATCGAGGCCGACGACGTCGCGCTCCTCCGGGGCCCGGAGTCGGCGATCGGCGACGTCTGCGAGACGATTACCGGCGAGGTCTACGAGGCACCGTCCGCCGAGATGCCCGACATCGACGACCTCGAGCGGGCCGTAGACACGATCGTTCACATGAAGGACTTCTCCGAACTGGCGGTCGACCTGGCCTACAGCAGCGTGCTGTTCGACAGCGAGGAGCTCGCCGAGGAGGTCCGCAATCTCGAGGTCGAGGTCGACGCGATGCAGTCGCGGTTCGAGGCCTGGACGCTCCGGGCGGCCGCCGATGCCGCGGACCCGGTCGTCCTGCGCGGGCTGATCCAGCTTGGCAACTGCACGGAGCGGATCAGCGACGCCGCGATCGAGATCAGCGAGGGCGTCCTCCGGGATATCGAGGTCCACCCGGTCGTCCACGTGGCCGTCCAGGAGAGCGACGAGATCATCACCCGCGTCGAGGTGTCCGAGGGGAGCGACCTCGACGGAACCGCGGTGACCGCGGGCGTTCCCGACGCCGAGTCGACGATGTCCGTGATCGCCATCCGCCGGCCGGGCGAGGGGTGGTTGCTGGTCGCGGACGCCGACGCCGAACTGCGCGGCGGCGACGTGCTCATCTCGAAGGGGACCCGGACGGCCGCGGCGGCGTTCCGGGAACTCGCATCGGCGTAGCCGCGAGGCTCGTCGTCGGGTACCGCACGGACGTCGCCGTCCTGCTCGGTACGTGGCTCCGGTCACACAGTGTAGACACGACGGGAGACCGCGATCTCCGTCCGTTGGGACGCCGGTAGGCCGGTAGTTCGAATCCACTCGAGGCCGCCGGAGCGCCGGCGCTCAGTTCAGCACGACGATCGCGACCCCCGAGAGGACGATCACGCCGAGGATGTCGCAGACGTTCGTGACGACGGGGATCGTCGTGTCGTCGGGGTCTAGCCCCTGCGTGTAGGAGACGTAGGTCGCGACGAGACTGAGGACGATCGCGAGGACGGCGAGCGACATGCCGCTGACCACAGAGATGAGCATGAGATCGAGCAACGCCATCGGTTCGGCGATGACCCGGCCGACGACCCAGGCCGCGACGCCAAGCGCGGAGAAGATCGTCGCCGCCAGTCCCATGATCGCCAGTACGTTGGTCCACAGCACTTCGTCCCGGGGATCGAACTCGAGCAGTCCCAGGTGGAGCCGCGTCGAGAGCCGCGAGGAGAGAATCGCGCCGAGGTTGCCGCCCATGCCGATCATCACTGGGACGAGCACGAGCAGCGTCGGATTTCCGAGGTAGGTCTCCTCGAGTTCCTCGAGGACGTAGCCCGACCCCATCTCGAGTAGCGAGAGGACGAGCAGGATCGGGAACATGGTGCCGACGATGCTGCTGATCGACCAGGTGTCGAGCGGGTCGTCGGGGTCCGCCGCCGCCATCAGAAGACACCTCCGACGACGGTGATCGCGACGAAGAGGAAGACGACGCCGAAGATGTCGCCCAGCGTGGTGACGATCGGCCCGATGAGGTTGTCGGGGTCGAGCCCGTACTCGTAGCTCGCGAAGACCAGCGCCAGCAGCCCGAAGATCAGCGTGACCGAGGTGAGGACGCCGGAGACCAGCATGATCCCGACGAGTTCGACGAGCCTGGCCGACTCGCGCCCGAGGACCTGCAGAATGCCCCACGAGAGGACGGCGATGACGATCGAGATGCTGATCCCGTTGACGAAGGAGGCCCCGACGGCGTTGACCAGCCGCCGGTCCCACGAGAACTCCGGATCGATCATCCCCTGGTGCAGTCCGCTCGAGATGCGCGCCCCCATCGCGCCGTAGACGTTCCCCCGGGTCGCGAGAAAGGCGGGAAGCAACAGCAGTAGTCCGGGAAACCGCTCGAATCCCTCGGTCATCCCCTCCGAGCCGAGGACCGATCCCGCGAAGATCCCGCCGACGAGGCTGACCGCGAGAATCGGGAGTGACTCGCGGTAGATACGCCACGCCTCTTGGCGAGCCTCCATAGCATCGTCTAACGATGTCCAGGCATAAACCTACCGCGGGTCGAACGCGAGCAGATCGCGCGAAGCCGTGCGGGTTGCTATCATTCGTGAGCGATCGTTAACGTGTTTCGATCGAGTCGTTCGGGCGGGTGTCGGGCGGATGTGCGTTCTCAGAGGGGGGTGACGGCGACGAGTCCCCAGGCCAGGCCGATCGCCGCGAGCGAACAGGCGAGGTTGGCCCCGGCGTTCCCGACCGCGAGGGCCCGATCGCCGCGCTCGTACAGCCGGACCGTCTCGACCGAAAACGAGGAGAACGTCGTAAACGAGCCGCAGATACCAGTTCCGACCAGTTCGATCGTCGACTCGCCCGCGCCCGCGAAAACCGCGAGACCGAAGACGAAACTGCCCACGACGTTGACCGCGAACGTCGCAAGCGGGAGTCGTTCGCTCGAGACCCGAGCGACCCGCTGGGAGACCCAGTATCGGAGGACTGCGCCGATCGCGCCGCCGGTGCCGACGACGTGGGCCGGTTCGGGATCGACGGTGACGACGGCCGCGAGCAGTGCAGCGGTCACACTCACGCCGTCTCACCGTCCGTCGTGTGGGGACTACCGACCCGGCGCGCCAGTGCTCGTCCTCCGAGCACGCTGAGGAGTGCGAGTCCGTAGTTGGCGGCAACGATGCCGAGCGTCGCGAGCGGTGCCGACGCGAGCGCGGTCTGCAGCGCGAACGTGCTGTAGGTCGTCAGCGACGAGAGAAACCCCGTCGCGAAGACGAGCCGGGTCCGCGATCCGAGGAGGCCCGCGTACTCGGCCTCGTAGACCAGGACGGAGAGGACGGCGCTCCCCGCCGCGTTCACGAGGACGATCGACGCCACGTCCGGGAGCAGCCCCATCGCAAAGAACCGGAGGTTCGAGCCGGCGAAGCCGCCGACAGCGATCAGTGCGAGCGTCTCGAGCCGAACGAGCGGGTGAGCGTCTGCCATGGCTGGGTGGGCAGGTAGGGACCGTCAGCCGATCGACGCTCGGCCCGTGCTGGCGTCGGTGCCAGCCGCGGTCCGGCGTTCCTCCGGCGGTTGGATCGGGCGGGCCCCATCGCCCGGTTGCGGGGGCGTTCTCACAGGATCGAGATGAGCGTTGCGAAAGTCGCGCCACGGTGACGCCGCGGACCACGAAACGGAAGGAAAAGACCCAAGGTTAGACTGCCTCTAAACCGATTCATGTCCGGAGACGTTGCCGCGGACGGCGGTCGGAGCGCGTTCGCGCGAGCGTCGTGGGCGAACGTCCTCGGTAACGTCGTCAAGATCGTCGCCGAGGGGGCGGCGGGATACGTCTTCGGGAGCGTGGCCTTGCTCGCGGACGCGGCCCACTCGGTTGCGGACCTCGTCGCGAGCGTCGTCGTCCTCGTCTGGGGTCGGAGCGCGTTCGACGAACCCGACGATACGCACCCGCACGGTCACACCAGAATCGAGCCCCTGACGGCGCTGTTCGTCGGTGCGGTGATCGCACTGCTCGGATTGAACTTGCTCTACCGATCCGCCGAGGGACTCGTCGCCGGTCCCGATATTCAGTTCAGCCCCCTGCTACTCGCGGCACTCGGCTTCTCGATCGCGGATATGTATCTGGTCTACCACTACACGGTCCGGATCAACGAGTCCCTGCAGTCGACCGCGCTCGCGGCGCTCGCGAAGGATTGCCTCAACGATATCTACACGTCGGTCGCCGCTATCGTCGGCGTCCTCGGTGTACTGGTCGACGTGCCGGTACTCGATCCCATCGCGGGGGGACTCGTCAGCCTGCTGGTCGTCTACCAGGGCGTCGAGATCGGCAGGGAGAACGTGGATTACCTCATCGGCGCCGCGCCGGGGACGGAGAAACGCGCCGAGATTACCGACCTGTTGCGCCGCCACCCGGCCGTCGAGGGCGTCCACGACTTGACCGTCTTCTACGACGGGACCGTCCTCGAGGTCGAGGTTCACGTCGAAGTCGACGGCGACCTGCCGTTCCGGGAGGCGCACGACGTCGAGTCGGAACTGGTCGATCGCCTGCGCGGACTCGACGACGTGGGTGACGCGCACGTCCACCTCGACCCGTCCGGAATCGGCGAGTGGAAGTCGGCCGACGAGTACTGAGCGCCGTCAGTCGCGGTCCGTGTCGGCGTCACGCGGACAGACAGCGGACGCGCGAGGCAGCCGCACAGCGAAGACGCTGCCGTCCGGCCCGGTTTCGGCGAGTTCCACGGTCCCACCGTACCTGTTCGCGAGGATGCGAGAGAGGTAGAGCCCGAGCCCGTGATTGTTCGACTTTCGTTCGAACAGCGTTCCGCTATCCGCGTCGGGGATGCCCGGACCGTCGTCGGCGACCCTGACGGTGACGCTCTCGGGCGTCGTGTCGACGGTGACGCGAACGTGGGGCACCGCGCCGTCGTTGTGCTCGACGGCGTTTTCGAGCAGGTTCGAGAAGATCCACGTCAGGCCCTCGTTTCCGCACACGGGGGCCGCATCCGGCAGCTCGGCCTCGATCTCGACGTCGTCGAACCGGGTGCGGCAGTCCTCGATTTCCGCGGTCAGCAGGTCGGTGAGATCGACGGTGGCGTGGGTTTGCGGTCCCCTGTTCGCGTCGAGCATCGCCCGCACGTTCTCGATAACGGCGATGAGCTCGTCGCTCTCTCGTTCGATCGTTTCGAGCCGGTCGCGAGCCCGGTCGTCGTCACACGCCGTCCGCAGCAGCGACGCGTGACCGCCGATGATCTGCGAGGAGTTCAGGACCTCGTGTCGCAGGAGATCGTTCAGGTAGGTGAGTAGCTCGCGTTGGTCCTCGAGCTGTTCGGCGCGGACGGTGTCGGCCGCCGCCTCGACTTCGCGGTGGATGGCCTGCGCTTCGACGTAGCCGACGGTGAATCCGCCGACTGCGCCCGCGTTGACGGAGAAGTGGGCCCAGACCACGTTCCCCGCCAGGTTGTACCAGGGAAAGTAGACCATCGTCACGAGGTTGACGGCCAGAAACCCGACGGTGCTGCCGAAACACCACTGGAGAATCCGGGCGTATCGACTCGCGTCGATCTCGCTTCGCTCGAGTCGGTAGCCGCCCCAGATCAGCCAGAGAGCCGGACCGGTGACGAACGCGATGCTGAGAAGGAGGCCGGGGACCTCGAGCACTGCGGTGAACGCGATCATCCAGCCGACGGAGACCGCGGCCGAAAGGCCGCCGAACCAGCTCAGAACCCGCGGGAGGTGCCGCCGCTCGAGCCCCGGTACGGACGGTCGCAAACGGAGTCGGCCAGACGTATCGAGACTCATCGCAGATCGAGAGAGAGGAGGTGCTCGCAGACGGTTCGAGTCATCTACTGTACAAATGAGTACCGTGCGTAAAGGCTGTAACGGCTCCTCACCCGATTCGATCGCGTCGAGTCGCCGCGACGCGAGCTTTTATCCCGTCCCATAACGGGCTACCGATATGGAAGTCGGAGACGTTCGCGAAGTCACGGCCGGTGACTGTTCGGACCTCTATTACCTCGATACCGGGATGTACGACACCCGCGAGTACGGTGCCGTCTACATCCTCGACGACGATCGCCCGGCCGTCGTCGATACCGGCATCGGCACCAACTACGACCTGCTCCGCGAGGCGCTCGCGGACGTCGGCATCGATCGGGACGAGCTCGAGGTCATCGCACTGACACACGTCCACCTCGATCACGCCGGCGGTGCCGGTTTTCTCGCCGCGGACTGTCCGAACGCCGACGTCTACGTTCCCGCCATCGGTGCCGATCACATGGCCGACCCCTCGCGGCTGATCGCGGGGACGAAAAACGCCGTCGGCGAGCAGTGGGAGTACTACGTGGAACCGGAGCCCGTCCCCAGGGAGCAACTCGTCGAGATCGAAGACGGCGACGTCGTCGATCTCGGCACTCACGAACTGCGCGTCCACGGCGCACCCGGCCACGCCCCCCATCAGGTCGTCTTCGAAGATCCCGCGAACGACGCGGTCTTCGTGGCCGACGCAGCCGGCATCTGGGTCCCCCGGATCGAGGCGATCAGGGAAACGTCGCCGCCGTCGAACTTCGACCTCGAGCAGTGTCTCGACGACCTCGAGACCCTCGAAGCGATCGATCCCGACGTGTTCTGCTACCCCCACTTCGGACCGCGCTACGTGGGCGACGACGTCGAACGGGCCCTCGAGGAGTACGCGACCGTTCTCGAGGAATGGGTGGCTGCGGTCGACCGGAAACGGGCGGAACTCGAGGACGACGAGGCGGTCGTCGACCACTTCGCCGAGGTGACCGAGATGGGCGACGTCTGGAGCGAGGAGAAAGCGAGCGCCGAAGCGAGGCTGAACACCCGCGGCGTTCTGGGCTATCTCGATCGCCGGGACTGAACGCGAGTCGGCTGCCGCGTCGCGGCGGGCCCGCCGTCGGTGCGGCGATCGACGTCCGGTTCGGCCGCGAGGCCGACTTCGGCCGTCTGCGTCGTGCTCGGCACCTCGAGTGTGCGTGATAAACGCAACCATATACGAAACCAGTTTCATCACGTTTTATCGCACGGGAGCAACTCTCACAGGTGTATGAACTGGCGGGATGCCGAACGAGAGTACGAGGACGAGGTAATCGGGGAGACGACGCTCGCGCGGCTGTTCGAGGACTCGGCCGAGCGCAACGCGAATCGGCCAGCACAGAAGTACAAGGGTGGGATCTACGACCGATCGCTGACCGAGTCGGTCGTTCCCGCCGCGACCCCCGGCGAGTATCGGACGCTCTCCTACGCCGAGATGCGCGATATCGTCCGGACGCTCTCGGCCGGCTTTCGCGAACTGGGCGTCGAAACGGGTGACCGAATCGGGCTCTTCTCGAACACGCGCATGGAGTGGGCCCAATCGGACTTCGCGTTGCTGGGTGCCGGCGCGGTCGTCACGACCGTTTACACGAGTTCCTCGCCCGACCAGGTCCGGTACCTGCTCGACGACCCCGACGCCGACGGCGTCGTCGTCGAGAACGAAGAGCTCCTGGAGACGGTCGTCGCCGTCGAGGACGATCTCGACCTCGAGTTCATCGTCTCGATGGACGAACTCGACGGCTACGACGACCGCGACGACGTCCTGACCCTCGGCGACGTCTACGCGATCGGCGAGGAGCAGTTCGACCTCGAGCGCTACGAGGAACGGATCGACGAGACCGAACTTGACGATCTGGCGAGCCTGATCTACACGAGCGGGACGACGGGCCAGCCGAAGGGAGTGCAGTTGACCCACGGGAACTTCCGGGCGAACGTCAACGGGATTCGGAAGCGCGTCGGCCCGCGGCCGGACAAGCCCGACGACGTGCCCGTGTTGGACGACGAATCGCTGGCGATGTCGTACCTGCCCCTGGCACACGTCTTCGAGCGGACGGCCGGCCACTTCGTGCTCTTCGCGAGCGGCGCTTGCGTCGCCTACGCGGAGAGTCCGGACACGCTCCAGGAGGACTTCAGCACCGTCAGTCCGACGGCGGCCACGAGCGTTCCGCGCGTCTACGAGAAGATCTACGACGGCATCCGCGAGCAGGCCAGCGAATCGGCCGCGAAAGAGCGAATCTTCGAGTGGGCGACCGACGTCGGCGTCGAGTACCAGCGGACCGACTCGCCGGGCCCGATCCTGAAAGCGAAGCAGGCGCTGGCCGACAAACTCGTCTTTTCGACGGTCCGCGAGGCGCTCGGCGGCGAAATCGAGTTCCTCATCAGCGGCGGCGGGAGCCTCTCGCCGGAGCTCTGTCGGCTCTACCACGCGATGGGGCTCCCCATCTACGAGGGGTACGGCCTGACCGAGACCGCACCGGTCGTCACGAGCAACCCGCCCGAGGCGACGAAGATCGGAACGATCGGGCCGGCGCTCGTCAACGTCGACCTGCGGGTCGACGAGAGCGTCGCCGATCAGTCGGCCTTCGACGACGACCCCGGCGATGTCGGCGAACTCCTCGTCAAGGGGCCGAACGTCACGCAGGGCTACTGGAACAAGCCCGGTGCAACCGAGGGCGCGTTTACCGAGGACGGGTGGTTCCGCACCGGCGACATCGTCCACCTCCGACCCGACGGCTACCTCGAGTTCCGCGACCGTGCGAAACAGATCATCGTCCTCTCGACCGGGAAGAACGTCGCGCCCGGTCCGATCGAGGACGCCTTCGCCGCCAGCGAGGTCGTCGAGCAGGCGATGGTCGTCGGCGACGGCGAGAAGTTCATCGGCGCGCTACTGGTCCCCAACACGAATCACGTCCG